>NZ_JCAXEG010000006.1:0-519313 GCF_059758875.1 Streptomyces sp. GQ60 | reverse complement strand
GGCTCTGAGGCCCGGCCGGGTCTGGCCGCCGACAGAGGCTCCCACGTCCGCAACGTCCTCGGCGGGAACCCCATGAGTTTCTGATCAATAGGCCCGGCCGGAGCGGGTGTTGGCCGGGATGTGCAACGCCCGCTTCCGACAGTGGACTTCGCCCATCTAGAAGAAGCCGAGCTTCTTGGGGGAGTAGCTGACCGGCAAGTTCTTGGAGTGCTGGTGGTACGCGCGCTACACCGCTCCTGACCAGGTAAGGCGAAGACATGTTCCTCTGCTGGGACGGTGCTGGCCCGTAACTGGCCCGGATCTCGGTCTGGGGGGAGCGAGGGGGCTGTTGTTGCATGGCCGCGGCCGTGGCCGTCGGCGGAAGCGGGTGAACCCACAACGACACTGATCGAGCTCGGTGATGCCCGGCCGTTCGGCCTGGACAGCGCGGGCGGCAGCGGCTTCGGCGGTCTGGGCGGACTCGATCGAGGATGGTAGACAGGAGAAGCTCGTGGACACAGGTGCTCTTGGTCGAGAACCCGTCTACGTGCATCCGGATGTGCGGAGTCCCGCGAGGGGTTGGCCTGCCGCCCGCGCCGGCTAGGAGGTCACCGGGATCTCCCTGGTGATGGAGGAGTCTCAGGGGCCTGAGTGGAACCGCCGGGGTCCCCGTTGGCGTGCCTCCTGCGGACGCTGACCGGAGCTGGAGGGGATACGGGCCATGGAACTGACCTTAGAGATCGCGGCGATACGGGACGGGCGGGGTGATCCTGCACGTCTGCTGGGGGAGTTCCGGCGGGCCGTGCTGCTGGTTCGGTTGGCGGATGGTCCGGCGGGTGTGGTCGTGAACGTCGCGGACGGGGACGGGTCGATGTTCTTCCCGCCGGTGGCGGGGATCGTTCCCGAGGGCAGCGCCGTGGATATCGGTGACCGTGGGGAGGTGGACTGATGGCGGGCGACGGGGATCTCGAGGTTTCGCCGGCGGCGGTCAAGAGCATTCGGGACGGGTTGCGGGCGGCGATCGGTGAGTTGCGGGAGTCGGGGGATGCGGCCGGTGCGTCGATGGGTGCGGGGTTCGAGAATCTGGCGATGACGGGGATGGAGGCCGGGCACGCCGGGCTCGCCACCGACTTCGAGGATTTCTGCGAGCGCTGGGAGTGGGGCGTGCGCAGCCTCGTGCAGAACGCGAGCACCCTCGCACAGTCGCTGGGCATCGCGGCGGGCACGGTGTGGGAGGAGGAGCAGTACCTTCACGGCACGTTCCGGGTCGTCGCGAACGCCGCCTACGGCAATCCGCACGCCAGTGAGGACGAGATCGAGAAGAAGCCGTGGGGGGAGATCTTCTCCGCGGACGTCTACAAGCCCGATTACAGCGCGGAGTCCTTCGAGAAGGGTGCCGAGGACGTGAAGAAGACGTGGTCGGACACGGGGGACACGGTCACCTCGACGGGCAGGATCGGTTCGCTGAAGGATCTGCTGGAGCAGGCGAGGCGTGACGGGGACGGTCACTGATGGGCTGGCGGGATTTCGTACCGGACGTCGTCGAGGACGGTGTCGAGAAGGGTGCGGAGAAGGTCGGTGACGCGGTCGAGTGGGCCGGCGACAAGACGGCAGACCTTGCGGAGGAGGTCGGCCTGGATGACGCCGGTGACTGGATCCGTGACAAGAGCCGTTCGGCCGCGAACCGGCTGGGCGCGGATGTCGCGGAGCTGGAGCTGGGGCAGACGGAGGATCCGGACAGGCTGGTCTACGGCAGTGTGTCGAAGATCCGCGCGCAGGTGTCCCATCTGAACGATTTCAAGGCGTCCTTCGACAAGGTCGGCAACGGGCTGAAGGGGATGGGGGAGCCGGACGGCCTGAAGGGCAAGACGGCGGAGGCCTTCCGGGAGTCGGTGGCGAAGGAGCCGCCGCGCTGGTTCAAGGCGGCCGAGGCGTTCGGGAAGGCCGCGGACGCGATGGGCCGGTTCGCGGAGACCGTGGAGTGGGCGCAGGGGCAGGCCAGGGAGGCGTTGGAGGAGTACAACCGGGCGAAGAAGGTCTCCACCGAGGCCCGCGGCGCGCACAACAAGCTGGTCGAGACGTACAACGACGCGTTGAAGGCGAAGCAGGATCCGCTGCCGCCCCGCCCCTCGGAGAACTTCACCGATCCGGGGACGGCGATCGCGACGGCCGCGCAGGACAAGCTGGATACGGCCCGCAAGCAGCGCAACGACGTGGCAGAGACGGTCCGTACGGCGGTGCGGGCGGCGCGGGACGCGGCTCCGCCGAAGCCTTCGTACGCGAAGCAGCTCGGCGACGGCATGGATTACATGGATCTAGCCAAGACGCACCTGGCGGGTGGTGTCATCAAGGGCACGGCGGGGATCGTGAACTTCGCGCGTGCGCTGAATCCGATGGATCCGTACAACCTGACGCACCCGGCCGAGTACGTGACGAACTTGAACTCGACGGCGGCGGGTCTGGTCACGATGGCCAACGACCCGCTCGGGGCGGGCAAGAAGATGCTCGACGAGTTCATGAAGGACCCCTCCGAAGGCATCGGCAAGCTGATCCCCGAACTCGTCGGCTCCAAGGGCCTGGGGTCATTGAAGAAGGTCGGCTCCGCAGCCTCGCACCTGGACGACATACCCAAGACCGGCCCCCGGGCCTCACTGAACAAGGACGGACCGGGAGCGCACTCCACCCCCGACCCACTCAAGACGAGCAAGGGTACGGACCCGATCGACCTCGCCACCGGCCGGATGTACCTCCCTCAGACGGACGTGGAGATACCCGGCGCGCTGCCCTTGGTCTTCACCCGCCGGGCGGATTCGGGTTACCGGGCCGGCCGTTGGTTCGGACCGTCCTGGGCCAGCACGATCGACCAGCGCCTTGAGATCGATGCCGAGGGAGTGGTGCTAGTGGCGGAGGACGGCCTCCTGCTGGCCTTCCCCCACCCCGCGCCCGGTGTCCCCGTCCGACCCGTATTCGGTGCTCGCATGCTCCTCGAGCGGGCCCCGGACGGCGACTACGTACTCACCGATCCGGACACGGGCCACGTCCGCCGGTTCACCGGCCCATCGGACAACACCGAAGCGGCAGTGGCCCCACTCGCGCAGCTGGAAGACCGCAACGGCAACCTCCTCGTCTTCGAGTACGACGAGGAGGGGACCCCGGCCGGCATATCCCACAGCGGGGGCCATCGACTGCACTTCGAGACGGCCCAGGGTCGCATCACCGCCCTCCATCTGGAAGGCGGTCCACGGATCCGCGCGTACGGCTACACGGACGGGAACCTCACCGAGGTCATCAATTCCTCCGGTCTGCCACTACGTTTCACCTACGACGCGTGCGACCGCGTCACTTCCTGGACCGACACGAACGACCGCCGCTACGACTACGCCTACGACGACCAAGACCGTTGCGTCGCCGAGGGAGGCGAGGGCGGGCACATGAGCCTGACCCTGACTTACGACACGGTCGACGCGCCGACGGGCCACCGCGTCACCACCGTCACCACCTCTCAGGGGCACACCCGCCGTTACGTGGTCGACGACAGGTCCCGGATCGTCGCCCGCAGCGACGAGCTGGGCGCGACCACGCGCCTGGTGTACGACCGGTTCGGTCAGCTACTGGAAGAGACCGGTCCGCTCGGCTTGGTCACTCGGCGGACCTACGACGAAGGGGGGAGGGTGCTGTCGGTCGTTCGTCCGGACGGCCGCGCCTGGAGGGCGGAGTACAACGGACTGGGACTGCCGGTGAAGGTGGTCAACCCTGACGGTACGACCATCCGTCAGACCTACGACGAGCGCGGCAACCGCACCTCGGTGACCGGTACTTCGGGAGCGACCACCCGGTTCATGTACGACAGCAGGGGACACCTCGCCTCGGTGGTCGACCCTCTCGGCCACACATCGCAGGTTCGTTTCGACGCGGCCGGTCGGGTCATGGCCACCGTCGAACCCCTCGGCGCGACGACATCGTACGAGCGGGACGCTTTCGGCCGTCCTACAGGGGTCACGGATCCACTGGGCCACACCACACGCTTCACGTGGAACGTGGAGGGGCAGATCCTGCTGCGGGTCAACCCCGACGGCACCTCGGAGTCCTGGACGTACGACGGCGAAGGCAACTGTCTGACCCACACGGATGCGGTGGGCGGGGTGACGGCCTACGAGTACGGCGACTTCGATCTCCTGGTGGCCCGTACCGGCCCGGAAGGAGCCCGCTACACCTTCGCCCACGACACCGAACTGCGCCTGACGGAGGTCACCAATCCGCAGGGTCTGTCGTGGACCTACAGCTATGACGCGGCGGGCCGTCTGATCGCGGAGAACGACTTCGACTCGCGACCGCTCGGCTATGCCTACGACGCGGGTGGCCGTCTGGCCTCCCGCACCGACGCGCTGGGCCAGACCGTCGCCTACCGGCGCAATGAACTGGGGCAGATCGTCCACAAGGACGCGGCCGGCCTGGTGACCACGTTCGAGTACGACGTCTCGGACCACCTGGTGTCCGCGGCGTCCCCGGACGCCACGGTCACCTGGCTGCGCGACCGGGCCGGACTCGTACGGTCCGAGACGGTCGACGGCCGCACGATGGATTTCGCCCATGACGCCCTGGGCCGCCGTACCCACCGTACGACGCCGACGGGGGCCCAGTCCCGGTGGACGTACGACGAGACGGGCCGGCGCTCGGCCCTCACCGTCTCGGGACGCACTCTGACCTTCGAGCGGGACGTCGTAGGTCGGGAAGTAGGGCGACACACGGAAGCATTGACCCTCTCGCACACCTACGACGAGGCGGGCCGCCTCACGGGCCAGCGTGTCGTGGGCCGCGAGGGCGCGACCCTGCGGCAACGCGACTACGGCTACCGTGCGGACGGCCACCTGTCCGGAACCTCGGATCCGCACCATGGCAGCCGGACCTTCACCCTCGACCCGGCCGGCCGGGTCGTGGGCGTCGAGGCGGCCGGCTGGACGGAGCGCTACGCCTACGACGAGGCCGGCAATCAGACCATGGCCTCCTGGCCCGAAGGGCACCCCGGTGCCGAATCCCTCGGTGAGCGCGCCTACACCGGAACGCGGGTGACCCGCGCGGGTGCGGTCCGCTACGAGTACGACGCGCTCGGCAGGGTCGTACTGCGCCAGAAGACCCGCCTCTCCAGGAAGCCGGACACCTGGCGCTACGAATGGGACACCGAGGACCGGCTGATCAAGGTCACCACGCCTGACGGGACACCCTGGCGTTACCGGTACGACGCGCTGAACCGCCGGACTGCCAAGGAGCGACTGGGGGCAGACGGGGAAACAGTCGTCGAGCGGGTCGACTTCGTCTGGGACGGGACCACGCTGTGCGAGCAGACCTCGCGTTCGGCCGGTTCGTCGAACCTGGTGACGATGACGTGGGACCACAACGGCTTGCGTCCCCTCACCCAGACGGAGCGCATTCTCCCGGCCGACGCGCCGCAGGAAGCGATAGACGAGCGCTTCTTCTCCATCGTCACGGACCTGGTGGGCACGCCCACGGAGCTCGTCGACGAATCAGGGACCCTGGCCTGGCAGAGCCGCAGCACCGTGTGGGGGTCGGTGGCGTGGCCGGTGGCGAGCACGGCTTACACGCCATTGCGATTCCCGGGCCAATACCACGACCCGGAGTCGGGTCTCCACTACAACGTCAACCGTCACTACGATCCCGAGACGGCCCGCTATGCGACCCCGGACCCCCTGGGGCTGAAGGCCGCGGCCAACCCCGTGGCCTACGTGGTGAACCCGTACCGGGAGCTCGACCCGCTCGGACTCTCCCCGTACAAGGTGCTGTATCACGGCACCCCGGACTGGAAGGGACCTGATTTCTCGCTCGATCCCGATGTCAACGTGAAGCGCCAGTACACGCCGGATGCCGGTGTCTATCTGACGGACGACTTCAATCGGGCGGCGACCCAGTACGCGGGTCCGGCTGGGACCGTCGTGCGCGTCCAGGTCCCGCCGGATTTCGCCGAATCCGTGTACAGGCTGCATTCGGGGCCGGCCGGCAATCTCCCCGAGTACTTCGTGAATACTCCGGAAGGAATCGAGCTGCTCAACAAGCATCTACAAGCCCTCCCGCAAGGGCAGGCGATCATGGAACACTTCAGCAACCGGTTCTAGGGCGACGAGGAAACGAACATGCACGCGAAGGGGATGAGCAGCGGTGGATGAGCGGCCCATGGCCTCGGAGACGTCTCTCGCGCGGGAGATCTTCGGGCCTCTCGGGGGGATCGTCGAATGTGGAGCGTCCCTCCGTGGGGAAACGGTGGCCGAGTTCGTCACGATCCGCCGCACCGAACTGGACCGGATCCTTGCCGCAGTGCGGGACATCGGCAGATTCCATCCGACGACGATGGACATCGTCGATCAGCTGGGATACCTGCGCGAGCATGACATTCCCGTCACGTCGTTGCTGTTGTGGTCCGGCTGCATCGAGGAGTTCTCGCCGGAACTCGGTGGAGCCGAGGCGGTGCGGCGCATGGCCCGGATGGGCGCAGACCTTCAGCTGACGCACCTGTTGCACGCTCTGGTGGGCACGGCCTCGTTCCGCGCGCCGCAGGGCGTGGAGGCCAATGCCTCGACCATCATCGAGGTGCTCGAAACCGCTGCCCTGCTGGGGTCACCCGCCCACGCGCGTACGGCGTGCGAGGTCTTCCTGATGTGGCGAGCGGCTTTCCTCCCCGGCGTTCTGATGCCCTCGTCCAATTCCCCGGAGGCCATCAAACGGAACTTCAGGAAGTACGCGCACACCCTGGAAGCGGCACTGGACACGTGCCCTTCAGGCAATCCGGGCTGAGAGGTCGTCTCGTTTGGGTCTCCAGGCAACATGGTAGGCGTCTGCGACTGTGGTGGCAGGCAGGGTCATATGCCGCGGTCCGGCCCGCTCCAGGCCTCTGGCCGCTCCAGCGGTCATCGGAAGTCGGCGCAGCTGTACCGGGCCGGGATAGAAGGCTGCGGTGTTGGGGCCGGCCATGTCTTCGCCGATGAGGTAGCGGTACAGCCATTCGGCGAAGCTCACGTCGTACCGTGCCCAACCGCTTTTCACCGACCTCTACGGGCGCAAGAAGCTGTTCCTGATCACCCTCGGCCTCACCGGTTTCGGCATCGGCGGCGAGTACGCGGCCATCAACTCGGCGATCGACGAACTGATCCCGAGCCGGTTCCGGGGCCGTGTCGACCTGATCATCAACGGCAGCTTCTGGATCGGCGCGGTGGCCGGCGCCCTCCTGTCGGTCGTCGCCCTGAACACGGACATCTTCCCGGAGTCGGTGGGCTGGCGGCTGACGTTCGCCCTGGGCGTCGTGCTCGGCCTGGTCATCCTGCTGGTGCGGCGCCACGTCCCCGAAAGCCCCCACTGGATGATGATCCACGGCAGGACCGAGGAGGCGGAAGCCCTGGTCGCGGACGTGGAGCGGCAGGTGGAGGCGGAGAAGGGGCACCGGCTGCCCGAGCCGGAGGAGTCCATCACCGTCACCCAGCGCCACAGCATCGGCTTCGGCGAGATCGCGAAGACGGTCTTCCGCTCCTACCCGCGCCGCGCCGTCCTCGGCCTCTCCCTCTTCGTCGGCCAGGCCTTCCTCTGCAACGCCACCACCTTCGGCTTCGGTTCCATCCTCGTCACCTTCTTCCACGTCTCCAGCGGAGTGACCGGCTACTACTTCGCCGTCATCGCCTTCCTGAACTTCCTCGGGCCGCTCCTGCTCGGGCGCCTCTTCGAGACGGTCGGCCGCCGCCCGATGATCGCGGGCACGTACATCCTCTCCGGCCTGCTGCTCTTCGCCACCGCATGGCTCTTCGCGCCGGCCGGCTCAGTGCGGTGACGATGACCGCCTGCTGGTGCGTCGTGCTCTTCTTCGCTTCCGCCGGGGGCAGTTCGGCCTACCTCACCGTCAGCGAGATCTTCCCGATGGAGACCCGCGCGATGGCGATCGCCTTCTTCTACGCCGTCGGCACCGCGGCGGGAGGCATCTCGGGCCCGCTGCTCTTCGCGAACCTGACCTCCAGCGGTGTGGTCTCCGACGCGGTGCTCGCCTTTTGTGTCGGCGCCGGGCTGATGGTCGCCGCCGGAGTGGTGGCCGTCTTCTACGCGGTTGCCGCCGAGGGCCGCTCCCTGGAGCAGATCGCCACCCCGATCTCGGCCCGCTCCGCCACCGCGACGCAGAACGGATGAGCGGGACAGGCGGGCGCCGGCAGGGAGGTCCGGACGGGACCGGCGGTCCCGACGGCTTTGGCGGTCCGAGCGGTCCGGCGGCACGGGCCCGGACACTGAGACCCGGAAGACCGTGCGGTCGGCCGGGCCATGTCAGCGATGACCGAGGGACGCCGTCGGGCCCCGCGGGGGCTGTTCACCCGTCTTCGGGGCGGGGCTTGTCGTCGGACGGGCGTCGGCGCACTCGCTGAACCGGTCGGCGCAGCGCAGCACCACCGCGCAGATTTTCAAGGTGTCCAGCCCGGTGCGCAGCACCCGCAGGAAGAGATGCCCCTCGCGCACGCGGGGATTGAAACGCAGGCTGTCCTCGGCCTGCCGCAGCGCGGCGTCGACCTTAGCGATGTCGTTGTCGAGGAGGCGCGCCTCGTGCAGCCGCGGGGCAGTCAGCGCCACCGGCGTGTTGCCGGCCCGATCCTCGCTGAGGCGCATCAGCAGGCCGCTCATGCGCTGGGCGAGTCGTTGACGGGATCGCTTGCCGGCTGGACCCATACGGGTGGCACCAACAGGACGTTGAACAGGAGTCCTTGCCGCTGTCCCACTGACCGTCGGCCGTATGAGGGTCCCGGCCGGGGCCCCTCAAGCGACCCGCCTGACCCGGCGGCCGCTAGCACGCAGGTGAGGGGCTAAGGCCGGGCCGCGAGCAGGGTGAGGCGGACGCCTTGCCGTCCTGGCCGCGATGGTCCTGGACATCCGCAACGCGGTGAAGGGCGTGTGTGAGGCAGGGGCCTCCTGACCGTCGAACGGGAATGCGTCAGTCTTGCCAGAGTTCTGAGACGGGGGAGATGGAGCAGTTCCGTCGATGTCTTGCTACCGCGCCCCGGCGGTAGGGCCGTCGTCGCGTTCGAGAGAGCGCGAGCGGCAGGCAGCGGAGTGGCTTTCTCTTGCTGGGGTTTTGCGTTCGATGAGATCCGGTCAGGTTGTCCGTAGTCATGGACAACCGAAAGGCGTCGCTGTGAGCGCGTTCGACATCTGGGGCTACCACCCCAACGCGGGATACCTGAAGGGCACCGACATCGTCGGCTACAAGGTGGAGGCCACCGACGGGAGCATCGGCAAGATCGATAAGCATTCCGAGGATGTCGGAGCCTCCTACCTGGTCGTGGACACGGGGGTGTGGATCTTCGGCAAGCATGTGCTGCTGCCGGCCGGGACCATCGAGCGCATCGACATGATCGGGGAGAAGGTCTACGTCAACCGGACGAAGGACCAGGTCAAGGACGCACCGGAGTACGACGAGGCCAAACAGGCCGGCGAGTCCGACTACCTGGAGCGGTTCGGCCGGTACTACGGCCAGTCCCACATGTAGGCGCTGGAGGTCACGCGGGCGGCCGGAAGGGCTCCCGCCCCGCGGGTCGGTGCCCTGAGACGACCACGAGGGGGTTTTCGCACCACCGGCGCCCGCTCCCGAGCACGGGAGCGGCCGGAACGTGGTGGGAGCCAGCAGAGATTCTGCGGGGCTGTCCGTTGCCGATCTCCACTGGCGGCAGTTGATCCCGGGGACAGCAGTCAGCCGAGGGAAGGAACCCGCTCCGTGTCCGCCGAACTCTCCGAGGACCTGAAGAAGCTCATCGACGACAGCCCGGTTTTTGCGACCGTTGCCACGATCCAGCCGGACGGCAGCCCGCAGCTGTCGATCACCTGGCTCACCCGGGACGGCGAGGACCTGTTGGTCTCCACGACCGTCGGCCGGCGCAAGGAGAAGAACCTGCGTGCCGATCCCCGGATCACCGTCATGATCAACCCGCACAACGCGCCCTACACCTATGCCGAGGTCCGCGGCACGGCCACGCTGACCACGGAGGGCGGGCAGGAACTGATCGATGAACTGTCGCGCAAGTACACGGGCAAGGACTACGCGGACTTCAACCCGGCGTCGAAGGACGACACCGACCGGGTCGTCGTCCGCGTTACCCCTCGCAAGGTCGTCGGCTCGATCTGACAAGGCCTTCGGCTTGTCAGGCGGCCGGTGACCAGCCACTTCTGGGGCGCCGGGGTGGTTCGGTTCACGTGAGTGCGGACACGGTGATCAGTGCGTCCGATCTGACTCCGACTCCCTTGCACCGCGTTCCGGCGTTCCGGGCCACTGGGACGCCGACGCTCCGGCTCCCTCCAGGGGGGAGCCGGAGCGCATCGGTCGGCTCAGGCGCTTTCGGCGGCGAACATCCAGTGGTGCTTCTCGAGCTCACCGGTCAGAGAGATCAGGATGTCCTGGGTGACCGGGTCGGGCTTGTCGGTGACTGCGATGCGCTCCCGCATCCGGGTGATCACCGTGCTGAGGGCGTCGACGAGCATGCGCACGGCGTCCACGTCCTTGACCCAGCCCTCCGGTACGTCGGTGATGGCTCTCGCCGAAGCCACAGTGGCGGCCCGGCCGTCCGGAGTGATTCCGAGGGCGGCGGCACGCTCGGCGACCACGTCGGAGTGGGTGCGGGCCGCGGTGACGACCTCGTCCAGCTGGAGGTGCACCGATCGGAAGCGGGGGCCGACCACGTTCCAGTGGACCTGCTTGGAGACGAGCGACAGGTCGACCAGGTCCACCAGGGCTCCCTGCAGCGCATCACCGACGATTTTGAGGTCGGCTTCCGGGAGGGCGTTCTTGACGACGGACACGGGGGTGTCTCCATTCTTCGGCGTAGATGGATTCGAACTCAGTACTGTCTACCCGGCGATATAGAGGCAAACCCTTCCATTAGTCCCCCTCGGGAGGGCCCTACGGCCGCTGGACAGGACGCTGCGGAGGTGATCCGATTGCTGATCGGCCGGCAGGTCGGGCGCTTCGCCGAGCATCGCGCAGGCCGTGGCCCGGTGGGAGGAGACCCGCGCCGGAGACGTGGTCCTCGTGAGGCGGAGGCCCGGGACCTGTTCGGCTCCTGCGTCTCGGCTGCGGACCTCGATGGCGATGGGTTCTCCGGTCTCGTGGCCGGCCGCGGATGCGGCCCGGCCACGTCATCGGCGACAAGGGCTACAGCTCGAAGGCGATCCGGACCTGGCTTCGACGCAGGGGGCATCGCCCACGCCATCCCGGAGCGGTCCGACCAGGTCCACAACCGGGCCCGGCGAGGCAACCGAGGCGGCCGCCCGCCGGCATTCGACCGCAGCGTCTACAAGCGCCGCAACGCCGTCGAACGGTGCTTCGACCGCTTGAAACAGTGGCGCGGTATCGCCACCAGGCGCCGCGTGCTTGGGGTCGTGCGAGAACGTTGTCCTTGGTACGGGTCTTCGGTCAGGGTTTCGGGGTGAGGGCTTTGTGGCCGGAGCGGAGTTCGGTCAGGAGGCGGGCGATGTCCGTGAGGAGGGTGCCCTGGAGGGTGTGTACGGCCGGCGTGGCTTCGGAGGCTGCTCGTTCCTGTTGTTCGACGCGGTTGAGTTCTGCCGTCGCGTCCTCGATCAGGCCGTCCAGGTGCCCGGTGTCGGTGAGGGAGGTCTGGCCGATCTCCTGCATCGCGGTGGCCGCCCTCCGCAGCAGCGAGCTGGAGGCGGTCCGGAAGGATGCGGGGAGGTTCTGGATCTCTCCGCTGTCCAGGGCGTAGTGGAGGGTGCGGGTCAGGGAGCGGAGGTGGTCCATGGTGCGTTCGGCGACGGTGGCGGCGCCACGGGCGCGGGGCAGGACCATATCGGCGCGGTCGGCGAGGTGGCGGGGGTGGAGGCGGGTGTTCTCGATCTCGGTGTCGATGGCGTGTTGGATGCGCTCGCATTCGGCGGCGAGTTTGCGCCAGTCACGGCGCCAGTGCCCGATGCGCTGGGTGTCGGGGTCGTTTCCTGTGAAGACCTCGGCCAGGCCTTCGAGGCGTCGGCTCATCGCGGTGTAGAGGTCGGCGACTGCTTGTTGCCGGTGGTGGACGTGGCGGGCGGGCGCGAGGACGAGGTGCGCGCTGAGGCCGCACAGCGCACCGACGGCTACCGAGGCGGCCAGGTAGCCGATGTAGTCGATGCGTCCGTGGCCGGAGGAGAACGCGAAGAAGCCGACGATGGCGACCTGGGTGCCCTGCTCACCGAACCGCTCGATCCTTCCCAGGCCGAGCGCGGCCAGGGTGAGGAGGCCGAAGGTCCACCCATGGATCCCCGCCACAGCGGCCAGGGAGCCTGCGAGTGCGGCCCCCACGGCCATCGCCGCCAGGTACTGGACGCAGTCGCGGACCGAGCGGTACACCGTGGCCTGCAGGGCGACCAGCGCGGTGAACGGTGCGAACGTGGACACGGTCGGCGGCAGCAGGTAGCGGGCGACCACCCACGCGGCCATCGCCGCGACCGCTGATTTGGCCCCCAGGATCAGATCGTCCCGCTCACTTCCAGGGCCTCGTGCCGCACGCCGCACAAAGTCGATCCGTCCAGTCACAGCCGCGCGCGCAAGTCCGCGAACATCGCCTCGCCTGAGCACAGTCGATCACCTCGCCAGCCCGTGTTCCCCACTGCCCGGCATCACACACCGGGGGCCCGGAGTCGGATGGTCAGGGGGCCGCAGCCTGCGGCACGGCCTCCTCCTGGTCCCGTTCGATCTCGGCACGTTCCTGTGCGATCTCCCGGGTGAGGAAGAAGTTCAGGACGGTGCGGATGGCCGCGATGGCCGCCAGCTGGCCGATCTCGGTGAAACCGGGGGCCACCGCCGTACGCAGGACATCGCCCGCCAGCTGGAACTCCAGCCCCAGGACGAGGAAACGTCCCAGACTGAGGCGGATCTTGTTGAACTCGCCGATAAGGGAACGCCGGCGCAGACCGGTCGTGGCGAACCGGGCGAAGGCCCACACCGTGCCGGCGAAGATGATCAGCGCGCCGGCAGCCTCGATGACGTGCACCAGCCACCCGATCATCCCCCGACGCCGGACTCGGACAGCAACTCCCCTACCGCGTTCATGGATCCGCTCTTACCCGCGTGCATGCTCCTACACGAGCCGTCGCCGGTGTCTCCCACCACACGACGGGCGCCAGAGGAAAGTCGGCCGCCGGTGCATGAGAGTGGGATGGCGAAGCATGCGGGGGAGATGGAATGCGTCATATACGACCAGGACTCGGGCCGCTCGGAGCATGTGGAGTGCGAGTTGCCCGAAGACGCCTGCCAGTCGGCCCTCAAGCGACTGCGGGACTTGGGTGACGGCGAGTTCGCCCGGGTCCGGCTGGCAGACCCCTCGGAAAGCGATCTGCTCCAGCTGGCCGAAGAGCTGGGCCTGCACCCGCTGGCCGTGGAGGACGCGCTGCATGGACGGCAGCGTCCGAAGCGCGAGCGGTTCGGCGACGTGCTGGCCGTAGCGTTGAAGACCCTCCGGTATGTGGAAGAGGGGACGGCGGTGGAGACCGGCGACATCATGATCTTCGTGGGATCGCGCAGCGTTGTCACCGTTCGCCACGGACCGATGGATCCCTCGACCGAGGCCGCCAGTCGGCTGGACGCCGATCCGGACATGCTGCGCCTCGGTCCCCGGGCCGTGGTGCACGCGGTGCTGGACGTCGCCGTCGACGCGTACAGCGACGCCGCCCGCAGAGTTCGCGCCACACTCAACCGGCTCGAGGACGAGGTGTTCTCGACTTCCCGCGTCGACCACACCGAGCGCATCTACTCCCTCAAGCGGGAGGTCCGCGAGTTCCGGGACGCGGTACAGCCCCTCGTCCCGGTGGTCCAGGGCCTCCTGAGCGGACCGGGCGAGGAGAGGCGCCAGCCGAAGACCATCCCGTACATCCGTGACGTTGCCGATCACCTGCACCGCACGGACATCGAGGTGCGGACCCTGGACGAACTCCTGGACTCGGTCCTCGGCGCGCAGCAGGCCCGCGTGGGCACCTGGCAGAACGACGACATGCGGCGCATCTCCGCGTGGGCGGCGATCTTCGCGATCCCCACGATGGTGGCCGGCGTCTACGGCATGAACTTCGAGCACATGCCCGAACTGGGCTGGACCTGCGGCTACCCCCTCGCCGTGGGCCTCATGGCGCTCGCGGCAGGCGCCCTCTACCGGGCCTTCTGCCGCAACGGCTGGCTGTAGGAGCCTGGTCGCTCCCGGCTTCAAGGTTCCATGGGATCCGGCGGGACGGCGGATGTCTTCCGCGGCACGGATCAAGTCCTGGGCCGTGAGGTGGCCGTCAAAGTGTTCCGCGTGGGCACGGACACGGTCACGGCCGACCGCTTCCATGACGAAGCACGTCTGCTCGCCCGCCTTTCCCACCGCGCCCTGGTCACCATCTACGCTGCCGGCCGCCACGGACAGGGCGCCTTCATGGTCACTGAGTTGATCCGTGGCGCCACCCTGCGCACCCGAGTGGACGCCGGCCCCCTCAGCACCGTCCAGGTCACACGGATCGGCGCCGACATCTCGTCAGCCCCGCACTGAACCCGCACGAATGCCCGGACCGACGCATGGACCAACCCCGGGTAGCGGGCGAACAGGATCGCGTAGAAGTAGACCGTCATCTCTGCGGCGAGTGGCTCGACCACCCGGACGGAGGCGCGTATGAGGGCTGTCTCGTGGGGCCACAGAGGCGCTTCGACGGCCTCCGGTTCCACGGTCCGTACGGCCGGAGCGGGTGCGGCCGGCTCCGGCAGGCGCCATTCCCGGTCCGGAGGCGTGAACGAACTGCCCGAGCGATTGATCCGGAATCTCAAAGGACCGGCGCTCCTCCGTCCATGGTCCGAAACGGATCGTGCGGTTCCGGACGCCGGATGCTACATGATCGTGTGGGTACTCAGAAGTAGCCGACGAGTATGGGTGGCATGTGCCCTTTGCGCGTACCTCGGGTTTCCGTTCAGCGGTGCTTCGTGACCTCCGGACGGACGCGTCGTGCCTTTGTCATCGCTGCTCAACGGAGGCGGGCCCCGAGTTCTTCGATCATTTCGGTGACTGCTTTCTCCGCGCCCTGGGAGAGGGCGAACATGTTGAGGAAGCCGTGGACCAGGCCGTCGTAGTTGCGGACGAAGACGTCGACCCCGGCCTCCTTCAGCACGCGGGCGTAGGCCAGGCCCTCGTCGCGGAGCGGGTCGTAGGCAGCGGTGGCGATGACGGCGGGGGCGAGGCCCCTGTGGCTCGCGGCGTGCAGAGGGGAGGCCCGGAAGTCGGTGGGCGACGGAGGCGTCGCCACCGAGGAGGATCTCCGTGAGGTCGCGGAGGTCTTGGAGCGTGAGCAGGTAACCTTCCCCGTTCTCCGTGTACGAGGGGTAGTCGCCCAGTGTGCGGTCCGTCGCGGGGTAGGCCAGGAGCTGGGCCGCGAGTGGCTCCCCGGCGTCGCGAAAGGCGAGGGCGACGGATGCGGCGAGGGCTGCCCCTGCGCTGTCGCCCGCGACGGCCAGACTGTCGCGTCGGCCGCCGTACTCGTCGATGTGACCGGCTGCCCACCGGGCCACGGCAAGACAATCACCGAACGCGGCCGGGAGCCTGTTCTCGGGAAGCCGCCGGTAGTGCACGGCGACCACGACGGCCCCGAGATCACGGCAGATTCGGCGGGCGACGTGATCGTGGGTATCGAGGTCTCCCACGATCCACCCGCCTCCGTGAAAGAAGACAATGGTCGCGGCAGGCTCCTTGCCGGCAGGCCGGTAGACCCGCATCGGAACAGGTCCGGCAGGCCCTGGGACCGTGCCGTCCACCACGGATCCGACGTCGATCGGCGTCCTTGGTGCCACCATCGCATTCGAGCTGCGTTCCGCTTCTCGGAGCTCCGCGGGATCAGCCGTGATGATGGGCCTCCTCGGGACCGCGGAGACCTGCTCGAGCAGCGCTGCGACGGATGGGTCCAGGGCCATGACGGAAAGCCTCCCGGAGTGACTGCGGCGGATGCATGCCTCGATCGACCGGAGTCGACGAGACGCCACGGCGATCTCGGCAAAGCGGAATGGGATCCATGTCGAGAAACGAAAGAACGCCGCCGTCAAGGAGTCACCTACCGGCCGGGCGGAGGGGGAGGCGCGCTCTGAGTACACGGGGCGCGGGCCAGGCAAGAACCGGAAGAGACGGCCTACGGCTGGAACCCTGCCACCGGAATGTCACGGCACGCGGGCCAGGGAAGTCCTGATCACCGGTGCCCGTGGAAGACGTGCTGCGTGCTCTGGAGCGTGTCTGCCCGAATGGCCCCAGGAGGCGGTGTCATGCCGACCGGGCAGACGATGGATCCGTAGGACCCGGTTCCCGGAGGGCCCGCCCGAGCGGCTCGGGGCCTGACGGCGACCGTGGACGCAGGGCAATTACGCTGCGGCGTGGGGTACAGGTGCCAGATGAATGAGCGCATCCCGGTTGACGAGCTGATCAGCGGCGCCGCGCAGGCTGCCGGCGGATGGTTGGGCGCGCTGCCGGTCGCGCTGGTGGCCACCAGCGCGACCGGCACGATCGTGCGCTGGAACCAGGTCGCGCAGGAATTGCTCGGCTATGCGCCGCCGCAGATGCTGGGGCGCAACATCGCAGACCTCCTCCATCCAGGATCCGATCGCAGTCTGGGCCGCTCTCTTTGGGAAGCCGCAGCCGCCGGGCGGGGCGTGATGGGCACGGTGACCGCCTGGCACCGCGACGGGCATCCACTGGAGCTGGAGATCTGGGCCTCTCCGGTGTCCGACCGCGGGCACGGCGTGGCCACGGTGCTGGTCTTCGCTGCCGATGCCCACGCGGCACGGCGCATCCGGGGGTCGTCGGCGGTATGGGAAGGCTTGTTCGCCCGCTCCCCGGTCGGCATCGCGATCCTCGACTCGCAGCTGCGGTTCCTGCAGGTCAACGCCGCGCTCGAAGCCATGAACGGGCTGCCGGAATCGGCACACGTGGGTCGTCGCCTGGCCGAGATCCTCCCGGAGGTGAATGCCCGCGAGATGGAGGACGCCATGCTGCAGGTGCTGGAGACCGGGCGGCCGGTCCTCGACCGTCGCCGTGTCGGACGGACGCCGGCGGAACCGGACCATGACCGTGTGTGGTCGTGTTCCTACGTCCGGGTGGAGGATCCCGCCGGCATGTCGATCGGAGTCATCGCCTCGCTCGTCGACATCACCGAGCAGCAGCGCGACCACGTCGAGGCCGAAGCCGCACGGCGCCGGCTCGCCATGCTCAGTGAGGCCAGCATCCGGGTCGGCTCCAGCCTCGACCTGGAGCGCACCGCGCAGGAACTCGCCGATCTCGCCGTGCCGCGCCTCGCCGATGTCGTTACCGTGGACGTCCTGGATGCGCTGGCGCGCGGCGACGAGCCCGGCACGGGGCTGACCGGCGGGGTCGCCCTGCGGCGCCTGGGCAAGGCCCCGCTGTCCGGATCCAAGGTGACCGATGTCCTCGCCCCCCTCGGCAGGACGCTCGTCTTCCCCGTCGCCGCTCCCTACACGCAGGCCCTCGCGGCCCGGCAGTCCTTCCTGACCGCCCGTCTCGACGAACAGGCCGTCGCCCCCGCCGCCCGGCACTCGGCCGAGCCCGCCCAACTGGTCGCGGTGGGTGTGCACTCACTGGTCATGGCACCCCTGGTTGCCCGGGAGACGGTGCTCGGCGTCGCCACTTTCTACCGCACCCGCCCGATAGGACCCTTCGGGTCCGAAGACGTCACCCTCGCCGGTGAACTCGCCGCCCGCGCCGCGCTCAGCATCGACAACGCCCGCCTCTACCACCGTGAGCACGACACTGCGGTCATCCTCCAGCGCAGCATGCTCCCCCAGCACATCACCCCGCCACCCGGCATCGCGGTCAGCCACCGCTACCTCCCCGCGAGCGACGTCAACGAGATCGGCGGTGACTGGTACGACGTCCTGGCTCTGGCCGGCGGGAAGGCCGCCCTGCTCATCGGCGACGTCATGGGGCACGGCATCGCCGCCGCCGCGGTCATGGGCCGACTGTCCGCCTCCGTGCGGGCCCTCGCACGGCTGGACCCTTCGCCCGTACGGCTGTTGCACCAGCTGGAAGCCGTCCTCGATGATCTGGCCGAGCCGATGCTGGCCACCTTCCTGTACGTCGTCTGCGACCCGGCCACCGGACACTGCACCATCACCAGGGCCGGACACCCGCCGCCCGCACTCGTGCTCCCCGACGGCACGGTCCGGCTCCTGGACACCCCGCCCGGTGTCCCCCTGGGGGTCGGGGGCATCGCCTTCACTCCCACCGAGATCAACGTGCCTCCCGGCAGCCTTCTCGTGCTCTACACCGACGGACTGATCGAAGCCCGGGGCCGTGACCTGGACGAGCGGCTCGCCGAGCTGACGCACCTGCTCGCGGATCCACAGCGGCAGCTGGACCACCTGTGCGACTCGCTGATCACCCACCTCGTTCCGGCGGCGGCCGATGACGACGTCGCACTCCTGGTCGCCCGCATCGGCGGGGTGCCGTGAGCAAACTGTGCTCACTCCCCCCGCCAGATGTTCTGGTACGCCTCTTGGTAGCCCCGCGGGTCCCAGGACGTGGCCCCGCCGCTGTTCTCGGCCGCCACCACATGGGCGGGGGCGACTCTAGCCGTGCTGGTCGAGGAGCATTGCCGGTCCATCCCTGTACGGTTTCGGCATGTCCCTGGAGACGTGCAGCCGACGCGCGCCGACGACGGCCTGGGGTCGAGAGCGTGGAGAGGCGGCAGGCCGATGTGAAGCCCGCCGGCGGTCCCGCTCCGTGCGTCCTGTCGTGCGATCGCCGGGAGCGGTGGCGTTGGGGATCTCGTTGCACTGGCCAGTGTTGTTGATCGAAGATACCGACTGCCCGGTGATCCGCTCTCGGTGCTTCGGCGGGACAGGCTCATCGCGGCGATGGTGATCGGGCTCGTCTACCGACCTTGGGGCGTGTTGTGGGAGGCGGCCGGCACTGTCGTTCCGGCCATTTCGGGTCCCGGTTGAACCGTGCCGCCGGCCAGCGGTGGCCGAGCGCGATCAGGCCGATGTGCGCCATGGCGCCGGGCGGAGCGAGTTCACGACGTACGAGGGACGGCGGACGCGGTCAGGGCCGCCTGCACGCTTACTACTCAGACCTGTGGAGCCGCGAATCCGATGGGTCTCCGCGCACAGAACGCCCGGAGGTGAGGACCGCCCCGACGACGCATGACAGGGCGGCGATCGGAGAGATCTGACTCAGGAGTTCCCCGGCTTCGATTGCTACCCCTAGAGTTGACAGTGGTGCCCGAAGGATGTGTTTGTGCAGGTCAGGCGCCGTTCTCGACTTCTTAGAAGAAGCCGAGCTTCTTGGGGGAGTAGCTGACCAGCAGGTTCTTGGTCTGCTGGTAGTGCTCCAGCATCATCTTGTGGGTCTCGCGGCCTATGCCCGACTGTTTGTAGCCGCCGAACGCGGCGTGTGCCGGGTAGGCGTGGTAGCAGTTCGTCCAGACCCGGCCCGCCTGGATCGCGCGGCCCGCGCGGTAGGCCGTGTTGATGTCGCGGGTCCAGACGCCGGCGCCCAGGCCGTACGCCGTGTCGTTCGCGATGCGCACGGCGTCGTCGAAGTCCTGGAACGAGGTCACCGACACCACCGGGCCGAAGATCTCCTCCTGGAAGATCCGCATGCGGTTGTCGCCCTCGAAGATGGTCGGCTGGACGTAGAAGCCACCCGCCAGTTCGCCGCCGTGCTCCACGCGCTGTCCGCCGGTCAGGATCTTCGCGCCCTCCTGCTGCCCGATCTCCACGTACGACAGCACCTTCTTCAGCTGCTCCGCCGAGGCCTGCGCGCCGATCATCGTGTCGGTGTCCAAAGGGTGCCCCGGCACGATCAGTTCGGTGCGGGCCACGGCCGCGTCGAGGAAGTCGCCGTAGCGGCCGCGCTCGATCAGGGCGCGGGAGGGGCTGGTGCACACCTCGCCCTGGTTGAGGGCGAACATCGTGAACCCCTCGAGGGCCTTGTCCCGCAGGTCGTCGTCGGCGGTCCAGATGTCGTCGAAGAAGAGGTTGGGGCTCTTGCCGCCCAACTCCAGTGTGACCGGCTTGAGGTGCTCCGCCGCGTACTGCATGATCAGCCGTCCGGTGGAGGTCTCCCCGGTGAAGGCCACCTTCGCCACGCGCGGGCTGGACGCGAGCGGCTTGCCCGCCTCCTCGCCGAAGCCGTTGACGATGTTCACCACGCCCGGCGGCAGCAGGTCGCCGATCAGGCTCATCAGGTAGTGCACCGACACCGGGGTCTGCTCGGCCGGTTTCAGCACCACGGTGTTGCCCGCTGCCAGGGCCGGCGCCAGCTTCCACACGGCCATCAGGATGGGGAAGTTCCACGGGATGATCTGGGCGACCACGCCCAGCGGCTCGTGGAAGTGATAGGCCACCGTGTCCTCGTCGATCTGGCTGAGGGCCCCCTCCTGGGCGCGCAGCGCGCCCGCGAAGTAGCGGAACTGGTCGACGGCGAGCGGCATGTCGGCGGCCAGGGTCTCGCGGATGGGCTTGCCGTTCTCCCAGGTCTCCGCGACCGCGAGCGCCTCCAGGTTCTGCTCCATCCGGTCCGCGACGCGCAGCAGAATGGTGGCCCGCTCGGTGACCGAGGTGCGACCCCACGCGGGAGCGGCGGCGTGGGCCGCGTCGAGTGCGCGCTCGATGTCCTCGGCCGTGCCGCGCGCGACCTCGGTGAACGTCTCGCCGGTCACGGGGGAGGGGTTGGCGAAGTACCGGCCGAGGGCGGGTTCGACGTACTCGCCGCCTATGAAGTGGCCGTAGCGGGACGCGTAGGACATGAGCGCGCCTTCGGTGCCGGGCGCAGCGTAACGGGCCATGGGTGGTCCTCCCTTGCCGGGCGCCGGCCGCCGTCGGCCGGTGCTCGCCGCGAGGCTAGGGGCGCGCAGGTTGCCGGTACGTTGCACGGCCGCGCGGTGAACGGGGGACGGGTGGCGGGGTGGGGGCCGCGCTGCCGTTGCTGACCGCGGTGCCGGTGTCGATGCCGGGCCTTTGCGCTGCGCTGCGCGCGCCCCCGGCGCCCGGCAAGTCCACCGGCGGCAGCCCGAGTTCCGCGTCGATGGCCCGTACGCGGGCCAGCGCGGCCGTCCGGCCGGCAGCCGGGAGCACGGCTGCCAGGGCCCGCCAGACCGCGGCGTCCTCCGCGCCCCACGGGCTGCACACCCAGTCGGTCAGCAGCCCCGGGTCGGCCCGCGCGATCACCGCGGCCCGCGCCTGCTCCTCGATGCGCCGGCGGAGCCGGACGATGCCGGGCGCCGTGGACGCGGGCAGCAGCGGGCCCGGGTAGCGGGCCAGGGCCGCCGAGACGGCGCCGGAGGCCAGATGCCGGGTGACGGCGGTGAAGTCGGCCTCCAGCGGCGCGGCCGCGCGGTAGGGGCGGGAGAGCGGGGCCCGGGGTCCCAGCAGGCCGCGCAGCCGTGACATCTCGGCGCGCAGGGTCACCGGTGACACCGACTCGTCCTCGTACAGGGCGATCGCCAGTTCCTCTCCCGACAGCCCCTCCGGGTGGTGCGCGAGCAGCGCCATGATCTCGCTGTGCCGCCGCCCGAGCCGGACCTCGCGGTCACCGCCGGTCAGCAACGCCTCGTCGCGGCCGAGCGCGGTGAGGCAGTCCCCTGATGCCCGGGGCGCCGGATCCAGCAGCGCGAGCCGGGCCTCCGCCGCGCACGCCACCGCCCGCACGAAGGCGAGGGAGTGCGGATGGGCCAGCCAGTCGCCCCCGGTGACGTCGACGGCGCCGAGCAGCCTTCCGGTGCGCGGATCGCGGACCGGAGCCGCCGCGCAGGTCCACGGGTGCACCCGGCGGCTGAAGTGCTCGGCGCCGAAGACCTGGACCGGCTCACCGACCGCCACCGCCGTGCCGGGGGCGTTGGTGCCCATCGCCGTCTCCGCCCAGCGGGCGCCCGGCACGAAGCCGAGGCCCTCGGCGCGCCGCATCGTGGCGGGTTCGCCCTCCACCCAGAGCAGGCTGCCCCGGGCGTCGCACACCGCCAGCAGATGGGCCCCGTCCGAGGCGAAGGCGCCCACGAGGTCCCGGAACAGCGGGAGCACCCGGGCCAGCGGGTGCTGCTCCCGGTACGACCGCAGTTCCGCCCCGGCCAGCTCCACCCGGGGCGCGCACTCCGGGCTGACCCGGGCCCGGGCGCAGCGGCGCCAGGACCTCGCGATGACCGCCCGCACCGGGGCCTCGACCCGCCCGTCCTGGGTGAACGCGGCGTGGGCCCGGCGCAGTTCCCGCGTCCGCTCGGCGGGGTCGGCCCCGCCCGGCAGGGCCACCGAAGGATCGTCCATGTCGCCCTCTCGCGGTGCTGGGTACCCCGAGCGCCCCATCGTCGTACCGGCCCGCCGCCCCGACAAGCGGTACGTCGGCCAGTGCGTCGGCATGCGCCTGCCGAAACCCGCCCTCGCCGAACCCGCCCTCGCCGAAACCCGCCCTGGCCGAACCGCCCTCGCCGGACCCCACCCCCCCCGCCCCAGCCGAGACAGGCGGGCTCAGTGGTCCATGACCGCCGCGACGCCCCGCGCGAGGCAGGGGATGCGGTGCTCCGGGATGCCCGCGATGTTGACGCGCCCCGAGGACGTGCCGTAGATCGCGTACTCCGTGCGCAGCCGCAGCATCTGCTGTCCGGTCAGGGTCAGCATCGAGAACATCCCCTTCTGCCGGGCGAGGGTCCGTGCCTCGCCGGGCCGGCCGAGCGCGCTCAGACCGGCGGCCAGCACGGCCCGGTTGGTGGTGATGCGGCCGCGCATCAGGTCCAGTTCCGCGCGCCAGGCGGCCCGTAGGCCGTCGTCCTCCAGGATCGCCGTGACGACGGCGGCGCCGTGCTCCGGAGGCATCGAGTACTGGGTCCGGGCGGCGTTCTGCAGGGCCGTCTCGGCGTGCCGCGCGGCCGTGGCCGAGGCGCCGAGGACGATGGCGCCGCCGACGCGGTCGCTGTAGAGGCCGAAGTTCTTCGAGCAGCTGACCGCGATCAGCATCTCCGGCACGCGCGAGGCCAGCATCCGGGTCGCCACCAGATCGGCCTCGAGACCGTCGCCGAGCCCGTGGTATGCGAGGTCGACGAAGGGGATCCAGCCGCCGCTGACGGCCGACTCGGCGAGTGCTTCCCAGTCGTCCAGCAGCGGGTCCACCCCGGTCGGGTTGTGGCAGCAGCCCTGGAGCAGGACCACGTCGTCGCGCCCGGCGCCGGCCAGCTCCCGCAGGACGCCCTCCGTGTCGAAGCCGCCCTCGGCATCGCGCCAGCCGTAGCCGCGCACCTTCAGCCCGGCGGCCTCCAGGATGGGCCGGTGGTTGACGTACGCCGGTTCGCTGATCCACACGGTGGCGCCGGGGCGGGTACGGCAGATCAGGTCGGCCAGCAGCCGCAGGGCCCCGGAGCCCGCGACGGTCTGGACGGCGGCGGCCCGTTCGGCCGGGCCGCCCCGGTCGGTGCCGAGCACCATGGCGAGCAGGGCCCGGTTGAAGGCGGTGTTGCCGGAGAGGCCCCGGTACTCCTTGGACGCGGAGCGCTCGGCGAGGCGGATCTCGGCTTCGCGCACGGCGGCCATGACGGGGGTGCGCCCGGTCTCGTCGCGGTAGACGCCGAGGACCAGGTTGAGCCGTTCGGGCCGCTCGTCGGCGCCGAACTCGTCGGTCAGTACCCACAGCGGGTCGGCGGGCGGCGGCGGAAGGAGCTCAAGCATCTGCGGGAACCTCGGGTCGGGGCTGGGGCTGCGGTTGCGGCTGGGTGTCGGGCTGTACCTGGAGCCGGGGACGGCGGTTGGCGAGGACGACGCCGGCGGTGATGAGCGGGACGCCGACCAGGACGGCGGCGGTCGGTGACTCGCCCAGCACCGGGACCGCGAGCAGGACGACGGCGACCGGGCTGAGGCTTCCGACGACCGAGCTGCGCTCGGCGCCCAGCCTGCGGATGGCGAAGGCGTACAGCAGGCCGGCGCAGAGCCCGACCCCGAGCCCCTGCACGACGAGGAACAGTGCGATGTCGGCTCCGGCGGCGTGCGCGAGGCCCGTGGGGAGCACCCCGGTCAGGACGAGGAGTCCGATGACGGCGAACGAGGGCAGGCAGAGCAGGCCGATCGAGCCGACGGGATCGAGGTCGACCTCCTTCAGCCCCACCGTGTACAGCGCCCACAGGCCGCTGGCCACCAGGAGCGTGCCCGCGCCCTCCAGAACGTCCGCGTCCACCGGGACCACGTAGCGCCAGACGAGGGCGGCGACGCCGACCGCGATCAGCGCGAGCCCGGCCGCCTGGGTGCCGCGGGGAGCGCGGTGCCCGCGGCCGACCATGAGCGCCGAGACGAACAGCGGGACCATGCCGGGCACGATCGAACCGACGAAGGCCGCGGAGGTCAGGGCCCCGCCGTGCATCGCCGCCAGGAAGAACGGCACCCCCGCCCCGCAGACGATCTTGGCGGCGGCGCCCGGCCGCACCGCCGCGATGCGGCGCCGACGCCGCCACAAGGCGGGTGCCAGCACCACGAGCGGGACGCCGAAGCGCAGCAGGGCGGCGTCGGCCGGCAGCAGGGACGAGGCGCTGAGCGCGCGGGCGCTGAGCGCGAACGCGGCCCAGATCGCCACGGTCACCAGCAGTGCCGCCATGCCCACGCTCTGCGGGGAGAACCGGTGCGCGAGCGTTCGGCCGGGGGCCCGGGGAGGGGCCGCGGCCGGGGTGTCGATGGCGACCAAGGAGTGTGCTCCAGCTCTGGGCCCGGGTGGGGACGGCCCGTACGGGGGTGCGTACGGGAAGCCCCCACGCGAAGTGCGTACGGGAGGTACGCATGGGTAGCGCGTACGGCAAGCGCGTACGGGATTCCGTACACCCGCAACGCTAGGGCCTCGGGCAGGGCAGTCGATTGCCAGTTCTGTCTCCCGGACGTACGTTTGGGGCAGAATCTGCCAAGGAGCGGCCGTGGACGCAGTGGATCTGCAGATCATCCGGGAATTGCAGGCCGACGGGCGGCTGTCCAACCAGGATCTCGCCGACCGCGTCCGGCTGTCCCCCTCGCCCTGTCTGCGGCGGGTCCGGCGGCTGGAGGAGGCCGGCCTGATCCGCGGCTACACGGCCGTGGTCGACCAGGTCGCCTTCGGACTGCCGATCACCGTCTTCGTACGGATACGCCTGGAACGCCACACGGCGCCGGCGGTACGCGTCTTCGAGGAGCACGTCGCACTCATCGAGCACATCCAGGACTGCTACCTGATGGCGGGCAGCAGCGACTACCTGCTCCGGGTCGTCATCGAGGACCTGGAGGCCTACGAGTCCCTGGTGCGCGACCGCATCCACGCCATCCCGGGCATCGCCTCGATCGAGTCGAGCTTCGCCTACGGCAGCGTCAAGCAGTCCCGGACGTACCCCCGCCCCACCCCGGGCACCTCAGCACGCCGCCTCTGACGCCGGGCCCGCCCCGCGCCTCCTGCGGCATCCTCAGTCCTCCGGGTCCAGTGCGGCCAGCGCCGCCGCCGGGTCCGTGGACGGGGGGCCCGCCGGAAGCCAGTGGTCCGCCGCGCGGCGGTACGGCCACCAGCGGCCCTCGCGGCCCAGGCGGAGCTGGCGGTCGCCGGCCGGTTCCGTCCAGCGGGCGCGGATCCGGCGCAGCACCGGGGCCGGGGCATCGGTGTCGGTGTCGGCGTCCGCCCCGTCGGGCCAGGCCGACGCCAGCGCGGCCCGGGCCCGGGCGAGCGACGCCCGGTCCGGGGTCCAGTCCTCCTCCAGTACCGCGACGGCCCGTGCCCCGCCGAAGCCCCAGGCGAGTACGGCCCGGTCCATGGCGGCCCGGTCCCTGTCGGAAGCCGCCGACAGGCGGGAGCGGACCCGAAGGTCGTGGGCCTCCGCCGTGAGCCGTACGGCGTCCTGCGCCATGGTGGGCTCGGACTGCGGGGCGCGCTCCGCATGGGCCGGAGCGAGCGCTTCCGCCAGCAGCCGGTACGCCTGCGCGGCAGCCGCCTGCGCCAGGAACTCCACCCCGTCCACGTCAAGGCCCGGCGGCTCCGCCCCCGCCTCCGTGTCCAGCGTCGGAGGCTGGCCCGGCGCGTCCGGCAGCCGCGCGGGCGGGGGCAGGGGCGGCAGGGCGGCAGCCGCCGCGTACACCTCGGACGCGGGGACCCCGAGACCGGCCCCGCCACCGCCCCCGCCCCCGCCACCGCCACCGGCGTCGGCCTGGGCGGAGGTTTCCAGAGCCTCCGCTTCCGCCGTGCTGCGCTCCTCCAACTCGGCCAGCAGACCGGACTCGGCGCGCCCGCGCAGCAGCAACAGCACGAAGGGGTCCTGGTCCAGCAGCCGTGCCAACTGGTAGCAGAGGGCCGCCGTGTGCGGGCAGTGGTCCCACTCCCCGCAGTCGCAGCGCGGGTCGAGGTCCCCGATTCCGGGCAGCAGCTCCACCCCGGCCGCCGCCGCGTCCTCCGCGAGCTCCGGCGGCACCTCCCGGTCGAGCAGCGCCGCGATGTGGCCCGACTCGGCGGCCGCCAGCCCGAGCAGTCGGTCCCATTCCGCTGCCGTGAACTCCTGCACCAGCACGTCGGTCCGGTGCGCCGTACCGTCCGGGTCACGCACCACGGCCGTCAGCCCGCCCGGCCGCACGGACACGGCCCCGACCGCGCCCGAACGCGCGTACCGCCGGCCCTGCTTGACCTGCACGCCGTCGAGCGCGCTGTCCTCCAGGGCGCGCAGCCAGGCACGGCCCCACCAGGTGGCGGCGAAGCCGCGGACGGGGGCGGGCGGGAGCGGCGGGAAGGTCTTCTCGTACGGGTCCTGCGCGTTCATCCGTGTCACTCCCCGGAGGCGGTCGGGCGGAGCGCGACGAGTTCGGCCAGCTCCGCGTCGCTCAGTTCGGTCAGTGCGGCCTCGCCGCCGGCGAGCACGGCGTCGGCCAAGGCCCGTTTGCGTGCGAGGAGTTCGGCGATGCGGTCCTCGACGGTGCCTTCGGCGATGATGCGGTGGACCTGGACGGGCTGGGTCTGGCCGATGCGGTAGGCGCGGTCGGTGGCCTGTTCCTCGACGGCCGGGTTCCACCACCGGTCGTAGTGGATGACGTGGCCGGCCCGGGTGAGGTTGAGGCCGGTGCCCGCCGCTTTGAGGGAGAGCAGGAACACCGGGACCTCGCCCGCCTGGAAGCGGTCCACGAGCTCCTCGCGACGCGGAACGGGCGTGCCCCCGTGCAGCAGTTGGGACGCGATGCCGCGCGCGGTCAGATGTCGTTCGATGATCCGGGCCATCGCCACGTACTGCGTGAAGACCAGCACCGAACCGCCCTCGGCGAGGATCGTGTCGAGCAGCTCGTCGAGGAGCTCCAGCTTGCCGGAGGCCGCCCCGACGGCTTCCGGCGAGCCGTGCTGCTCCTTCGTGTACTGGGCGGGGTGGTTGCAGATCTGCTTGAGCGAGGTCAGCAGTTTGACGACGAGCCCGCGGCGCTCCATCCCGTCCGCCCCGGCGATCGCCGCAAGCGTCTCGCGCACGACCGCCTCGTACAGCCCGGCCTGTTCGCGGGTCAGGGACACGGCGTGGTCGGTCTCGGTCTTGGGCGGCAGTTCGGGCGCGATGCCGGGGTCGGACTTCTTGCGGCGGAGCAGGAACGGCCGGACGAGCGCCCCCAGTCGGGCCGCCGCCCGCGGGTCGCGGCCGCTTTCGACCGGCTCGGCGTAGCGCGTGCGGAAGGTGCCGAGGCGGCCGAGGAGGCCGGGGGTGGTCCAGTCGAGGACGGCCCACAGCTCGGACAGGTTGTTCTCCACCGGGGTGCCGGTGAGGGCCACCCGGGCGGCCGAGGGGATGGTGCGCAGGGCCTTGGCCGTCGAGGAACGAGGGTTCTTGACGTGCTGGGCCTCGTCCGCGACGACCATGCCCCAGCGCACGGCGGCGAGTCGGGGCGCGTCCCGGCGCATGGTGCCGTAGGTGGTGAGGACGAATCCCCCGGCGGGACGGTCGGTCAGTCCTTCGAGGTCGCGGCCCGAACCGTGGAAGCGGCGCACCGGTGTACCGGGGGCGAACTTCTCGATCTCCCGCTGCCAGTTGCCCAGCAGCGAGGCCGGGCAGACCACCAGCGTCGGGCCCTCGTGTCCGTGCTCCTGGCGGTGCAGGTGGAGCGCGATCAGCGTGACGGTCTTGCCCAGGCCCATGTCGTCGGCGAGGCAGGCGCCGAAACCGAGCCCGGTCAGGCGGGCGAGCCAGCGCAAACCGCGGAGCTGGTAGTCGCGCAGGGTGGCGCGGAGGGCGGCAGGGGCCTGTACGTCGGCCGGCGCGGGGGCGTGCTCCGGGGCGGCGGCGCGCTCCGGGACGCCGTGCCCGGGAGCCGCGGGCTCCGCGTCGGCGCGTTCGGGGTCGGCGGTGAGGAGCGTGCGGAGCCGTTCGAGCGGACCGGTGGCCTCTACGTCGTACCGCGTGCCGTCCAGCTCCGCCGAGCCGGTCAGTACGGCGCCCAGCGCTTCGGCGGCCGTCACCTCGCGGTCCTGGCGGGCGAGGGCCCGCGCCCGGCGGGCCTCGGACGGATCGATCAGGACCCACTGGTCGCGCAGCCGGACCAGGGGCCGCTTCGCCTCGGCGAGCCGGTCCAGCTCGTCGGCGGTCAGATCGCCCTGGCCGCCCAGGGCGTAGCGCCAGCCGACGGGGTGTGCGGCGGTGGCGGAGAGCGGGCCCGGCAGGTCGGAGCCGGCGGCGGCCCGGCCCACGACGGCCCGGGCGGTGAGCGTACGGGCGAGCCCGCGCGGCCAGTGCACCTGCACCCCGTCGGCCGCCAGATCGCCGGCGGCCTGCCCGAGCAGCTCCGCGACCTCCTCGTCGGCGAGTTCCACCGCGTCGGGGACGGCGGCGCCGAGCAGCGGCGCGAGCGGCGGCCACAGACGGGCGGCACGGCGCAGGGCGCGCAGTGCGTCCAGGCGGGCACGGGGCGGGAAGGCGGCCGCGGCGGGCCCGGAGCCGGCCCAGACGTCGGCTGCGTCCGCGACGACGGTGGCGTCGGCAAGGCCGTGCAGCTGCAGGACGGCGCGGAAGGCGGCGGGTTCGGCGTCCGGGTCCACCTCGATGCGGAGCGAGATGCGCACCCCGGCGTCGTGCCCGGCCGCGACCTCCGCGGCCCAGTCGCGCAGCTCGGGGTGGAGCCGGGGCGGGCGGGCGGCGTAGGCGGAGCCGCCGGCCGCGGCGGGCGCGGCGGGGGAGCGGGGCAGGGTGTCGGCGACGGCGTCGAGGAAGGCGCGCAGCAGCGGCTCCGGGGCGGGCAGCCGCGGCGGCCCGGCGAGGTCGCGGTCCGCGCCGGTGCCGGTGCCTGTGCCTGTGTAGGGGCTGGTGTCGTTGACGGTGGCGGCGCCGAGGCCGATCGGTACGCAGTGCGCGTCGGGCGGCATGGCCGCCGCCAGCTCCCGGACCTCCGCCAGGTCGGCGGTGTCCAGCGGCCCGAGCCGCCAGGCGTCGTAACCGGCGGGGCTCAGCCCGGGCAGCAACAGCCCGCGCGCGGCGAAGCGCAGGGCCAGCAGGGCGGCGGCGCCCCAGAAGGGCGCGGCTCCGGCCGAGGCGGCGGCCCGGACCCGGGTGAGCAGCGGCAGGGCTTCGGCGAGGGGCAGGACGAGGGCCGTCACCGTGGTGCGCCGCAGGTCGGGCGTGACGATGGTGAGCTGCTCGGCGGTGCCCTGCCCGTCGAGGTGGAGGCCCCCGGCGGAATCCGCCCGCCAGAAGGCCATCCGGCCGCCGCGGGCCGGTTCGGCGGGGAGGAAGACGGCGGAGCAGGGGATGAGGCCGGAGATCGTCGGGAGCACGCATTCCTCAAACTTGACTACCGGATACAGAGTGGCCGAGAGTAACCCACCCGCGGTGGCCGCGGCCCGCGGCGACACCGTGACCCGGGTCACGTCCTCGCCCGATCGCGCGAGCGGGAACGCGGGGACGGGAGCGCGCGTTGTGTGGGGTAGTGGCCGACGGAGAAAGAGGGTGCCGCAGATGTCCACGAGCGGAAAGATCGCGGTTGCCGGTGTGCTGGCAGCCATCGTGCTGTTCTGGGCGGTCGGGTTCTGGGCCGGACTGCTGGTCCTGATCGGCGTCCCGGTGGCCGCCTACCTGCTGTTGGACTCCTCCCAGCGTCGTAGGCTGCGGGGTGTTTCCAGGAAGCGGATCGGCCGCTGACGGCGGCAGGGGGGTCAACCATGAGTACGGCGAGCACGGCGCAGGTCGCGGCGGTCAGCAGTAACGGGGTCTACTCGTTCACCAAGCCCACGCGCGAGAGCATCACGCTCCTCGAAGGGCTCGGGGTCGAGGGAGACGTCCACGCGGGGGTCACGGTCAAGCACCGTTCCCGCGTGGCCCAGGACCCCACGCAGCCGAACCTCCGGCAGGTGCACTTGATCCACCGGGAGCTCTTCGAAGAGGTGGCCGAGGCGGGCCACCAGGTCGAGCCGGGCCAGCTCGGGGAGAACGTCACCACCGAAGGAATCGACCTGCTCGCCCTGCCGGTCGGCACCTTGCTGCGCCTCGGTGCGGACGCGGTGGTCGAGGTGACCGGGCTGCGCAATCCGTGCCTGCAGATCGATGGCTTCCAGCACGGGCTGCTCAAGCAGGTGGTGAGCCGGGACGACGGGGGCAACGTGCTCCGCAAGGCCGGAATCATGGGCGTGGTCCACCGGGGCGGCACCATCCACCCCGGTGACACCATCGAGGTCACTCTCCCCCCGACCCCGCACATCCCCCTCGACCGGGTCTGACCAGCCGAGCGCACGGCTCGGCCGAGCCGAGGCCCTGCCTTCTAGGCCGATCCGAGGCCCGACCCGGTCAGCCGGCAGCCCAAGCCCGACCCTCTCAGCCGATCCACGCTCGAAGACGCTCGCTGAGCACCACGTCATGGGGCAGTCGCCGCAGCTCGTGGGCAGGCACGTCCACCCCGTGTTGCCCGAGGACGCCGGCCAGGTAGGCCCAGTGTCCGGCTGCCATCTGCTCCTGCGTCCTGCCGTCGAAGGGCTCGTCCGGCCCGACCACCGTCCGGGCCGTCTCCTCGACCTCCTCGGCGGAGGTCAGCGCCGGGATGCCCGCCGGACCCGAGGTGCTCCAGCCGCGATCGTCGAGCAGCACCGCACGTCGGCCGTCCGCGAGTTCGGCCTCGAGCCGCGCCGACACCGACAGCTGCCGAGCGGTCGTAGCGCCGACGTGCAGATCGGTGTAAGTGACCAAACGGGTCACCACGGTCATGCCGCACTCCTCTCGGCTCGCCCAACGCCCGGCCCGGTTCCATGAGGTTCCCGTGACGGCCTGACGCGGGCGCTCACGGAATCCCGGAGCCTACACTCGGCGCCCGGCCCCCAACCCGCTCCCACCCCGCGCGACTCAGTAGTAGTCGCGCATCAGCTCCGTCGCCCACTCCGGCTGGCGGTGCTCACCGCGCGGGCCGAACTCCGTCATGTACGGCTTGAGGTCGAGCACCGGGGTGCCCGCGACCGCGTCCAGACCCTCCACGTGCAACTCGGGGCCGTCCGCCGCCAGTACGTCCACCTTCAGGACGCGGCAGCGCGAAAGGCCAAGCCGGTTGGGCCGGTTCTTTCCGCGCTGGGCGAAGATGCCGACGAGCGGCCAGTCCGGATTGCCCCGGGGATGCCGCGCGCCCGTCTCGATCTTGTCCTCCGGCACCCGGTCGAAGTGGAAGACCACCTCGACGTGCGAGAAGTCCTCCAGCCCGTACAGGGCTTGCGGACCGAACCATTCGGGGTCCAGGCGGATCACCGCCGTCTCCCGCCCCCAGTCGTCGTCGACGACCTCCGAGCGGCCACCCACCACCACGCCCACCGGGACCAGTTCCACCGGATCCGTCAGCGCATCCTCCCCCTCACGACCGGCCCGAACGCCGCATCGCGCACATCCTGCACACCTCGCGCGGGCGTCACCCGACGCACGCGCCCACCGCACTGCGCCGCACCGCACTACGCCGCACCGCACCGCACTGCGCCGCACCCCAGCCCCGTTCAGACCGGCCGTACGGCGACCCGGTCCAGCGCCGCGAGCAGCTCCGACAGCTCCGGAACCTCCCCGTGCGCCTCCTGCGGTACGGACAGCACCTCGCTCGGCTCCTCGTCCAGCAGAACGAACGCGGCCCCGCCGGTGCGGGCCACCAGGGACCATCCCGGCCCGTCGACGCGCAGCGTCCGCGCCTCGTCGCCCGCGAAGGACGACCGCACCCTGCCGGGCGGCGGCGGGGTCTGCGTGTACCCCAGCGCTTCCTCCAGCGCCCGCGTCAGCCCCGGGTGGGCGGCGGCCGCGGCCCCGCCGTCCGTGGCCACGCGCTCGCCCCAGTCGGCCCACTCCCGGGCGATCTGGTCGGCGCCCATCCGCCGTTGCGCCGGACCCCAGGCCTCGGCCGACGGCGGGGCCAGCGGCACCCGCCCCGTGCCGTCCGCGCCCTGCTCGGGATCGTGCGGATCGGGGATCCCGGCCGTGGCCACCGCGAGCGCCAGCGGCCAGCCCGCCAGCGAGACCACGATGAACCGTTCGTCGGGGGACAGGTCGTACTCCATCCCGCAGTCCCACGACGCGATGGCCATGGCCACGAGCGAGACGTCGTCGACCACCACCGTCCAGCGCGCGCCCTCCTCGTCCTGTCCCAGCACCAGTCCGTACCCGGCGGCCGCCGGCGGCACGCCCAGCAGCGAGCAGGCCTCGGGGTAGTCGTCACCCAGGATGCTCGGGAACTGCGCGGGGGTCAGCAGCACGGCGGTCAGCACGTACAGCGAACCGCCGTCCTCCTCTTCGGACACGTGGCCTCCCGGTCGTTCTCTCGTCGGCGCACCCTAACCAGCGAGTAACCACCGCGTCGAGAGCTGGCGGGAGCCGATTTCCAAGCCCGCCACCTGCACGGAGGATCGGCCGCCCGCCACGGAAACCGGCTCGCCTGCCCCGGCGGCGTGCCCAGGGGAGCGCGGTACGCGCCGGCGCGCGGACGCAAACGGGCGTACGGGTCTTCGCGACGGCGGTCGAGCGGTCGCGCGCATCGACCCGGAGCGACCACTCGCCCCATGAACGCCAACGAGCCGTGCCCTGACCGTCCTCCGCTGCCAGACCGCTGACCGACCGCTGACCGCCGCGGGCCGACCGCGGGCCGGCCCGCACCGGCGCGGGTGCGGCCCGCGGGTCACTCCGCGGACATCCGGATCGCCTCCGCGGGGCGCCGCCAAGTGGGCGACGTAGGGCGCCCCTTGGCCGAGGCCGTTGGTCAGGCGGTACGGACCGCCAGTGCCAGGAAACGGGAGTCCTCGTCGGCGTACGACGTCAGCCTCCAGCCCGAACCGGCCAGCAGCGGGCCGAGGTTGTGCTCGGCCCGCATGTCGTCCGCGGTCAGCTCGCGGCCGTGGCGGGCCGCGAGGGCCGCCCTGCCGATCGGGTGGAACAGCGCGAGCCGGCCCCCCGGCCGGACCACCCGGGCGAGCTCGCGCAAGTTGGCCCCGGGGTCGGGCAGATGGGCGATGAGGCCGGCGGCGAACACCGCGTCCAGCGCGCCGTCGCGCAGCGGCAGCCGGGCCACGTCCGCCAGCAGCAGGGCGCCCTCCGCGTCGCGGCCGGCCTCGCGCGCGGCGGCCAGCATCTGCGGGGTGACGTCGGCGCCGAGCACCGTGCCCGACGGGCCGACGGCCGCGCGGAGCGCGGTCAGGGCCCGCCCGGTGCCGCAGCCCGCGTCGAGCACCCGGTCCCCGGGACGCAGCCCGAACTCGCCCACGGCGGTCGCGAAGGCCGGCCCGTCCCCGGGGAACTTGAGGTCCCAGCCGGCCGCGCGTGCCCCGAAGAACTCCTGGACGTGGCCGCGGTCCCGGGTCTGGTCCCGGGGTCGGTCCCGAGCGGAGTCCCGAGCCGGGTCCTGCGGCCGGTGCGGAGCCGGGTCCTGCGACCGGTCCCGGGTGTGGTCCTGTGTGCGGTCTTCGCTCATGTGCCCATGATCCCCCACCGGGGCTCCGGCACATGCCTGCGGAACGTGTGCAAGGTGGTACGTGGCGTGATCGAAGACGAACGTATCTCTGTCATATTCCAGCAGTTCCAGTGGCTTTCGAAATGCTGCCCGTGTTCGCTCCCTCACCCGGACTAGCTTCCGTGGCCATGGGACACCTGGACCACGCCGCCTACGGCTGGCTTACCCCCGCACTGTCATACGTGATGGCTTCGATCGGCGCCGCCCTAGGCCTGCGCTGCACCGTTCGCGCGCTCGCCGCGACCACCCGAGCCTCCCGACGCAACTGGCTCCTCACGGCGGCCTCGGCGATCGGCACCGGGATCTGGACGATGCACTTCGTCGCCATGCTCGGCTTCCACGTCACCGGGACCGAGATCCGCTACAACGTGCCGCTGACCATCCTCAGCCTCCTCGTCGCGATGGTCGTCGTCGGCGCCGGAGTCTTCGCCGTCGGCTACGGAAAGGACCGCGGCCGGGCCCTCGTCCTCGGCGGCCTCACCACCGGCCTCGGCGTCGCCAGCATGCACTACCTCGGCATGGCGGCCCTGCGCCTGCACGGCTCGGTCTCCTACGAGCCGCTCACGGTCGGGCTTTCCGTCGCCATCGCGGTCGTCGCGGCCACGGCGGCCCTATGGGCTGCCCTCAACATCAAGTCCCCGGTGGCCGTCGCCGTCGCCTCGCTCGTCATGGGCGGCGCCGTCAGCAGCATGCACTACACCGGCATGCTCGCGGTCGCCGTCCAGGTCACCCCCTCGGACGCGGCCCTGCCCGGAGCCACCGCCATGCAGTTCATCTTCCCGCTCGCCGTCGGCCTCGGCTCCTACCTCTTCATCACCTCCGCGTTCGTCGCCCTCTCACCGACCGCCGACGAGCGGGAGGCCTCAGCGATGGCCTCCGCCGACCTGCGCCTGGGAGATCGGGGCGCCCCCGCACCTGCGGGCTGAGGCGGCGCGGTCGTCCCGGCCGTCGCCGCCGTCGCCCCCACGCCACCCCCGCCACCGCCCCCGCGACCGTCACGTACGTACGCACCGCCCGGAACGAGGAGCCCATGCGCAGACCCCGCAGAACACCGGAAGCAGCGGCGTCGCGGCCGCCCGCGCCCGCGCCGGCGGGCGGCCGCGGCAAGGGGCCGGGCCGCCGGGCACACGCCGGACCGCCCGCCGAGGAGCCGGCGGAGCACGAGGCCTCCGGCCCGCTCGCGGCGATACCCGGCGCGGCCGGGGGCGGTGGCCGCGGCCCGCGACTGCGGCTGCGCCCCGCCACTGTCCGAGCGAAGATCGTCTCGCTGCTGATGGTGCCGGTGGTCTCCCTGCTCGCCCTCTGGGCCTTCGCGACCGTCGACGCGGCCCAGGACGTCGCCCGCCTCAGCCGCGCCCAGCGCGTCGACCGGGAACTGCGGGCACCGGTAGAAACCGCCGTCACCGCGCTGCAGGCCGAACGGCGCACGGCCGTACGGCTGCTGGCCGACCCCACCGGCGGCCAGGCGGCCGCCGCCCAGGCCCCCGGCCAGTCCGCCGCCCTGGACGAACAGGCACGCCGCACCGACGGGGCCGTACGGGCCCTGCGGCTCGGCGACCGCAACACCGTGGCCGACTCCGGCGACTACCGCATCGACATCGTCATCCGGCTGCGCGCCTTCATCGCCGCCGCCGAGGGCCTGGGCCCGGCGCGCGAGGACGTCGCCGAGCACCGGGCGACCCCGGAAGCGGCGTACGAGGCCTACACCCGGGTGATCGACGCGGCGCTGGAGGTGGGCGGCGCCCTCTCCGGAGGAGGCCCGGGCGCCGAACTGGGCGTCGACGCCCGGGTCCTGCTGGAGTTCGCACGGGCCGGGGAGCAGCTTTCGCGGGAGGACGCCCTGCTGACGGCGCCCGTGCCGCGCACCGCCGAAACGCTTCGCCGGCTGACCGGCGCGGTCGAGACCCGACGGGCCCTGACCGCCTCCGCCGCCCGGGACCTGCCGGCCGCCCAGCAGGACGCGTGGCAGTCCGTGGCCAAGAGCGCCGCCTACGCCGATCTCACCGGAGCCGAGGACCGGGCGCTGGCCGCTGCGGCCGGTGCCGGTGCCGGTGCTGCGGCCGCCGGCCCGCCCTCCGGCTGGGAGGCGGCGTACACCTCCGTCGCCGGCTCGATGCGGGAGATCGCGGACGCCGCCCACGCGGCATCCGCGGACCGCTCGGACCCGTTCGGCGCGGGCGCGCTGAGTCCCGCCGGAGCCGCCGTCGTCCTGGGCCTGGCCGCGGTGGCCGCCTCACTCGTCATCTCGGTCCGGATCGGCCGGGCCCTCGTCGTCGAGCTGGTCTCGCTGCGCAACACCGCGCTGGAGATCGCGCACCGCAAACTCCCGCAGGCCATGGACCGGTTGCGGGCCGGACAGGACATCGACGTGTCCGCCGAAACCCCGCGGGGACCGGCCGCCGACGACGAGATCGCCCAGGTCGGCGAGGCCCTGGCCACGGTCCACCGGGCCGCGCTCAGCGCCGCCGTCGAACGCGCCGAACTGGCCAGCGGCGTCAGCGGGGTCTTCGTCAACCTCGCCCGGCGCAGCCAGGTCCTCGTGCACAAGCAGCTCACCCTGCTCGACTCCATGGAGCGGCGCGCCGACGACCCGAACGAGCTCGGCGACCTCTTCCGCCTCGACCACCTCACCACCCGGATGCGGCGGCACGCGGAAAGTCTGATCATCCTGTCGGGCGCCGCCCCCGGGCGCGCCTGGCGGATGCCGATCCCGCTGACGAACGTCGTACGGGCCGCGGTCTCCGAGATCGAGGACTACCCGCGCGTCGAGGTCCGCCAGCTCGCCGAGGCCGCGGTCGTCGGCGGAGCCGTCGCCGACCTCACCCACCTGCTCGCCGAACTCATCGAGAACGCCACCCAGTTCTCCCCGCCCCACACCAAGGTCCGGGTCAGCGGAGAGCCCGTCGGCGCCGGCTACGTCCTGGAGGTCGAGGACCGGGGGCTCGGCATGGGCCGGGAGTCCCTCCAGGAGGCCAACCGGCGCATCGAGCAGTCCGAGGCGCTCGACCTCTTCGACAGCGACCGGCTAGGGCTCTTCGTGGTCAGCCGGCTCTCGGCCCGCCACGGTGTGAAGGTGCACCTGCGCATGTCACCGTACGGCGGCACCACCGCGGTGGTGCTGCTCCCGAACTCCCTGCTCCAGGGCGCCCTCACGGCCGCCGCCCCGCAGCCCGAGGAGGCGAGCCCCGCGGCTCCGGCGCCGGAGCCGGTCCCCGAACCGGTCAGGGAGCGGTTCAGGGAGTCGTCCCAGGCCATCAGCGTCGTACGGGACGACGTGCGCGGGGTCCCGGTCCCGGACCGGAGCCCCGTACGGGAGGAGCCCCGTCCGTCCCCGGTGGCCCCGCTGCGGCCGCGCGGCTCCGCGGGCGCGGTTCCCCGTACGCCCGCCCCGGCGGTCGCGGCGGCTCCGGCGGCCCCCTCGGGCCCGGCCGCCTCGGTCACCGAACTGCCGCGCCGGGTCCGGCAGGCGAGCCTCGTCCCGCAGCTGCGCGAGGCCCCCACCCCCAAGCCCCCGGCCGGTGTCCGGGGGGCGGACGAACCGCGCGGCCGCAGCCCCGAGCAGGCGCGCGAGCGGATGGCGGCGTACCGGGCGGGCTGGGTGCGGGGCACGCAGGCGGCCGGCGGAGCCGGCGCGGACGGTCCGGGCAGTGCGGGTGGCACAGGTGGCGGCACAGGCAGTACTGGCGAAGGCGAAGGCGAAGGAGCACGATGATGATCGAACATCAGAGGATCGACCTCGACGGCGTCCGCAGGTCGGGCGAACTCGACTGGCTCCTGGACGACCTCGTGGTCCGGGTGCGAGAGGTCCGGCACGCCGTGGTCCTGTCCAACGACGGCCTGGCGGTGGGTGCTTCCAGCGCGCTCAGCCGGGAGGACGCCGAGCACCTGGCGGCCGTGGCGTCCGGGTTCCACAGCCTGGCCAAGGGCGCGGGCCGGCACTTCCACGCCGGGGGCGTGCGCCAGACGATGGTGGAGATGGACGAGGGGTTCCTCTTCGTGGCGGCCGCGGGAGACGGATCCTGCCTGGCCGTGCTCAGCGGGGCAGGAGCCGACATGGGGCTGATCGCCTACGAGATGGCCCGGCTGGTCAAGCGGGTCGGCGAACACCTGTACACCCCGGCGCGGTTCGCGGCGCGGCCGCCGGCCGCCGGTTGAGGGCGGCGGCCTTGAGCACGAACGGGCGGTGGTACGACGCCGACGCGGGCCCGCTCGTCCGTCCGTACGCCATGACCGGCGGGCGCACGAAGCCGGGTCCCCACGGGGTCCGCTTCGACCTGATCGCGCTGGTCGTCGTGGACCCGGCGGGAACGGACGAGGCGGCCGAGTCCCTGCTGGGCCCGGAGCACCGGGCGCTGCTCGGCCTGTGCCGGGACGAGACCCAGTCGGTGGCGGAGCTCGCGGCGGACGCGGACCTGCCCGTGGGCGTGGTGCGCGTGCTGCTCGGGGACCTGCTGGAGGCCGGGCACGTCAAGGTCAGCCGGCCGGTGCCGCCCGCACAGTTGCCGGACGAGCGGATTCTGCGTGAAGTCATCGAGGGATTGCGAGCGCTGTGATGGGACTGCACCACAACGGGTCGGCGCCGGCCGCCGACGGCGAGGAACTGGCCGCGCTCGCGCTGAAGATACTCGTGGCGGGCGGCTTCGGCGTCGGGAAGACGACCCTGGTCGGCGCGGTCAGCGAGATCCGGCCGCTGCGTACGGAGGAAATGCTCAGCGAGGCCGGGGAACTGGTCGACGACACGGGCGGGGTCGACCAGAAGACGACGACCACCGTGGCCATGGACTTCGGGCGGATCACGATCAGGTCGGGGCTGTCGCTGTACCTGTTCGGGACCCCGGGGCAGGACCGGTTCTGGTTCCTGTGGGACGAGCTGTCGCAGGGGGCGCTGGGCGCGGTGGTCCTCGCCGACACGCGGCGGCTGGAGGACTGCTTCCCGGCGGTCGACTACTTCGAACACCGCAAGATCCCGTTCGTCGTGGCCGTCAACTGCTTCGCGAACGCGCGGCGGTACGCCTCGAACGAGGTCGCGCGGGCGCTGGACCTCGATCAGGGGACGCCGGTGGTGCTGTGCGACGCACGGGACAAGGACTCCGGGAAGGAAGTGCTGATCCGGCTGGTGGAGTACGCGGGACGGGTGCACACGGCGCGGCTGCTGGAATCGGTGGAACCGCGGGCCGATTCGGTGTGAACCGGCCCGCGGCGAAGGGGTGGCGGGCTCGGGCGGTACGGGCTCGGCGCTGCGGGCTCTGGCGGTACGGGTCCGGACGGTACGGGCGACGCCGTCAGTCGGCCACGCCGGCGGCTGAGATCACCTTGTCGATGGACACGCGCACGAGCAGCTCGCCCGGTACGGCGTTGCGGCGGCCGAAGGCCTCGCCGTTCTCGGCTCCCATGTAGCGGGTGCCGATCCTGGTCGCCCAGGGGAGCATCGCGTCCAGGTCCTCGCTGATCTCCGCCCGGCCCTGGAGGATCACGTAGGAGAAGGGTGGCCGGTCGTCGTCCACGCAAAGGGCGACGCGGCCGTCGCGGGCCAGATTGCGTCCCTTGACGGTGTCCTTCCCGGTGTTGAACACGAAGGAGTCTCCGTCGAGAACGAACCAGATGGGAGCGATGTGCGGGCTTCCGTCCTCACGGACGGTGGACAGTTTCCCGGTGCGGGTGGCGCGGGAGACGAACTCCCGCCATTCCTCTTGAGTCATCTTCTTCACCATGGGCCCATCCTCCTTGCCGGAAAGCCGCTGGTGGGGAAGGCTGGCGGCACGACTACACGGGGTGGGGCGCGGCCGGTCGGACCGCGCCGACGGGGAGGGACTGTAGATGGCGCTGGACAAGCAGCTGGACTGGCTGCTGGACGACTTGACGCGGCGCGTACAGCAGGTGCGGCACGCGGTGGTGCTCTCCAACGACGGCCTGGTGACGGGCGCGAGCGCGGGACTGGCACGGGAGGACGCGGAGCACCTGGCGGCCGTCGCGGCGGGGCTGCAGAGCCTGGCGAAGGGCTCGGGGCGGCACTTCAGGGCGGGTGAGGTCCGTCAGACGATGGTCGAGTACGACGACGGAGTCCTCTTCGTCATGGCGGCGGGTGCGGGCAGCTGCCTGTGCGTGCTGAGTGCCTCCGAGGCCGACATCGGGCACGTGGCGTACGAGATGACGCTGCTGGTCAACCGGGTGGGGGAACACCTGGGTGTCGCGGAGCGGCGGATCACCGGCGGCTGAGGCCGGCGGGCGGGCGGCGCGTTCCGCCCTCTCGGAGTTGTCCACAGGCCCTGCGGGGCGTCGTTGCTCTGAGTTACGTTCTTCACACACAGTAATCACTCTGGTGGGGAGAGCACGATGACGCAGACGGTTCAGGCGCCGCACGTGACGGACATGACGCACATGAGGCACATGGCGCGGGCGACGTCGACGGTGCGGATGGCGCCGATGACGCGGACGGCCAAGGTGGAGTCCGCAGGGTCCGTGGAGTCCGTGGAGTCCGTGGAGTCCGTGGAGTCCGTGGAGTCCGCGCCGGCGGGGTGCGGCGAGGCCGCCGGGTTGATGGGCGGCGGTCGGGCCGCCGGGGAACTGGAACTGAGCCGTGGTGAGTTCGCCCGCGCCGTCCAGCTGGGCATCGTACGGGCCGGGCCCCGAGGCGCCGCCGGGGCCGCACGGTACACCCGGACCGAAGTCGACCGGCTCCGGTCGGCCGAGGGGTTCCCGGACGCGCTGCGCGAGCGTGTGCGGACGGTCGCGGGAGCGGAGGCCGGGGCCGCCGTCCTGGGGGTCGGCCCGAGCAGGTTCACCCGGCTCGCACGCTGCGGACACCTCGCTCCGGTGGGATACCGGATCAACCGCTACCGGTTGGTGGTGTGGCTCTACCTGACCGCGGAGCTACGGGACTTCGCGGCACGCGAGCCGGGGATGCTGCGCGGGAGCGCGCCGCCGGGCGACCGGGAGCTGATGGCGGCCAGGGTGGACATGCGCCCCCGGACGTGGCGCGAGCGGCACGTCGGGCTGCTGCTGAGACGGACCGCCGACCCCTGGGAACGGGCTGCCGTACTGGCCTCCGTGCTCCCCGAAGACGACCTGCGCGCGACCGTGCCCGACGCGGCGGAGCGCATCCTGCTGGGGGCACTCGCCCCGCCCCCGCCCTACGGGCACCCGCAGGTTCCGGCGGCCGCCGAGGTGGCGGCCCGGCTGCTCCGGGCCGGGCCACCGGACGAGATCGGCCGGTACCGCACCAGCCTCGACTTCGCCCTGACCGGAGCCAGAGGGCAGAGGGGTCAGTCGAAGTCGACGGGGGAGAGGGGGCCGACGTAGACCCAGGCCCCGTTCTCCCGGGCGAAGGAACTGTGCTCGTGCAGGGAGCCGGTGTGCCGGCCCTCGCGGTAGTGCGCCCGGAACTCCACCGAGCCCTCCGTCTCGAACATCCCGCCGCGCTCGGTGGCCAGGATCTCCAGGCGTTCCCAGCGCTGCCCGGGATCCAGGTCGAGCACGCCCGGCCGGGTCGACGGGTGCCAGGAGCGCAGGAGATAGGCGGTGTCGCGGACGGCGAAGGCGCTGAAGCGGGAACGCATCAGCAGCTCGGCGGTGGGCGCCTGCCGCTCCCCGGAGTGGAAGCGGCCGCAGCACTCCGGGTAGGTGGCGGGCAGCCCGCAGGGGCAGGGCAGGGCCGGGGTGGGCATGGGAAATCGCTCGGTTCTTTCGAGGACGGGAGGGACTACTGGGGCGACACGGCGGGCTTGGAGGCCTTCGCGCCGTAGGGGCGGAAGAGCCCCTCCTGGACCACGGACACGAGCAGCCTGCCGTCGAGGTCGTAGATGCGGCCGCGGGCGAGGCCCCGGCCGCCGTGCGCGATGGGCGACTCCTGGTCGTACAGGAACCACTCGTCCGCCCGGAACGGGCGGTGGAACCACATGGCGTGGTCGAGGGAGGCCATGTCGAAACCGCGCATGCCCCACAGGGGTTCCACGGGGATGCGCACGGCGTCGAGGAGGGTCATGTCACTGGCGTAGGTGAGGGCGCAGGTGTGCACGAGCGGGTCGTCGCCCAGCGGGCCGACGGCGCGCATCCACACCGCGCTGCGCGGATCGGCGTCCTTGAGCTCCTCGGGGGACCAGCGGAGCCGGTCCACGTAGCGGATGTCGAAGGGCTGGCGGCGGGCCATCCGCTCCAGCGCCTCCGGCAGCGTGCCCAGGTGCTCGCGGATTTCGTCCACGACCTTCGGGAGCGTGTCCGGGTGCGGGAAGTCGAGGCGGGGAGGGAGCTGGTGCTCGATGCTGCCCTCCTCCGGGTGATGGAAGGAGGCGGTCAGATTGAAGATGGTCTTGCCCTGCTGGACCGCGGTGACCCGGCGGGTGGTGAAGGAGCGCCCGTCGCGCACCCGCTCCACCTGGTACACGATCGGTACTCCGGGGATGCCGGGGCGCAGGAAGTACGAGTGGAGGGAGTGGACCGGCCGGTCGCCCTCCGTGGTGCGGCCGGCGGCCACCAGTGCCTGGCCGGCGACCTGGCCGCCGAAGACGCGCTGGAGGGACTCCTGGGGGCTGGCGCCCCGGAAGATGTTGACCTCGATCTGCTCCAGGTCGAGCAGATCGACCAGCCTCTCGGCGGGGTTCGTCATCAGAGGATCTCCACTGTCGGGCCCGGCGGCCGTGGCGGCGCCGGTCGGTTGCGGGTCGGGGGTCGGTGGGCGGTCGGGTGCCCGTCCGGGCGGAGCCGGGGGACGGTCAGAGCTGGCCGAGTTCGCCGACCGAGGTGACGCGCAGGACGGCCCGGCCCTCCTCGTCGGAGGCGGCGAGGTCCACCTCGGCGCTGATGCCCCAGCCATGGTCGCCGTTCGGGTCGGCGAAGGTCTGGCGGACGCGCCACAGGCCGTGCGCCGGATCCTCCTCGATCTGGAGCAGCTTGGGGCCGCGCGCGTCGGGGCCCGTGCCCAGGTCGTCGTACTCGTCCCAGTAGCCGTCCATGGCCTCGCCCCAGGCGTCGGCGTCCCAGCCGGAGTCGCCGTCCAGCTCGCCCAGCACGTTGACGTGGTCCAGGGCTGCCAGCTCCACCCGGCGGAACATGGCGTTGCGGACCAGGACGCGGAAGGCGCGGGAGTTCGCGGTGACCGGCTTGACCTGGTCGGCCTTCTCCTGGGCCTGCTCCGCCGTCTCCACCTCCGGGTTCGCCAGCTGCTCCCACTCGTCGAGCAGGCTGGAGTCGACCTGGCGGACCAGCTCGCCGAGCCACTCGATCAGGTCCTGGAGGTCCTCGGACTTGAGGTCGTCGGGGATGGTGTGGTCCAGCGCCTTGAAGGCGCTCGCCAGGTAGCGCAGCACGATGCCCTCGGTGCGCGCCAGTTCGTAGTACGAGGTGAACTCGGTGAAGGTCATCGCGCGTTCGTACATGTCGCGGATGATCGACTTCGGGGAGACCGGGTGGTCGCGGACCCACGGGTGGCTCTTGCTGTACACGTCGTAGGCGTGCAGGAGCAGTTCTTCGAGCGGCTTGGGATAGGTGATCTCCTGGAGCCGCTCCATCCGCTCCTCGTACTCGACCCCGTCGGCCTTCATCGCGCCCACGGCCGTGCCGCGTTCCTTGTTCTGCTGGGCGGCGAGGATCTGGCGCGGGTCGTCCAGCGTGGACTCCACCACCGAGACCATGTCCAGCGCGTAGGAAGGGGACTCCGGGTCCAGCAGGTCGAACGAGGCCAGCGCGAAGGTGGACAGCGGCTGGTTCAGCGCGAAGTCCTGCTGGAGGTCGACGGTCAGCCGGATCGTGCGGCCCTCGGCGTCCGGGGTGTCGAGCTTCTCGACGACACCGCCGTCCAGCAGGGAGCGGTAGATGGCGATGGCCCGCCGGATGTGGCGCAGTTGGGCCTTGCGCGGCTCGTGATTGTCCTCGAGCAGGTGGCGCATCGCCTTGAAGGCGTCGCCGGGCCGGGCGATGACCGACAGGAGCATGATGTTGGTGACCTTGAAGCGCGAGGTCAGCGCCTCCGGGTCGGCGGCGATGAGCTTCTCGAAGGTGAGGTCGGACCAGGCCACGAAGCCCTCGGGGGCCTTCTTGCGGACCACCTTGCGGCGCTTCTTCGGGTCGTCGCCCGCCTTCGCCAGGGCCTTCTCGTTCTCGATGACGTGCTCGGGCGCCTGGGCCACCACATAGCCGGCGGTGTCGAAGCCGGCCCGGCCGGCGCGGCCGGCGATCTGGTGGAACTCACGGGCGCGCAGCGTGCGGACCCGGGTCCCGTCGTACTTGGTCAGCGCGGTGAACAGCACGGTGCGGATCGGGACGTTGACGCCGACGCCGAGGGTGTCGGTTCCGCAGATGACCTTCAGCAGACCGGCCTGGGCGAGCTTCTCCACCAGGCGGCGGTACTTGGGCAGCATGCCCGCGTGGTGCACGCCGATGCCGTGGCGGACGTACCGGGAGAGGTTCTGGCCGAACTTGGTGGTGAAGCGGAAGTTGCCGATCAGCTCGGCGATCTTGTCCTTCTCCTCGCGGGTGCACATGTTGATGCTCATCAGCGACTGCGCCCGCTCGACCGCCTGGGCCTGCGTGAAGTGCACGATGTAGACCGGCGCCTGCCGGGTCTCCAGGAGCTCGGTGATGGTGTCGGTGATCGGCGTCGTGACGTACTCGTAGGACAGCGGGACGGGCCGGGTCACGGAGCGGACCACCGAGGTGGGCCGGCCGGTGCGCCGCGTCAGGTCCTCCTCGAACCGCTTCATGTCGCCGAGCGTCGCGGACATCAGCACGAACTGCGCCTGCGGCAGCTCCAGGATCGGGATCTGCCAGGCCCAGCCGCGGTCCGGCTCCGCGTAGAAGTGGAACTCGTCCATCACGACCTGGCCGATGTCGGCGTACTTGCCGTCGCGCAGGGCGATCGAGGCCAGCACCTCGGCGGTGCAGCAGATCACCGGCGCGTCCGAGTTCACCGAGGCGTCGCCGGTCAGCATGCCGACGTTCTCGGTGCCGAAGAGCTTGCACAGGTCGAAGAACTTCTCCGAGACCAGCGCCTTGATCGGCGCGGTGTAGAAGGTGACCTTGTCCTGGGCCAGGGCCGTGAAGTGCGCACCCGCGGCCACCAGGCTCTTGCCGGAGCCGGTCGGGGTGGACAGGATCACGTTCGCGCCCGAGACGACCTCGATCAGCGCTTCTTCCTGAGCCGGGTACAGGGTGATGCCCTGCTCCTCGGCCCACGAGGAGAAAGCCTCGAAGAGGGCGTCGGGGTCGGCGTTCGGCGGGAGCTGATCGATGAGGGTCACACCCCCCATCTTGCCTGGCTTCCCCCCGGATCAGGGAACCGGCGGACAGAAGGAAGATCATCGGCGGTACGCTGTGCCGTCGATGCGGCCCGAACGACACCGTCAACAGGGCCCGACCAGCACACCACCGGGGCGGGAAACGACCATGATGGGTCCGGCGCACTCACTGTCCGGGGCAGCGGCCTGGCTGGGGGTGGGTGCCGCGGCAGCCGCCGCCGGACACCCGATGCCCTGGCCCGTCCTCGTCATCGGCGCGCTCATCTGCGCCGGAGCCGCCCTGGCCCCCGACCTGGACCACAAGTCGGCGACGATCTCCCGCGCCTTCGGCCCGCTCTCCCGAGGCCTGTGCGAGGTGGTCGACAAGATCTCCTACGGGGTCTACAAGGCCACCAGGGCCCCGCGCGACGCCCGCCGCACCGGAGGCCACCGCACCCTGACCCACACCTGGGTGTGGGCCGTCCTGATCGGCGCCGGCTCCTCCGCGATCGCCGTCACCGCGGACCGCTGGGGGGTGCTCGCCCTCCTCTTCATCCACCTGGTCCTCGCCGTCGAAGGCCTGCTGTGGAAGGCCGCCCGGATGTCCAGCGACATCCTGGTCTGGCTGCTCGGCGCGACCAGCGCCTGGATACTGGCCGGCGTGCTCGACCAGCCCGGCAACGGCTCCGGCTGGCTCTTCTCCGCCCCCGGCCAGGAATACCTGTGGCTCGGCCTGCCGATCGTCCTCGGCGCCCTGGTCCACGACATCGGCGACGCCCTGACCGTCTCGGGCTGCCCGATCCTGTGGCCGCTGCCCATCGCGGGCAAGCGCTGGTACCCGATCGGCCCGCCGAAGTTGATGCGCTTCCGTGCCGGCAGCTGGGTGGAGCTCAAGGTCCTCATGCCCGTGTTCATGCTCCTCGGCGGAGTCGGCGGAGCCTCCGCCCTCGGTTTCATCTGACCGCCTGACCGCCTGACCGCCTGACCGCCTGACCGCCCGACCCGGTCGTCCGTCCGGCGGCCCGTGGCCGGCGACGTAGCCTGGCCAAATGCCCGATGACATCCTCGCCCGGTGGCCGCTCGCGTCCCCCGCCGAGGCGGACTGGCTCGCGGAGCTCACCCAGGACGACGGACTCACCGGCTACGAGGCCCCCGGCCGCCCCGACGCGGCCTGGGTGCTCGGTGGCATGTACGAGCGCGGAATGAACGCCGGGGACTCGGTCAATCACAGCCAGGGCCGGGTCGAGCACCCCGGGCCGGGCTGGGAGCGGCTGCGCTGGGCGGACCTGGCCGTCCGCCTCGGAGATCCGGTCGTGCCGCAGGGGACGTACCCCTGCTGTCACTGCTTCCCCTCCGCGAAAGAGGCGGGCATCGGGCCCGGTTCCGTGGAGTGGCCCGCAGAGGGCAGTCTCGACAGACCCACGTGGGACCTGTTGATCCGGGTCCTCACTGCCTACAGCCCCCGGGGAGCGGACACCCCCTGCACGGCGTACTACAGCCCCATGGCCGCGTGGGACTTCGAGCGGAAGAACGTCCGTTCCGGGAGGCTGGGCGACGCGCAGGCCCTCTTCGACCACCCGGACATTATGTACACCCCCTCCAACCTATGGCCCCAGGACCGCTCCTGGGTCCTGTTCACCGATTACGACCTGTGGGCCACCAAGGTCTCCGGACCCGAGCGCCTGGTCGAGGCACTGCTGCGCGACTCCGAGATCGAGGCCGTTCGCCTGCCCTGGACCACGTAGAGAAGGCCCAGGGCAGGCGCGGCAGTGCGGATCAGCCGTGCCAAGAGCGCCACAGGGCCGCGTACGCGCCGTCCGCCTCGACCAGGGCGTCGTGCGAGCCCAGCTCGGTGATGCGGCCGGCCTCGACCACCGCGATCACGTCCGCGTCGTGCGCGGTGTGCAGCCGGTGCGCGATCGCGATCACCGTGCGGCCGTCCAGCACCCGGGCCAGCGAGCGCTCCAAGTGCCGGGCCGCGCGCGGGTCCAGCAGCGAGGTGGCCTCGTCCAAGACCAGCGTGTGCGGATCGGCCAGGACCAGCCGGGCCAGCGCGATCTGCTGCGCCTGCGCCGGGGTCAGCGCCGCGGATCCCGAGCCGACCTCGGTGTCCAGGCCGGCGTCCAGCGCCCGGGCCCAGTCCTGCGCGTCGACGGCGTCGAGCGCCGCCCACAGCTCGGCGTCACCGGCCTCCGTACGCGCCAGGCGCAGGTTGTCCCGCAGGGAACCCACGAACACGTGGTGCTCCTGGTTGACCAGGGCCACGTGCTCGCGCACCCGCTCCGCCGGCATCTGCGACAGCCGTGCACCGCCGAGGGTGATCTCACCGGTCCGCGGCGCGTAGATGCCCGCCAGGAGCCGGCCCAGCGTGGACTTGCCCGCGCCCGAGGGCCCGACCAGGGCCATCCGGGTGCCCGGCGGCACCGACATCGACACCTGGTGCAGGACGTCGACGCCCTCGCGGTACCCGAAGTGCACCTGGTCCGCCCGGACGTCCCTGCCGTCCGGGGAGACGCCCGCGTCGCCCGCGTCCGGCTCGATCTCCCGCACGCCCACCAGCCGGCCCAGCGAGACCTGCGCGATCTGCAGTTCGTCGTACCAGCGCAGGATCAGGCCGATCGGGTCGACCATCATCTGGGCGAGCAGGGCGCCCGTGGTGAGCTGCCCCACCGACATCCAGCCCTGGATCACGCAGTATCCGCCGATCATCAGCACCGAGCCGAGGATCGTCACGTAGGTGACGTTGACGACCGGGAAGAGGACCGTCCGCAGGAACAGCGTGTAGCGCTCCCACGCCGTCCACTCCTTGATCCGCCGCTCCGACAGCTCGATCCGGCGTCCGCCGAGGCGGTGCGCCTCGATGGTGCGGCCCGCGTCCACCGTCTCGGTGAGCACGGCGGCGACCGCCGCGTACCCGGCGGCCTCCGAACGGTAGGCCCGGGGCGCCCGCTTGAAGTACCAGCGGCAGCCGATCACCAGCACCGGCAGCGCCACCAGCGCGGCCAGCGCCAGCGGCGGCGCGGTCACGGCGAGCGCACCGTAGAGGAGCCCCGCCCACACCACGCCGATGGCCAGCTGCGGGACGGCCTCGCGCATCGCGTTGGCCAGCCGGTCGATGTCCGTGGTGATCCGGGACAGCAGGTCACCGGTACCCGCGCGCTCCAGCACGCCCGGCGGGAGGCCCACCGACCGCACGAGGAAGTCCTCGCGCAGATCGGCCAGCATCTCCTCGCCGAGCATCGCCCCGCGCAGCCGGACCAGCCGCACGAACACGGTCTGGACACCGAGCGCCAGGGCGAACAGCAGGCCGACTTGCCCCAGATGCAGTTCGCGGGCCCCTTGCGAGAGCCGGTCCACGACCTGGCCCAGCAGGTACGGGCCGACCATGGAGGCGATCACCGCGACGGTGTTGACCCCCACCAGCACCAGGAAGGCCCGCCGGTGACGGCGGAACAGGCCGCGCACGTAGCCCCGTACCGTCGCGGAGCTGCCCACGGGCAGGGTCGCGGCCGTTTCCGGGGCGGCCGGATCGTATTGCGGCGGCGCCACGCCGATCATGCGGATTCCTCGATTTCGGTCAGTACGGATTCCAGCCGCGGGAGCTGCTGTTCTTCCTCGGTCTCGCGGGTGACGACCGCCCGGTAGCGCGGGTCGCCGTGCAGCAGCTCGCGGTGCGTGCCGCTCGCCGCCGCCGTGCCCTCGTGGATCAGGACGACCCGGTCGGCGCGGTCCAGCAGCAGCGGCGAGGAAGCCAGTACCACCGTCGTGCGTCCGGTGCGCAGGGCCGAGATCCCCTCCGCGATCCGGGCCTCGGTGTGCGAGTCGACCGCCGAGGTCGGCTCGTCCAGCACGAGTACCTCGGGATCGGTCAGCAGGGACCGGGCCAGCGCCAGCCGCTGTCGCTGCCCGCCGGACAGCGAGCGCCCGCGCTCGGTGATCCGGGCGTCCATCGGGTCGCTCACCCCCTCCGGCGCGGACTGCAGCAGGGCGTCCAGCACGTCCGCGCACTGGGCCGCCGCGAGCGCCGCCGGCGCTTCGACCGTCCCGGACGCCGGTACGTCGAACAGTGCGCGCAGCGTCCCGGACAGCAGGACCGGATCCTTGTCCTGTACGAGGACCAGCGTGCGCGCGGTGTCCAGCGCGAGCTCGTCCAGCGCGACCCCGCCCAGCAGGACGGAGGGCCCGGCCGCGGCGTCCATCGGGTGCCCGCCCAGGCGCTCCGCGAGCCGGCCCGCCAGGTCCGGGTCCCCGCACACCACGGCGGTGAACCGGCCCGCCGGGACGAGCAGACCGGTCTCCGGGTCGTACAGGTCGCCGCCGGGGGCAGGGGTCCGCGCGGCCTCGGCGGCGACCACCGGCTCCGCACCGGCCTCCGCGGCCTCCGCCTCCGTGTCGGTCCGGGTCAGTGACAGCACCCGGGCGGCCCGCTTGGCCGACGGGCGCGAGAAGGAGTACGCCATCGCGATCTCCTCGAAGTGCCGCAGCGGGTAGAGCATGGTCGCCACCGCGCTGAAGGCGGCGACGAGTTCACCGACGTCCAGCCGGCCCTCCAGCACGAGCGCGGCGCCGTACCAGACCACCGTGATCAGCAGCGCGCCCGGCAGCAGCACCTGGATCGCGGAGATCAGCGCCCACATCCGGGCACTGTGCACGGCCGCTTCGCGGACCTCCTGCGAGGCCTCGCGGTAGCGGCTCAGGAACAGTTCCTCGCCGCCGATGCCGCGCAGGACGCGCAGCCCCGCCACGGTGTCCGAGGCCAGTTCGGTGGCCCTGCCCGCCTTCTCCCGCTGGACGTCGGCGCGTTGGGTGGCGCGCGGCAGCAGCGGCAGGACGGCCAGGGCGAGCACCGGCATGCCGAGGGCCACGACGACGCCGATCGTGGGCGCGTAGAACAGCAGGACGACACAGCCGATGACCAGGGTCACGGCGGCGGCAAGGAAGCGGGAGACCGCCTCGACGAACCAGCCGATCTTCTCCACGTCGCCCGTGGAGACGGCCACCACCTCGCCCGCCGCGACCCGCCGGGTCAGGGCGGAGCCCAGTTCGGCTGTCTTGCGGGCCAGCAACTGCTGGACCCGCGCGGCGGCGGTGATCCAGTTGGTGACGGCCGTGCGGTGCAGCATCGCGTCGCCGAGCGAGATCGCGACGCCGAGCAGCGCGATCAGGCCGCCGACCCACAGCAGCCGGGCGCCGTCGCCGTCCACGACCGCGTCGATGCCCAGGCCCACGGTGTACGGCAGCCCCGCGATGCCGCCGAAGTGGAGCAGCCCCCAGCACAGGCTCTTGGCCTGTCCGCCGAGTTGGCCCCGACCCAGCCACCAGAGGAACCGGGGGCCGGAGCGAGCATCGGGTACCCCTGGGTCCGGATACGGAAGATCGCTGATCTGCATGACGCCCCATGACTGGTCGAGTGTTCCAAACCGTGCAAGGTTCGCGTTCGGGACCGGTCCGGGGCAATCGATTTTCCGTTGGCCAAAGCTCTGCGCGGGCAGGCTTGTGGCCCGAGTGGCCGGCGGGGCGCCGCCTCAGGGCCGGGTGGCGCGCTCCAGTTCCAGCAGCGCGGAGTAGTAGCTGCGGCCCGTGGCCCGGTCCATGCCCACCTCGCACATCCGGTTCGCCGACAGGTGCGCGTCGAACTCCCGGGCCGTCACCTCGGCGGCCTCGCGCGCCGTCGCCGACTCCGTCAGCTCCGGGTGCAGCATGCCGCGGTCGCCCGCGAAGGCGCAGCACCCCGCGTCGTACGGCACCACCACCTCGTCGGCGCAGGCCTCGGCCACCGCCCGCAACTGTGCCTCGTCGTCCAGGTGCCTCATCGAACAGGTGGGGTGGAGCACCGCCGAGCCCACCGTGCGCCGGACCTCCAGGTGCGGCAGCAGCTCCTCGGCGGCCCAGACGACGGAATCGACGATCCGCAGCTCGGCGTGGAGCGCCCGGTTGTCGTCCGTCAGGTACGGGACCACCTCGTGCGCGATGCCCAGGGTGCAGGAGGAGGCGTCGACCACGAGCGGCAGCCGCCCGCCGGCGGTCCAGCCCCAGGCGGCCTCCACGATCCGGTTGGCCATCACGCGGTTGCCGGCGTCGTACCCCTTGGAGTGCCAGATCGTCGCGCAGCAGGTGCCCCTGACGTCCCCGGGGATCCAGACCGGCTTCCCGGCCCGCTCCGACACCGCCACCACGGCTTCCGGAAGGGAGGGGCCGGACCGGCCGTCGGGACCGCCGAAGATCCGGTTGACGCAGGCCGGGTAGTACACCGCGGCGGCGCCCCCGCGCCGGGTGGCAGGGAGCGTGCGGGCCGCGGCGCCGGGGACCTGCGGCAGCCACTCCGGAACCAGGTCGGGCCGTACGGCCTTGCGCGCGGCGCCCGTCACGGCCTGCAGGATCCGGTCCCCGACGACATCGGTGATCTTGTCGGCGGCGGCCACGGCCAGCCGAGCGGCCACCTCGACGGCGCCGAACCGCAGGGCTGCGAGCTCGGCCGCGCGCTCCTCGCGCGGGCTGTGCCGGCGGTGGCGGAAGTCCTTCATCAGGGCGCCGGTGTCGATGCCGACGGGGCAGGCGAGCTTGCAGGTGGAGTCGCCGGCGCAGGTGTCCACGGCGTCGTACCCGTACGCGTCGAGCAGGCCGTCGAGCACGGGGGAGCCGGGCTGCTGGCGCATCATCTCCCGGCGCAGCACGATCCGCTGGCGCGGGGTGGTCGTCAGGTCCTCGCTGGGGCAGGTCGGTTCGCAGAACCCGCACTCGATGCAGGGGTCGGCGACGGCCTCCACCTGCGGGATCGTCTTGAGGCCGCGCAGGTGCGCCTTCGGGTCGCGGTCCAGGAGGATCCGCGGGGCGAGCACCAGGTCGGGGTCGACGACCCGCTTGGTGCGCCACATCATCTCGGTGGCCCGGGGTCCCCACTCCAGTTCGAGGAAGGGGGCCATGTTGCGGCCGGTGGAGTGCTCGGCCTTCAGGGAGCCGTCGAAGCGCTCGACGGTGAGCCGGCAGAAGGCCTCCATGAAGGCGGCGTACCGCTCCACGTCAGCGGGCCGGGCGGCGTCGAAGGCGAGCAGGAAGTGCAGGTTGCCGTGGGCGGCGTGGCCGGCGACGGCGGCGTCGAAGCCGTGCTCCGCCTGGAGTTCGAGGAGGGCCTCGCAGGCCTCGGCCAGCCGGGACGGGGGGACCGCGAAGTCCTCGGTGATCAGGGTGGTGCCGGAGGCGCGGGCGCCGCCGACGGCGGTGACGAACGCCTTGCGGGCCTTCCAGTAGCCCGAGATGGTCTTGGCGTCGCGGGTGAAGGCGTTGGTCACCGAGGCCACCGGGGTCACCAGGTCCAGCCCGGCCAGCACTTCGGCGGCGCGCCGCTCGTACTCCGTGCGGCCGGCCTCGTCGGGGGCCCGGAACTCCACCAGCAGCGCGGTGGTGTCCTTGGGCAGCCCGGCCCAGTCGGCGGGGACGCCCGCGACGCTCACCGAGGCGCGCAGCGTGTTGCCGTCCATCAGCTCGACGGCCAGCGCCCCCACCTCGTTGAAGAGCGGTACGGCAGCGGCAGCGGCGGGCAGCGAGGGGAAGAAGAGCAGGGCGCTGGTGAGCTCGCGGTCCAGCGGCAGGGTGTCGAAGACGACCTCGGCGATGAAGCCGAGGGTGCCCTCGGAGCCGACCATCAGCCCGCGCAGGATCTCCACCGGGGTGGAGCCGTCGAGGTAGGCGTCGAGGCGGTAGCCGGTGGTGTTCTTGATCTCGTACTTGGCCCGGATGCGGGCGACGAGTTCGGGATCGGCCTCGATCTCCTTCTTGATCTCCATCAGGCCGTGGCACAGGCCCGGCTCGGCCCGCTCCAGCTCCTCGTCGGCGAGCGGGTCGGCGGTGTCCACGACGGTGCCGCTCGGCAGGACGAAGGTGAGGGAGGACAGGGTGCGGTACGAGTTCCTGGTGGTGCCCGCCGTCATGCCGGAGGCGTTGTTGGCGACGACTCCGCCGAGGGTGCAGGCGATGGCGCTGGCCGGGTCCGGGCCGAGGACGCGGCCGTGGCGGGCGAGCGCGGCGTTGGCGCGCACGACGGTGGTGCCGGGCTGGATCCGGGCCCGCAGTCCCTCCTCCAGCACCTCGACCCCGGCCCAGTGGCGGCGGACGTCGACGAGGATGTCCTCGCCCTGGGCCTGGCCGTTGAGCGAGGTCCCGGCGGCCCGGAAGACGACCTCGCGATGCTTGCCGTGGGCGTAGGACAGGACGGCGGAGACGTCGTCGATGTCCTCGGCGACCACGACGACCTGCGGAAGGAACCGGTACGGGGAGGCGTCGGAGGCGTAGCGGACCAGGTCGGAGACGCCGGAGAGCACCTTGTCGGCGCCCAGCAGCTCGCACAGCTCGCTCCGCAGCGGCTCGGGGGTGCCCGTGGACCTGCGGTCGCGCACCCGGTCGGGGGCGGGGCCGCTGATGGTGCGCGGGCGCAGGGCCCCCGGCTTCGGTTCCAGCAGTGGCATCTGCAGCCCCTCAACTCGCGCCGTGTCGGTCGTTCTCACTCGTTCGGCGCAGCCCCGGCCCGGTCCCGGCCGGACCGTCGCCCGTCAGCAGCCGTGCTCCGCCGGAGCGTCCGCCAGAGCGTTCAGCAGACCGCCGAGCACCTCGCGCTGGTCGGCGGTCAATGGAGCCAGGATCTCCTCTGCGGCGCCGGTTCGCGCGTTGCGCAGGCGGCGCAGCGTGGCGCGGCCGGTTTCGGTGAGCTCGATCCTTATGACGCGGCGGTTCGCCGGGTCGGGCACGCGGCGGACGCAGTCGGCGCTCTCCAGACCGTCGACCAGCGTGGTCACGGCGCGGGGCACCACCTCCAGGCGGGCGGCGAGGTCCGCCATCCGGGGCGGCCGGGCCGCGGAGAGGTGGGCGACGGTGCGCAGCAGCCGGGACTGGGCCGGGGTGATGCCGAGCGGCTCCAGATGGCGCTTCTGGATGCGGTGGAGCCGCCGGGTCAGGCGGAGGAGCTGCTCGGCGAGAACGCCGCCGGTGGTGTCGGCGCCGTCGTGGTGCTCGGCCTGCCCGGCCATCTCGGCACTGTCGGTCTCGGAAGCGGTGCTCATGCTGCGGTCCTCATAATGGGAACGATATCAGGACCACATTCATTGTGAGCATAGGTAACAATGAGCTATGCTCATTCGAGTCTCGTCACCTGTCATGAAGGAGGCCCATGCGCCCCAAAGAACCCGAGTGGGAACCCTCGAAAGAATCGCTGGACCCCAGCCGCCCCGCTCCGGACGAGCGGCCGCGCGAGCTGCGCCGCATCGTCGGCCTCTTCCGGCCCTACCGGGGCCGCCTCGCTGTGGTCGGCGTCCTCGTAGCCGCCTCCTCGCTGGTCGGAGTCGCCACCCCCTTCCTGCTGAAGGAGGTCCTCGACGTCGCGATCCCGCAGGGCCGTACAGGGCTGCTCAGCCTGCTCGCCCTCGGCATGATCGCGACCGCGGTCGTCACCAGCATCTTCGGCGTGCTCCAGACCCTGATATCCACCACCGTCGGCCAGCGCGTCATGCACGATCTGCGCACCGCCGTCTACGCACAGCTCCAGCGGATGCCGCTGGCCTTCTTCACGCGTACGCGGACCGGCGAGGTGCAGTCCCGCATAGCCAATGACATCGGCGGCATGCAGGCCACGGTCACCTCCACGGCGACCTCCCTCGTCTCGAACGCGACGGCCGTCATCGCCTCCGTGGTCGCCATGCTCGCGCTCGACTGGCGGCTCACGCTCGTCTCGCTCGCCCTGCTGCCCGTCTTCGTGTGGATCAGCCGCCGTGTCGGCGGCGAGCGCAAGAAGATCACCGCGCAGCGCCAGAAGCAGATGGCCGCGATGGCCGCGACGGTCACCGAGTCCCTGTCGGTCAGCGGCATCCTGCTCGGCCGCACGATGGGCCGCGCCGATTCGCTCACCACCTCCTTCGCCGAGGAGTCCGAGAAGCTCGTCGACCTCGAAGTGCGCTCCAGCATGGCCGGGCGCTGGCGGATGTCCACCATCGGCATCGTCATGGCCGCCATGCCCGCGCTCATCTACTGGGCGGCCGGCGTGGCCCTGCAGACCGGAGCCCCCTCGCTCTCGGTCGGCACCCTCGTCGCCTTCGTCACGCTCCAGCAGGGCCTGTTCCGGCCCGCCGTGAGCCTGCTGTCGACCGGCGTCCAGATCCAGACCTCCCTGGCGCTCTTCGCCCGCATCTTCGAGTACCTCGACCTGCCGGTGGACATCACCGAGCGCGAGGACCCCGTCCGCCTCGACCGCGCCAAGGGCGAGGTCCGCCTGGAGGACGTTCACTTCGCCTACGACGCGAAGAGCGGCCCCACCCTGACGGGCATCGACATCACGGTCCCGGCGGGCGGTTCCCTCGCGGTGGTCGGCCCGACGGGATCCGGCAAGAGCACGCTGAGCTACCTCGTGCCCCGGCTGTACGACGTCACCGGGGGCAGGGTCGCCCTCGACGGCGTGGACGTGCGCGACCTCGACTTCGACTCCCTGGCCCGCTCCATCGGCGTGGTCTCCCAGGAGACCTACCTCTTCCACGCCTCCGTCGCCGACAACCTGCGCTTCGCCAAGCCGGACGCCACCGACGAGGAGATAGCGGAGGCGGCCCGCGCGGCCCAGATCCACGATCACATCGAGTCCCTCCCCGACGGGTACGACACCCTGGTCGGCGAGCGCGGCTACCGGTTCTCCGGCGGAGAGAAGCAGCGCCTGGCCATCGCGCGCACCATCCTGCGCGACCCGCCGGTGCTCATCCTCGACGAGGCCACCAGCGCGCTGGACACCCGCACCGAGCACGCCGTGCAGCGGGCCATCGACAACCTCTCCCAGGGCCGCACCACCATCACCATCGCCCACCGCCTTTCCACCGTCCGCGACGCCGACCAGATCGTGGTGCTCGACGGAGGCCGGATCGCGGAGCGCGGCACCCACGAGGAACTGCTGAGGGCCGACGGCCGGTACGCCGCCCTGGTCCGGCGCGACCGTGAGAGCGCCCTCAAGCCGGAGACTCCGGCGTCCGGGGGGCTGTCCGGGGCGCTCGGTTCCGAGATGCGCACGGCGGATCTGCTCAAGCCCGGGACGTTCAAGCCGGACACCCTGCGCGGTAGCGAGCCGACCCCGGTGAATGTGTGATCGTATGACCGGCACACGGGTTGGATGTCGGGAATCCGGCGGTTCGCGGGTTAGCGTGCCCGCATGCGTCATGAGAACCGGCCGCCGTCACCGCGCCGTTCCCGGCTCACCCGCCGGGGCAGGTTGGCGCTCTTCCTCGGAACCGTCCTGGGACTCGGGGCAGCCCTCCTCATCCCCCTGATTCACGGCGAGGAACCGCCGGAGAAGCCGCGCCAGTTGCTGATCCCCGAGGGCTGGCGGGCCCCGCAGGTCTACGCCGCCATCGACCGCGAACTGAAGCTCCCGCCCGGCTCGGCCAAGGCCGCGGCCACCACGGCCGCCCTGCCCCTGCCCGCCGAGGCGAAGGGCAATCCGGAGGGGTACCTCTTCCCGGCCACCTATCCGGTGACCTCGAAGTCCACCCCGGCCTCCCTCCTCACGTACATGGTGGAGACGGCCAACAAGAGCCTCGCCACCAAGGCCGTAGCGGACGGCGGCAAGGCCCACGGGATGACCCCGTACCAGACGGCCACCCTCGCGAGCATCATCGAGGCGGAGGCCGAGACCCGCGCGGACATGGGCAAGGTCGCCCGGGTGGTGCACAACCGGCTGGCGAGATCGATGCCGCTCCAGATGGACTCCACCATCAACTACGCGCTGAACCGCTCCACGGTGGACACCAAGCTGAGCGAGACGAAGATCGACAGCCCCTTCAACACGTACGAGCGCCAGGGCCTGCCGCCCACCCCGATCGACAGCCCCGGCCTTCAGGCCATGGCGGCCGCGGTGGCCCCCACGCCCGGAAACTGGCTCTTCTTCGTCACCGTGAAGCAGGGGGACACCCGCTTCTCGGCGACGTACGAGGAACACAAGCGGCACGTGGCCGAGTTCAACCGGATCCGAGCGGCCTCGCGCGCGACCTGAAGCGCTCCGCCCCAACCCACTCCGCTTGAAACACGCTGCGAGCGGCCGCGGCTCAAGGGATGCCGGCCCGGGAGCGGGTGAGCAGGCGGTGGATCTCGCGGACCGCGGCGCCACCGGCACGGTTGGCTCCGATGGTGGACGCGGACGGACCATAGCCGACCAAGTGGATCCGCTCGTCGCGGACCGCGCGGGTGCCGTCGAGGCGGATGCCGCCGCCCGGCTCGCGCAGACGCAGCGGAGCCAGGTGGTCGATGGCGGGACGGAAACCGGTGGCCCACAGGATCACGTCCGCTTCCACCCTGCTGCCGTCCGGCCAGGCGGCCCCGCTCCTCGTGAGGTGGTCGAACATCGGCCGCCGGTCCAGGACGCCCGACTCCAGCCCGCCCCGGACCGCCTCGTTCAGCGGCAGCCCGGTGACGCTGACCACGCTCCGGGGCGGCAGTCCCTGCCGCACCCTTTCCTCCACCAGGGCCACCGCGGCGCGGCCCTGCGCCTCGCCGAAGCTCCCGTCGCGGAACACCGGGGGCCGACGGGTGACCCACGTGGTCTCCGCTGCCACCTCTGCGATCTCCAGCAGGTGCTGCACCGCCGAGGTGCCGCCGCCCACCACGACGACCCGGGCTCCGGCGAAGTCGGCCGGCCCCGGGTAGTTCGCCGTGTGCAGCTGGCGGCCCCGGAAGAGTTCCTGCCCCGGGTAGCGCGGCCAGAACGGCCGGTCCCAGGTCCCGGTTGCGTTGATCAGTGCCCGCGCCGACCAGGTGCCGGACCGGGATTCCACCAGCAGCCGGCCGTCCGGGCCGTCGCGTACGGCGCTGACGTCCACGGGTCGGCGTACCCGCAGGCCGAAGCGGTCCTCGTAGGCGGCGAAGTATTCCGCGATCACCTCCGAGGACGGCCGCGATGGATCGGCGCCGGTGAGTTCCATCCCGGGCAGCGCGTGCATGCCATGGACCTTGCCGTAGGTGAGCGAGGGCCAGCGGAACTGCCAGGCACCGCCCGGGCGCGGCGCGTGGTCCAGGACCACGTGGCCGATGCCCGCCCGCGCCAGGTGGTAGGCGCCGGACAGTCCCGCCTGTCCCGCGCCCACGACGACGACGTCCACGTCCTGCACCGCGAATTCGTTCACGGTTCCACTAACCGGGAGCGGCGCCGAGATCTTCCCGGCGCCCGCCGGTCCCGGCCTCAGCGCGAGAGCAGGCCGCGTGCCGCGAGTTCCGGAGTCACGCCCTCGCCGAACCAGTAGGCCTCCTCCAGGTGGGGATAACCCGACAGGACGGAGTTCTCGATCCCGAGCGTGGTACTCATCGATCCGGTCCGCCACGTCCCCGTGGCTGCCCACCAGGGCCGTACCGGCACCCCCGCGCACCAGGCCGACCCCGGCCCACAGGTTCGGGGAGATCTCCAGCTTGTCGCGCGAGCCGCCGTGCAGGGCCAGCATCCGCTGCTGTCCGACCGACTCGCTCGCGCCCAGCGCCGCCTGCGCGGTGGCGATGGACGCGTCGTCCAGCGTCGGGACGCGATCCGTCAGGCTCGGCGCGCGCGGAGGGTGGCCAGGACCGGGTCCCGGGGCTGGAGGGTGAGCCCCGGAAGGACCCTCGCGCGGGTCGGGCCGCTGTCCAGGTGGAAGCGCTGGGCCACGACGGCCAGTACGAGGGCGGCCTCGACCAGGGCGAAGCGGGCGCCCAGGCACGCGCGCGGGCCGCCGCCGAAGGGGAACCAGGCGTGTTCCGGGATCTGGTGGGCGGCGGTCGCCTCGGCGGACCACCGCTCGGGGCGGAAGGCCTCCGGCTCCGGGAACCAGCGCTCGTCCCGGTGCATCGACCACGGGCTGGTCCACACCGACAGGCCGGCCGGGACCGGACGCCCGCCGAGCGTGGCACCCTCCCGCGCCACCGCGGAGATCAGCCAGATCGGCGGGTAGATCCGCAGGGCTTCCTTGACCACCTGCTGGGTCCAGGGCAGCCGCGCGTAGTCCTCGTACGCCGGCAGCCGGCCGCCGAGCACCCTGTCCAGCTCCTCCGCCAGCCGTTCGCGGGCCTCCGGCGCACCCGAGAGCAGCTGCCAGGCCCAGGTCAGGGTGGTCGACGTGGTCTCGTGCCCGCCGATGTACAGGGTGATCGACTCGTCCCGCAGCTCCGTGCGCGACAGCGGCCCGCCGTCCTCGTCGCGGGCGGAGAGGAGCCTGCTGAGCAGGTCGTCCCGCTCCTCACCGGCCGCCGAGGCCGCTTCGTGCTCCTGGATGACATGCTCGATCTCACGGTCCAGGACGTCCACGGCCGCCCGCATCCGGCGCCGGCCGGGAGTGCGCACCCACGGCGGGAGGAACATGGTCACGCCCCGGAACTCGGCGCCGAGTTCGCGCTGCGCGGTGGCCATGGCGGCGCTGATGGGCGCCTCGCGGCCGGCCGCGTCGCTCCCGAACAGGGTGCGCACCGCGATCCGTTGGGTCAGCCCGGCCATCTCCCGGTGCACGTCGATCCGTGTGCCGTCGCTCCAGCCGGAGACCAGCGCGTCGGCGCACTCCACCATCGTGCCCGCGTACGAGCGCACTTGGCGCGGGCGCACCGAGGGCTGGACCAGCGCCCGCTTGCGCCGCCAGTCCTCGCCGGTGGCCACGACCACCCCGTTGCCCAGCAACTGCCGGAAGGCCCAGCCCAGTTCGGTCGGGCTGAAGGTGGACTCCACGGCGCCGAGCAGCTCAGCGGCGTGTTCGGGTCGCGAGACCAGGACGTTGCGCTGCGGGCCGAGCGACCAGGGCACCCAGTCCCCGTACTCGTCGCGCAGCGACTCGAAGAAGGCCAGCGGATCGCGGGCGAAGGCGGGGAGGTTCCCCAGCAGGGGCCAGCGGCGCGGTCCGCGCTCGGAGCCCGTGGGCAGCAGGGTGGCGGTCACCCCGGCATGGTGGCAGCGCGCCCCCCAGGACGCCAGACCATCCGGGCAACCCCGGGCCGACCCGGTGGCCCGGGGAGGACACGGAAGCCCGGGGTGTCCGGACGGCTCAGGCCGGCTGCGCCGCGGTGAGCCAGGTGTAGGCGCTCTCCGCGCTGAACTCCCTCTGCCCGGAGGGAAAGAGGAGCCCGGCGGCCGCGAAGGCCGGGTCGTCGGCGGTGGCCGCCACGTACGGGACCGCCACGCACCGCATGCCCGCCGCCCGCGCGGCCAGGGCGCCCGGCGCCGCGTCCTCGACGACCACGCAGTCGGCGGGGTCCGCGCCCAGCCGGCGAGCCGCCTCCAGGAACACGTCCGGGGCGGGCTTGCCCTGCGCCACCTCCTCGGCGGAGACGACCGTGGTCAGCAGCGCGTCCAGCCCGGTGCCCGCCAGGACCGCGTCGATCGCCTCGCGCGAGGAGCCCGAGGCCACCGCCATCGGGACGCCCTCGGAATGCAGCCGCCGCACGAACGCGCGCATCTCGGGGTAGGCCTCGGTGTGGGTCCGGGCGAGCTCCAGGTAGGCGGCGTTCTGCTCGGCGAGCAGTTGCTCCACCGGGGCGGGGATCCCGTACTCGTCCCGGAGGATCTCCAGGGTTTCCAGGGTGCCGATGCCGATGTACCGGGAGTGCTGCTCCCAGGTGAAATCGGGGACCCCGTGACGTTCGAGGGTGCGCCGCCCGGACTCGTAGTAGTTCGGCTCGCTGTCCACGAGGGTGCCGTCGAGATCGAATATGACGGAGATCATCCGTAGTGCCCGTCCTGCCGGTGTGCCTGTCCCATTCCTGTCCCGACCATTTTGTCAGGGTTTGCGTGCTGCCCGTCCCACGGACTCGACCAGGGGGAGGAGGCGGTGCGGCACCCGCTCGCGCAGCGCGACCTCGGTCCGGGTGCGCACCACGCCGGGCAGCCGGATCAGCCGCTGGATGACGTCCTCCAGGTGTGCGTTGTCCCGCGCGGCCACCCGGGTCAGCAGGTCCCCGCCGCCGGTGATGGAGAAGGCCTCGATGATCTCCGGTACGGACGCCAGCGCGTCGCCGACCTCGTCCAGGTGTCCCTGGGTCACCTCGATGTGCACGAAGGCCAGGACGGGATGCCCGAGCGCGGCGGGGGAGAGCACGGGCCCGGTCCCGGTGATCACCCCGGTGTGCTCCAGCCGGTCGAGCCGGGCCTGGAGGGTGCCGCGCGCGACGCCGCGGATCCGGGCGTACTCCCGGACGCTGGTGCGCGGCTGCTCGATCAGCAGGCGCAGGATCCGTGTGTCGAGCTCGTCCACCGCCATGCCGCGACTGTACCAACGCGACCTCCATATCATTACGTACCCGATCAAACCCCCAGTGACCTGCGGCGGCGCGGGCCGGGGCGCCGGCGCGGCCGGGGCAGGAAGCCGATGGTCGGGGCCCGGTACGACGCGTAGCCGGGGCGGTCCGCCATGTGGCGCTCCAGCAGCCGCTTCCCACTGCCGCCGATCAGCAGGTACGACATCACCGAAGCCGCCTCGCCCGGGGCAGCCGTCGCCCCGAGGGCGCCCCCGTCACCTCCTTCTTCGGAGCCGAGGGGGTTCTCGGATGTGCCGTACGGGGGAATCCCGCATCCGATCCGGCGCGCCGCGGAGAATCGCGGGCAGGGGGCCGGGGTACCGAGGAACAGGGCACGAAGAGCGGAGACAGCCATGACGGGCAAGAACTGCCTGGTCACCGGGGCCACCGGATACATCGGCGGACGCCTCGTACCCGAACTCCTGGCCGCCGGGCACCGCGTCCGCTGCCTGGCCCGCGCGCCGGAGAAACTGCGCGACCATCCCTGGGCCGGGGACGCCGAGATCGTCCGGGGAGACGTCACCGACCCCTCGTCCCTCGCCGGGGCGATGACCGGCATCGACGTCGCCTACTACCTCGTGCACTCCCTCGGCACCGGATCCCGCTTCGAGGAACGCGACCGGGACGCCGCCCGGGCGTTCGCGGACGAGGCCCGCGCCGCCGGGGTCCGCCGCATCGTCTACCTCGGCGGCCTCACCCCCGGGGACATCCCCGTGCGGTCCCTCTCGCCCCACCTGCGCTCCCGCGCCGAAGTCGGGGAGATCTTCCTCGCCGGGGCCGTTCCGGCGACCGTGCTGCGCGCCGCCGTCGTCATCGGGTCCGGGTCCGCCTCCTTCGAGATGCTGCGCTACCTGACCGAACGGCTGCCCGTCATGGTCACCCCGAGCTGGGTCGGCACCCGCTGCCAGCCCATCGCCGTCCGCGACGTGCTGCGCTACCTCGTCGGCAGTGCCGGCATGCCGCCCGAGGTGAACCGGGCCTTCGACATCGGCGGGCCCGACGTGCTCACGTACGAGGAGATGATGCGCCGCTACGCCGCCGTCGCGCGGCTGCCCGCCCGCCTCATCCTGCGGGTTCCGATGCTCACCCCGAGGCTGTCCAGCCACTGGATCGGCCTGGTCACCCCCGTGCCGAGGGCGCTGGCCCGGCCGCTCGCCGAATCCCTGCGGCACGAGGTGGTGTGCGCGGAGCACGACATCGCGGTGCACGTCCCGGACCCGCCGGGCTCGCCCGTCGGCTTCGACGAGGCCCTCGCGCTGGCCCTCCGGCGGATCCGCGAGGCCGAGGTGACCACTCGCTGGTCCTCCGCCGCCGTCCCGGGCGCGCCGAGCGACCCGCTGCCCACCGACCCCGACTGGGCGGGCGGCAGCCTCTACACCGACCGCCGGGAGCTGACCGTCGAGGCCCCGGCCGAGGCGCTGTGGCGGGTGGTGGAGGGCATCGGCGGCGAGAACGGCTGGTACTCCTTTCCGCTGGCCTGGGCCGTACGGGGCTGGCTGGACCGGCTCGTCGGCGGAGTCGGCATCCGGCGCGGCCGCCGGGACGCGGCCCGGCTGCGGGTGGGGGACTCCCTGGACTTCTGGCGGGTGGAGGAGATCGAACCGGGCCGGCTGCTGAGGCTGCGCGCGGAAATGCGGTTGCCCGGGCTGGCCTGGCTGGAGCTGTACGCCGATCCGCCGTCCCCGGGGGAGTCCGGATCCCGCTACCGCCAGCGGGCCCTGTTCCATCCGCACGGCCTGCTCGGCCATCTGTACTGGTGGAGCGTGTCACCGTTCCACGCCGTCGTCTTCGGCGGCATGGCACGCAACATCGCCCGCGCGGCGGAGCGCGCGGACGATGCCGACGAGGGTGCGGCGTAGCCCCGTGGGCGGGGGATCAGCGGCCGGCCTCTGCCGCCCGGCGGCGCTTGACGGCGAAGCCCAGACCCGCGGCGGCCACCGCGGCCACCGCACCGCCCGCCGCGATCAGTGCCGGGTCGGTGCCCTGCCCGTATTCGGCTCCGGCGGCGACGCCGCCCTTGGGCACGTCCTTGGTCTGGCCCTTGCCCTTGCCGGCGCCCGTGGCGTGGTCGAAGGTGCAGCCCTTGGGGAGCTTGGGGAAGTCCTTGACGCTCGCCTTGTGGCCGCCGCCCTCCATGTTGGTGCGGAGCTTCGGGGCGGGGCCGTTCGGGTCGAGGATCTCGGCGAGGAATCCGGCGTTCGCGGGGAGCTTCGGGTGCGTGCGGTCGAGCCGCCAGGCGAGCGCCTTGCCGCTTCCCCCGTCCTTGAAGGAGACGGACGGCCCCGAGGGGGCGATGGTCATCACCGCGGCGGTACCGGCGCCGATCGAGGCTTCCTTGACCACCACGCACTTCGAAGGGGGCGACGTGCTGTCGGCGGAGGCCACGGCAGCCGGGGCGAGTGCGGCTGCGGTGAGGGCGCTGGTGACGGCAGCGGTGCGCAGGAGGGTGCGGCGGGATGTGCGGAAGGACATGAGCGACTCCGTGGAATGGGGACGGCCTCGCGGGCCTGGCGGGAAGGAAAGGGCCGCATGCCGCGTGCTCGGTGCGGGACCACGAGTCCGGGCGGGCTGCTGTGACGAATCTAGGAAGCGGATGGCATGGACGCGTCCGTTCCATGTCACGGCTTTGTGACGGAATGTCATATTCCATTCCCTTCCGGCCGGTTACCGGCTACTCGTCCGTCCGACCCGGCTGCGGCCGCCGTCCCGGCCGTGCCGTCGGCCAGGCCGTAGGGGGGTTTCGGACGGGCTTCATTCCGCCCGCGGCAGTGCCCCGCATCCGGGAGCGGGTCCGGCGGCGAAGTACCTCACGACACCGTCCCCACGTCCCCCCTCACGCGGAGCGAACCCCATGAACGTCGCGGTGGTCCTCTACACCTCCGACCTCCGGCTGCACGACCATCCGCCGCTGCGGGCCGCCCTGTCCTCCTCCGAGCAGGTGGTGCCGCTCTTCGTGCGCGACCCGGCCGTCGCCGCCCCGCCCAACCGGTCCGCCTTCCTCGCCGACTGCCTCGCCGGCCTCGACGCCGGGCTGCGCTCCCGCGGCGGCCGCCTCGTCGTACGGTCCGGCGATCCGGTCGCCGCGACCATGGCCCTCGTACGGGAGGCCGACGCCGACGAGGTGCACATGGCGGCCGGCGTCAGCGCCTACGCCCACGCCCGGGAGGAGCGGCTGCGCGAGGCCCTCGAAGCCGAGGGCCGGCGGTTCCACGTCCACGACACCGTGATCACCGTGGTCGCCCCCGGGGCCGTCACTCCCTCCGGGTCCACCGGGTCCGACCACTTCGCCGTCTTCACCCCGTACCACCGCCGCTGGTCGGAGCACCCCCTGCGAACCGCCGCCGCCGCGCCCCGCGCCGTCCCGGTGCCCGACGCGATCCGCTCCGAGCCCCTGCCCGAGCGCGCCGCCGTCGCCGGCACCTCCCCGGGCCTCGCCCCGGGCGGGGAGCCCGAGGCGCGCCGACTGCTGGCAGGGTGGCTGCGCTCCGGCATCGACCGCTACCCCGAGATCCACGACGACCTGGCCGGCGACGCCACCTCCCGGCTCTCCCCGCACCTGCACTTCGGCACGCTCTCGCCCACCGAGGCCGTACACCGCGCCCGCGCCGCCGGTGGCCCCGGCGCGGAGGCCTTCGTACGGCAGTTGTGCTGGCGCGACTTCCACCACCAGGTGCTCGCGGCCAGGCCCGGGGCCGCCGCCGCGGACTACCGGGACCGGGGCGACCGCTGGCGCACCGGCCCCGCCGCCGAGGAGGAGACCCGGGCCTGGAAGGAGGGCCGCACCGGCTATCCGGTCGTCGACGCGGCCATGCGCCAACTGGCCCACGAGGGCTGGATGCACAACCGCGGCCGGCTGCTGGCCGCGAGCTTCCTCAGCAAAACCCTGTACGTCGACTGGCGCGTCGGAGCACGCCACTTCATGGAACTCCTCGTCGACGGAGACCTCGCCAACAACCAGCTCAACTGGCAGTGGGTGGCGGGCACCGGCACCGACACCCGACCCAATCGGGTCCTCAATCCGGTGCGCCAGGGCCTGCGTTACGACCCCGACGGCGGCTACGTCCACCGCTGGGTCCCCGAACTGGCCGGACTCCCCGCACCCCGCGTCCACGAGCCCTGGCGGCTCCCCGGCCTCGAACGGGCGGGCTACGACTACCCCGACCCGGTGGTCGGCCTCGCCGACGGCCTCGACCGCTTCCGCAGGGGCCGCGGGGTGGGCCCGGGATCCGGGTGACCGCCCGCCGCCCCGCCGCGCCGTACGGTGGAGAGGTGGAGCCCGAACACCCGCAGCCCCAGCCCCAGTCCCAGCCCCCGCCCGTCGCGCTCGGCACCGGCGCCGTCGCCCGGCGCCTAGGAGTCTCGCCGACCACGCTGCGCTCCTGGGAGCGCCGCTACGCCATCGGCCCGGCCCGCCGCGAAGAGGGCCGGCACCGGCGCTGGACCCCCGGGGACATCGCCCGGCTGGAGCTGATGTGCCGGCTCACCGCCCAGGGCGCACCCCCGTCCGAGGCCGCCCGGGTGGCCCGGGGCGCCGCACGGGACACCCCGTCCGCGGCGGCTCCCGCCGCAGCCGCGACCCCCGGCGGGCCGCGCGCGCTGCGCCTCGGGGACGTCCGCCCGGAGTGCAGGGGGCTCGCGCGGGCCGCCGTACGGCTGGACGCGCCGGCCGTGGAGGACCTGTTGGCGGCCGTGCTCGCGGAGCTGGGCCCGGTCACCGCCTGGGAAGAGGTCATCGCGCCGACCCTGCACGCGGTGGGCCGCAAGTGGGCCTCGGCCGGTGAGCGTTACGTCGAGGTCGAACACCTCCTGTCCTGGTACGTCTCCGCGGCCCTGCACCGGATCCGGCCCGCCCCGGAGCCGGTCCCGGCTCCGCCCGTGCTGCTGGCGTGCGCACCCGGGGAGCAGCACAGCCTGCCGATGGAGGCGCTGGCCGCCGCCCTCGGCGAACGGTGCGTGCCGGTGCGGATGTTCGGAGCGGCCCTGCCCGCCGACGCCCTGTGCGAGGCCGTCCGGCGGACGGGGCCGCGGGCCGTCGTCCTGTGGGCGCAGTCCCGTACGACCGCGGACGCGGCGCTCGCCAGGTCGGTGGCGGGCATCGAGTGGGGCCCGCGCGGCGCCCGCGGGCACTCGGTGCTGCTGCTCGCCGGGCCCGGCTGGGGCTCCGGAGCCGCGGTCCCGGCCGCCCGGGCCGAGCGGCTGTTCGGGCTCCGCTCGGGGCTGGCCGTCATCGAATCGGTTGTCGCACTCCGGGCTCCAAGGTCTGCTCCAAGGACCGCTCCAAGGGCTGCTCCAGGGACTGCCGCAGGAGGTGCAGCGCCCGCCGCATGTGGCTCTTGACGGTACCGAGCGGGAGCCCGGTGCGGTCCGCGATCTGCGACTGGGTCAGGTCCGCGTAGAACGCGAGCCGCAGCACCCGCTGCTGCGCCGACGGCAGGCGCGCCAACTCGCCGAGCAGCAGCACGCGTTCCACGGCACGCTCCGGCCCCGGCTCCGGTTCCGGACGGCCCCGGGCGCAGACGCGCGCGGCCGCCTCGACCACCCGGGCCCGCCGGGTGCGGGCCTCCAGGGCGTCGGCCACCTTGTGCCGGGTGATGCCGGTCAGCCAGGCCCCGAGGCCGCCCGGTCCGGGCCGGTACCCGGCACGGCCCCGCCACGCGGCGAGGAAGACCTGCTGGGTCACGTCCTCGGCCTCCCGCTCGTCACCGAGGGCGCGCCTCGCGAGCGCGTGCACCAGCGGCCGCCAGCGCCGGTAGACCACCGCCACGCAGTCCTCGTCGCCCGCCGTGAAACCCGCCGCCAGCCGGGTGTCGTCCTGGTCGTCCATGCCCCGAGCCTCGCGAGGGCGGCCCCGTCGGCCAACTTGCACCGCTTGCGCATCGATTTCCCTCCGGCGGTCCCTCCGCACCGAGGCGCCGCACGGACCGCCGGCCTGCGGTCGGGTGCCGCAGCGACTAGGGTCCGGAGAGTGAGCGATCTGCTGCTGGTCAGGCACGGCGAGACCGCCTGGAGCGCTACCGGACGGCACACCGGGCGCACCGACCTGCCGCTGACCCCGCGCGGCGTGGAGGAGGCCATCTCGCTGTTCCCGTACTTCCGTGACCGCAGCCCCGCCCTGGTCCTGACCAGCCCGCTGCGCCGGGCCGCCGCCACCGCCGAACTCGCCGGCCTGACCGGCGCGGTCACCGACCCCGACCTGTACGAGTGGGACTACGGCGGCTACGAGGGCGTCACCACCGCCGAAATCCTGCGCGAGCGACCCGGCTGGTCCCTGTGGACCGACGGGGTACCGCCCGGCGACGAGGAGCACCCCGGCGAGAACGCCGCGCAGGTCGGCGCCCGCGCGGACCGGGTGCTCGCCCGGACGGCCGAGGTGCTGCGCGCCGACCGGGGCAATGTCGTCCTGGTGGCCCACGCGCACCTGCTGCGGGTGCTGACCGCCCGCTACCTCGGTCTGCCGCCCGAGGTAGGACGCCTCTTCCTGCTCCGTACGGGCACCTTCAGCATGCTGTCCACGGAACACGGCCTTCCCGTCGTCGCGGGCTGGAACACCCGCCCCTGAGGCTCCCGTGACGCTCCCCGCGTCGCGCGCCGGCCCCGTCTGCGTGACGATGCGTACATGGCCCACCATGGCTCGGACGGAGTGCCCCCTGAGCCCCCGGAACCCGTTCCGGGGCCGCAACCGGGAGCGAGGGCCGTCACGGACCCGGCCGGCACCGGCGCCGCTGAACCCGGGCTCAAGGCCAACGCGATCGGCTTCCTCGACGCGCTCGTCATCGGCCTGAACTCGACCTCGCCCGCCTACTCCCTGGCCGCGGTCATCGGGCCGATCGTGGCACTCGCCGGCATCTACGCACCCGGCGTCATGCTGGCCTCCTTCGTCCCGATGCTGCTGATCGCCGCCGCCTTCTACTACCTCAACAAGGTCGACCAGGACTGCGGGACCACCTTCTCGTGGGTGACGCGCGCCATGGGCCCCTGGGCGGGCTGGCTCGGCGGCTGGGCCATCGCGATGACCGGCGTCCTCGTCATCGGCTCGCTGGCCGACGTGGCCGTCCACTTCGGGCTGCTCGCCGCCGGTCTCGACAACTGGGCGGCGAACGAGGCACTGCGCCAGAGCCTGACCGTCGCCGTGATCCTGGCCATGACGGCCGTCTGCGTCATCGGCACCGAGATGTCGGCCCGGCTCCAGGACGTCCTGATCCTCGCCCAGGTCTTCTTCCTGCTGGTGTTCGCCGTCGTCGCCCTCTACCGCGTCTACGCGGGCACCAGCAGCCTCGACGGCACCAGACCGGCGCTCGAGTGGCTCAACCCCTTCGGCGCGGGCGGCGCCGCCCTCACGGGCGGACTGCTGCTCGGCGTGTTCATCTACTGGGGCTGGGAGTCGGCGGTCAACCTGACCGAGGAGGTCGAGAACTCGGCCACCGCACCCGGCAAGGCCGGCATCTGGTCCACCGTCGTCCTGCTCGTGACGTACCTGTCCGTGGGCTTCGCGGTCGTCGGCTACGCCGGGACGAAGTTCCTCTCCGAGAACGCCGCGGAGGAGGAGGCGGTCTTCGCGGTCCTCGCGCACGAGGTCATGGGCGGCTGGGACTGGGTCGTCCTGCTCGCCGTCTGCACCTCCGCGCTCGCCTCCACCCAGACCACGATCATCCCCGCCTCCCGAACCGCCCTCTCCATGGCCCGCCGGCACGCGCTGCCGCCGAACCTCTCGCACATCCACCCCCGGTTCCGCACCCCGGACGTGAGCACCTGGTGGGTGGCCGGCATCGCCATCGCCTGGTACCTCGCCGTCAACCAGATCAGTGAGAACGCCCTCCTGGACTCCCTGACCGCCCTCTCCCTGCTGATCTCCTTCTACTACGCGCTCACCGGCCTGGCCTGCGCCGTCTACTACCGCCGCCACCTGCTGGAGAGCGTCCACAACTTCCTGCTGATCGGCCTCGGCCCGGTCCTCGGAGCCGGCCTGCTGGCGTGGCTGCTCGTGCAGTCGGTCGACGACATGTCCGACCCGGAGAACTCGGCGAGCGGCGTCTCCTGGTTCGGCCTCGGCCCGCCGCTGGTCATCGGGATCGGCATCGCCGTCGTCGGCGTGCTCGTCATGTGCTTCTGGCGGATCAGGGACGGCCGCTTCTGGCAGGAGCGGCGCGGGGTCGCCGACCCGGCGCTCGTCCACGCGGCCAAGAAGCCCCGAACGCCTGAAGCGCCGAAGCCCCCGAAGCCCTGAATCCCGTAGACCCGCAGTCCCGTAGTCCCGCACTGCTGACCGGAAGCCGGAGAGGAGCCCCGATGTCCGTCGTCCTCGGGTACGACGAGTCGCCCGGCGCCGAGCGCGCCCTGCGCGTGGCCCTGGAGGTGGCCGCCGCCTTCGGCGAGCCGCTCGTCCTCGTCTACGGGGCCGCCGCCCCGGGCCCCACCGGCGAGGAGTACCGCGCGCACCGGGAGGCCGTACGGGAGGCCGGCCGCAGCGCGCTCTCCCGCGCGGTGGAGGCCGCCGACGAGGCGGGAGTGCCGTCCACGGTCGAGGTGGCCGACGCGAAACCGGCCCAGGCGCTGCTCGACGCCGCCGAGCGGCACGGTGCCCGGGTGATCATCGTGGGGAGCTGGGGCGACAGCCCGATCCGCGGCGCCCTGCTCGGATCCACCCCGCACAAACTCCTGCACCTCTCCCCGGTCCCGGTCCTGTGCGTCCCGACCGAGCACACCTGACCGGCCGCCATCTCGATCCGGGGCCCTGGGTGTGGGCGGTCCCTGCCGTCGGACAGCCCCTGGGACGCCGGCCGTCAGGAGGCTCTGGCCCGCTGCGTGACGATGATGCAGGCGAGCACGACGACGGCCGTCAGCGGGGCTGCCCGGCCGAGCTCCTCGCCGAGCAGCAGCACGGCCCAGCCGAGGGTCAGCAGGGGCTGCGCGAGCTGGAGCTGACTGGCGCGGGGGACTCCGATGCGGCCCATGCCCTGGTACCAGAGGACGAACGCCCCGAACTGCGAGACCGCGGCGATGTACGCCATCCCGAGCACGGCCTTCACCGTCAGGTGGACGGGCTCCTGGGGCAACGCCCACACCGATACGGCGAGATTGACCGGAGCGGCGAGCACGACGCCCCAGGCGATGACCTGCCACCCCGGCAGATGTGCGGCGAGACGTCCGCCCTCGGCGTAGCCGGCCGCGCAGACGAGGATGGCGGCGAACAGGTAGAGGTCCCCGGCCGTGGGCTGCCCGTGGTTCTGGGCCAGGGTGAAGGCGATGACGGCCAGCGCGCCGGTGCCCGCGGCGGCCCAGAACACCTTCGAGGGGCTGCGCCGGGTCAGGAGGGCGGAGACCGTCGCCGTGGCCATCGGCAGTACCCCGATGACGACCGCCGAGTGGGCGGTGGACGAGGTCTGCAGGGCGAGGGTCGTGAGCCGGGAATCCGATGCCGCACCCGAGGGCGACCACCGCGAGCGGGAACCGGTCGGAGCGGGCCGGCCGGGGGGCCCTCGCCCAGAGCAGTGCCACCAGGGCCATGACGGCGGCTATGACTCCGCGTACTCCGGCGGCGCTCCAGGGGCCGAAGCCGTCGAGGGCCCAGACCGTCCCCGGAAAGCTCAGGGAGAAGGCGGCGACACCGAGCGCGGCGAGGAGCGTGCCGTTGGCCCGGGGCGGGACCTGCTGCTGCCGTGCGATCACGCTGCCGTCTGCCTTCATGATCCGCCGAAACGGTTCGAGGTAGCGATCAACTCCAAGCAGGATCAAGCGGTTCGGGGTGCTGCGTGTGCCGGTCGCGATCGGGCGGCCGGGGGGTGTCGGGCAGACGGCTGACGCCCCCGGCCGCCGTGCATCAGCTCGCCGCGAGCTCCACGAGGCGCTCGATCAGGTCCGGGTAGGTCCACCCCGCACCGCCTGCCGCCAGGGGCAGCAGACTCGTCGTCGTCAGGCCCGGAAGTGCGTTGACCTCCAGGCACATCGGTTCGCCGGAGGCGTCACTGCGGAAGTCGGTACGCGAGTAGGTGCCGCTGCCGAAGCCGAGTGCCTCGTGCGCGCGCAGCGCCAGATCCTGCAGCCGGGACGCGAACTCGGCCGGAACCCGCGCCGGACACACCTCCATCACACCGTCGGGCTGGTACTTGGCCGTGTAGTCGAACAGCGGTGTGGTCAGCTCGATCTCGACCACGGGGAGGACCTGGTCACCCACCACGGCGACCGTGAACTCCCGCCCCGGCAGGAACGGCTCCACCAGGAGCTCGACCTCGTCCGGTCCCGCCTCGGCGGCCATGCGGGCCAGCTGGGCGGGGGAGTCGACCCGGGTCACGGACACGCTCGACCCGTCCGCCACCGGCTTCGTCACCACCGGTCCCGCGGCCACCAGCCGCCGCACCTCCTCCGGGACCTCGCCGGCGCCCGGCCGCCACAGAGCCCGCTCGGCGACCGGCAGACCCGCCGCGGCCGGCGCCGCCTGCGCCCGGTCCTTGTGCCAGGCCGCCGCGCAGGCCGAGCTGCCCGCGCCGGTGAAGCGGACGCCCGCCGCACCCAGGAGGTCCTGCACCGTCCCGTCCTCACCCCAGCCGCCGTGCAGCGCGAGGAACGCGAGGTCCGCCCCCTGGAGGAGCTCCAGGACCGGGCCGGCGGTCAGAGCGGCGCGCATGCGCTCGCGCAGCCGCTGCCGGCCCGCCGCGGAGGGCGGCTCCTTGCCCACCTCGAACAGGTCCACCACATCACCGCCCCGCAGCGGTCCTGCCAGGACCGGCACCTTGGCGGCGGGGTCCACCAGGACCACCTCGTGGCCGCGCTCCAGCAGGGCCCGGGCGACCGAACCGCCCGAGGCCAGAGAGACTTCCCGCTCGGCGCTTTCTCCACCGCACAGGATCACCATTCGCATGGACAAGGTGTTCGTACTCCTCTTGCTTCTGGAACCACCATCACCGGTGACAACTCATCGTCATGACGCCGTAGTTCGACGTCTCTGACGGTATCCGTCCAGGAAGTGGCCGATGCGGGTGATCGCATCCTCGAGGACATCGGCGCGGGGGAGCGTCAGGATGCGGAAGTGGTCGGTTCGGCCCAGGTTGAACCCGCTGCCCTGCACGACCTGGATCTTCTCCTGGAGCAGCAGGTCGAGGACGAACTTCTCGTCATCGTGGATCTTGTGCACCTTGGGATCGAGGCGCGGGAAAGCGTAGAGGGCCCCCTTGGGCTTGACGCAGGAGACGCCGGGAATCTCGTTGAGCTTTTCCCACGCACGATTGCGTTGTTCGTGGAGACGGCCGCCGGGCAGAACGAGATCCTGGATGCTTTGGCGCCCCCCGAGCGAGGCTTGGATGGCGTGCTGGCCCGGTACGTTGGGGCACAGTCGCATCGAGGCGAGAGTGAACAGGCCCTCGAGGTAGCCCTTCGCGTGCTCGCGGGGGCCGGAAACGACGAGCCATCCGGAGCGGAATCCTGCGACTCGGTACGCCTTGGACAGACCGCTGAACGTCAGACACACCAGGTCTGGTGCCAGCGTCGCCGCGCCCGTGTGTTCCAGACCGTCATAAAGGATCTTGTCGTAAATCTCGTCGACGAACACCATCAGGTGGTGGCGACGGGCAAGTTCGAGGATTCCCTCGAGAATCTCCGGCGGATAGACGGCGCCGGTGGGATTGTTCGGGTTGATGATCACCACCGCCTTGGTGCGATCCGTGATCTTCGATTCCATGTCCGCCAGGTCCGGCAGCCAGTCGGCATGCTCGTCGCAGACGTAGTGGACCGGCGTGCCGCCGGCGAGCGTGGTGACCGCCGTCCACAGCGGGAAGTCCGGAGCTGGGATCAGTACCTCGTCACCGTCGTTCAGGAGGGCCTGAACCGCCATCGACACCAGCTCGGAGACGCCGTTGCCGAGGAAGACGTCGTCCACGTCGACATCCGGGAAGCCCCGCTGCTGATAGTGCTGGGCCACCGCGCGGCGGGCGGACAGGATTCCTCGCGAGTCGCTGTAGCCGTGCGAGAGCGGCAGCATCCGGATCACGTCCTGCACGACCTCTTCAGGTGCCTCGAAGCCGAACAGCGCAGGGTTGCCCGTGTTCAGCCGGAGCACCCTGTGGCCCGCCTCCTCCAGCGCGTTGGCGCGCTCGACGACCGGCCCTCGGATTTCGTAGCACACGTCATCGAGTTTGTTCGACTGGCGAAAGTCATGCGATTCTCCTCTGTGTCGCCGCCGTGACGGGTCAACTGGCTGCGAGGGGCGGATTCTTTGGAAGATGCAACGATCACTGCTTTCCGCCCGTGGGCCTGCGCCGCGCCCGCCAGGAGGCGGGAACCGCGGAGCACGAACTGCGGCCGGCCGGGCAATGGGCCGGCCGCAGCTCGCGCGCCTTCTCTTTCACGTGCTCGTCAAGCCGGGCCCGCGAAAGGCTTCAGGCCATGGCCGCCACGGACTGGGTGAACCGCCGCATCACGTTGGGGAACGGCTTTCGCGCCGTGAACACCTGGTAGTGGTCGCGCAGGGTGTTGCCTTCAAGCGGCATGACCTCCGTGAAGCCCGCCTGCCCCAGGGCCAGCCGGAGGCGCTCCTCGTCGAAGACGTGGGAGTGGCGGGTGAACTCGAAGACGTCGTCATCGATCTCCATCCGCACGTCCCAGCGCCGCAGGCCGGCGCCGGGAATCGCGCGGATGGACTCGGAGACGGACACCTGGCGGCTACGTATTTCGCACGGCACGTGGTGGATGCGCTCGTCCGGACGGGACTGGTCGCTCTCGGCGGGAATGTCGACGTACAGGAAGCCCCCCGGCTTCAAGGAGCCGTACATGCTCTTCATGTGCCCGACGATGGAGGACGCGTCGGCGACGGGGTGGTCGTCATCCCAGACGTTGGCGTACACGAGAGAGTTCCCGCGGCAGATCATTAGATCGAACACGTCGGGGAAGGTGCCGGCCAGGTCCGCCCAGTCCAGGAGGACCGGCTTCGTGTCGAGGCCGAGAGCGTCCGCATTGATCTCGAACCGCTCCAGCATCGAGGCACTTCCGTCGGTACATATGATGCTGTGACCCTCACGGATCAGGTCGAGCGTGATGAACCCCGTGCACACCGAGCAGTCGATGATGGACTTTTCGGGGAAACTCGAGAGCAGTTCTCCGAGGTGCTCGGTCACCTGCTTCCTGTCGGAGCAGGCCTCGAGGTAGAACTCCATCAGTTCCGCAAACATGTTGCTTAACCCTTCAGAGGTTGCCCTGAACCGACGCCCAGTCCGAGAGTGCTTCGCGGTCGATCTTGCTGTTGTGCCGCCTGTCGGACGGCAACGCGCCCGGGTAGAAGAGCAGTTCGGGCACCGGCAGGGAAACGCGCTCGGCCACCGCGTCGACGTCTTCCTGCGTCACGTGGCCCAGGGAGGATTCAGGCAGGACCAGAAGAACGCGCGGAGCTTCCGGAGCCGCGATCACCGCGCACGAGTACACGCCGAGGTGATGGTTGTAGACCTGCTCCTGCTGATCGGGGTACACCCGCCCGAACGCCGTGTCGACGACGTGCTTCTTGCGGCACAGGAACCAGACCATGGAGTTCTCGTCCACGAAGCCCACGTCGCCCATGCGGTGCCAGAGCGAGCCATCGCCCGTGTGGCGCAGCTTGGCGTAATCGGTGAGTTCGGGCCGCCGGAAGTACTCGGTGGTGACCCGGGGCCCGCTGACGACCAACTCGCCTATGTCGCCAGGCTGGAGGAAGTCCGCGTCCGTGATCTGGCGCAGCTCGGAGGCGCCGGAATCGATGACCTCGACGCGCGTGCCGACCGCGCGGCCGAGCGGTACCCCGCGGCCCTGCTTCGTGCCCCGCTCGGTCAGGTCGGCCAGGGTGGCGGCATCGATCAACGTGATGGGCATGAGGGCTTCGGTGCTCGCGTAGGGCACGTAGAGGCGCGCCTCCGGCATCACGTTCGCGAGGTTCGCCAGCATCTCCTGGTTCACCGCCGCGCCCGCCGTGGCCGCGACCTTCACCGGGGGCGCGGCGATGTCACCGGCGACGCAGTGCTCGGCGAGCCGCTGCCAGAAGACCGGGGAGGCGAAGACGTAGTCGCAGCCGTGCGCCGTCATCTGCAGGACGGCGTCCTCCATGGAGAGCAGGGCCGGCTGGGTTTCCCGCAGGGCGGGAATGACGGCCAGGCGCCCCATGGCGATGGCCTTGATGCCCAGGTGGGAGAAGAAGGCGAACTCGGATCGCACTCCGAACTGCGCATAGGAATCACGCTGTATGCGGAGGTACGAAGCCAGCTGGGAGCAGGTCCAGGGAACGCCCTTCGGCAACCCTGTGGTCCCGCTCGTGTAGAGCAGGAGAACGGTGTCGTCCGGATGCGCGTCTTGCGGGCTCACCGTTTCGCCGGCGACCGGGACGGTGTACCGCACGTCGAACTTCTCCGACGGGTACGTCTCGTGACCGGAGACGGGAGCGGCACTCACCCACAGGGCGGGTTCCAGCTCCTCCACACACTTCGCCAGGACCTCTTTGCTCGTGCCGGCGTCGACGAAGGCGGGCACCGCTCCGACGACGAAGCATCCGTAGATGATGTGCGCGAACACCTCGCCCGCCGGCATGGTGATGGCAACCCGGTCCCCCCGAGTGACACCCAGCTGTTGCAGTTTGTACGCGACTCGCTTCGAGTCGTCCCAGAACTGCTGCGCCGAGACGGTCCTGCCGGTGGCACAGTCCGTGAGAACTCCAGGATCCTCTGGATTCTGGCAACGGTCGACGAGACCCTGCACCAACGGATTGAACATGTTCCCCCCAGTGTTTCGCACGTCAAACCCAAACGAGCACACGGCGGTGCACGCTGGTCGAGATCAAAGAAATGGTTGATGGCGTTCCGCTCTGCCACGCCTCGGCGATGGCGAGTGCGGGTGAGGGCGCGCATGGCGGAACGGCTGGGTCCAATTGTTGGGGCACCAGTCCGGGAAACCCAGGAATCTCGGGGGAGGTGGTGTATCCGCCGGTTCCTGTACTTGCCGCTTCGTCGTCATGACGAATGATCAACGATTGAAACGCTAACACGACGGTCTGTCGCATACGAGGTCATGAAATCGACTACTTGTCGACCAATGACGAGCATTTCTGGCACTCCGGCAGGTGCACCGAAGGGAGTGCCCCCTCATGTGCCTTGCTTCTAAAGGTCGACCCGAGCTGGCGCCTTCGATGCGGGTGTAAGGTTCTGGTTTGCGACTTCCGGCCATTGAATCGATGGCTGACCGGCGAAGCGGCCTTCAGTTGCATGGACATGCCGCGACAACTCCTTGTGTGGGGTGGCTCTTCGGTGAATCGACGCGCGTGCCGGGCCTTGGAGAGGCTGGTGATCATGGCTGAAATTCATCATTTGATTGCACCGAGTTCAGGTGGTGAGACGCTCCAACCTTTTGTTTGACATGCCTGAATGTCATTGGCATAGTCCTCGAATTGCGAATGGGTGAACGGGTGTCCATCGGGCAGTGGTCGTGCGTCGGATTTCAGTGGCGGATCTGCCATGCACCCGCAAAAAGTGGAGTTGACACTCCGGCTGAGCGTGCCGTGCCGTTTACTCATTTCGGAACTCGTGGCAACCACGAGGAATCCCTCTGCTCGTCCTGCCGACCCCTCCCGTGCATTTCCGTGAGCTACGGATGTGGCGAGAGCGCGCGGTTGAGGCGGCATGAATCCCCTCTCCGTGAGGGCCTTTGCGCGCCATTTGGAGCATGATGTAGATCCGCGGCTTCCGCGTGATTCGAATCCGCTCCCGGGCTTCGCGCAGCGTTCGCCACACCCGGCACGCCGCAGCTTCCCGCCCGAGGGGCTCAGTTCTTCGTAGTTCTTCGCACCAAGGCGGTGCGGATGCCCGCGCACCAGGCGGGGAATCTCCGCGAAGGAAGAGACACGGTGTTGAACAGACTGAACGCGGCCACCCGATTAGTTTCCCGGGGCCATGTTCTCGAGGATGCGAAGGCGTGGCACCAAGCCGCCTTCGAAGACGTGCGGAACCGCCTTACGGACGCCGGCTTCCCGTGCGTCTTCTCGAGGAACGCATTTCGGAAGGACCTCCTCAAGTTCATCTTCGTGGAAGACGCGGAGGAAGACGGCGTCCGGCACCTGGGGGAGGGCCTCAAAAGTACGTCGAGCTGTCCCGGGGATGGGACGGCGCACTGGACACGGCCTATCCGCTCGTCGTGGTCTTCTCACCGGACGCGGTGGGAACGCACTCCGTCGAGGCCTACCAGTCCTTCGGCTGGCGGGTGCTCCAGAGGCTGCACGAGATCGACCCGGAACCCTGGCCGGAAGACGTGGCCACGAATCCCGAATCCGAGTCCTGGTCCATGTGCTTCAACGGAATGCCGCTGTTCGTGAACATGAGCAGCCCCGCCCACGAGGTCCGCAGGAGCCGGAACCTCGGGCGGCACTTCGTGCTCGTGGTCGACCCGCGAACGGTTCGACGTGTTCGCCGGCGATACGCCCAGCGGTCGCAAGGTGCGGGCCAACATCCGCAGCCGGATCGACCGCTACGACGGGACCCCGCACGCCGCGCAGCTCGGAATCGAAGGCGCGGCGCGCACCGCGCGGGCGCTGGAGGAGCGCTACGGGCTCACGGGCCGGTACGTCGGCAAGCCCGCTCCGCCCGTCGACGACGACTGGAGCGTCAGCCTGCCCGAAGCGCGGGAGACCCTGAACGGGTTGGGCGAGGCCGTCGCCGAGAGCCTGCGGGGCGACAACCTCACGGTGCTGGTGTCCAACACGTGCTCGGCGAGCCTGGCCGCGCTGCCCCTGGTCGCCCGGCAGCACCCCGACGCCGTGGTGCTCTACATCGACGGGCACGGCGACTTCAACACCCCGGACACCACCGGCAGCGGCCATCTCGGCGGCATGGTGCTGTCCGCCGCGTGCGGACTCTGGGACAGCGGGCACGGCGCCGGACTCCAGCCGGAACAGGCCGTCCTCGTGGGCTCGCGCGACATCGACGAGGCCGAGCGCGACCTCATCCGGACGGCGGGCGTCCGCGTCATCCCTCCCGAGGAAGCGACGGCGGAGGCGGTCCCGGCCGCGGTGGGGGACGCCCCCGTCTGGGTCCACATCGACTGGGACGTCCTCGAACCCGGCTGCGTGCCCGCTGACTACACCGTCCCGGGCGGGATGCTGCCGACGCAGATCCGGGCGATCTTCGAGGCGATTCCGCCGGCCCGGCTCCTCGGCGTCGAACTCGCGGAGTTCAACGCCCCCAGCGACCCCGAAGTCCGGGAAAGGGCCGTGTCCGTCATTCTGGACATGGTGGCCCCGGCGTTCGAGGGCGCCCGGGACCACCGGTCGCCGGAGCGGGCGTGAGAGGCGCCACGGCCGCGGCTCCGGCGGCGCTGCCCTTCACCAAGATGCACGGCGCCGGGAACGATTTCGTCGTACTCGACCTGTGCGGGGCCCCGGACCCCACGCCCGATCTGTGCCGCGCCCTCGCCGACCGGCACACGGGCGTCGGCAGCGACATGATCCTGGGAATCAAGGAACCGCGCAGTCAGCGGGCCGTGGTGTCCTTCGACATCTGGACCGCCGACGGCTCCCCTTCCCGGCAGTGCGGCAACGGCGCCCGGTGCGTCGCGGCCTGGGCCGTCCGGGCCGGCCTGGCCCCGGGATACCGGTTCGACGTGGACAGTCCGAGCGGCCCGCTTCCGGTGGAGATGCTGGACCCGTCGTCGTTCAGCATCGCCCTGGCGGTACCGGACTTCGCGCCCGCCAGCCTTCCCCTCACCGGCTTCGACCGTGAGAGCGAGCTGTACGAGGCCGACGTGGAGGGTGAGGGGCGGGTACGGTTCGCGGCCGTCTCGATGGGAAACCCGCACGCGGTCCTCGAGGTCGACGACGTATCCGCCGCCCCGGTGGGCCGATTGGGCCGGGCCGTACAGGACGCGCCCTTCCTTCCCTCCACCGTCAACGTCGGTTTCGCCGAGGTGGTCTCGCGTGAGCGGGTGCGCCTGAGGGTCCACGAGTTCGGGGGCGGTGCGCGGCTTCCTCGCGGCGCACCCGCAGGCCGCCGCCTTCGTCGTGAAGCCGACCGACGGCTGCTACTCGAAGGACGTCCGCCGCTACGCCCGGTCGCTGGCCGCCGACGCTCCCGCGCACATCGCCCGTCTGTTCGCGGGGGGCAGCCACGTCATCCTGCAGCCCTACGTGGAGTCCGTAGACCGGCACGGTGAGACCGACCTGACCTTCTTCGACGGCGAGTACAGCCACGCCATTCACAAGGGCGCGATGCTCATGCCCGACGGGACCGTGCACGTGCCGACGCTCGACTTCCGCACGGGGCGCGTCGCGGACGAGGACGAGCGAGCCGTCGCCGCGGCCGCGCTGGCCGCCGCGCAGGCGCGCCTCGGACTGGAGCGGCCCCTGGTCTGCGGCCGGGCGGACCTGGTCCGCGGGGTGGACGGCACCCCGATGGTGCTGGAGATGGAGCTCTGCGAGCCCTCACTGAACCTGTCCTTCGACGAGGACAGCGCACTGCGGTTCGCGCAGGCCCTGGCCGAGCGGCTGAAGTAGGGGACCGGGACCGGCCGAGGTGGGCCCAGGAGCCGGCCGCGGGATGCTCTCGGGGGGTCGGCCGGAGGCGGCGGCCGGCCCGGTTCCGAGGTGCTGGGACTGCGGCACGGCCACTGGCCCCGCCCGGCCGACCGAACCGCCTCATGACTGGGCCAATGGCACAGGCGCTCGGTGATGTGTTGAGCCACTGCCCCTTTACATGCTTATCCTTGGCCTATCCATGCATAATCGGCGCCGCGCAGCGCCGGACGGCAACGAGGCCGGATCCGGAGCGCGGTGCCTTCGTCGTGTCTGCGCGCGCCCACCACCCCCGGGCGGCCCGCGGTGCGGCGAGAGGCAAGACAGGGGGGCGGCCGACCGCCGTGAAGAGAATGTTTGTGGCTCCGGATCCGGGGCGCGTGAGGCTGAGGAACTCGTCCCGTGCGGTGATCGGCGTCGGCCTGGCCGTCGCCGTGGCCGAACTCGCCGGGCTTTCCCTGACCGCCTCCATCACCGGCGGACTGGCGGCCCTGCTGGCCCTCTTCACCGTCACCGACGCGACCGTACGCCGGCAAGCGGTGACGACCGCGCTGCTGCCGACGGCCGGGCTTCCGGTACTGGCCCTCGCCACCCTCCTGCACGGGGTACCCCTCGCCCGTGACGCGGCCTTCCTCCTCGTCGTCTTCTGCGGTGTCTACGCCCGCCGATGGGGCCCGCGCGGACACGCGCTCGGGATCTTCGCGTTCATGAACTTCTTCATCACGCAATTCCTCCATGCCGTCCCCGCCCAGCTCCCGGAGCTGTACGCGGCGGTCGGCCTGGCCCTGGCCGCCGCGAGTGCGGTGCGGTTCCTGCTCTGGCCCATCGAGCGGCGCACACCGCCGCCCGCCGCACCGGCGCCGCCGCCCGGCCGGGGGCTGGCCCGGCCCACCACCCGCCAGGCCTTCCAGGCGACCGCCGCCTGTGCCGTCGCCCTCTCGATCGGGCAGGTGCTCTCCGAAGACCGCTGGTACTGGGCCGTCGGGACCGCCTGGTGGATCTTCGTCAACACGGCCTCGCGCGGGGAGACCCTGGTCCGCGGCTTCCGCAGGGTCCTCGGCACGGTGTTCGGGATCGGCGCGGGCGTGCTGATAGCCATCCCGCTGAACGGGGCGCCGGCTCCCACGGCCGTCCTGGTGGCCCTCTGCGTCTTCGGGATCTTCTACACCGCCGCCGTGTCCTACAGCTGGATGATGCTGGCCGTGACGGTGATGGCCGGCCTGCTCTACGGACTGCTGGGCGTACTCGATCCCGGTCTGCTCGTCCTGCGCCTGGAGCAGACGGCCGTCGGCGCGGTGTGCGCCGGGCTGGCCGTGATCCTGGTGCTCCCGGTGACCACGCACGCGACCAACGACCTGTGGATCCAGCGCGCGCTGCGCTGTGTGCGCACCTGCACGGCCGAGGCCGCGGCCCGGCTCGCCGGCTCCCCGGTCGCCGACCCGGCGCCGCACGCCGCGGAGCTGGAACTGTTCCTGGGCCGGGTACGGCTCTCCCTGGCCCCGCTCGTCCACCCGCTGAGCCCCTACCGCGGCCGCAAGGCCAGGGCCCGCCGGGTGCTGGCGCTGCTCGACGAGTGCGCCGTGGAGGTCCGCGGGCTGGTCGCGGTGGCGGCGGACCCGGACGCGAGCCACGACGCCCGGCTCGCGGCGGCGTGCTGGCGCGTGGAGGCCGCCGTAGAGGCCTTGCTGGCGCCGGAAGCGGAACGCGCCGCGGAGGCGGAGCACCGGTCCGCCGTCGAGGCCGTGCACCCCGCGCGCGGCGCCTCGGAGCCCGCGCTGGCGCATCTGCACGGTCTGGAGCGGCTCCTCGCCCAGCTCGACGGACCCCTGCGCAGTGCGTCACGCTCCCCGCTGGTGGGCGCCTGACCCGGGTGGCCCGGGCGCGTTCCGGCCGGCGTCGAGGACTCCGGCCTTCGCGAGGCTGAAACCGAGTTCGGCCCTGCTGCGGCTGCCGAAGCGGGTCGAGGCGCGTTTGATGTGCGCGCCGATGGTGCGGGTGCTCAGGCCGAGCCGCTTGGAAATGGCCTCGTCCGTATGCCCCCGCACCATGAGTTCGAGAATCGCCTGCTGGATTTCGTCGGTGAGTTGTGGCGGGCGTTGTCCCGTCGTGTCGAACTCGACGGGGACCGCCCGTTCCCACACGGCTTCGAAGGTCTTCGTGAGGTACTGGATCAGGCCGGCTTCGCGGATTTCCAAGGCGTACGCGTCATGTCCGCCCTCGGTGAGCACCGCGATGAACGCCGCCGACCGGTCGCACACGATCAGCCGCTCGAACCTCTCGCCCACCGTCCGCACCTCGGCGCCCTCCCGGGTGATCCGTTCCATGTGGGCGAGCGTCGGCCCGTGCGCGCGGACCGTGTGGCCGTAGATCGTGCGCTGGCGGACTCCCCGGCCGGCCAGGGAGAGATCGCGGGGCAGCGCGTCGGCGAGCGCGCCGGAGGGCCGGCCGCCCTCGGGGTGCGCGCTGAGCAGCTCCTCCGAGCAGGTCTCCAGGGCTTCCTGGACGGCGGTGTCGATGACCTCGCGGCCGATCAGCGGCTGTACGTGGGTCTGGTGGTGCCGGCGTTCGTGCCGGTAGACGGCGTCCATCGGGGCGAGGGAGGCGATCAGCGTGTCGAGCGCGGCCCGCTGGTCCAGGATGGCCCGCTTGATCGGCCGGGCGAGGGTGATCGCGGCGACCGAGGGAGGTACCGGGAGGTGGTCGGGGGAGCCCTCCGGCTTCCGCAGCAGGCCGAAAGTGATCAGGCACCTCGGAACGGTCCCCGATAAACCGCCCTCGCGCAATGCCCTGCGGTAACCGGCCGCGCAGTCGCCGCAGATCGACGTGCAGCCGTCAATGTCGGGATGTGCGGTGTTGGTGTTCATCTGGACCCCCTTCTTGTTCCGGCAATGCAAGATCAGGATGCCTCGGCCCGTTGGCCGCGGGGGAGGGGAACGGCAGGATCCTTCCTGCCTGGTGATCGCGAAATGGCCCACATGACCGGTGGCGGGAGTGGCGACGGTGAAGCGAGACATTCATTCCGAGCGCAGGATTCCGCCGGCGGGACTGAGCGAGGCGCTGGACATGCTGGCCCGGGCGCGCAAGGCCGTGGACGATGCGTACGGATCCGACGAGCAACTCGCCCGGGTGGCTCTGCACTTGATCGACTGCGCCGCCGACGCCGCGGCCCTGCTCTCCCGCGAGGACGGCCTGGAGGCGGCCCGCGAGGCGCTGGGCTCCGCCCGCTCCGCGGTGGTCGCCGCCACCGCCGCCGTGCGCGTGATCCACGACGAAGCGCGCGTCTGAGCGATCGGGTCGGCAGCCGGTCGGTCGGCCCGGTGATGCCGCGGATGGTACGTCCCCCCATGTCCCGTCCGCAGGCGGATGGATGAAGATCACACGGAGGAGTGTTCCGGGCGCGCCTTCCGCACGGCCGCTGACCTGCGACGTGTACAACGGGTGATTGTTCATTGCACATTCATCCGGCGTGGCGCCTCTTCACGGCGCGCGGGGTGGACCTGGTCGGACAGGGGGTAACCGCCCGGAATGGAAATACTTCAACAGCGCGCCGGCACCGCTCAGGTGTGGGAAGCGGCCGAGGAGTTCATCCGACTGTTTCACAGGGAGAACCCGCACGCGGGTGATCCGCGCGAGCGGCTCGCCGCCGTACGGGCCGAGCTCGCCGAGACGGACACGTACCGGCACACTCCCGAGGAACTGGAGCACGGCGCCCGCGTCGCGTGGCGCAACAGCAACCGCTGCATAGGCAGGCTGTACTGGAACTCGCTGCGCGTCCGCGACCGCCGCGGGCTCACCGACGCCGACGGGATCGCCGAAGAGTGCTTCGAGCACCTGCGCGAGGCCACCAACGGCGGCCGGGTGCGGCCCACCATCACGGTCTTCGCCCCCGACACCCCGGACCGCCCGGGACCGGTCATCTGGAGCGAGCAGCTGGTCCGGTACGCCGGCTACGGCGACCACCCCTCGATAACCGTCGGCGACGCCCGCAACGCCGAACTCACGAACGCGCTGCTCGCCCTCGGCTGGTCCCGAGGCCCCGGCACCCCCTTCGACCTCCTTCCGCTGGTCGTGCAGGGGGTCGACGACAAACCCCGCTGGTTCGACGTCCCCCCGGACGCCGTCCTGGAGGTGCCCATCGAGCACCCCGACGGAGCGGCCGGCGGTGACGGCTGGTCGGACTGGGGCCTGCGCTGGCACGCCGTACCCGCGATCTCCAACATGTGCCTGGAGATCGGTGGCATCCACTACCCGGCGGCGCCCTTCAACGGCTGGTACATGGGCACCGAGATCGGCGCCCGCAACCTCGCCGACACCGACCGCTACAACCTGCTGCCCGCCGTCGCCCGCCGCATGGGCCTCGACACCGCCAGCGACCGCTCCCTCTGGAAGGACCGGGCGCTCGTCGAGCTCAACCGGGCGGTGCTGCACTCCTTCGACCGGGCCAAGGTCACCATCGCCGACCACCACACGGAGTCCAGGCGCTTCCTGACCCACCTGGAGAAGGAGGAGCGCAAGGGCCGTGACGTGGGCGCGGACTGGTCCTGGATCGTGCCGCCCATCTCCGGGTCCGCCACCCCGGTGTTCCACCGCACTTACGAGGACCGGCCGAGCTCGACGGCCTACGTCCACCACCCCGGCGCCCAGGAACGGGCCCAAGGACGGGATTTGGTCTAGACCTTCTGTTACCGTCGCTCACGAACGGATCCGGAACGGCGGAGAGGGGCTCCCGTGGGCGGCGCGGACAGTGGTGTGGGCGGTACGGACCGTACGGCCGACAGCGGCGGACACCGGGCCTGGATCGGCTCGTTCACCTCGGGGGGCGGCCGCGGTGTCACCACCGCGGCCGTGGATCCGGCCACCGGAGCGCTGAGCGTGCTCTCGGCCACGGACGCGGTCGCGGACCCCTCGTACCTGGCCCACGACCCCGCCGTCGGCGTGCTGTACGCCGTGAGCGAGGCCGAACAGGGCGCCGTGGGCGCCTTCCGGACCGCCGCCGAGGGGCTGACCCCCCTCGGCGCCGTCGTCCGCGTCGGCGGCTCCGGCCCCACCCACCTCGGCTTGGCCGGGCGCCGGCTGCTGACCGCCAACTACACCTCCGGCAGCGTCAGCAGCCTCCCGCTCGCCGCCGACGGCTCGATCGGGGAACCCGCCGCCGTACTCGCCCACCAGGGCTCCGGGCCCCACGCGGGCCGGCAAGAGGGCCCGCACGCCCACCAGGTGCTGCCCGCCCCCGGCGGCCGCTGGGTGCTCAGCGTCGACCTCGGCACCGACTCGGTACGGGTCTGCGCGCTCGACCCGCACACCGGGGCCCCGGTCCTCCACGCCGAAACAGCGCTGCGCGCCGGGACCGGCCCCCGGCACCTCGCCTTCCATCCCTCCGGCGAGGTGGTCTACGTACTGCACGAGCTGGAGCCGCAGCTGACCGTCTGCCGTTGGAACGGGGAGTCGGGCGTGCTGGAACCGGTCGCCGAGGTTCCGGTCGCGTCCACGGGCGCTCCAGGGGCCGCGGCGGCCTACCCCTCCGCGGTCGTGGCCTCCGCCGACGGCCGTTTCGTCTGGGCGGCCGTCCGCGGAGCCGACACCATCGCCACCCTGTCCCTCGCCGGCGGCGCGGAGAAGCCGCTGCTCACGGGCACCGTGCCGTGCGGGGGCAGTTGGCCGCGCGACCTCGCCGCCGACCCGTCGGGGCGCCGCCTGTACGCGGCCAACGAGCGCTCCGGCAACGTCACCTGGTTCGACGTGGACCCGCTGACCGGCGAGCCGCGCCGGGCCGGTTCGGTGGCCGTGCCCGCCGCCACCTGCGTGGTCTTCGGCTGAGGCCCGGTCCGGCCGTCGAGCGCCGGACGTACGAGGGCCCGCGCCCCGGCTCGTTCGATTCGGAACGGTCCGGGGCGCGGGCCCTCGTACGTACGACATGAGCGGGCGGGGTCAGTGGGCGGCGGCGCCCAGGGTGATCCCGAGGGCGGCGGAGTACTGCGCGACGGCCAGCTTGCCGAGCGCGGGGTACGCGCCGAGCACGTCGGCGGCGCTGCAGCCGGCCTCCTTGCAGGCGGTGTCGAGGAGCCCCTCGGCGGCCTCCGGGCCGATCAGGTACGGGGCCAGTGCGAGCTGCGTCGAACCCTCGCGGCGGAGCTGGTCGGCGATGGCGGCCACCGAACCCTCCTCGTCCAGCGCGGCGGCCATCACCGGCACGGCGAGACGGGCGGCCAGCAGCATGCCGGTGATGCCGGCGGCCTGCACGGCCTCCTCGCCGCCGGTGGTGGCCAGGACGATGCCGTCGGCGGCCGTGGTCACGCTGAAGAGCCTGGCGCGGTCGGCGCGGGCGAGTCCGGCCTCGGACAGCCGCACGTGCAGCGCCTCGGCGAGCAGCGGGTGCGGACCGAGCGGGTCCGCCAGCTCGGCGGCGGCCGAGGAGTCCATCAGGGCCTGGCGCATGCGGCGCAGCAGGCCCCCGTCGGGGCCGGCCAGCAGGGGCACGACCACGGCGTCCGGGCCGGTCGGCGCGGGCACCTCCTGCCCGGCGGCGCGGGCGGACTCCGCGCGCGCGGAGCGGTCGCGGGCGACGGAGGTCAGCACGCCCGACAGGGACGGGAACTCGGAGGCGTCGTCACCGTCGAGGAAACCGACCCGGGCGTCCAGGCCCGGCAGCTCGGAGCGGCCGATGCTGATGATCTCTTCCGCGAGCCCCCGCGAGGAGGCCGAGGGGGCACCGGGCACGGCGAGCACCAGCGCGGGCGCGCCCTCGGGCGCCACCGCGGGCTCGGGCCGGCGGTGCCGTCCGGTCTGGCGGGGTCGCGGCATTCGTACGGGCAGGCCATTTGCGGGCCCAGTGGGGGAGCTCATGGCGCCGCATGCTACTGGTTTATCGAAACTGGGTGTTCGGGCAGGGTCTTCTTCGGCGGCATCTGTCCGTATTTATCCGAGGAATGTCAGATACCGTTCAGGCCTTCGGTCACCCTGCGGCGGGAAGCCGCCAGTCCACGGGCTGCGCGCCCTGGCGGACCAGGAGGTCGTTGGTCCTGCTGAACGGCCTGGAGCCGAAGAACCCGTTGTCCGCGGACATGGGGGAGGGATGCACCGATTCCACGGCCGGCAGCTCGCCCAGCAGCGGCCGGAGGTTGCGCGCCTCGCGCCCCCACAGCACCGACACCAGGGGCTTGCCGCGGGCCGCGAGAGCGCGGATGGCCTGTTCGGTCACCGCCTCCCAGCCCTTGCCGCGGTGGGCGTTGGGCTTGCGCGGGGCGGTGGTGAGCGAGCGGTTCAGCAGCAGCACGCCCTGCCGGGTCCACGGAGTCAGATCCCCGTTCCTGGGCCGGCCCGTGCCGAGATCGGCGTGCAGTTCACGGAAGATGTTGTCGAGGCTCGGAGGCCACGGGCTGACCTCGGGGGCCACGGAGAAGGAGAGGCCGATCGCGTGCCCCGGCGTCGGGTACGGATCCTGCCCGACGATCAGCACCTTCACCTCGTCGAAGGGCTGCTGGAACGCGCGCAGCACGTTCGCGCCCGCGGGGACGTAGGTCCTGCCCGCCGCGATCTCCGCGCGCAGGAAGTCGCCCATCGCGGCGATCTGCGCCGCCACCGGCTCCAGAGCTCGGGCCCAGCCCGGCTCGACGATCTCGTTCAACGGTCGTGCTGCCACGGTCGATCACTCTACTGGCCCAGTCCGCCGCCCGTGTACCGCGTACGGCCGCCCGCTCGCGCGGGGCCTCCGGCGCCCCCGCGGCGGCCCGTTGTCGGTTCGATACCTGTTCGCAACAGGTTCGATTGCTCCAACTCCTCTTCCCCGACGTCACATTCAACACGGATGACGTTCGAGGGAGACGGTATGGAGCCCCACGAGGACCGCACGCCCAGCACGCCCAGCACCCCCGGCACCTCCCGCAGAGGGCGTCCGGCCCGGCGGAGAACCCACGGCAGACTGACCGCCGCGCTCCTCGCCGGCGGCCTGCTGCTGACCGGCTGCGGGAGCGGCGGCCCGAACCGCGTCGCCGACGGGGAGTGGAAGGGCGGCGACTCCGCGCCGCGGCCGTCCGCCACCCGATCCGGCGGAGGAGCCGCCGAAGGGGAGAGCGACGGGCGGCGCCCCACCGGACCGCCCGCCGACTACCTCTCCACCTTCGCGCTCGACGTGGACACCGCCAGCTACGGGTACGCCCGCCGCACCCTCGCCGACGGCAAACTGCCCGACCCCGCCACCGTGCGCCCCGAGGAGTTCGTCAACAGCTTCCGGCAGGACTACCAGGAGCCCGACGGCGACGGCTTCACCGTCACCGTGGACGGGGCCCGCACCACCGAGGCGAACTGGTCGCTGGTCCGCGTCGGCCTCGCCACCCGGGTCGGGAACGGCGGGGCGGACGGCGCCGAGGCCCGGCCGCCCGCGGCGCTCACCTTCGTCGTGGACGTGTCCGGCTCCATGGCCGAGCCCGGCCGCCTCGACCTCGTCCGCACCTCCATGAACCTCATGACCGACGAGCTCCGCGAAGACGACTCGGTCGCCATCGTCACCTTCAGCGGCGAGGCGCAGACGCGGCTCCCGATGACCCGCGTCGAAGGCCACCGCGAACGGATCCACGAGGTGGTCGACGCGCTGCGCACCGCCGACTCCACCAACGTGGAGGCCGGGGTCGTCCGCGGCTACGAGGTGGCGGTCGAGTCGCTGCGGGGCGGGGCCACGAACCGCGTCGTCCTGCTCTCCGACGCCCTGGCCAACACCGGCGCCACCTCCGCCGACACCATCCTGAAGCGGGTCGGGGAGGCCCGGACCCGGCACGGGATCACCCTGTTCGGCGTGGGCGTGGGCAGTCAGTACAACGACGCCTTCATGGAGCGGCTCGCCGACCGGGGTGACGGACACACCACGTACGTCTCCGACAAGGAGGGTGCCCGCAAGGTGTTCTGCGAGGAACTCCCGGCGCACGTGCAGCTGCGGGCCCGCGACGCGAAGGCGCAGGTCGCCTTCGATCCGCAGACCGTCGAACGGTTCCGGCTGATCGGCTACGACGACCGCCGCGTCGCCGACGGCGACTTCAGGAACGACTCCGTGGACGGGGGAGAGGTCGGCTCCGGCCACACCGTGACCGCGCTGTACGCGGTACGGCTGCGCCCGGGCGCCACCGGACACCTGGCGACGGCGACGGTGCGCTGGCTGGACCCGCGCACCCGGGCGCCCCACGAGGAGTCCGGCCGGATCGAAGCGGCGGCCCTGTCCGGCGACGTGTGGACCGGAGCGTCCACCCGCTTCCAGGTCACCGCGGTGGCCGCCTACTTCGCCTCCGCCCTGCGCGAGCGCGACGGCGGCTGGGAGCGGGTGCCGGGCGCCCTCTCGCTGGGGAGCCTGGCCGGGCAGGCGGCCCGGCTGGCCGGGCACACCGAGGATCCGGCCGTACGCCAGCTGGCGCAGGCCGTGCGCGAGGCCGGTCGGCTCACCGGCTGAGCGCCCGGACGGGGTACGGGCCGCCGTCGCCAGGTCCGGGCCGGCTCTTCCGGATCCTGACCGGCAAGATCCGAGAGAGACGGCCTAGCCGTCCAGCACGGCGGCCCGTACGCACAGGACGTCGGGGAGGTGTTCCGCCAGCAACTGCCAGCTGTCCCCGTCGTCCTGGCTGGCGTACAGCTCGCCGTTGCGGTTGCCGAAGTAGATCCCGGCCGGGTCCGCGTCGTCCGTGCAGAGCGCGTCCCGCAGCACCGTTCCGTAGTGGTCCCCGGTCGGCAGGCCCTTCGTCAGGGGCTCCCAGCTCGCGCCCGCGTCCCGGGTCCGGAAGACCCGGCAGCGGTGCTCCGCCGGGACGCGGTCGGAGTCGGCGTTGAGCGGGAAGACGTAGGCGGTTCCGGGCCGGTGCGGGTGGGCGGCCACCGCGAAGCCGAAGTCGGAGGGCAGGCCGCCGCCGATGTCCGTCCAGCGGGTCCCGGCGTCGTCGCTGCGGTAGACGCCCCAGTGGTTCTGCAGGTACAGCCGGCCGGTGTCCCCGGCGTCCTGGGCGATCTTGTGCACGCACTGGCCGAACTCGGGATCCGGATCGGGCAGGAACACCGCCGAGACCCCGTGGTTGGACGGGGCCCAGCTCGCCCCGCCGTCCTTGGTCCGGAACACCCCGGCCGTGGAGACCGCCACCGTGACCAGGTCCGGGTCGCCCGGGTCGGTGATCACCGTGTGCAGGCCCTCGCCGCCGCCGCCCGGGACCCACTTGTCCCGGGTCGGGTGCTCCCACAGGGGGCGGACCAGCTCGAAGGACTCGCCGCGGTCGGCCGAGCGGAACAGGGCGGCCGGCTCGGTCCCCGCGTAGACCACGCCGGGGGCTTCGGGGCCGGCCGGATGGAGCTGCCAGACCCGCTCCAAGGAGGCTCCGGTGTCCTCGGGGAACTTCACGGCGGCCGCGGCGGGCTCCCGCCAGGTCGCGCCCAGGTCGTCGGAGCTGAAGACGGACGGCCCCCAGTGCGTGCTGTCCCCGGCGACCAGGAGCCGGGGCGCGCCGCCGCGCCGGTCGACGGCGACGGCGGAGACCGCCTGGGCGTTGAACTGCGGCTCACCGAACTCCCACGTGCCGCCGGATCCCCGGCGGCCGATGAACAGTCCCTTGCGGGTCCCCACGAGCAGTACCACGTCGGTCATGGCCGACACCTCCGGACGTCTTTGTCCTGCACGGCAGCTGTTCCGCCAGTCTGCACCCGACCACTGACAGAGGGAGGGCGCCGCGCGCGAGTCCGCCCGGTCATACGAAGGGTCTCGTACTACGAGAAGTTTCGTAGTACGGTGACTCTCGTACTTAGCGGCCGGTTCCCCGGTGCGCTTCCAGCCGGCTCTGGAGACCCCTCATGAGTGCTGCCCCCGCATCCTTCGCCGCCCTGTTCCAGCCGTGGACCATCCGCTCGGTCACCCTTCCGAACCGGGTGTGGATGGCCGCGATGTGCCAGTACAGTGCCGAACCCTCCGGTCCGGACGCCGGGCTGGCGAACGACTGGCACTTCGCGCACTACGCGGCCCGCGCCACGGGCGGCACCGGCCTGATCATCCAGGAGGCCACGGCCGTCGCCCCCGAGGGGCGGATCTCGCCGTACGACCTCGGCATCTGGAACGACACCCAGGTCGAGGCGCTGCGCCGGATCACCTCGTTCGTCAAGAGCCAGGGCGCGGTCCCCGGGATCCAGCTCGGCCATGCCGGCCGCAAGGCCTCCACCGACCGCACCTGGAAGGGCGGGCTGCCCGTCGGCCCCGAGGCGCACGGCTGGCAGCCCAGCGCCCCGAGCCCCGTGCCGTTCTCCGCGGACCACGAGGTGCCGCACGAGCTGACGGTCCGGGAGATCCGGTACGTCGTGGAGCAGTTCGCGGCGGCGGCCCGGCGCTCCCTCGACGCCGGCTACCAGGTGGTCGAGATCCACGGCGCCCACGGGTACCTGATCGGCGAGTTCCTCTCCCCGCACAGCAACAAGCGCACCGACGAGTACGGCGGCTCCTTCGAGAACCGCACCCGCCTCGCCATCGAAGTCGTCGACGCCGTACGGGCGGTGTGGCCCGAGGAGCTGCCGCTGTTCTTCCGGATCTCCGCCACCGACTGGCTCGAGGAGGACGGCTGGACCGCGGACGAGACCGTCCGGCTGGCCGGCCTGCTGGAGGAGCACGGCGTGGACCTCCTCGACGTCTCCACCGGAGGTCTCGCCCCCGGCGTGACGATCCCGGTCGGCCCCGGCTACCAGGTGCCCTTCGCGGCCCGGGTCAAGGCCGAGACCAGCCTCCCGGTCGCCGCCGTGGGGCTGATCACCGAGCCGGAGCAGGCCGAGAAGATCCTGGCCAACGGCGAGGCCGACGCCGTCCTGCTGGGCCGCGAGCTGCTGCGCGACCCGTTCTGGGCCCGCCGCGCGGCCGTGGAACTCGGCGCCGAGATCCGTACGCCCGAGCAGTACCACCGCTCCTGGTGAACCTTCGCGGCGCGGGGGGCCGGCCCCCGCGCCCCACCAGGCCGTCCGGCTCCGCTCCTACGATGGTTCTCGTACGATGGAGACACACCGGGAATCGCAGTATCACCCAGCGAGTGGAGTACGGACATGACGGAACGTGACGCGGCCCGTGTCCTCGCCCACCCGGAGGCCGACGAGATCCGCCTCGAAGGGGTCCTGCACGCGCTCTCCGACCCGGTCCGGCTGTCGATCGTCCGTGACCTCGCGGCCACGGACGCCGAGCTGGCCTGCTCGCACTTCGAACTCCCGGTCACCAAGTCCACGACCACGCACCACTTCCGGGTCCTGCGCGAGAGCGGTGTCGTCCGCCAGTGCTACCGCGGCACGGCCAAGCTGAACGGACTGCGCCGTGCCGAGCTGGCGGAGCTGTTCCCCGGGCTGCTCGACGGCGTCCTCGCGGCGGCCGCCGCCGAAGAGGTGCGCGACCGGGGCTGAGGCGACCCCGAGCCCAGCCGCCCGGGGATCAGTCCGTGTCACCCGCCGCGGCCAGCAGACCCGCCCAGTCCGGGATCTTGACGGAGCGTCGGCCCAGGGACCGCCCGAGGGTCGCCTCGGCCGTCTCGATGGCCAGCCACCCCGGCCACCGGACCGGTCGCAGCCCCGCCTCCCGCAGGGCCTCCAGCGGGTCCCGCTCCCGTTCGCGGCGGGCCAGTGCCCCCGCGTCCTGGAGCAGTGAGGAGGCCGTCTCCTTCGCGCAGGGCCGGTTGGTGCCGATGACCCCGGTCGGGCCGCGCTTGATCCAGCCCGCCACGTACTCGCCGACGGAGGCCCGGCCCTCCCGGAGCACCCGGCCCGCCGCGTGCGGGACCGTACCGCGCCGCTCGTCGAAGGGCAGCCCGGCCAGCGGAACGCCCTGGTACCCCACCGAGCGCAGGACCAGCTGCGCCGGGACGTCCTCGTAGACCCCCGTGCCGGTGACCCCGCCCAGGCCGTCGGGGGCAGTCCGCTCGAACCGCATCCCGGTGACCCGGCCGTCCGGTCCGCCGAGCACCTCCACCGGGCGCAGGAAGAACCGCAGCGAGATCCGCCGGTCCCCGCCGCTCGCCGGAGCCGCCGCCCAGCCGCGCAGCACCTCCACGTTGCGCCGGTTCACCGCCGGCAGGGCCGCGCCCGGGTCCGCGTACGCCGGGTCGAGGGTCAGCTCCGCCGGGTCCGCCAGCGCGTCCACGCCCGGGAGCGTGCCCAGCTCGCGCAGCTCCTTGGTGGTGAACTTGCCCTGCGAGGGCCCGCGCCGGGCCACCATGTGGACCGCGCGCACCGCGCTGGCGCCGAGCGCGCCCAGGGCCGGCTGCGGCATGTCCGTGGGGGTCAGCTCCGGCACGCCCCGGGCGAGGATCCGCGTCACGTCGACCGCCACGTTCCCGGCGCCGACCACGATCGCCGAATCCACCCCGGGCAGCCCGAAAGCCTCGGCCGCGGCGTCCGGATGGCCGCTGTACCAGGCGACGAAGGCCGTGGCGGAGTGCACCCCGACGAGGTCCTCGCCGGGGATGCCGAGCATCCGGTCCCGGGCCGCGCCGACGCAGTAGACCACCGCGTGGTACAGCTCCAGGAGCCGCGCGGTGGGCAGGGCGTCCCCGCCGACCTCGACGTTCCCGAGGAAGCGGATCCGCTCGTCCTCCAGCACGGTGCGCAGGCTGCCCTGGAGGGACTTGATCTTCTCGTGGTCGGGGGCCACCCCGTAGCGCACGAGCCCGTACGGAGCCGGCAGCCGGTCGAACACGTCGACGAGGATCCCCGGCACCTCACGCTGCTGTACGAGTGTCTGTGCGGCGTAGACCCCGCTGGGGCCCGATCCGACGACGGCGATACGAAGCACGGCGGAGCTCCTCCCGCAGGTGTTCCCAGCATGACACCGGGTGCCCGGGCCGTCAGCCCATCGCGCGCATCCGGTGGATCTCGGCGCTCTGGGTGGCGGCCACCTCGTTGGCCATCTCCTCCACGACGGCGTTGTTGCCGGAGGCCAGGACCTCGCCGGTCATCTTCAGGGCGCCCTCGTGGTGGGCGGTCATCAGGGCGAGGAAGAGCCGGTCGAAGTCCGCCCCCCGGGCCGCGGCCAGCTCCTTGAGCTGCTGCTCGGTGGCCATGCCGGACATCGCCGCGTGGTCGTGTGCCCCCGGGTCGGCGGTGGGCGCCGGGTGGCGGGCCGTCCAGCCCTCCATCGCGCCGATCTCGGGCTTCTGCGCGGCCGCGATCCGCTCGGCGAGCCGCTTGACCCCGTCGGCCGAGGCCCGGTCCGGCGCGAGCGCGCTCATGGTCAGCGCCTGACCGTGGTGTTCGATCATGTTCCGCACGTACGCTCGGTCCGCCGCGTTGGGGGTGTCGTCGGGCAGCTCCTTCGCGGCCTGTTCGGGGGAGATGGTGCGCGCCTTCTCGCCGGGTTTGCCGGGGGCGATCACCATCGGTTTGCCGTCGGCCGCGCCGTCCGTCCCGCCGCCGTCCCGGCAGCCGGTGAGGGGGAGCAGGAGCCCAACCGCCAGGGCCGCTCCGACGATTCGCCGTGAGACTTTCGCCATGTCCATGCAAAGGACCATACTGCCGGGGTCCGCGTTCCGTTCCCACGACGGGCGGAACCGATCGGACCCATGGGAGGGCACAGTGACCTCGATGCACACCAGCAGACGGCGCAGATCCCTGGGAGTGGCCGCAGCGGCGGCCGGGCTCCTCACCACGTTACTGGCGGCCGGACCCGCGGCCGCCACCCCCGATCCGGGAGATCTGCTCCCGGGCGCGGGTGCGTCGCAGGGCGCCGCCACCGCGGCCGGCGCGGGACGGGAACTGGCGCCGGGCGAGATCCCGGGCCAGGACGAGATAGTCCACAGCCCGAACATCAAACCGCTGGCCAACATCCCCAGCAGCGACCCGAACGGGATCAACTCCGACCTGGCGTTCCAGGGCAAGTACGCCTACGGCGGCAGCTACAACGGCTTCACGATCTACGACATCGGCAACCCCAAGGCGCCGAAGAAGGTCACCGACGTGCTCTGCCCCGGCGGGCAGAACGACATCTCGGTCGACGGGGACCTGCTGTTCCTGTCCACCGACTCCTCGCGCAGCGACGACTCGTGCAACAGCGTCTCGCAGCCCGCCACGGAGAAGTCCTCGTGGGAGGGCATCAAGATCTTCGACATCAAGGACAAGAAGAACCCCAAGTACATCAAGTCCGTCGAGACCCCCTGCGGCTCCCACACCCACACCCTGGTGCCGGGCGGCCGGGACGCCTACCTCTACGTCTCCTCGTACAACCCGAACGACGCGTTCCCCGACTGCAAGCCTCCGCACGACGGCATCTCCGTCGTCAAGGTGCCCAAGAAGAACCCGACGCAGGCCGCGGTCGTGGCCTTCCCGATCCTCTTCCCGGACGGCGGCAACCCGGGCGGTCCCACCAACCCCGGCGTCTCCAAGACCACGGGCTGCCACGACATCACCGTGCTGCCCTCCCAGAACCTCGCCGCGGGCGCCTGCATGGGTGACGGCATCCTCTTCGACATCAGCAAGCCCGCGGAGCCGCGCGTCATCGACCGGGTCCAGGACAACGTGAACTTCGCGTTCTGGCACTCGGCCACCTTCAACGAGCGCGCGAACAAGGTGGTGTTCACCGACGAGCTGGGCGGCGGTGGCGGCGCCACCTGCAACGAGGCCACCGGCCCCACCCGGGGAGCCGACGGCATCTACGAGATCACCGGCCGCGGCGACCAGCGCAAGCTCGTCTTCAAGAGCTACTTCAAGATCCCGCGCATGCAGGCCGACACCGAGAACTGCGTGGCCCACAACGGCTCGCTGATCCCGGTCGGCGGCGGCCGCGACATCATGGTCCAGGCCTGGTACCAGGGCGGCATCTCCGTCTGGGAGTTCACCGATTCCACCAGCCCGAAGGAGATCGCCTACTTCGAGCGCGGCCCGCTGACCACCGACAAGCTCGGCCTCGGCGGCTCGTGGTCCGCGTACTACTACAACGGGCACATCTACTCGAACGACATCGCCAAGGGCCTCGACGTGCTGCGGCTCGACGACTGGCGCACCGACAGCGCCAAGCGGGTGTGGCTGGACCGGCTCAACGTGCAGACACAGCCCGACTACCGCTAACGGGGCGAGGGAAACGTTCCGCCGGGCGGTCCACCGTCCGGCGGAACACCCAGGTCCCAGTCCAGCCCGTACCGCTGGAACAGCTCGGCCCGCAGCCGGGCCGCCGGCATCGGCGCGCCCGGCAGCAGCACCGCCACCACCGCGCCCATCAACAGCGCCCGCAGCAGCGGGTAGTCGGTGTCCACCTCCGTGGACCCGTACCGCACGACGGTGTCCCGCAGCAGCTCCGCGAGCCGCTGCTGCTCGACGCACTGGACGAAACCCTCCGCCTGGAGGATTCCCGCCATGTGGGTCCGCATCAGCCGGGGCTGATCACCGGCCAGCCCGAGGATCGCGTCGATGGCCCGCGCCAGGCGCTCCCGGCCGTCCTGCGTACGGGGCTCCCGCTCCAGCGCCGCTTCCAGGGTCAGGTGCATCAGCCGGTGCACGGCGGACTGCAGGAGCTGGCGCTTGCCCGGGAAGTAGTACGACACCAGGCCGCGGGCGGCTCCGGCCCGGTCGGCGATGTCGCCGAGGGTGGTGGCCTCGTAGCCGCGCTCCGCGACGAGGTCGACCGTGGCCCGCAGCAGCCGCTCCCGGGAACGCCTGCGCAATTCTTCATTGACCGATGCGCTGCGCGGGGACATGCTTGCTCCTGCGTTGACTGGCTCGAAGCCAGTATACTCAGCGCACCGGACCGCCTGCTCTGGGCGACACGGGGGATCGCCCAGAGCAGGCACCGTCCGAGACCGTGAACGCCACGAGCAACGCGCCCAGCAGCCAGCCCGCCAGGACGTCCGAGAACCAGTGGACGCCGAGGTGGATCCGGGTGAAGCCGACCCCGAGCACCGAGACCGCGGCCAGGGCCAGCGCCAGGGCCGGGACGGTCCGCGCGAACGGGCGTGCGGACGGCCCATCGGACCCGCGCGCGGCCAGCCACACCAGCAGACCGCAGACCGCCATCGCGGTCAGCGCGTGCCCCGACGGATAGGCGGCGTAGTCCGCGGAGTCGACCGGATCGGGCCATACCGGCCGCTCCCGCCCGACCAGCAACTTCACCCCCTGGCTGACCACCGAGGCCGCGAGGGTGGCCAGGGCGATCCGCAACGCGCACCGGCCCTCGCCCCGCCACCACAGCCACACGCAGGCCGCGCCGGCCAGGGCCCGCATGGTCCACGGGTCCCAGACCCAGTCGGTGAGCACCCGCATCAGCCGGGTGACCCCGGGGTGGGAGACGGCGTGGGAGTGCAGCCCCCGCGCGATCCGGCCGTCGAAGGACAGGAGCGGCCCCCAGCCGACGGCCACCAGGACCGTCAGCACGGCCGCCGCGGCGAGCAGCGCACACACCAGGGGGGTTCGCAACCGTACGTGATCGTTCCGCATCCGCCGATCCTCGCACCCGGCGGCGCCGAATGACGCGCACGGGCGGCCCCGCGATCACCGGCGGGCGGCCCTCAGGCCAGGGTGCTGAGGCCCGGCCCGAAGGCCACCAGCAGCGGGATCGCCGGCGCCAGCGTCGCCAGGGCCGTCAACCGCAGCCGGCGCAGGGCCGACAGACGGGGTGCGGCCGCCAGCAGCCGCCGGACCCGTTCGGGGACGTGCGCGTGCGGAGCGGGGGACGGGCCGAACACCCCTCGGTCCTCGTTCAGGCCGATCAGGGCCAGGGCGGTGGTCAGGCGTCCGTACCGCCGCGAGGCCACGTCGTCGGCCGCCAGCTCCACCAGCCGGTGCATCTGCGCCTCGAACGCGGCGAAGACCGGAACCCGCGGGAACCCCCCGGACAGCGCCCGCGAACAGTGCAGCAGCCAGTCGTGCCGGGCCGCCGCGTGCCCCTGCTCGTGGGCCAGTACGGCGTCCAGCTGGCTCCCCTTGAGCCGGCCCAGCGCCGCCGTCGTGACCACCAGTCGCGGGGCCGGACCCGGCAGCCACCAGCTGTCGGGCCGCTGCCCCTCCAACACGACGAGCCGCGGCCCGATGGTCTTCTCCCCGGGCAACAGGGGAGCCCGCAGCCGCAGTTCGGCGCCCTGCGCACGCCGCCGGGCGCGGGCCCGCAGGATCTCCCGGACCAGCATCGCGCCGGTCCACAGCCCGCCGCCCGCCAGTACGGCGGCGGTTCCGCCGGCCCAGAGCCCGCCCGCGGCGTCCAGCGCGTAGGCGTCGACCACGCCGTGCGGGGCCGTGGCGAACAGTCGGCCCCGGACGGCCTGCCAGGCGGCGGCCGCGCTCAGCAGCATCGACAGCGCGAAGCACAGGAGCACGGCGCCCACCACGCACTGCCAGACCCACAGGGCCACGACGGGTTCGCGCTCGGGCCATTGGGCCCGGGCCAGCAAACGGGGTGCGAGCACCGCGGTCAGGGCGCCGAGCACCAGGAGAACGGCGGGGACCATCATGGGCCTCAGCCTAGGAGCGTGCGACTACCTGCGGGTATGGTCCGGGCCAAGGGTGACGCAGGACACGTTTGCCGGACGCGCCTGCGGCCGCGCCCTCACATCGTGAGCAGCATCGCCAACATCCCCATTCCCATGGCCAGTCGGCAGGCGCGGATCACTTCCGCCGGTCCGGCGGGGGCTCCGGTGCCGCCCGTGGCGCCGACGGTGACCAGCCGGGCGCCGCCCAGCACCACGTACCCGGCGTAGTAGACGAGCAGCAGGCCGGTGAGGAGCGGCAGCCCGGCACCCTGCCCGTGGGCGTGGCCGGAGGACACGCCCACGGTGCCCGACCCGGCGGCCAGGGCCATGTAGACCATGGTCAGCGAGCCCACGAGGTGGTGCGCGTGGTGCGGGCCGCCGCGCAGCAGCCACAGGGCGTGCAGCGCCGCCCCGCAGAAGACCGCGACGAGCACGGGTGCCTGCCATCCGCCGCCCAGCCGCAGCGGCACCGCCATCAGGGCCATGCCGAACCCCATCGCCGCCTCCCCGGCCGCCGGTCCGCCGCCGGCTCTCCCCGCGCGCCGCAGACAGTACGCACCGCTCGCCGCGCAGAGCAGGACGAGGAGCCAGGCGGAGACGGAGGTGGAGAGGGACGTGGCGGGACCGTGCACGGCGGAACCTCCCGGTTCGTCGGCTTCACCGGAAGAGATGCCCCCTTCACACGGCCATCACGCCGGGCGAGGTTAGGCTCTGTGCGACCACCGAAGCAGCACGTCGCAGACCTCGCGCAGAACGGAGCCCTCGATGCCGAGCGCCGCCCCCCGGGCCTTGACCTACCGCAGTGCCGTGGAGGCGGACATCCCGGCGCTCGTGGAGCTCGTGGAATCGGCCTACCGGGGGGTCGCGAGCCGCGGCGGCTGGACCACCGAGGCGGACTTCCTGGACGGGCAGCGGACCGACGCCGAGGACGTGGCCCGGATCGTCGGGCACCCCGAGGGCATGCTCCTCGTCGTGGAGCGCGCCGGCGAGATCGTCTCCTGCTGCCACCTCGAACACCGGGGTGACCACGTCTACTTCGGCATGTTCGCGGTCCGCCCCGGACAGCAGGGCGGGGGCCTGGGCAAGACGGTCATGGCGGAGGCGGAGCGCCGTGCCCGCGAGCAGTGGGCGGCCAAGGAGATGCGGATGACCGTGATCAACGTACGGGAGGAGCTCATCGCCTTCTACGTGCGCCGTGGCTACGAGCGCACCGGCGAGCTGAGCCCCTTCCCCTACGGGGACGAGCGGTTCGGCGTTCCGCTCCGCGACGACCTGGCCTTCGAGCTGCTGGTCAAGCCGCTGTAGTCGCGGGGGCGGGGCGGCCCGCCGCCCCGCCGTCCGGGATCCTCAGGCGGTGAAGCGGCCCGTGGAGCGGATCTCGGGGAAGTCGGTGAGCACGCCGTCGAGTTCGAGGGCCCGTGCCAGCCGCAGCCGCTCCAGCGTGTTGACCGTCCACCCCGTCACGCGCAGTCCGGCCTCGTGCGCCGACTCCACGGTGTGCAGGGTGAGGTGGGCGATGCCGAGGGCCACCGTCTCCGCGCCCGCCAGGGCGGCCCGGGCGACGACCTCCCCGGCGTCCGCCGGCGTCTGGTTCGCGTAGAGCACGGTCCGTACGCCCGGCACCAGGCGGGCTGCCTCCACGAGCACCTCGTCGCGGAAGGAGGCCACTTCCACCCGGCCGGTGAGATCGCGGCGCAGGAGCAGCTCCGCCAGGGTCCCGAGGGCGGCGAGGTCGTGGACCTGGATCCGGAGCGGGGCGCGGACCGCGCCGACGACCTCGTCGAGGACCGGCACGCGCTCGCCGTCTCCGGCGTCCAGTTCGCGCAGTTCGGCCAGGGTCAGATCGGCTACGGATCCCGACCCGTCGGTGGTCCGGTCCACATCGGCGTCGTGCAGGACGACGAGGGCGCCGTCCTTGCTGAGCCGCACGTCCAGCGCGACGACGTCCATGCCGGAACGTTCCGCGCGGACGAATGACCGCAAGGTGTTCTCCGGTTCGACACCCATGACCCCGCGGTGCCCGATGGTGAGGAAAGTCAAGGTTCTCTCGCTTCCGTCGACGGCGGCTCCCCGCGCGGTCGCGGTGTCCCGACCGGCCGCGCGCGATGTGAGGACGCATGCTAGTGCGCCCCGTGTGCGATGAAACCGGCTTTGCGGGGGCTCCGCAACGCCGCCCCGCCGCTTCCCGACGGGCTCGCCGGCGGCTCGGAAGCCCCCGGCCCGGCCCGCGTGGTCACCCGGGGGTGGGCGCGTCTCCGCCGGCTTGACGTTCCTGCCCGCCCAGGCACTCCAGGTCCGCGAGCAGCGCGCGCGTCAGCTCCAGTTCGGCCAGGTGCTGGCGTTCGCTCCAGCGCAGGGCGAGTACCGGGAACGCCCAGTCGGGCTCGGCGGCGGCGTGTTCCATGGCCTCCCGCACGGCGGCCAACTCCTCGGTGGTGCGCTCCAGATGCTCGGTCACCATCCCGTGCAGCCGCTCCGGCTCGGCCAGGTGCCCGAGCCAGACCCGCAGCAGCAGCCCGTGCTTGAGCACCGGGGGCCCCGCCTCGGCGACGTCCGAGGCCCAGCCGGCCAGCGCCTCGCGGCCGGCGGGGGTGATGCCGTAGCGGCGTTTGGCCCGCACCTCTTCGGGCCCCGAGCGGACGGAAGCCGCGTAGCCGAGTTCCTCCAAGCGGCGCAGTTCGGCGTAGATCTGACTGATGGCCGGGGACCAGTAGAAGAAGCGCAGGGAGGAGTCCGCCCACTTCTTCAGCTCGTAGCCGGTGCGCTCCCCCGGGAAGGAGAGCAGACCGAGAACCGCCCACGCGGTCGGTGGAAGCTCTTGCTTCTTTGGCGTCTGACTACTAGTCATATTTCGAATTGAAGTGAGACCCGGCACGGGACGCGACCCTGGAGGCATGAGTGAAGTTCTCCGTCATCTTCGAGGCACAGCTGGCCGACCCGACCGTGGAGCGCGAACACCAGGTGATCCGTGACTGCGTGGAGCAGGCGGTGCTCGCCGAACAGATGGGATTCGACCGCATCTGGGCCGTGGAACACCACTCCTTGAAGTGGTACGCCCACATGTCCGCCCCGGAGATTTTTCTGAGTTTCGTCGCGGCCCGGACCAACACCATACGCATCGGGCACGGAGTCGTGTGCATGCCCTTCGCCTTCAATCACCCCGTCCGGGTCGCCGAGCGGGCCGCGATGCTCGACCTGCTGTCCGGCGGGCGGGTCGACCTCGGGGCGGGGCGGGGCGGCACCGTCCAGGAGACCTCGCTCTGCGGGGTGGACAAGGACCGCACCACGGCCGAGGTCGAGGAGGCGCTGCGGATCATCGGGAAGGCCTGGCAGGAGGAGGAGCTGGAGTACCACGGGGAGTTCATCGACATCGATCCGCACCCGATCCTGCCGCGGCCGAGCCAGCGGCCCCATCCGCCGCTGTTCCTCGCGTGCAGCCGGGCCGAGACCCTGGTGCAGGCCGCGGAGCTGGGCGTCGGGGCGCTGGTGATGGGATTCGCCGGGCCGGAGTCGATCGCGGCGATGCGCTCCGTCTACGACGCCGCGATCGCGGGCCGGGACGGCGGCCGCTTCGTCTCCACGGCCGTCAACGACCACTTCTCCGTGCTCTGCCCGACGATCGTGCTCGACGACCCCGAGGAGGCCCGCCGGATCGGGATCCGGGGGCAGCGGTTCTTCGCCCAGTCCATCGGTCATTGGTACGGCGGGGCGGGGGTGCCGGACGAGGCGGTGGTCGCGGGCGCCGACGAGGGGGCGGAGATGCGCAGGGCGGCCGAACAGGTGGTGGCCCGGCTGCACGAGCAGGACATCCCGGTGCGGCCCACCGCCACGGCCACCTTCAACGCGGACCACGCCTACGGGAGCGCGGACGAGGCGATCGCGTACGTGGAGCGGCTGCGGGAGGCGGGGGCCGACGAGATCATGTGCCTGATCCAGATGGGGACCGTGCCGCAGGAGGCCTGTCTGGAGACGCTGCGGCAGTGGGGCGAAAAGGTCATCCCGCACTTCGCGAACCAGCGGGCTTAGCGGCCGCCGCCGTGACGGAAACGTTTGCAGGCGCGGAGGGGTCCGCCGGGCCCGGCCACCCTGACCGCGCCGACGGGCCCGGCCGTGCCGTCGGGTGCGGCCGTGCCGTCGGGTCTGGCCGTGCCGATCGCCTGGCCGTGCCGACCGGCTCGATCCTGCCGCCCGCCCCTACGTCGACGCGCTGGCCTCCCTCTTCCCCGACCTCGGGGGAACGTCACCGATGCCGACGAGGCCCGCCGGATCCTGGCCGCCGTGCCCGCGACGGCCCGGCCGGCCGTCGCGGGTGCCGTGGAGGACCGGGAGGTCCCCGGGCCCGCCGGGGCGCCGCCGGTCCCCGTACGCGTCCACTACGCCGACCCGGAGCGGTGGCCCGGGCACCGGCCGACCGTCGTGTTCTGTCACGGCGGCGGCTGGGTCCTGGGCGACCTCGACGGCTACGACGCCACCGCCCGGGCGCTCTGCCCGGCCCCCGGCGCCGTCCTGGTCTCCGTGGACTACCGGAGGGCGCCCGAGGCCCGCTTCCCCGCCGCCGTCCACGACGCGTACGCCGCCCTGTGCTGGGCCGGTGCGCACCTCGACGGGCTCGGCGGGGACCCGGCCGCCCGACGGCGACGGCGGGCATCCGCCCGCCTCCCCGCTCGGCGGGGACCCGAGGGGGCTGCCGCCCACGTACGTGGTGGTCGCCGGGTGCGATCGGCTACGGGACGAGGGGGAGGCGTACCACCACCGGCTGCTCGCCTCCGGGGTCCGTTCGGTCCTCGATTCCCACCCCGGGATGTTCCACGGGTTCCTCGCGCCGGCCGGGGTGCTCCCCGAGGCGGGCCGGGCCTTGGCGCGGCTGGGCGAAGTCATCGACTCCACGCATAAGAACGGGAAGACTTCCGGTGAAACTGGGGGTGACGCAGGATAATTTCCCGCATCTCCTCTTGAGAAGGAGAGCCTCACATGCTTACCCTGTGCCGACGTGAGGTTCTCCTGTGGAGGAAGTGACATGACGGAAACTCTTGTGCCGGGTATCGGCGGTGCCGTGAAAACCGCTGGTGATCGGGTGGTCGACCACCCGGCGTGGCCCGAGCTCAAGGCCGCCGTGGAGGAGATCCGACCCTGGCAGTCGGCCGACGGCTCCATCGACTTCGACGTCGAGGGGCATCACGCCCGCACGGCCGCCCCGGCCGCCGTCGAGCGCGTGATCGCCGGCATCGAGGCGCTTTCTCCGCTGCTGCCGCACGGTGCTGCGTACCACCGCGCCCTCATCGCCGACCTGCGCAAGTGGGCCGACGGCGGCTTCGGCGTGCCGGACTTCCTCGACTCCCTGCTGGCGTTCGCGCCGGCGGCCGAGCGTGCCGACGGACTCCAGCACCTCGTGGTCTTCCCGATGTACACGCAGAACGGCAACCCGGACCGCAACCTCGAAGCCGTCGTGCTGAAGATGGTGTGGCCCGAGTGGCTCTCCGAGCTGGAGCGCACCCGGTACGACAACCCGCTCTTCCTCGGCATCACCTTCGAGGACTTCACCCCGGGCTACGACACGCACTCCGCCGTGCTCTTCCCCGAGACCATCGCGGTGCGCGAGGCCCCCGAGCGCTTCACCTGGGGCGGCATCTTCTGCGACCGCGAGGCCGCCCGCTACCGCAAGGTCACCGAGGCCGCCGTGGACATCCTGGGCATCGAGCTGCCCGAGGACATCGCCCGGATGGTCGAGGACCAGGGGCGCTGCGAGAAGGCCTTCGTCCTGTGGGACATGGTCCACGACCGGACCCACAGCCACGGCGACCTGCCGTTCGACCCCTTCATGATCAAGCAGCGCCAGCCGTTCTGGATGTACGGCCTGGAAGAGCTGCGCTGCGACCTCACCGCCTTCAAGGAGGCCGTGAAGCTGGAGTCCGAGGGCAACGAGCACGGCCGTGACGTGCAGTACGCCGTCCTCTTCGACCGGATGTTCCGCTTCCCGGTGTCCGGCGACCGCAACCGGAACTACGACGGCCTCGGCGGTCAGCTCCTCTTCGCGTACCTCCACAAGCACGACGTCGTGCGCTGGACGGACAACAAGCTGAAGATCGACTGGATGCGCGCCCCGCAGGTCACCAACCAGCTGTGCGCCGAGATCGAGGACCTCTACCGGGCCGGCATCGACCGCCCGAAGCTCGTCCACTGGTTCAAGGCGTACGACCTGGTCGCCGAGTACCTCGCCCCCCACCCGGGATCCAAGTGGGCCAAGGGCCCCGACGCCCTGGACCTGACGCAGCCGCCGCGCAAGCTCGTGGACGACGTGCTTCCGGACGAGTTTCCGCTGAGCATGTTCTATGAGGCCCTGGCCAAGAAGCTCAAGGGCGTGATCGCCTCGACCAAGGGCATCACGGCAGGGAACGCCGCGGAACGCGAGACCGCCGCGCGGGTCGCCGCGTGAGCACTCGCCCACAGGAGGCTGCACAGATGAACGGTTCCGCTAACGGGAACGGGAAGCTCCACGGGGCGGTAGTGGCAGTGGCGGGAGCCGGCGGGCCCGCCGGCCGCGCCACCCTGCTCCGCCTCGCCGAGGCGGGGGCCGTGGTCGTCGCCTCCGACGCCGACGCGGCCCGCCTCGCCGAGGCCGTGGACGCGGCGCGCTACGCCCACGGCGGCGCCACCATCACCGGTGACACCGTCGACCTGCTCGACCTGGACGCCAGCAAGGCCTGGGCCGAGCAGACCGAGAAGGAGTTCGGCCGCATCGACGGCCTGGTCCACCTCGTCGGCGGCTGGCGCGGCAGCAAGACCTTCACCGACGTCGACCTCGCGGACTGGGCCTTCCTGGAGAAGCTCCTCATCCGCACCGTCCAGCACACCTCGCTCGCCTTCCACGACGGGTTGCTGCGCAGCGACCGCGGCCGCTACGTGCTGGTCAGCCAGTCCGGTGCGCACAAGCCGGTCGCCAACAACGCCGCGTACAACGCGGGCAAGGCGGCCGCCGAAGCCTGGACGCTCGCGATGGCGGATTCCTTCCGCAAGGTGGGTGGCGAGGACGGTCCGGCCGCCGCGGCTGCGATCCTGGTGATCAAGGCATTGGTGCACGACGCGATGCGCGCCGAGCGTCCCACTGCGAAGTTCGCGGGCTTCACCGACGTCAAGGAGCTGGCCGAGGCCATCGCCGACGTCTGGGAGCGGCCCGCCGCCGATGTGAACGGACAGCGCCTGTGGCTCACCCCTCAACCGTGAAGACCGGTGCCGTGAGGACCGCGATACGGAAGTCCGCCGCGAAGACCGACGCCCGCCGGCACCACGACCCGGCGGTGCGCGGTTTCGCGAGCGACAACTACGCCGGGGTGCACCCGGAGATCCTGGCGGCCATCGCGCTCGCCAACGGCGGCCACCAGGTCTCCTACGGCGACGACGAGTACACCGAACACCTGCAGCAGGTCTTCCGCGGCCACTTCGGCCAGCACGCCGAGGCCTACCCGGTCTTCAACGGCACCGGCGCCAACGTGACGGCCCTGCAGGCACTCACGGACCGCTGGGGCGCGGTGGTCTGTGCCGAGTCGGCGCACATCAACGTCGACGAGGGCGGTGCGCCCGAGCGGATGGCGGGCCTCAAGCTGCTCACCGTCCCCACGCCGGACGGCAAGCTCACTCCCGAGCTCATCGACCGGCAGGCCTGGGGCTGGGAGGACGAGCACCGTGCGATGCCGCAGGTCGTCTCGATCACCCAGAACACCGAGCTCGGCACGGTCTACACCGTGGACGAGGTCCGTGCCATCTGCGAGCACGCGCACGCCAAGGGGATGAAGGTCCACCTCGACGGTGCCCGGATCGCCAACGCGGCGGCCTCGCTCGACGTGCCGATGCGCAGCTTCACGAACGCGGTCGGCGTGGACGTGCTGTCCTACGGCGGCACCAAGAACGGGATGATGGCCGGCGAGGCCGTCGTCGTGCTGAACCCGGACTCCGTCCGGCAGATGAAGCACATCCGCAAGATGTCGATGCAGCTCGCCTCCAAGATGCGCTTCGTGTCGGTGCAGCTCGAGGCGCTCCTCGCGAAGGACCTGTGGCTGCGCAACGCCCGCCACGCCAACGCGATGGCGCAGCGGCTGGCGGCCGGGGTGCGCGAGACCGACGGGGTGGAGATCCTCTACCCGGTGCAGGCGAACGCCGTGTTCGCCCGCCTTCCGCACGAGGTCACGCGGCGGCTCCAGGAGCGCTACCGCTTCTACTTCTGGGACGAGATCGCGGGCGACGTCCGGTGGATGTGCAGCTACGACACCCAGGAGGAGGACGTGGACGGCTTCCTCCAGGCCCTCAAGGAAGAGCTGGCCCGCTAGCCCTTCCTCGAATCGGGAATCGGGTGGCATAAATCTATAGGCATGCAGAATGATGCATGAGTATGCTCCTGGATCATGGAATTGATCCAGGAGCATACTGACCTTGCCGCCTACCTGGCCGCCGATGTCGTGGTGGATCACGGTCATCCGCTGGTCCAGGAGATCGCCGACGCCCTGTGGACCGCGACAGGCGATGCATATTCATACGCCAAAGCGGCCTTCGAGTTCGTCCGCGACACCATCCCGCACTCCGCCGACTCCGGGGACGACCGCGTCTCCTGGCGCGCCTCCGACGTCCTGGAGACGCGCAACGGGATCTGCTACGCCAAGGCCCACGCGCTGACCGCCCTGCTGCGGGCGCGGGACATCCCGGCCGGCCTCTGCTACCAGCTCCTGGGCGACGACGACGGATCGAACCTCGTCCTTCACGGCCTCGTCGCACTGCGCCTGCCCGGCGGCGAGGGCTGGTCCCGGGTGGACCCGCGGGGCAACAAGCCCGGCGTGGACGCACAGTTCACCCTCGCCCGTGAACAACTCGCCTTCCCCGTGCGCCCGGAGCTCGGCGAAATCGATTACCCCGAGCTGTACGCGACCGCGCATCCGGCCACGCTCAAGGCGCTCCAGGAGTCCGCGGACCGGGCGCAGTTGTGGCGGAACCTGCCGACGGCCCTGTAGGTGACGGGCTTGTGCGTGACGGCCCTGGAAGCGCCGGGCCGGCGGCCGCGGCCGTAGGGGTGGGCGTGGGCGTTGGCATGGCCGCGTCCCGTGCGGTGCCGCGTGCCGCCACCGCGGTGTGCAGCAGGGCCGCGGCCAGTTGCAGGGCGGCGATCGCGAGCACCAGGATCCACGGCGGCGCGTCGGCCGCGAGCCCCACGAGCGCGGCGCCGGCCGACGCGGCCGTCACCTTCAGCCCGGCGCCGAGGGTGAACACCTGGGTCCGCGCCTCTTCCGGCGCGAACGCCGAGCGGATGCGCAACGTGGCCGTCAGCAAGGGGCCGTCGCACACCCCGGCAGCCGCGAACGCCACCGCCGTGAGGGTGACGGACGGGGTGAACGCGGCCGCCGTCAGCGCCACCCCGGTCGCCGCCATGGCCCACCGGGCCAGCCGCTCGGGCGGCACGGACGTGATCCGGCCCAGTGTCAGGGAGCCCGTCAGGGCGCCCAGGGCGAAGGCGGTCATGAGCACCCCGCCACCGCCCGGACTGCCGAGCGTGGTGGCCAGCAGTACCGCCGTGGTGGTGAGCGCCCCGATGCCCACGAAGGCCAGGGTCGTGGCCGAGGTGACGGCCCGCAGTTCCCGGATCCGCCACAGGGCGGCCAGTCCGGAACCCAGCCCGGCCCGGGGTGTGCCGCGGGCGGGTCCCGGGACGGGGTCCGCGTACGGAAGGGTCGCCGCCAGAGCGGCCGCCAGCGCGCCGGAAGCCGCGAGCAGGGCCATCGCCGGCCCGGCCGAGCCGAAGGCCGCGACCAGGCTGACGGCCGCCGGAGCGGTGACCGCGGCGCCGTTGTAGGTCGACGCGTCCCAGCCGTACGCCTTGTCGCGCGCGGGACCGGCCGGGACCAGACCCGCCACCAGGCTCGACAGCCCGCCCGTCACCATCGGCCCGCACGAGCCGCCGAGCACCGCCACCGCGAGCACCACCGGCGTCGGAGCCCGCCCGAGCAGGAGCGCCAGCGCCGCCACGGCCGCGGTGAATCCCGCCAGGGCGCCCACCTGGAAGAGCCGGGGCCGGCGCGACCTCGCCGCGGCGACTCCCGCGAGGGGGGCCGCGAGCACGTGCGGGGCCAGCCAGGCGGTCAGTACGAACGCGCCGTGCGCGGCGCTCCCGGTGCGCTGGAGGGCGAGCAGGACGACGGCCATGCCCATCCCCTCGGAGGCGAAGCGCGCCGCCAGCGCGGCGGCCAAGTACCGTCCGAGCCCCGGCATTCCGGCCCCTTTCGCCCCGTGACGTGGCAGAGGGGTCGCAGATTACGCCATACGGGTGTAGGGCGAAAGCATTGCGGTTTTCGGTCCCCCGCCGCCGCCCCCACGGCGTTCGCCCACCCCGGAGTACTGAACAGCCGCGCCCAGTTGGACTTCGTACCGCGTTCCGGCATCGACACCCGGAGCGAGCTGATCGACTACTGGCACGGCCAGAGCACCTTCGTGGACGGTCTGGCGCAGGAGACCTGCCGGGACTTCGGCCACACCGGCATGGGAATCGCGGCGGCGATGCGCGTGGCCGAAACCTCGCGCATCCAAGGGCGCGACCTGTACCCGGAGTTCAAGGGCCGGGGCCTGGGCCCGGCCACCGAGGTCGGTTACAACGCCCTGCACACCCGGTTGGGCGTCACCATGGAGAACACCCGCCGGCTCACCGAGGGCCGCCGCCCGGCGGGGACCGAGGACCACTTCGAGGCGTGGGAGACGCTGGCCCACGCCGAGAACCCGAACTGAAGCCCCTCTACGGCAGACCGCGGCCCCGCCATCGAGCGGGGCCGCGGCCGTCCGGAAGGGTCAGCGGGTCTCAGCCGCCCTCAGCCGGCTTCCTTGACCTGTGCCGGGGTCGGCGCGGTGCCGCCGAGGTGGGCCGGCAGCCACCAGGAGTCCAGGGCGCCCTGCGGCTTGGCCGGGTAGGCGCTCTGCGCCGCGTCGAGCAGCTCCTGCACCCGCTCGCGCAGCCGGCGGGTGATGGCCCCGGCGTACTGGTCGGCGGGCGCCTCCAGCGGCTCGCCCACCCGCATCGTCACCGGGATGTGGCTGCGCTTGAGGTCCTTCGGGCGGCCCTTGGTCCACATCCGCTGCGTCCCCCACAGCGCCACCGGGATCAGCGGGACACCGGCTTCCTGGGCCATGCGCGCCGCACCGGACTTGAAGCTCTTGAGCGTGAAGGACTGGGAGATCGTCGCTTCCGGGAACACGCCGATGATCTCGCCGGCGCGCAGCGAGTCGAGCGCGTGCTGGTACGCCGTCTCGCCTTGGGAGCGGTCGACCGGGATGTGCTTCATCGCGCGCATCAGCGGACCGGACACCTTGTGCCGGAACACCGACTCCTTCGCCATGAAGCGGACGAGACGCTTCTGCGGGCGCGCGGTCAGCCCGGCGAAGATGAAGTCGAGGTAGCCGATGTGGTTCGACACCAGAACCGCCCCGCCCTGGCGCGGGATGTTCTCGGTGCCCTTCATGTCGATGCGGACGTCGAGCGCACGGAAGAGGGCGTGCGCGGCACCGATTACCGGGGGGTAGACGAGCTCAGCCATGGTGGGGAGACCCCGCTTTCTGCCTGGAGGTGCTCCCGGCCGGAAGTTACGGCAGCGTAGGTACGCGGCCATGGGGATCGTGCCCCATACGCGAGCCGCAGGCCAGCCCAGAAGCCCCTACCCGGAGAGATTCTCGTCACGCCGGGAATGCGGCGCGCCTGTGGGGCGCTCCGATCAGCGTACGAACGTACCGGGATGATGGGCGAGTACCCGTACGGGTCGGCCGACGGCGGAGACGGGAGCACGGGTGCGAGCGGGCGAGCGGGACGAGAGCGCGGGCGAAGACCGGCTGGGAATCGCCGAACTGGGCGCCGAGCCGGGGGAGCGGGCCACGCTCGTGCAGTTCTCCAGTGCCTTCTGCCAGCCCTGCCGGGCCACCCGGCGGATCCTGGACGAGGTCGCGGCCATGGTCGGGGGCGTCCGGCACATCGAGATCGACGCCGAGAAGAACCTGGACCTCGTGCGGGCCCTCGGCATCGAGAAGACCCCGACGGTCCTGGTCCTGGACGCGGCCGGGCGAATCGTGCGGCGGGCCGTCGGAATGCCGCGCAAGGCGGACGTGATCGCAGCCCTGGGGGCCGCCGTATGACGCGGGCGCGGACCTCGGCGGGCGCGACCCCGTCCGGCGCACCTCGCCCGGCGCGGACACCGGGCGGCGTCCGGTGAGCCGGTACGCGCGTCCGCACGCAGCGTGACGCGCCCTACATCTGCCCGATGAGGCTTGACTGCGTACACGAGAGATCGCCAGGCTTGCGATATGCGGTATGAACTCCTGCTTTACGGACGGGGCACCTCCTGATGACGGCTCCGACGGCTCCGACGGCTCCGTCCCCACGGGCCGGCGCCGGCCTGCCCGGCTCGCCCGCGCTGTTGCGCTCGGTGTTCCGCCGGCACGCCGCGGGCGTCGCCGTGATCACCGCCGAGAGCGGCGGCCGGCCGGTGGGCTTCACCGCGACCTCCCTGAACTCCGTCTCGGCGGATCCCCCGCTCCTGTCGTTCACCATCGGCACCGGCTCCTCGAGCTGGCCGGCGATACGGGACTCCGAGCACCTGGGGGTCCACATACTCGGCGAGCGGCAGGGGGAGTTGGCGGGCCTGTTCGCCCGCAACGGGGCGGACCGCTTCGGACCGGCCACCGACTGGGCGGCCGGCCCGCACGGGGTTCCGGTCCTGGGCGGCGTACTGGCCTGGCTGGTGTGCCGGGTCGTGGCGCGGGTTCCGGCCGGCGAGCACCGTGTGATCATCGCGGAGGCGGTCGCCGGGGACCCGGCGGGCGACCCGGTGGGAGACCCGTCCGGCGAGGGCCGGCCGCTGCTGTACCACCAAGGGCGCTTCAACGCGTTGCGGGACTGAATCGTCCCTGCTGGGGCCGGTGCCACCGGCGTTGGCCAGATCACAGTTCACCGGCCTTGCAACCTGGCGGAACCCGCTGTGTACTGACGAGTAACATTCCTGAACGGGGCGCGGGCCGCCCCGGCGGGAACGGCCCGAGATGGCGCCTATGCTGCCTGAACAAGGCGGTACCAGAAATGTCGATGCGGTAGGAGAGCCGGCGTGAGCCTGAGGATCGTTGTCTGTGTGAAGTACGTGCCCGACGCCACTGGCGACCGGCAGTTCACCGAAGACCTGACCGTCAACCGTGACGACGTCGACGGCCTGCTGTCGGAACTCGACGAGTACGCCGTCGAGCAGGCGCTGCAGATCGCCGACGAGGCCGACGACGCGGAGATCACCGTCCTGACGGTGGGCCCCGAGGACGCGAAGGACGCGCTGCGCAAGGCGCTGTCCATGGGTGCCGACAAGGCCATCCACGTCGAGGACGACGACCTGCACGGCAGCGACGTCATGGCCACCTCGCTGGTGCTCGCCAAGGCGATCGAGAAGGCCGGCTACGACCTGGTCATCACGGGCATGGCCTCGACCGACGGCACCATGGGCGTCCTCCCGGCGATCCTGGCCGAGCGCCTGGGCGTCCCGCAGGTCACCCTGCTCTCCGAGGTCAAGGTCGAGGACGGTGTCGTGACCGGCCGTCGCGACGGCGACTCCGCGAGCGAGCAGCTGGAAGCCTCCCTCCCGGCGCTCGTCTCGGTGACGGACCAGTCGGGCGAGGCCCGCTACCCGTCCTTCAAGGGCATCATGGCCGCCAAGAAGAAGCCGGTGCAGTCCTGGGACCTGGAGGAGCTGGAGATCGAGTCCGACGAGGTCGGTCTCGAAGGCTCCTGGACCGCGGTCGACTCCGCGACCCAGCGTCCGGCCCGCACCGCCGGCACGATCGTCAAGGACGAGGGCGAGGGCGGCAAGTCGCTGGCCGAGTTCCTGGCCGGCCAGAAGTTCATCTAAGAGCTTCGGTCATCCCTCGACAGTCCCCCTGACTACTTCGCATTCGCAGGAGCATCCCCATGGCTGAAGTCCTCGTCTACGTCGACCACGTCGACGGCGCCGTCCGCAAGCCCACCCTCGAACTGCTGACGCTGGCCCGCCGCATCGGCGAGCCCGTCGCCGTCGCCCTCGGCGCCGGTGCCGAGGCCACCGCCGCCGTGCTCGCCGAGCACGGTGCCGTCAAGGTCCTCACCGCCGACGCCCCGGAGTTCTCCGACTACCTCGTCGTACCGAAGGTGGACGCGCTCCAGGCCGCGTACGACACTGTGTCCACCGCAGGTTCCCTGGCCGCCGTGCTCGTCCCCTCCTCCGCGGAGGGCAAGGAGATCGCCGCCCGCCTGGCGGTCCGCATCGGCTCCGGCATCATCACCGACGCCACCGACCTGGAGGCGGGTGACGAGGGTCCGGTCGCGACGCAGGCCGCGTTCGCCGCGTCCTTCAGCGTCAAGTCCCGCGTCTCCAAGGGCACGCCGGTCATCACCGTGAAGCCGAACTCGGCCCCGGTCGAGACCGCCCCGGCCGCCGGCACCGTCGAGGCGCTCGCCGTCACCTTCGGCGCCCTGGCCACCGGCACCAAGGTCACCTCCCGCACCCCGCGCGAGTCGACCGGCCGCCCCGAGCTGACCGAGGCCGCGATCGTCGTCTCCGGCGGCCGCGGCGTCAACGGCGCCGAGAACTTCCACATCATCGAGTCGCTCGCGGACTCCCTCGGTGCGGCCGTCGGCGCCTCGCGCGCCGCCGTCGACGCCGGCTGGTACCCGCACTCCAACCAGGTCGGCCAGACCGGCAAGTCGGTCTCCCCGCAGCTGTACATCGCCTCCGGCATCTCGGGCGCGATCCAGCACCGGGCCGGCATGCAGACGTCCAAGACGATCGTCGCGATCAACAAGGACGCCGAGGCCCCGATCTTCGACCTCGTCGACTACGGCGTGGTCGGCGACCTCTTCGCGGTCGTCCCCCAGCTGACCGACGAGATCAGGGCGCGCAAGGGCTAAAACCCTGCCGCAGGCGCTGACCTGCGGGGCAAGTGGTCTCCGGGGCCGTGTGGTGTTTCTCACCGCACGGCCCCGAGTCGTTTGTCCAGGACGGCGGAGGGACCATTGACTGAGCGGAACCCCGTGACTAAATTCTGTAATGCGGATCTAAGATTCCGTGAAGCGGAAAAGAGGAGAGTGCACGATGGGTCAGCAGGAGAAGGTGGCGACGAGCCTCGCAGGCGCGGTCAGCGAGGGCATCAGCGCTTCCCTCAAGCCGGTGGACGCGGAACTCGCGCGCCACTACCCGGGCGACCCCGGCACCCGTCAGCCGATCCACACGGTCTACGTGCCCGGTGACGTCTTCGCCGCGGACACCATCCGCAGCTGGGGCGACCAGGCCCTCGCGGCCCTGGACGAGCACGCCCCGGACGCCGCCACCTTCGCCAAGGTGCTCGGCATCTCCGACGAGCTGGCCGTACCGGTCTACGACCGCGTCCGGGCCAAGCTCGCCTCCGAGCCCATCGAGGACCTCCGCGTCGACTTCGAGGACGGCTTCGGCGTCCGCTCCGACGAGGAGGAGGACCAGGCCGCGGCCCGCGCCGCCCGCCTCGTCGCCGAAGCCTTCTCCAACGGCACGAACGCCCCGTACATGGGCATCCGGATGAAGTGCATGGAGTCCAACGTCCGCGACCGCGGCATCCGGACCACCGACATCTTCCTCTCCGGCCTGCTCGCCCACGGCGGCCTGCCCGAGGGCCTGGTCCTGACGCTGCCCAAGGTCACGTACCCCGAGCAGGTCACGGCCTTCGTGCAGTTGCTGGAGGCCTTCGAGACCGCCCGCGGCCTGCGCCCGGGCCGGATCGGCTTCGAGATCCAGATCGAGACCAGCCAGTCCATCCTCGCCTCCGACGGCACCGCCGCCGTCGCCCGGATGATCGAGGCCTCGAAGGGCCGCGCCACGGGCCTGCACTACGGCACCTTCGACTACAGCGCCTGCGTCGGCGTCTCCGCCGCGTACCAGTCGAGCGACCACCCCGCCGCCGACCACGCCAAGGCGATCATGCAGGTCGCGGCCGCCGGCACCGGCGTACGCGTCTCCGACGGCTCGACCAACGTCCTGCCGATCGGCACCACCGAGCACGTCCACGAGGCCTGGAAGCTGCACTACGGCCTCACCCGCCGCGCCCTGGCCCGGGCCTACTACCAGGGCTGGGACATGCACCCGGCACACCTGCCGACCCGCTACGCGGCCGTCTTCGTCTTCTACCGCGAGGGCCTCGAAACGGCCGCCGCGCGCCTGAAGGCGTACGTGGCCAAGATCGAGGGCGACGTCATGGACGAGCCCGCCACCGCGAAGGCGCTGGCCGGCTACCTGGTCCGCGGCCTGGACTGCGGCGCCGTCGGCGCCGAGGAGGTCACCGCCCTCACCGGCCTGACCCGCGCGGAACTCGACGCCTTCGCCATCCCGCGCCGCTCGGCGACGATGACGGCGACCGCCTGAGGCGAGCAGCCCCCGTACGAGGCCCGGCCGGTCTGCCCCCGGCCGGGCCTTCGGCGTCCTGCGGCACGGCAGGGGCGCCGGCCTAGCCGGCCGGTGGGATCTCGCCCGAGCCCCGGGCGATCAGGCGGGTGGGGAGCTCGATGCGGGCCGGAGGGAGGTCGGCGCCCGCCAGACGTTGGAAGAGGCGGTCCGTCGCCACGCGGCCCAGGGCCGCGGCGTCCTGGGCGATCACCGTGATCCCCGGGTTCAGCAGGTCGGCGAGTTCGAAGTCGTCGAAGCCGACCAGGGCCACCGGGCGGGGCAGGGACGCGAGGACGCGCACGGCCGTGACCGTCACGCGGTTGTTCCCGGCGAAGAGGGCCGTGACCGGCTCCGGGCCGGACAGCATCGAACGGGCCGCGGCCGTGACGCGCTCCGGGGCCGTCGTGCCGAGGGAGATCCAGGAGCCGTCGACCGGCAGGCCGGCGTCCGCCATGGCCGCGCGGTAGCCCCGTAGCCGCTCGGTCGCCGTGTGGATGTGCGGGTGGTCGCCGATGAAGCCGATCCGGCGGTGACCGCCCGCGATCAGGTGGGCCACCCCGTCCCGGGCACCGCCGAAGCTGTCGGACAGGACCACGTCCGCCTCGATCCGGCCCGCCGGGCGGTCCACGAACACCGTGGCCACCCCGGCCCGGATCTCCGGCTCCAGATAGCGGTGGTCGTTCCCGGCCGGGATCACCACGAGCCCGTCCACCCGGCGCGCGCACAGCGCGAGCGCCAACTCCCGCTCGCGCTCGGGGTCCTCGTCGCTGGAGCCGTTGATGAGCAGGGCGCCGTGGGCGCGGGCCACCTCTTCCACGGCCCGGTTGAGCGGTCCGTAGAAGGGGTCGGAGAGGTCCTCCAGGACCAGGCCGACGGTGGCGGTGCGGCCCTTGCGCAGGACGCGCGCGCTGTCGTTGCGGCGGAAACCGAGGGCGTCGATGGCCTCCTGGACCCGCTTCTCGGTGTCCGGGGTGACCCCCGGCTCCCCGTTGACCACGCGTGACACCGTCTTGAGGCCCACGCCGGCCCGGGCCGCCACGTCCTTCATGGTCGGCCGGTTGCCGTAGCGGGGCTCGGGCGGGCGGCGGGTGTGCGGCACGGTGTCGGACCTCCGGAGGGGCGGGCGCTGTGGCGGTGCGGGCCCGACGCTGCGGACAGGCCCCTGACCTTGAGGATAAGCACTCGGCGGAGCACCGGGGTTTCCGTGGCAGGGTGGTGCGGGCAAGCCACTGGGGGCATCGGGAGAGGGGTAGACGTGATTGTCTGGATCAACGGTACCTTCGGCGCCGGGAAGAGCAGCACAGCGCGCGAGCTGACCGGCCTCCTGCCGGAGAGCACCTTGTTCGACCCGGAGTTCATCGGTGACGCGCTGCGCGTACTGCTGCCGCGCAAGCGCCTTGCCGAGGTGTCCGACTACCAGGACCTGCCGAGCTGGCGGCGGCTCGTCGTGGATACGGCGGCGGCGATGCTGGCGGAGCTGGGCGGGGTGCTGGTGGTACCGATGACGCTGCTGCGCCAGGAGTACCGCGACGAGATCTTCGGCGGGCTCGCGGCGCGCAGGATCGCGGTGCGGCACGTGCTGCTCGCACCGGAGGAAACGATCCTTCGGGAGCGGATCGCGACCCGTGAGGAGCCCGGGGCGGCGCAAGACGTGGACCTGAGGGTGCGGCGGTGGGCCTACGACCACATCCCCGTCTACCAGCTCGCGCTGGGCTGGCTCGCGGCCGACGCCCACGTCATCGACAACGGGACGCTCACCGTACGGGAGACGGCCCAGCGGATCGCCGAGGCCGTACGGACCGACACGGCCCGGGTCTGCGACATCGTGCAGACCCCGCAGCCGACGCGCGAGACGGTCGCGGCGGGAGTGCTGCTCTTCGACGACGCGGACCGGGTGCTGCTGGTGGATCCGACGTACAAGCCGGGGTGGGAGTTCCCGGGCGGGGTCGTCGAGGCCGGGGAGGCCCCGGCGTGCGCGGGGGTACGGGAGGTCGAGGAGGAACTCGGCCTCGTACTGGAGCGCCTCCCCGAGCTCCTGGTCGTGGACTGGGAGCCGCCGGGGCCTCCGGCGGGCTACGGCGGCCTGCGGCTGCTGTTCGACGGCGGCCGGCTGTCGGCGGCGCAGACCGGACGGCTGCGGCTGCCCGGCCCGGAGCTGCGGGCCTGGCGGTTCGTGACGGAGGAGGAAGCGGCGGACCTGCTGCCGCCGGTGCGGTACGAGAGGCTCCGGTGGGCCCTGCGGGCACGCGAGCGGGGCCGGGCGGCGTACCTGGAAGCGGGGCGCGCGGTCCCGTAGCGGAGGGAGCGGGCCCGGGGGCGGTCTCGGGCCGGCCCCGGGTCGGCATCGGGATCAGCCCGCCGGGGCGGGCGAAGGCTGAGCCGCGGGTGCGGCTGCGGGTGTGTTGGTGGGAGTGGGCGTGGGAGTGGCTTCCGCTTCCGCCTGGGCCTTCGCCGCCGTTTCCGCTGCCGCGAGCAGGGTGGCCGCGGTGTCGGAGGTCAGCGGGTCGCCGTGGCCGAAGCAAGCCGTGGAGGGGGAGAGGGCGGCCAGCCGGAGCATCGACTCGACGGCCCCGGCGCGGTCCACGTTGAAGACGCCGAGGATCACCTGTCCAACGCCGGCGACGCAGTCGCCCGTGAACAGCACGCCGTGCGCGGGGAGATGGATGCCGATGCTGCCCGGGGTGTGACCCGGGGCATGGACGACGACCGCGCCGCCGCCGAAGGAGAGTACCTCGCCGTCCGCCAACTCCTGGTCCACTGCGGTCGCAGGAGCCTGTGGGACCGTCATGGCGTGCTCCCACAGCGGCAGTTCCCAGTCCAGCAGCACCGGCTCCGGAACCGGCCGGTCGCCGCGGATCACCGGGGCGTCCAGTGCGTGCGCCAGCACCGGGGCGTCCAGTGCGTGCGCCAGCACCGGGGCGCCCCAGCGGGCGGAGAGTTCGCCCGCCGAGCCGAAGTGGTCACCGTGGCAATGGGTCACGACGATCCGCTCCAGCCGCTCCGGCAGCAGCCCGAGGGAACGTATCGCCGCCTCGATCGCGTCCGCCGAACCGGCGTGGCCCGCGTCGATCAGGGTCAGGTCCGCTCCGTCACACCAGAGGTAGGCCTGGCCTATGGGGAACCGGAGCATGTGGAGGCGGTCGGGGATGACTTCTACGAGATCCATCACCCGAACGTATGTGTGCGGACCACGCTGACGACGCAGGTTGCGCCGTCAGCGTGGTCCGCTCCTAGCGGACAGTCGGGGAACCGCCCGTGGCACCGTCAGGCGCGCTTGGACTCCGCGTAGTTGAGGAGGAACAGCGCCTCCGTGACCGACAGGCGCTCCAGCTCCTCCGGGGAGACACTCTCGTTCACCGCGTGGATCTGTGCCTCCGGCTCGCTCAGGCCGATGAGCAGCATCTCCGCGCCCGGGTACAGCTCGGTCAGCGTGTTGCACAGGGGGATGGAGCCGCCCATGCCGCTGATCTGCATCTCCTGGCCCGGGTAGGCCACCTTCATGGCCTGCGCCATCGAGGCGTACGCGGGACTGTCCGTGTCCGCCTGGAACGGCTGTCCCTGGCCGACGACTTCGAGCTCCAGGCGCGCCTTCCACGGGGTGTGCGCCACCAGGTGCGCCTCCAGCAGCTTGATCGCCTCGGCCGTGTCCGCGCCCGGCGGCACCCGCAGGCTCACCAGCGCGCCCGCGCTCGCGTGCACCGAGGGGGTGGCGCCGATCAGCGGCGGGGAGTCGATGGCCAGCACGGTGACGGCCGGCCGGGACCACAGCCGGTCCGCGATCGTGCCCTCGCCGATCAGCTCGACCCCTTCGAGCACCTTCGCGTCGGAGCGGAAGTCGGCCTCCGGGTACTGGAGCCCCTCCCACACCGCGTCCGAGTCCAGCCCTTCCACGGTGGTCGAACCGTCCGGCGCGCGCAGCGAGGCGAGGAGCTGGATCAGCGCGGCCATCGCGTCGGGGGCGGCTCCGCCGAACATGCCGGAGTGCAGATTTCCGCCCAGGGTGTCGATCTTGACCTTCAGCAGGCACATGCCGCGCAGGGTCGCGGTGACCGTGGGCAGGCCCGTACGGAAGTTGCCCGCGTCGCCGATCACGACGGCGTCGGCGGCCAGCAGTTCGGGGTGGGCGGTCGCGTACTGCTGGAGGCCGCCGGTGCCCTGCTCCTCCGAACCCTCGACGATCACCTTCACGTTCACCGGCACACCGCCGTTGGCCTTCAGGGCGCGCAGCGCGAGCAGGTGCAGGATGAACCCGCCCTTGCAGTCGGCGGTACCGCGGCCGTACCAGCGGCCGTTCCGCTCGGTCAGCTCGAAGGCGGGGGAGACCCAGGCCGCGTCGTCCAGCGGGGGCTGCACGTCGTAGTGCGCGTACAGGAGGACGGTCGGGGCGTCCGCCGGGCCGGGCAGGAACCCGTACACCGACTGGGTGCCGTCGGGGGTGTCGAGCAGCGCCACATCCTGGAAGTCCTCGGCGCGCAGCGCGTCGGCCACCCAGTTCGCGGCGCCCTGGCTCTCGCTCTGGGGGAACTGGGCCCAGTCCGCCACCGACTGGAAAGCCACCAGCTCGGACAGCTCCTGCTTGGCGCGGGGCATCAGCGAGGCGACGGTCTCGGCGATCGGATGAGACGGCATGGGCACGCTCCTCTTGGGTGCGACGTTGGTGTACGTGTACGGGCACGCATACGCGTCCCGCATGCGCGGGGTGTGCGTATGCGGGCTACGGCGAAAGACTCTTCCGATCCTCGCACAACGGGGCAGTCGATCTCGCGCCGTAGGATTTCCCCGGCATCGGAGCAACGGCATGAACCGCATGATCAGGAGCAGCAGCACATCGTGAGCAGCGACGAGAGCGACAGCGGCGACGTACGCGACGCGGCGACAGGACAGGCCGCTCAGGGGGCGGACGCGGAGACGGCCGGGGGGACCGGCGAGGTGTGGGACGTGGTCGTGGTCGGGGCCGGGCCGGCCGGGTCATCGGCCGCGCACGCGGCGGCAAGCGCGGGACGGCGCGTTCTGCTGTTGGAGAAGGCTGAACTGCCCCGCTACAAGACCTGCGGCGGAGGCATCATCGGCCCCTCGCGCGATGCGCTCCCGCCGGGTTTCGTGCTGCCCTTCAAGGACCGCGTCCACGCGGTCACCTTCTCGCTGGACGGGAAGTACCCCAGGACCCGGCGTTCGAAGCAGATGTTGTTCGGGCTGATCAACCGGCCCGAGTTCGACGCGGCGCTGGTCGCCGCGGCGGAGAAGGCGGGCGCCACGGTCCGTACGGGCACGGCCGTCGTGCGGGTGGAACAGCACGGGGCCTCCGTGCCCGACCGGCGGACCGTCGCCGTGATCCTCGCTGACGGCGAGACCGTGCTGGCCCGGTCCGTGGTCGGCGCGGACGGCAGCGCGAGCCGGATCGGCGCGCACGTCGGCGTCGAGATGGAGCAGGTCGACCTCGGCCTGGAGGCGGAGATCCCCGTCCCGGAGACGGTCGCCGCGGACTGGAAGGGCCGGGTCCTCATCGACTGGGGGCCGCTGCCCGGCAGCTACGGCTGGGTCTTCCCCAAGGGCGACACCCTCACCGTCGGGGTCATCTCGGCGAAGGGCGAGGGCGCCGCGACCAAGCGGTACCTGGACGACTTCATCGCCCGGCTGGGCCTGTCGGGCTTCGAACCGGCGCTCTCCTCAGGGCACTTGACCCGCTGCCGGAAGCCCGGATCGCCGCTTTCGCGCGGGCGGGTCCTGGTCGCGGGCGACGCGGCAGGACTGCTGGAGCCGTGGACCCGGGAGGGCATCTCCTTCGCGCTGCGCTCGGGGCGGCTCGCCGGGGAGTGGGCCGTGAAGATCTCCGAGGCCCAGGACGCGGTGGACGCGCGCCGCCAGGCCCTCAACTACGCCTTCGCCATCAAGGCCGGCCTGGGTGTGGAGATGGGCGTCGGCCGGCGGATGCTGGAACTCTTCGAGGCCAAGCCGGGCCTGCTGCACGCGGCGATCACCGGCTTGCGGCCGGCCTGGCTGGCCTTCGCCCGGATCGCGCGGGGCTCGCTGACACTGGCCGAGATGGTGCGCACGTACCCGCTGGCGCGCAAGGCGCTGCACGTGCTCGACGCGCGCCAGGCGCGGAGCCGGGGCGAGGCCGGGGGCGGTGGCGGTGGCGGGGTTGCCGGCGACGCCGGGTCCGCGTCCGCGCCGGCCTCCGGATCGGGGGAGCGGGACGGAGCCGAGGGCGAGGCCAAGGGCTGAAGCCGGGGGCTGAGGCCGGGGGACGCCCGGGGCTGCCCGGGTCCGCGTCGTCGGCCCCCGTGGGGCAGCGGCGGCGTCGAAGTGCGGAGCGTGGCGGTCTTGCCGGGTGTACCGGCGAGGCCGCCGCCGCGTTTTCCGGGGCCGCGGAGGAGCGACGGGTGGAGGTGGGTCCCCGGCGCCGCCGCGGTCGGGGGCGTGGCGTGTGGTGACGAGCGGGCGGCAGGTCCCCGTGGCCGCCCGGGCGGGACGGGGCGGGCAGCCGGCTTGGGGCCCGTCCGGCCTGGCCTGGGGGCGGCGAGGAGGGCGGAGACGGCGGACGGCGGGGAACGCTAGGCCGGCGGGTGCCGGCGGGTGCTGGGGACGGCGGACGGCGGACGGCCGGGAACGTCGGGTCGGCGGGTGCCGGCGGGCGGGGACGGCGGGGCGGGCGGGTGGCGGCGGGCGCCGGGGAACGCGGGTGACGGGGAACGCGCGGCGGGCAGGTGACGGCGGGCGGGTGACGGCGGACGGGGGAAACGCGGGGCGGGCGGATGACGGGTGGCCGGAGGCCGGAGTGGGCGGGTCAGGGGGCGACCGTGATGCGGAAGACCGGGTGGTCGGGGGCGGCGGCGCGGAGCTCGGACTCGGAGGACTTCGCGGTGACCCCGTTGAAGAACCGGTTGACCTCCCAGCCCCACTTCTTCAGGTAGCCGCGCAGGACGACGGCCTGCTCGGCGGGGTCGGTGATCTCGGTGACCGTGAAGGCGTGCACGGTGCGGCCCAACCGGAGCTCGCCGCCGCCCGCGGCGCGCATGTTGCGGACCCACTGGGAGTGGCCGCGGGCGGAGACCAGGTACCGGGTGCCGTCCTGGTGGTACGGGTTCACCGGGATCCGCTGCATCTTGCCGGAGGTGCGGCCGCGCACCGACAGCTCGGCCGTCCCGGCCAGGCTCATGCCGAGGCGGGCGAGCCTGCCGACGAGGGCGTTGAAGCGGATGTCGAGCGGGCCGGCCTTCACGTAGTACGGCTTGGGCGCGTTCATGGTCGCCTCCGAGGAGTTTGGGAGAGCACTGCTCTCGCTTGAGAACAGTGTGCACGGATTGCTGCTCCAAAACAAGAGCGGTGCTCTCGCAATGGATCGTCGCTCTCGTTGTTGGGCACTGCTCTACCTGCGTGGCACACTGACCCTCATGAGCACCGTGCGAGGGGCCAGGGAACGGGCCCGCATCGAAGTCACCGCCGCCATCAAGGACGAGGCGCGCCGCGCGCTCGCGGCCGAGGGCGCCGCCAAGCTCTCGCTGCGCGCCGTCGCCCGCGAGCTGGGCATGGTCTCCTCCGCCCTCTACCGCTACTTCCCCAGCCGCGACGAGCTCCTCACGGCCCTCATCGTCGACGCCTACGACAGCGTCGGCGCCGCCGCCGAGCGTGCCGACGCCCGCTCGCTCGCGGCCGGCGGGACCCCCCGCGCCCGCTGGGTCGAGGTCTGCGGTTCCGTGCGCGACTGGGCGCTGGAGCACCCGCACGAGTACGCCCTCATCTACGGCTCGCCCGTCCCCGGCTACACCGCCCCCCTCGACACCGTGGGCCCCGCCTCCCGCGTCGGCATCATCCTCATCGGCATCGTCCGTGCCGCCTACGAGGGCCGCGGGATCTCCCTCCCGCCGCTCCCCGCCGAGCTGCGCACCGAAGCGGCCCGGATGGCCGCGGACTTCACCGACGGCCTGCCCCCCGAGGCCGCCGCTGCCCTGGTCGCCGCCTGGGCGCAGCTCTTCGGGCTGATCTCCTTCGAACTGTTCGGCCAGTTCGACCGGGTCGTCGAGGACCGCGCCGCGTTCTTCGCGCACGCCGCCGCGCAGCTGGCGCACGGGGTCGGGCTGTCCGCCGTATAGGGCGGTACGGGGCCCGCGCGGGAGCCGCGCGGGCGAGCCCCGCGCGGCCGGACCGGCGGGGGGTGGGGAAAGTTCGCTTGTCAGTTCCTCGTACTGAAGCGGGGGAATCCGCCTTGGCGCCCCCGGCCGCCCGTCTAGTGTTCCTCGGGCCGGTGTCCCGTCCCGGGTGCCGTCCCCGGCGCCCGGCCATCGCCCCGGCGCCGCCCCCGCCGCCGCCCCGAGGAGCAGTCATGACCCGCGCCGCGAAGGCCGTTTACGCCGTACTGGCCACCCTCTTACTCGCCGCGCCGGCGCCGGCCGTCACCGCGTCGGCGAGCTCGGAGCCGGCCCGAGCCCAGGCCCGCGACCGTGGCCCGGCCCCCGCCCCGGCCCCGGTCCCCGAGGTGAGACCGACCCCCCGGGCGGCCGGCGTACGGGGCCTGGAGATAGCCGTCCCGGCCTACGTCTGGGCCGACGACCCGATGCTCGTCGATCTCACCGCCACCAGCCCGGCCGCCTCGGTGGTGGTCCTCAACCCGGGCAACGGCGACTCCCCGTTCGACGACCCCTGGCAGGCCCGCGCCGACGTCCTGCGCACCGGCACCACCGCCACCGGCGAGAAGACCAAGGTGCTCGGCTACGTCCACACCGACCACGGCAACCGCGACATCGCCGCCGTCAAGGCCTCCGTGGACAACTACCTGAAGACTCCCGACGGCCGCCTCCACGTGGACGGCATCTTCTTCGACGTCGTCAGCCGCGACTGCGGCCCGGCCAACGCCACCCGCGACCACTACGCGGAGCTCCGCCGCTACGTCCAGGACACCATGGACACGGTGGACCCGGGCGCCGAGGACCTGGTCGTGAACAACCCCGGTACGGCCATCGCCGACTGCTTCCTGGAGCCCGGCCGCCGCACGGCCGACGTCTTCGTCACCTTCGAGGACACTTACGCGGCCCACACGGGCGGCGGCTGGCTCGGCGGCAACGTCTTCAACGCGCTCACCGGCTACCGCTCCGGCGCCGAACTCGACCCGAGCGGCACCGCGTTCTGGCACCTCGTGCACGACGTCCCGGACGCCACCGCGATGCGCGCGACGCTCCGTACCGTCTTCGAACGCGGCGCGGGCTACGCCTACGCCACCAGCGCCAAGATGCCCAACCCCTGGGACGCCCAGCCCAGTTGGACGTACCGCGCCCAGACGTCCTACGCGTCGAACGTGGGCTGAGCCGCGCCGGTTCCCCGCGCGGCCGGGAGCGTCACCAGTCGAAGGCGAGGGTGACACCGCGTGCGGCGAGGCCCTCGACGACCCGGGCGTTGTCGAACGCGGAGCGGACCGGGTGCTCGTCCCCGCGGATGCGGGCGAAGCGGCGGTAGCGCAGCGTGCGCAGGGACGTGATGCGCTCCAATGGCGCGAGGTCGATCACGTCGCGGCCTTCGGCGTCGTGGCAGCCGTCGAGGGAGAGGTGCTCCAGCGGGAGGCCGCTCAGGGGGCGCAGGTCGTCCACTCGCTTGGAGCCCAGCGCGAGCGAGGTCAGCGAGCGGGCACCGGCGAGGGGCGCGAGGTCCGTCTCGTCGTCGTAGTCGCCGGTCAGGGAGAGCGCACGGAGCCGGTCGCAGGAGGTCAGGGGCGTCAGGTCCGTGACCTCGGTAAGCTCCAGATGAAGGGCTTCAAGGCCGGGAAGGGCCGCGCCCAAGCCGTCGAGCGCGCGAATGTGGAACTCCTCGCAGTCACCGCCCCACTCGCTCCAGACCAGGGCGATGGCCTTCGACGAGGTGTGCCACCTCAGCTCCCGAACGGTGGCGCACTGGGCCTCGGTGACGGGCAGTCCGAGCAGGGCATCGGCCACGTCCTGCCGGTAGTCGAAGTTTTCGAGGCCGTCGAGCCACTCGTCGCAGACGTCGTCGCACGCGTCCCCGCAGACGTGCACCCCTTCGGGCACCGGGGGCTGGAAGAGCGGCAGCGTGCCCGCTTCCATCAGCTGACTGACCACGGCCAGCCGCAGATTGGTGTCGGTGAGCTCGTTGAGAGGGCCGGGGATGCGCATGCCGGGACTCTAGTGCCCGGGCCCGTGTCCTTCGCACGGCGGGACCTCGTCCTGCGGGCGCCGGGCGAAGCGCCACAGGACGTGCGTGACCCGGAGCAGGAACACCGCCGCGGCCAGGGCGGCGCCGACCGTCGCCAGGCTTCGGTCGACGGCGGGGGAGAGGTCGAAGGCGAGGACCGGGCCGTACAGCGCCGCGAAGGCGAGTCCGGCCGCGAAGCCGCCGCTGACGAAGGCGTACACGATCTCGATGGTGACCGCGTCCCGGCCGGCCTGACTGCGTCGTCGCTCCATGCGCGCAGTCTCCCCGCGCGAGCCGCACCACGACAAGGGGTGCCCCCGGTGCCCGAGGCCAGAGAGCAGAGGCCAGAGGCCGGAGCCGGAGGTCAGATGCCGGCCGTGTCCACCCAGAGCCGGGCCAGTTCCGCATCGCCCGTCACGCCCGGTCCGGTGAGCGGCTGCCGGTTCCACAGCGCCGCATAGAGCCAGGAGGCCTCGCCCGTCAGCGTGCAGTCGGCCTCCTCGCCGTCCGTGCCGTCCGCGTATCCGCGCACCGTGCGCGCCGACTCCTGGGACAGGTGCACGGTCCACACCGCGCCCGTGTCCGAGGCCCGTACCCGCATCACCCGCGGCTCCGCCGTCCGCACCCGGCTCTGCGGCCGCGCATGGAACCCGGTCAGCAGCTCGTCCACCCCGTCCTCCGCGAAGTCCGGGTCCACCGCCCCGTAGGGCACGCCCAGCGCGGCTTCCGCGTCCATCCGGTGCACGGTGGTCTCGTGCGCCTGGCGCCGCGCCCAGAAGGCCAGCGGCGAAGGCGGCGCGGTCGGCAGGAAGGTCCAGCACCGCGCATCGGCCGAAGTCCCGGTCAGCGTCCGCACCAGCGTGGCGTGGCCCTCGCGGAACCAGGCCAGCAGTTCCGCGCCCACCAGCTCCGGCGCGTCCGGGAACGGCACCCGCTCGGTCAGGCCCTGCGCCACGTACCCGGTGGCCCAGCGGTGCACGGAGCCGGTGTGGCGCAGCAGATCGGCGACCCGCCACTGCGGACAGGTGGGTACCAGGGCGTCCGTACCGACCCGTTCGGCGGTGGCGGCGAGCTGTTCGCCTTCGCGGGCCACGGTCTTCACATAGCTGATGATCTCCATGCCGGGAGTCTCGCAGCAGCCGCGTGGACGCACAACGAAGGAAGATGGAGGTCACGGAGGCGGTGGGGGGAGGTGGGTAGGAGGTGGCGGAAGCAATGGAGCACAGGGACGGCGAGCTCTTCCCGCGCGAGCTCTTCCCGCGCGAGCGGACCGAGATCGTGCCCGGCGCCGTGCACGTGCCCGACTGGCTCGGGCCCGGGCGGCAGCGGGAGTTGGTGGAGGCCTGCCGGGGATGGGCCAGGCCGCCCGCCGGGCTGCGGACGGTGCGCACGCCGGGCGGGGGGACGATGAGCGCCCGGCAGGTGTGCCTGGGGCTGCACTGGTACCCGTACGGATACGCCTCCACCGCCGTCGACGGGGACGGTGCGCCGGTCAAGGCGATGCCCGACTGGCTCGCGCGGCTGGGGCGCGACGCGGTGGCCGCAGCGTACGGGCAGGCTCCGGATCCGGAGGTCGCGTACGACATCGCCCTGGTCAACTTCTACGAGGGCGACTCCCGCATGGGCATGCACCGGGACGCGCAGGAGCGCTCCGAAGCCCCCGTGGTCTCGCTGAGCCTGGGTGATTCCTGCCTCTTCCGCTTCGGCAACACGGCCTCGCGCGGACGTCCGTATCGGGACCTTGAGCTGCGCAGCGGGAATCTGTTCGTCTTCGGCGGGCCGGTCCGACGGGCCTTTCACGGAGTGCCGAAAGTCCTGCCCGGCACCGCCCCGCAGGGCCTCGGGCTGACCGGGCGGCTGAACATCACACTGCGGGTCGGCGGGCTCGGCTAGCAGGCGGCGTTCTCGACCCTCCGATCATGCGAGGATCGCTGTCATGAACGGCAACGGGGCCCCGCGGCGGGTGGGGGATGTGACCACGGTGTCCGCTGAGACGGACGGGACCGACGGGACCGACGGGACCGACGGGACCGACGGGACCGACGGGACCGAAGGGACCGGCACGGCCGAGGGCTCCGACGGGGCCGGAGCCGCAGGAGCGTCCGCCGCGCCGACGGCGTCCCCCGGAGCGGCGTCCGCGTCCGCGGCGGCGGCGGCCTCCGCAGCGGCAGCCGGCTCCGCGCGGACCAAGCTGGAGCGGGGCCGCGGCGCGCTCGGGCCGGCGCTGGAGCTCGTCCACACCGGCCGGGCTCCGACCCGCGCCGTCCTGACGGCCGAGCTCGGCGTCACCCGCGCCACCGCCGGCGCCGTCGCCGCCGAGCTGGAGGCGCTCGGCCTGATCCGCGTCGACTCGCGGCCCGGCGGGGCGGGCGGAACCCAGGGCCGCCCGTCGCACCGGCTCTCCGTGGACGAGAACGGCCCGGTGGCCCTGGCCGCCCAGGTGCACTCGGACGGCTTCCGGGCCGCGCTGGTCGGCCTCGGCGGCCGGATCGTCGCCACGGCTCCCGGGCGGGTGCCCGTGTCGGCCGACCCCGCACAGGTGCTCGGCGCGGTGGTCGAAGCCGGGGCCGAGCTCCTCGCGCGCACCGGCCGGCGCTGCATCGGCGCCGGCCTCGCGGTGCCCTCGGCGGTCGCGGAGCCGGAGGGTACGGCGCTGAACCCGCTGCACCTGGCGTGGCCCGCCGGTTCCCCGGTCCGGGCCATCTTCGCCGACTGCGTGAAGGAGGCCGGCATCGACGGCCCCGCGCTGACCGGCAACGACGTGAACCTCGCCGCGCTCGCCGAGCACCGCCACGGCGCCGGCCGCAGCGCGCAGCACCTGCTGTGCGTGGCCACCGGGCACCGCGGGGTCGGCGGGGCGCTCGTCCTGGACGGCCGCCTGCACAGTGGGAGTGCGGGCCTGGCCCTGGAGGTCGGCCACCTCACCGTGAACCCGGAAGGGCGCGCCTGCCACTGCGGCAGCCGCGGCTGCCTCGACGTGGAGGCCGATCCGCTGGCCTTCCTCACCGCCGCCGGGCGCACCCCGGGCCCCGAGGTCTCGCTGCTCCAGCAGGCCCGCGACCTGCTCCGCGACGAAGCCGCGGACCCGGGGGTGCGGGCGGCGACCGAGGAGCTCATCGACCGGCTCGGCCTGGGCCTCGCGGGCCTGGTCAACATCCTGAATCCGGACCGGATCATCCTGGGCGGACTGCACCGAGAGCTGCTCTACGCCGACCCCGAGCGGCTGCGCGCGGTGGTCGCGGACCGCAGCCTGTGGGGGCGCAGCGGCGGCGTGCCGATCCTGCCGTGCACGCTCGACCACAACAGCCTGGTCGGCGCCGCCGAGCTGGCGTGGCAGCCGGTGCTGGACGACCCGCTCGGGACCCTGGGCGCGGCGGCCTGACGGGTGGGGCCGCCCCTCCGGCCGTCCGCGGCGGCCGGAGGCTACCCGGGCCGGACGCCGACCGAGGCGCTCACCGACAGGCCGGCGGAGACCGGCTCGGGGTGTGCGGCCGCGGGCGGGGCCGGCGCGTGGTCCCGTACGGGCTTCTTCTCGGCCAGGAGCACCGGCTTCTCGGCCAGGAGCACCGGAGGGCGCTCCGGTGCGGCCGGGCCGGGGGCGGCGCGCAGGGAGAACCACACCACCTTGCCCGGGCAGTCGTCCTGCCGCCGCGCACCCCAGGCCTCGCTGAGCGCCTCGACGAGCGCGAGCCCGCGTCCGGACGTCTCCAGGGCGTCGACCGGGCACGAGCCCGCGGGCCGGCCCGCCTCGGCGGCCTCGGCGGCGGCGCAGTCCCCGGAGTCCCGGAGCATCGGGAGGCGGGGGTCGCTGTCGTAGACGGAGACGGTCAGCCGGCCGAGGCGAAGCTCGATCTCGACCGTGCAGGTCTTGTCCGGCTGCGCATGGCGGTGGACGTTGCTGAGCAGCTCCGTCACGCCGAGCGCGGCCCGGTCTATGAGCGGATCGAGCTGCCAGTGGCGCAGTTGCGCTGAAACGATTCTGCGGATCTGTCCGATCCGCAAGGGCAGGGCCTGCAGTTCGACGACGCAGTGCCTGCGGGAATGACTGATCACGGCTGCGACTCCCCGACATCAGTGTTACGGGTGCTGCACCCTCGGTGACGCCTCCCCAGGGTCACCCACTGTGGGCCGGTGTGCAACCGAATGCGACCGAAAGTGATTCGCATAGATACCCAAAGTGACCATTTGTGCAGGTGGGCGGGGTACATTTCCAAAGCGGGCGGTGCGGAGACACGCCCGGCGCGCACTCGGAACCTCGGGAAGTACGAAGGAGCACGGCGCATGAGCACCACCACCGGTACGACCGCCACGACCGTCGACGTCGACCGCAGCGACGCGGACTACCGCGCGTGGCTGAAAGAGGCGGTCCGCAAGGTGCAGGCGGACGCGAACCGCTCCGCCGACACCCACCTCCTGCGCTTCCCGCTCCCGGAAGCCTGGGGCATCGACCTGTACCTCAAGGACGAGTCCACCCACCCGACGGGGTCCCTGAAGCACCGCCTGGCCCGCTCCCTGTTCCTCTACGCCCTCTGCAACGGCTGGATCCGCCCCGGCCGTCCCGTCATCGAGGCCTCGTCCGGTTCCACCGCCGTCTCGGAGGCGTACTTCGCCAAGCTGATCGGCGTCCCGTTCATCGCCGTCATGCCGCGGACGACGAGCCCCGAGAAGTGCCGGCTCATCGAGTTCCACGGCGGCGAATGCCACTTCGTCGACGACTCGATGAAGATGTACGAGGAGTCCGCGGAGCTCGCGGCCCGCACCGGGGGCCACTACATGGACCAGTTCACGTACGCGGAGCGGGCGACGGACTGGCGCGGCAACAACAACATCGCCGAATCGATGTACCAGCAGCTCCGGTTGGAGCGCTACCCGGAGCCCGCATGGATCGTGGCCACGGCCGGTACCGGCGGCACCTCCGCGACGATCGCGCGCTACGTGCACTACATGCAGCACGACACCCGCATCTGCGTCCCGGACCCGGAGAACTCCTGCTTCTTCGACGGCTGGACCCAGGGCGACCCGCACGCGACCAGCCACTGCGGCTCGCGCATCGAGGGCATCGGCCGGCCCCGGATGGAGCCGAGCTTCGTCCCCGGGGCCATCGACCGGATGATGCGGGTCCCGGACGCCGCGAGCGTCGCGGCGTGCCGTGCGCTGGAGCGCGTGATCGGCCGCAAGGCGGGCGGTTCCACCGGCACCGGGGTGTGGAGCGCGCTGAAGATCATTTCGGAGATGGTGGCGGAGGGCCGCACGGGCAGCGTCGTGACGCTGCTCTGCGACGGCGGCGAGCGCTACCTGGACAAGTACTACTCCGACGCGTGGCTGGCGGAGCAGGGGCTCGACATCACCCCGTACGCGCGGACGCTCGACACCATGCTGGCGACCGGCGTGTGGAGCGAGCCCGTCAGCTGAAACGTTTTCCCTGGCCGGGACCGGGCCGGCTGGCTACGCTGTGCGGACTTCGGGGTGCGGCGCGGGGGCGGGGAGTCATGGCCGAGTTCACGGATGGCGGTACGGGTGGCGGTACGGGTGTGCGAGGCCGAGCCGAGGGCCGCGACGGCGCGTTGGCCTGTCCGCGGTGCGGCCGGGAGGATCAGGTGCTCGGCGTGTCCGCCGCGTACCTGCGGGCCAAGGCCAAGCTGAGCGTGGAGAGCAAGGGCGGCGACGGCGACAACGTCACGACCCGCGAGGAGAACTCGGCGCTCGCCAAGGCCCTCGCGATCGCCCCGGACGAGCCGGACGACAGCACCATGGGCTGCCTGGGGGCGCTCCTCGTCCTGGTGTCGATCGGCGCGTTCATCTGGGGCGGGATCGCGGGGAAGTGGTTCGAGGGCGGCCCGGCGCCGCGGTTCTACGGGGGCGAAGGCGACCTTCCCTTCGGAGTCGAGGACCCCACGACCTACCTGGGCTGGATCTCGGCGGCCTCGCTGCTCCTGGGACCCCTCCTGCTGGCGCTGTCGGGCCGGGCGGTACGGGTCTGGCGCCGCCGGACCGAACCGGGCCGGGTGGCAGCCGACCGCGTCTGGGCGGACGGCTGGTACTGCGGCCGCTGCGGAACGGTCCACTTCACCGGCGAACCGGCCATGAGCTTGCAGGAGTTCCGCACCCGGGTCTGGTCGGCGGGCGGCTACGGGGACCTGGCGGTGCGGCACCCCGCGGTCTGAACCCCGACAGGCCCTGGCCCGCAACCCCGTAGGCACGGCGGCGCCGACTGCTTGCGCTGCGCGGACTTCGCTCACGGCGCGGCCTCGGGGGGCCGTGGCGGGCATCGGGCACGACAGGCCGGAGCGGGAACCCCGCGGACGCGGGACGGGCGGACCCGTCGCCCGGACGGCTCCTACTGATCTGCCTGACCCGGCCGATCCGTCCCATGCCGCCGCTCCGCCAGCCGCAGGTCCAGGGCGCGGACCGCCGAGCGGAAGGAGTGGCCGAGTCCCGGCCGGGCCGCGGCCACGGCGAAGCGGACGGCGGTCGGGCCGTCCACCGCAAAGGTCCACTGGACGTGGGTGCCGGAGCCGGAGGGGGAGAGGCGCCATTCCTCCAGGAGGGCCCGTATGCCGGGGGCGTTGGTCTCGTCGACCCGGTACGCGTAGCGCCGCTCCGGATCCGCGGCCATGATCGTTTCCTGGAAGCGCACCCCGCCCGCCAGTTTGACCTCGCGCCCGGCTCCGCCGTGGGTGGGCCGGGCCAGGGTGACGGCCCGGAACCAGCTCGGCCAGCCCTCCACCTCCTCGGCCAGCGCCCGGTACACGTGCTCGGGAGCCGCCGTGGTCCGGCCGGCGAAGACCAGGCGGGTGGGGGCGACTTCGATGAAGTCCAGTCCTACGGGGCGGAGTCGACGGGCCATGGCGGCACTCCCTCGGTTCGGCGGACGGCCGGCTGGGTCCGGTGGCATCCGGCGGGCTGTCACCTTAACTGTCGATCCGTCAGTTGTCCGCCTCGGGGTGGACGGGCGCGGGGATGGCCGGTGCGGGGACGGCCGGTGCGGGGACGGCCGGCGCGGGGGTCGAACCCGTTTCGCGGACCCGGCCCGGCCGGGACAATGCGCACATGCTTATCAGAGCAGCGCACATCGACGAGCTGTCCCTCCTGCGGGACATCGAGCGGGCCTCCGGGGAATGCTTCAGGACCATCGGGATGCCGGAGATCGCCGACGACGAACCGCTTCCGCTGGAGGAACTCCTCGGCTACCGGCGGGCCGGACTGGCCTGGGTCGCGGCCGAGGGCGCCGGGACGGGGAGCCCGGTCGGGTACCTCCTCGCCGACCGGGTCGACGGGAACCTCCACGTCGAGCAGGTGTCGGTGCATCCGGACAGCGCCCGCCGCCGCATCGGACGCTCCCTGCTGGAGCACCTCGCGGAACGGGGCCGGGCGGAGGGCGCCACCGCGCTGACCCTCACGACCTTCACCGACGTACCGTGGAACGCCCCCTACTACGCCCGCTGCGGCTTCCACACCCTGGACGACAGCGGGCTCGGCCCCGGCCTGCGGGACATCCGCGACCGCGAGGCCGTGCACGGGCTCGCCCGCTGGCCCCGGGTCTGCATGCGCCGGGACCTGTGAGGGGTCCCGGTACGCGTGCGGGCGAGTCCGGTCAGAGCTCCGGAAGGTCCGCCGGGTAGAGCAGGGTGAGATCGTCCTTGGTCGGCTCCGACAGCTGCGCGACCCGCCCCGCGTGCCGCTCGACCATCGACTCGAAGGTCTGGCGCGCGGTGCGGCCGTTGCCGAAGGCGGGCCCCTTGGGCAGATCGGTGAAGTAGGTCAACAGGGCCTCGGAGGTCTTCTCGCCGAGCAGGTACTCGTGCTCCTCGGCCTGCTGTTCCACGATCCGCAGCAGCTCCTCCGGCCCGTAGTCCCCGAAGGTGATCGTCCGGGAGAAGCGGGAGGCCACCCCCGGGTTCACGGTGAGGAAGCGGTCCATCTCCGCCGTGTACCCGGCGACGATCACCACGACCGCGTCCCGGTGGTCCTCCATCAGCTTCACCAGCGTGTCGATCGCCTCGCGCCCGAAGTCGCGGCCCGAGTCCTCGGGCGCCAGCGCGTACGCCTCGTCGATGAACAGCACCCCGCCGCGCGCCCGGTCGAAGGCCTCCTGGGTGCGGATCGCGGTGGACCCGATGTGCTCGCCGACGAGGTCGACCCGGGACACCTCCACGAGGTGGCCGCGCTCCAGCACCCCGAGGGAGGCCAGGATCTCCCCGTACAGCCGGGCCACGGTGGTCTTGCCGGTACCGGGGGAGCCGGTGAAGACCAGGTGGCGGCGGACCGAGGCGGCCTTGAGGCCCGCCTGCTGCCGGCGCCGGCCCACCTCGATCATGTCGGTGAGCGCGCGGACCTCGCGTTTGACGCTGTCCAGTCCCACGAGCGCGTCCAAGTGTCCCAGCACCTCGACGGAACCGCGGGCCGCGGGCTGCCCCGCGGGGGCGGACTCCGTCTCGTCGGCCGGCCGCTGGGCCGGCACCCGCTCGGCCGTGCCCGCCGCCACGGGGCTCGGCGCGGCCGATACCGTACGGATCCCCGTACGCTCCCCGGCCGCCGCCACCCCGGCAGCCGAGCCGGCGCCCACGCCGGAGGCGGACCGGGCGGCGAGGCGCGGTCCGGACTCGTCGCTCGTGCAGTCCTCGGCGACCGGGCCGTCCTCCGCGAACTCGTAGCCCCCGCGCGCGCAGCGCTCGGTGTGGCAGCGGTGCAGTGAGGTGCGGCAGCCGTCGATGACGTGGAAACCGAAGCCCGCGCTGCCCGTGACCCGGCACGCCGTGAAGGTTCCGCGCCCGCCCGCCGACACGTAGAAGCCGGCTTCGGCGGGGGAGCTGACCGTGCACCGCTCCAGTGCGGGGTCCGCGCCCTTGGTGACGATCACCCCGGTCTGGACGGAGTCGATGGAGCAGTTGGCGAGGGTTCCGCCGCTGCCGTGGTCGCGGAACCAGGCGCCCGTGGCCGCCTCCCGGATCCGGCAGTCGTCCAGTTGGGCCGTCGCCCCGTCGCTCACCGAGACGGCGGTGTTGCGCACTTGGGAGATGTCGCTGTCCACCACGTCCACCCGCGAGCCCCGGTCCAGCACGAACAGCGCGTCCGGTACGTCGTGCACCCGGCAGGAGTCCAGCGAGACCCCGGCCCCGTCGCTGATCCAGACGGCGGGGTAGTCGCCGGTGCTGTCGTGGATCTCGCAGGAGTCGGCGACGACGCGGGTGCCCGGATCCCACACCGACAGGCCGTTGCGGCCGAAGCGGCGGACCGTGGTGCGGCTGAGCGTGAGCACGGAGCGGGAGCGCAGGTCCACCGCGTTCTCCGGGATGTCGTGGATGTCGCAGCCGGCGAGCGTGAGCACGGCGTCCGTGTCGAGGGTGACCCCGTCGGCCGAGGTGCGGTGGACCGCGCAGTCGGTGAGCACGGCCGTCGCCCGCGCGGCGATCTGCACCCCGGCGCCCTTGATCTCGTAGACCTCGCAGCCCAGTGCCTCCAGACCCGAACCGTCGCCGGTCACCGCGATGCCGGCGCCCGTGGCGTGGTGGATCCGGCAGCGCTCCAGCCGGGGGCGGCCGCCGCCGCGCACGGAGACCCCGGTCTGACCGGCGGCCACCACCTCGCAGTCGGCGAACACCCCGCCGCCGCCGTCCAGTACGGCGATGCCGATCCCGGCGGAATTCTCCACCGTGCAGCGCCGGACCAGGGGCCGTGCGCCGCTCCCGCGCACCTCGATGCCGGCCGCCGAGCGGGTGCTCACCCGCAGGTCGGTGAGCTCGGGGGAGCCGTCCTCGACGAGCAGCGCGGGCGCCGTCGGGTCCTGGCCCTCCAGATGGAGGTCCTGGATGACGGCCGAGGCGCGGACGGTCAGCGCGACCCCGTCGAGCGGTGCGATCCGTACCGAACCCAGCGAGCCCTCCGGACCGCGCAGCGTCACGGCGTGGTGCAGCACCAGATTCTCCCGGTAGGTGCCCGGTGCGATGGACAGGACGTCGCCGTCGCCCGCCACGGCCAGCGCGGCGGTCAGCGTCGGATAATCACCGGAGCGGCGACGCCACCGCGAGGAACCGCCGTGCGTCACCTGGACCGTGCCCTGAGCCATGGTGCTGTCGTGCCCCCACCCTCGTGTTCCGTATGTCCGACTGCTGATCGTCCGCGTGCCCGAACCGTCCGCGTGTCCGACCGTGCGCGCCCTGCCGTTCGGGGCTCGCGCCGCCGGACCGTCCGCCTCGATCGACCGGCCGTTTCGACGGCCCCGATCGCAGCAGCCGCTCCGGCGCTCCACCGTAGCGCGCCCGGGGCCGGTGAGTTGCCAGGTCAGCTGCCCGCGTCCGCCCGGCCCCAGTCCGGTCCCGCGGCGGCCCAGGCGCGGTCCAGCCGGATGTACCGCCGATGCATGAGCCTTCGTACGACCAGGCGGCGAAGCGTCTCCACCAGTGCGGCGATGCCCAGGGCGGCCGCGAGCCCCGCCATGCCCGCGTGGAAACTGGCCGAGGAGGGGTCGAGGGGCTGCCCGACCAGCCGGCCGCGCGTATCGGTCCATATCCGGAACCGGTCGCCGGGACGCGGCGGTTCCTCCGCGGCCGGCACCGTGCCCTGGTGGTTGCTGCCGTCGGGCGCCGTCCACGCCGCGACGATCTGCGTACGCTGCGGGGCCTGGCGCTGCGCCGCCGGATCGGCGGCCGCACCGAGGAGCGGATCCGGCGTCGGCCGGACCACCACCGCCGGTACGAGATGGCGCTCTTCCCGCTGTTCGCGCGCGGCCCGCTGCAGCGTGCCGTCCACCCGCAGGCCGGCGGCCCAGCCGACGGCCGGAGCCACCAACAGGACGCACAGCAGCGCTGCGAAGGCCACCCAGGCCTCGAATAGATCTGTCTGGCGGCGCAGCGGATTGCGCCGCCAGCGCCACACTCCCAATGCTGTCCGCACGGTCCGGCTCCCCCTACTTGTGCCAGTCTGCGCCTGTCTGCCGTCCCAGCCTCCCGCACGCCCCGGCCACCCGCATTCCGGGACGCGCGAGACGTGTGTCACCCGATCCGGTGCTCACGTCCCGAATGTTCCAACGGGCTGGCGGTGGCGGTTGGTTCCAGGGTGACGCGAGAGCCCCTCGAAGGTGTCATTCCGGGGGAGTCTCACCGGCCCTGGCGTGGCTGCTCGGACGCGCTCACACGAAGCGCGCTCACGCTCGGACGCGCTCACCCGAGGACGCGCACCTCGTCGCCGACCCGCAGCGTCCCCAGCCGCACCGGCACCAGCAGCCGCCCGAAGGCCAGCGACTTCCCGATCCGCCGGTGCCTGGCCAGCGTCTGGAGCGGCTCCTTGCCCCGCAGCGCCGTCGTCTGGTCGGTGGTCGTCACGACGCAGCGGCCGCACTCGCGCGCCCCGCGGAAGACGGCGTCGCCGATCGCGACGCGCTCCCAGCCGTCCTCGGCCCATGCCTCGGCTCCGGACACCACCACGTTCGGGCGGAACCGGTTCATCGGGAGGGGGCCCTCGCCGGGATGGTCGCCCTTGGCGATCAGCGCGTTGAGCGCGTCCAGCGAGGCGAGGGTGGTGATCAGCAGCGGATAGCCGTCGGCGAGGCTCACGGTCTCGCCGGGCAGCGCGTACGCCGGATCCACCGGCCGCCGTACGGCGGGTTCGTCCAGGTGCACCAGGCGCGCCGGTACGCCCAGGTACGCGGTGAACCAGTCGGCGGCGGCTTGCGCCGCCTCCACGGTCTCGATCTTCTTGCCGAAGAGCATCACCGGTTCCAGCGGCCCCCGCCCCGGGACCTCCACCGTCAGATCCGCCATGCCCGGTGCGGAGACCTCGAACCCGCCGCCCCCCAGCGGACGGGCCCGTGCCAAGGCCAGCCTCGGCTGCTGGCGTTGGGTGATGACCGTGCCCTCCCCGTCCACCACCGCCCACCGGCGGTCACCGGACAGACCCCAGGGCTCCACGGCCACCTCGTCGGGTGCCGTCCCCGCCACCGATTTGACGGGATGGACGTGGAGCGACCGGACACGCAGTTTCACCATGGGGAAATACTGCCAGCCGCCCTCACGGACTCCGCTGCGACCTCGTCGGAGGGGGCCGGCCTGGCGCGGCGATCAGTAACCGCGTCCCTGCGGCTGGTACGGACGCCCGTACGGGTCCTCGAACGAGGCGGCCGGGACCGGCGCGGGCTGCGCCTGCATCGGACGCGGCGCGGCCGGACGCATGGCCTCGTACCCGGTGCTCGTGGCGACCGGGCGGGGCTGCTGCGGCTGGGGCTGCGGAACGTAACCCGTGCGGGCCGCGAACGGCTGCGGCTGCTGCGGAACGTACGGCACCGGAGCCTGCTGGAGCGGCATCGGCATCGACATGGGCTGCTGCATCGGCGGCATCTGCTGCATGGGCTGCATGTGCGGCATCTGCTGGGGCGCGGCCTGCTGCTGGTACGGGTACCCGTACGCCGGGGCGTTCTGCTGCTGTTGCGGGCGGGCGGGCGGCAGCGCTGCCGGCAGGGCGGGGAGCGCGGACGCGAGGGCCGGGAGGTACCCACCGCTCGAGTAGCCGGCGCTCGGGGAGTCGTAGGCGGCGGGGACGCGGATCGGGGCGATCTGCGGAGTGCCGCGTTCAGCGACGAGGGAGTCGTAGATAGGGGTGTCCGGGAAGGAGGGCGCGGAGTAGTAACCGCCGCCATAAGTGGAGCGGGGGGAGGTCATGGACCTAAGTTAAGCCCACGACTTCACCGGGTCCATAGCGAGGTGCCGTCAACACCGCCCTGACCTGCATATTCGCAGGTCAGGGCCGCAGGTTTCACTTGACGTTCACGTGCACGATTTGGTCACTTCCGCCCCACCTTGCTCCTACTCGTACTCACCCGTTGGGTGTTGCACGGATGAGGCGCCGGTCGCGTGCTGATGAAGCGTCACAACCCCGTGACCTCGGATGACGTGAAGGAGGAGGACGGAGTCCGGTTTCAGGCGTCGCCGGGGCGGGCATAGGTACGTCCTTTCCATGCCGCTCCGCGTCCGCGGTAGTGCTGCACGGCCGAGTCGACGGTCATCAGGAGGTAGAGCAGCGCGGTCAGCGGAAGGAGCGGGGCGAGGGCCGCGGGCTGGCGGTAGTAGCGCAGCATCGGCAGGTAGGTGACGGCCATCAGCAGCCAGGCCAGGCCGCCGGCCCAGGCGACGGCGGGCCGGCCGGCGGCCAGACCGGCGAGGAGCGCGGCCGGCGGCACGAGGTAGACGAGGACCAGCCCGGCCACCGTCCCGGCCAGGAGCGCGGGCCGGTGGCGCAGTTGCGCGTAGGCGCTGCGCGAGACCATGCGCCACAGGTCCGCGAGGGAGTCGTACGGGCGCACGCTGTCCACCCGCTCCGCGAGGCCGAGCCAGATCCGCCCGCCGGTGCGCTGGACCGCCCGGGCGAGAGAGACGTCGTCGATGACGGCCTGCCGGATCGACTCCGGGATCCCGGCCCGCACGGCCGCCTCGGTGCGCAGCAGGACGCACCCGCCGGCGGCGGCCGCCGTGCGGGCGGCGGGGCGGTTGATCCAGCGGAAGGGGTAGAGCTGGGCGAAGAAGTACACGAAGGCCGGGACGATCAGCCGTTCCCAGCCGCTGACGGCACGCAGCCGGGCCATCTGGGAGACCAGGTCGAGATCGGCCGCCGTCGCGGCGGAGACCAGTTCGCGCAGGCTGTCGGGCTCGTGGGCGATGTCGGCGTCGGTGAGGAGGAGGTAGTCGGGGGCGGGGCCCGGGCTGGATCCCGGGCTGGAACCGGGGTGGTGTGGGCCGGCGTCGGGGGTGGGGCCCGAGGTGAAACCGGGGTGGTGCGGGCCGGCACCAGGGGTGGGGCCCGGGGTGAAACCGGGGTGGTGCGGGCCGGCACCAGGGGTGGGGGGACGGCTCGGACCCGGGCCTGAAGCCGGCCCTGCGTCCAGTTTTGAAGCCAGGCCTGGGGCAGGTCCTGAATCAGGCCCGGAAGCCCGGCTGGAGTGCAGGACGGAGCCGGAGCGGGCGTGGGCGATGCCGTGACGGAGTGCCCAGAGCTTGCCCGTCCACCCGGCCTCGGGTTCTCCGGGGGAGAGGACCGTCAGGGGCAGTCCGCCGGGCTGGGCGTCGGAGAGCCGCCGGGCGAGGGCGGCCGTGCCGTCCGTACTGCCGTCGTCGACCAGGATGACCTCGGCCTCGCCGGGATAGTCCTGCGCGAGCAGTGAGGGCAGGCTGCGCGGCAGCACCTCGGCCTCGTCCCGGGCCGGGACCACGATCGCGACGGACGGCCAGCGGGCCGGGGCGTGCCGGGGAGGGAGACGCGTATCGGTCCGCCAGAACATGCCTTGGCCGAGGGTGAGCCAGAGCCAGACGGCGAGCGAGGCGCACGCGGCGACGAGGAGGTAACCCATCCCGGCAGTGTGCCGGGAGCGGCACCCCGGGGGCGTCGGGACACCGGTTCGGCGGTGTCGGTTGGGGTGGGAAGCCGCGCTGGGCGGGCAGGCTGTTGCTGCTGCCGGCTGCGTGGAGAGTCTGCCGCAGCAAGGGGTGCAGGGGGCGGGGCCGGTCCGGGGGCGTCGGGACACCGGGGTTCGGTGGTGTCGGCTCTGGGCGGGGTGGGCTGTTGCTGCTGCCGGCTGCGTGGGGGGTCTGCCGCACCACGGGGTGCAAGGGCAGGGGCAGGGGGCGTCGGGACACCGGGGTTCGGTGGTGTCGGTTGGGGTGGGAAGCCGCGCTTGGCGGGGTGGGGTGTTGCTGCTGCCGGCTGCGTGGGGGTTCTGCCGCACCACGGGGGCCGGGGGCGACGGCGGGGCCGGGGCCGCTCTGTCGTCGGGTGTGGGGTGGCAACGGGGCCGTGTCCGCTTCGCGGTCGGGCGGGGTGTGGCGGGGCGCGGCGGTCCTGTCGCCCCGGGCGGGGCGGGGGGATCGATTAAGGTGACCAAGTGAAGATCGCCCTGATGGACTCCGGTATTGGCCTCCTCGCGGCGGCCGCCGCGATGCGCCGGCTTCGGCCGGACGCCGAGCTGGTGCTGTCCTGCGACCCCGACGGGATGCCCTGGGGGCCGAGGACCCCGCAGGACCTCACCGGCCGGGCCCTCGCCGTCGCGCGGGCCGCCGCCGCGCACCGGCCGGACGCGTTGATCGTCGCCTGCAACACCGCTTCCGTCCACGCACTGCCCGCGCTGCGTGCCGCGCTGGAGCCCGCGATCCCGGTCATCGGGACCGTGCCGGCGATCAAGCCCGCCGCGGCCGCCGGAGGACGGGTGGCCATCTGGGCCACCCCCGCCACCACCGGCAGCCCCTACCAGCGCGGCTTGATCCGTGACTTCGCCGACGGGGCGCGCGTCACCGAGGTGCCCTGCCCGGGGCTCGCCGACGCCGTCGAGGCCGGCGACGAGGCCGCCGTCGTACGGGCCGTCGCGGCGGCCGCCGCACTGACCCCGGCCGACGTCACGGACGTGGTGCTCGGCTGCACGCACTACGAGCTGGTCGAAGCCCCCATCCGGGCCGCGCTCGACCGGCGCACCGGCGGCGGCGCGTTCGTCTTCCACGGCTCCGCCGAGCCGGTCGCCGTCCAGGCCCTGCGCCGGATCGGCGCCCGCCCGGAGCCAGGCCTGCCGCCCACCGGAGGCCTGACCGTCCTGCTCAGCGGCCGCCCCGGATCGCTGCCCGAGCCCGCCCTCGGATACGCCGAAGGGCGTCTGCTGAGCGGGCGGAGCGCGGTGGTCGGGGAAGCCGTCGGGGGATCCGTCCCGGGATGACCCCGAGGGCGCGGGCCGCGTCACCGCCGTGCTGAAGCCGGCCCGCACTTGGTGCCGCGGTGTTGACCGCACCGTGGCGGCGCCGTCCCGGGCCCGGGACGGGCGGACGGTACCCGGCGGGGAGGTCCACCGCTCCGCGGGAGGCCCGTCCGCCGAGCCGTCGTCCGCCGTGCCGCGAACGCCGCCGGAGAGCGGGAGGCGACGGCCGCCTCCCGACGGCCGCCTCCCGACGGCCGCCTCCCGACGGCCGCCTCACGACGGCGCCGGAGATCGCGCACGCCACGCCCCTCGCGGAACTCCCCCCGAGAGCCGCGGACGGGCCGGTCAGTCGCCGGGCCCCCGACGACCCGGACCCGCCGCCGCGTCCGCTCCGGCCTTCGCGAGGCGACGGGCCAGTTCCCGTAGGCCAGTCGGATCCAGGACGCGGTCCCCGAAGCCCGGCAGCGGGACGTGGAGGCGGGCCGTCCAGGACTCCGGGACCGCCGCCGCGCCGTACCGCGCACCGGCCAGGGTGCCGGTGACCGCCGCCACCGTATCGGTGTCGCCGCCCAGGTCCACGGCCGCCCGTACGGCGTCCGCGAAGCCCGACGTGGTGCGCAGCGCCCACACCGCCGAGCCCAGGCAGGGCCACACCGCCCCGTTGAACTCGGTGGCCAGATCCGGGTGCCAGTCCGGGGCGAGGACCCGCCCGTACCGCTCGCGGTGGTCCGGGTGCACCTGCGCCAGCGTCGCGGGGAGCGCGGACAGGGGGTCGCCGCCGTCCAGGGCCACACGTACGAGTTCGTGCAGAACGGCCGTGCCTTCTGGGGCCTGTCGTCAAAATCCCGTCTGCCACGCGGCGTCTGGCACATGCTCTCGCCGCACCGGGCGAAAGCCCGAGTACGTCCAGTACGCGGGCTTCCGCCCGGCGCGCCGAGAGCACGCACCAGACGCCGCGTGGCCGCCCTTCGGGCGACGACGGGATTTTGACGACAGGCCCCAAGCCGCCCGGTCCCCGTGGGTGAGCGCGGCGATCCGCCGGGCGGCGGCCATGGTCGCCGTCCGTCCCGCCGGAGCGAAGTACACCGCCGAGGTCGAGGCGCGCATCAGGGAACCGTTGCCCGCCGCCCGCGCGTTGGTCTGGAAGTGCAGCGCGGCTGCCAGGTCCCACGGGTCGCCGCCGGTCAGCACGATCTCCGTCTGCAGCCCGATGTCCTTGGGGTCCCCGGCGGCCCAGCGGCGGAACCGCTCGAAGACGTCGGGGAGTTCGAGTCCGCCGCACTCCAGCAGGGATTCCCCGACCAGCACCGCCATCTGCGTGTCGTCGGTGGCCTCGCCCGGATCCCAGCCGCCGCCCCCGCACATCTCCTTGCCGAGGGCGCTCAACTGCCCGGCGGGGCCGAACTCGTAGGGCGCGCCGAGCGCGTCCCCGGCCGCCGAGCCGAGCACGGCGCCGACGGCGCGGTCGAGCCGGGTGGTCACGGGGTCTCCTCCTGCGGTTCGGGGCACACGCGGTCCAGCATCCCGCGGGTGAAGGCGTCCAGGTCGGCGAGCCCGGCCGCGGCCAGGGTGTCCGGGGCACCCGTCAGGAGGTGGGGGACGGCTCCGTGCAGCGAGAGGGTGAGGGCGCGGGCGTGCTCCGGACCGGCCGGCAGCCCGGCAGTGGCCAGCAGGTGTCCGAACGCCGCGAAGTCCGCCGCCGCGATCGGGTCCAGCAGCTCCGCCAGCCACGGCCGTCGGGTGGCCTCGGCCTGGAGCTCCAAGTAGGCCACCACGCGCGGCCGCCCGGGGCCGGCCGTATCGCGGAGCAGTCCGGCGAGCAGCGCGGCGAGTCCGGCCCGGTCGGCGGGTCCGGGTCCGGCCCCCGCGAGCCGGTCGGCGAGTGCCCGGTACTGCTCCAGGCAGCGCCCGGCGACCGCGCGCAGCAGCGCGTCGCGGGTCGGGAAGTAGTTCTTGGCGGTGCCGAGCGGCACGTCGGCCGCGGCGTCGACGGCCCGGTGCGTCAGACCCCGTCCGCCCGCCTCGGCGAGCACCGCGATGGCCGCGTCCCGCAGCCGGTCCCTTCGGTCCTGGTTCACGTTGCCAGCATAACCACATCCGTGGTACCACAGATGTGGTTACCACGGATGTGGTGGTTGTCGCGTGGGAGTGACTCGAACGGGGGTGCGTCGTGGGCGCGAATATCGAGGACATGGGCGGGGAGGGCGGGGAGGGGCGCTCGGTGGTCGTCGGCGCCGGGGTCGGTGGTCTCGCCACCGCCATCGGCCTGCGCCGGGCCGGCTGGGCGGTGACCGTTCTGGAGCGCCGGGCCGATCCGGAGCGGTACGGAACCGCCTTCGGCATCCACCCTGCGGCCCAGGCGGCCCTCGACCGGCTCGGCCTCGGCGGGGCGCTCCGGGCGCGCGCGGTCCCGTACCGCGACGCGCGGATCCGGCGCCCCGACGGCCGGGTACTGGCCGCGCTCCCGCTGGAGCGGATCGAACGCTAGGCGGGCCGACCCGAACTGCTCATCTCGCGGCCCTACTTGATCGACGCGCTCCTCGCCGAGCTGGTGCGGCTCGGCGGCACGGAGATCGCGTACGGCCAGGCGTACGACGCTCAGGCCCACGACGCTCAGGCCCACGACGCTTCGGCCGCGCGGGGCGCCGACCTCCTCGTGGGCGCCGACGGGATCAACAGCGCCGTCCGATCCGCCCGCTTCGGGGGTCGGAGCCGGCCGCGCGAGCTCGGCTCGACGGCCTGGATCGGCACCGCCGGATTCGAGACCGGCGTCTACGGCGAGACCTGGGGCAGGGGCCGCTTCTTCGGGATGACCCCCGTCGAACCGGGCCGCACCAACTGGTACGCCACCGTTCCCGAGGCCACCACGGCCCAGGAACTGCGGGCCGCCTTCGCCGACTGGCACGACCCCATCCCGCGCGTGCTCGCCGACACCGACCCGCAGACCTGGATCCGCTACCGGATGCGCCACCTGCACCCGGCGCTGCCCTCCTTCACCCGCACGGCCGGGTCCGGACCGGTCGCCCTGGTCGGCGACGCGGCGCACGCCATGACCCCGAACCTCGGCCAGGGCGCCTGTACCGCGCTCCTCGACGCGGAGGCCCTCACCCGTGCCGTCGCCGCCCACGGCCCCGGCGGCCTGCCCGCCGCACTGCGCGCGTACGAAGGCGAGCGCCGCCGCAGCGCCCAGCGGGTGGCGTTCGGCTCCCGGACCCTGCACCGCTTCATGACCGTCCGCCGCCCGGGCCTGCGGGACGCGCTCGTCGGCCTGCTGCCCGGTTAGCTCGTCCAAGCCGGGCTGGGCCTGGCCAGGCCCAGCCCGGCCCGGACGTCCCGGTCAAGCGGTCCCGGCCAGCCGGCGTGCCACTTCCTCCCCCGACATGTCCTCCAGGTGGGTCAAGAAGATCCACGTGTGTCCGTACGGGTCTCGCAGGTGGGCCGTCCGGTCGCCGTGGAACTGGTCCGCGGGCTCCTGCAGCACTTCCGCGCCCGCCGCCGCGGCCCTCCGGACGAGTCCGTCCACGTCCGCGACGAACACGTGCAGCGCCACCGACGTCCCGCCCAGCGCCGTCGGCGCGGTGAACCCGCCGTCGGCGGTGTCGCCGAGCATCAGCACCGCCCCGCCGACGCGGATCTCCGCGTGCAGGACGCCGCCGCCCGGTGCGTCCAGCCGGTATTCCTCCACGGCCCCGAAGGCCCGTACGTAGAAATCCAGGGCGCCGACCGCGTCGGCCACCATGATGTGCGGCACCACCGCCGTGCGATAGCGCTCCGGGATCGTGTGCCCTGACATCTCTGCCGCCTCGCTGTTCGTCATGTCCGCGACCGTAGGACCTCAAGCGCGATTCAGGTCAAGAGGCCGGTGGCGTCCGTGGGGAACGTGAGTACGCTGCTACACATGACGGGTCACCCCCCGGGGCCGCTCTGGACGGGCCGGGCCTCAAACCGCGTGCAGTGGATCCTCGCCGGAGCCGGTGCGGCCTGTCTGGCGCTCGGCATCCAGCTCGCCGTCGGCCACGCCTGGGGCGCCGGCATCGTCGCGCTGCTCATGGCGGTGATCGGCTGCCTCGCCGCCGGCCTGCTCATCCTCTTCGGCACCCTCGCCTTCGTGCACGCCGCCGTCATCGTGGACGCCGAGGCCATCGAGGTGCGCTGCGGGCACATCGGGCTGCCGCGCCGCAGGATCCGGCTCGCGGAGGTGGAGGCGGCCGAGTACGTGCCCTCGATCACCCCGCAGCAATGGGGCGGCTGGGGCTACCGCTGGCGCCCCGAGCGCGGTACCGCCATCATCGTCCGGCGCGGCGAGGGCCTGGAACTGCGCCTCGGCGACGGCAAGCTCTTCACCGTCACGGTCGACGACGCGGAGAACGCGGTCCGTGTGATCCGCACCCATCTGCGTGCCCTGGCCCACTGACTCCGCCGCCGGCACAGGGAGGGGACGTACACTCCGCCAGATGAGCAGCAGTGCGACCCGCGCGGCCGGGAACGAAGCCGGGAACGAAGCCGGGAACGAACCCCAAGGGGCCGGCGTGCCGACTCGAGCGCCCGAGGCCGGGGTCGTGGAGGGCTCACCCGCGCGGCGGTGGGCCGACCGGTTGGCGCGTCCCGCGCTCGCCGTCCTCTCCGGAGTGCTCCTCTACCTCAGCTTCCCGCCCCGCCCCCTGTGGTGGCTGGCACCCATGGCCCTCGCCCTGCTCGGCTGGTGCCTGTACGGGCGCCGCGCCCGGGCCGGGTTCGGCCTCGGCGTGCTGCACGGGCTCGGCTTCCTGCTGCCGCTGCTCGTCTGGACCGGCGAGGGCGTCGGTCCCGTGCCGTGGCTGGCCCTGGTCACCCTCGAATCCCTCCTGATCGGCCTCACCACCCTCGGCATCGCCCTCGTCAGCCGGCTCCCCGGCTGGCCGCTGTGGGGCGCCGCCGTCTGGATCGCCGGCGAGGCGCTGCGCGCCCGGGCCCCCTTCGGCGGCTTCTCCTGGGGCAAGCTGGCCTTCGGCCAGCCCGACGGGGTCTTCCTGCCGCTCGCCGCGCTCGGCGGCACCCCGCTGCTCTCCTTCGCCGTGGTCCTGTGCGGCTTCGGGCTGTACGAGGTCGTGCGCGTCGGCGCCGACACCCGCCGGGCCACCGCCGCGCTGCTCGCCGCCACCGCCGTGGCCGCCCCGCTCGCCGGGGCGCTGGCAGCCGGGCCGCTGGTCTCCGACGCGGCCGAGGACGGCACCGTGGTGGCCGCCGTCATCCAGGGCAACGTCCCGCGCGCCGGGTTCGACTTCAACGCGCAGCGCCGCCAGGTGCTGGACAACCACGCCAACCGCACGATCCAGCTCGCCGAGGACATCAAGCTCGGCAAGGTGCCGAAACCGGACTTCGTCGTCTGGCCGGAGAACTCCTCCGACATCGACCCGTACGCCGAGCCCGACGCCTACGCCGTCATCGACAAGGCGGTCAAGACCATCGGGGTGCCCGTCGCCATCGGCTCCGTACTGGCCCCGGAGACCGGCCCGCTGCGCAACACGATGATCCTGTGGGACCCGGTCAAGGGCCCCGTCGACACCTACGACAAGCGCAAGATCCAGCCCTTCGGCGAGCGCATCCCGATGCGCTCCTTCGTCCGGCTCTTCAGCTCCGACGTGGACCGGGTGCGGCGGGACTTCGGCCCCGGCAAGGAGCCCGGGGTCTTCGACATGGCGGGCAGCGGGGTCGGCATGGTCACCTGCTACGAAGCCGCCTTCGACGACGCCGTCCGCTCCACCGTCCGGGCCGGCGCCCAGGTCATCGCGGTGCCCAGCAACAACGCCACCTTCGGCCGCACCGAGATGACCTACCAGCAGCTCGCCATGGACCGGGTCCGGGCCGTGGAGCACAGCCGGACCGTCCTGGTGCCCGTCACCAGCGGGGTCAGCGCCGTGATCCGTCCCGACGGCGAGATCGTGCAGCAGACGAAGATGTTCACGGCCGACGCCCTGGTCGCGGAGATCCCGCTGCGCTCCGCGCAGACCCCTGCCACCCGCTTCGGCCCGCTCGCCGAGTACCTCCTGCTGGCCGTGGCCGCGGCCGGACTCGGCTGGTCGTTCGCCCGCCGGTCCGTCCGGTCCGTCCGGTCAGCCCGGTCGGCACGGGTCTTCGCAGGGGCGGGCGAATGACCACACCTGACTTCATCCGCACCCTGCGCGCCACCGCCGGGCACCAGTTGCTGCTGCTGCCCGGGGTGACCGCCGTCGTGGTCGACGACCGGGGGCGGTTCCTGCTGGGCCGGCGCGCCGACACCGGACGGTGGTCGGTCGTCGGCGGGATCGCGGAGCCGGGGGAGCAGCCGGCCGACACGGCGGTGCGCGAGGTGTACGAGGAGACCGCCGTGCGGTGCGTACCGGAGCGGGTGGTGCTGGTGCAGATGCTCCCGCCGATCACCTACCCGAACGGGGACGTCTGCCAGTTCCAGGACATCACCTTCCTCTGCCGGGCCACGGGCGGGGAGGCGCGCGTCAACGACAACGAGTCGCTGGAGGTGGCCTGGTTCGCACCGGACGCGCTGCCGGAGCCGCTCGAGTCCTTCGCGGTGGACCGGATCCGCCAGGCCCTGCGGGACGAGCCGACCTGGTTCGAGGCCCCCGCCCCGGTCGGCCCCGCCGCCGGCCGCTGACCGCCCGGCGGCGGGTGCGGACGGCCCGGCTCAGCCGATGCCGGACGCCTCGCGGTAGAGCTCGACGGCCCGGTCGCCCATGACCGCGCTGTAGGAGACCTCCGGCACGGTCCCGCCGCCCTCGTAGCCCCCGAGGACGCCCGCCAGGGCGCCGCCGACGAGCCAGGGGCTGCCACTGGTGCCGCCCGTGAGGTCCGGGCACTCGATGCGGCGCTGGGTCCCGGAGAGCAGGGTCGTGGCGTTGGCGCAGTACAGCGGGGACTCGCCGCGCCTCGGGTAGCCCACGACGGACACCGTGGCCTCGGCCGGCTGCTCCGCCACGACCGGAAAGCCGCCGACCACGTCCTCGATCCGACGTCCGTCCTGCCCGCTGCCCTGCCCGCTGTCCTGCGGGCCGTCCACCGGGGCCACCGTCGCGAAGGCGATGTCGTCGTCCGGGTCCTCGCCGTCCGTCCAGCCCGGGGCCGCGTACATGCCGGTCAGCTTCCACAGGCCGTAGGGGGCCTTGCCGTCGCGGTAGCCCGGGGCGAAGTAGGTGGTGTCCAGGCCGTCCAGGCAGTGCGCGGCGGTGGCGATCACGTCCCGGTCCCGGCTGCGCACCACGGAGGCGGTGCAGAAGTGGCCGCCGTCCAGGCCGCCCGCGAAGAGCGCGCCGACCCGCCCGGCCGTCGTGTCGGCCGCGGCGGTGATCGTGACGCCGAGCGGCGGTTCGGCCGGCGCGTCGGGGACGTCCACGCTGAGCAGGGCCGTCATGGTGGCCAGGGCGAGCAGGATCCGCCCAGCGCGCCGGCCACGGCCACGGCCACGGGCGCGGGAGCGGCGGTCCGGTCGGGAGCGGAGGCGCTGGATCATGCTCCGACCCTCGCCGGGGAACCTGTGACCGGAGTCGGGGATTCCATGTGAATCCTCTGTGAATCACCGGCGGGTCCCCGGCGACCGGATGGCCGCCGCCCCGTGGACACCCTGCCCGGCCTGTTCCGCCCCACCCCGGACCGATCCGCCGCCCTTCACCGAGCTGGGAGCGGAACGGGCCGATCAGCCGCGCCGCTCGTACACCGTCACCCGGCGGCCGCGGACCTCCCGGTCCTCCACCACGGTGAACTCCGACCGCAGGACGGCCGCCTTCGCCCGGTCGGCCGGGGAGCCCGAGGGCTTCGCCACCTTCCGCGCGTCCGTCACCAGGAGGACGCGCCGCTGCTCCCGCAGGGCCGCCGAGATCCGTGCCGGGGCGGCCTCCTCGCCCTTGAGGGTGCCCGACTCCGCGGGGCCGAGGGCCAGCGCGATGTCCTTCAGGCCGGCGAACGACCCGGGCGAGACCAGTGCGGTGTCCCGCCGGGCCGCCGGGACGAAGAGCACCGCGTCGCCGTCCCGCTTCAGCACGGACACCTCCCCGGCCACCGCGAGTACGTCGTCCACGCGGCTGGCCGGGGACCTGTCGGCCAGGGCCACGGGCAGCAGCGCCACCGCCGAGACGGCGACCACGGCCGGCACGAGCACGCCCGACGCCCTCGGATACCGGGGCGCGAGGGCCCGTACGGCCGCGCCCAGCGCCGCACCGATCAGCAGGGCCAGCCCCAGCATGGAGAAGAGCACGTACCGGTCCAGGAACAGCGGCTGGACCAGGGAGGCGGCGGCCAGCCCCAGCAGGGGCACCGCCAGCAGCGGCAGCCCGACCGAGGCGGCCGTCAGGCGGGCCGGGAGGCCGGTGCGCGGCCCGTTCCGGCGGTCCGCCCCCGCACACAGCACGCCGACCGCCAGCAGGACGCCCGGGCCGATCATCATGTGCCAGGTCAGCGGCGGTATCCAGGAGACCTGGCCGGACTGGGTCCGGCTGAACAGGATCAGCGGCAGCGCCCCCGTCACGGCCGCCGCCGAGGCGAGCAGCCAGGGAGCCACGACACCGCGCCGGGCCCGCGCCCACCACAGGGTCACGGCGTGGGCGGGCAGGATCAGCAGGGAGAACCAGTTCAGCAGGGCGCAGACCAGCACGAGGGCCCCGTACGCCGTCCAGCGCGGCCAGGTCCGGCGCTCGGGGCCGGCTCCGGTCTCCGCCCCACCCCCGGCTCCGGCGGCGGCGATCAGCGAGACGAGCAGCAGCGTCGACAGGCCGGCCCCGCCCGCGATCAGCGCGTACGACCGGCCCTCCTGGAGCTGGAACTGCACGGCCGGCAGCAGCCCGAGGGCCAGCCCGCCGCCCAGCCCCGCCCACGGGCCCGCCAGCCGGCGCCCGATCAGCGCCACACAGCCGGCGGCGACCGCCACCGCCAGTACCGAGGGAAGGCGCAGGGTGGTCGTGCTCGCTCCGAACACCTCGAAGAGCCCGTGGATCAGCAGGTAGTACAGGCCGTGGACCGCGTCCACGTTTCCGAGGAGGTGCCAGATCTCACCGGGGGAGCGTTCCGCCACCTGCCAGGTCGCCGCCTCGTCCCGCCACACGCTGTTCTGCCGGGAGAGCCCCCACAGCCCGAGCGCCAGGGTCCAGAGGACGGGGGCCTGCCACACGAGATGCGGCCGTCGGATGCCGGTGGATATGTGGGAAGTCATGAACGCGTACGGATCCTCGGGCAGCTGTTCGGCGGAAACCACCAGTCTATGGACGATACGGAGGGTTCCCGGACCGGGTGTTGTGCATGACGGAGCGTGATCGAGGGGCCCGCCCGCCCCTAGCCTCGCGGCAGCAAGGTGCGCAACAGGCACGCGGCAGGCACGCAGGAGCACGAACGAGGGGCGGTACCCGGTGAACTGGCTGATCCACGACTACCGCGAGAGCGATCTCGCGGCCGTTGTCCATCTGATCGACACCACGGCCGAACTCGGCCAGGAGTCGGTCTTCTCACTCGCCGAATGCATCAGCGCCCTCACCGACCGGCAGCCGTGTGTGGTCGCCGTCCACCAGGGCGTCCCCATCGGTGCCGCCCTCGCCTGCGTCACCGGCGAACGCGCCTGGGTCATGCGCATCGCCATCGCGGCCGGCTGGCGCGGCCGCGGCCTGGCCAGCGCGCTGCTCGTGGAGCTGGAGCGGCGGCTCATCGCCGCCCGCGTCGGGCGCATCGCGTACGTGCTGCCCGAGGAGGACCTGCTCGGCGAGGGCCTGCTCAACGCCGGGTACACCCGCCAGCCCGCCGTCGCCTACTTCGAGAAGACCGAGCCGCTGCACGGTCCGGCCGCCGGTCTCCTGGACGACCTCGGCGGCCGGTTCCTGCCGAACGACCTGTGGGCCAAGGTCGCCGGCATGGAGACGGAGAAGGACCTCATCGAGCGGCGCGTGGTGCTGCCGCTCGCCGAGCCCGAGCGGGCCGCCGCGCACGGGGTGCGGCCGCCGCGCGCCATCACCCTCTTCGGCCCGCCCGGCACCGGGAAGACCACCTTCGCCCGGGCAATCGCCTCCCGGCTCGGCTGGCCCTTCGTGGAACTGCTGCCCTCCCGCCTCGCCGACGAGGGCAACCTCGCGGCCGCGCTGCGCGACGCGTTCGCCCGCATCGCGGAGCTGGAACGGGTGCTCGTCTTCATCGACGAGGTCGAGGAGATCGCGCCCGTGCGCACCGAGCCCGCCCAGCCCGGCGGGATCCACGGGGTGACCAACGAGCTGCTCAAGCTGATACCCGGCTTCCGCGAGGGCGACGAACGGCTGCTGGTCTGCGCGACCAACTCCATCCGCTCCCTCGATCCGGCCTTCCTGCGCCCCGGCCGCTTCGACTACCTGATCCCGATCGGCACCCCGGACGCGGGCGCCCGCGCCGCGATCTGGTCCCGGTACACGGCGGGCCGTCCCGATGTGGACGTGGCGGCGCTGGTCGAGGCGAGCGAGCTGTTCACGCCGGCGGACATCGAGCACGCGGCGCGGATCGCGGCGCAGGTGTCCTTCGAGCGGGACCTGGAGGCGGTGGGCGCGCGCGGCGCGGCGGCGGCCCAACTGGGCGCGAGCACGGCGGACTACCTGGCGGCGGTGGCGCAGTGCCGGCCGACGGTGACCCCGGCGATGACGGGGGAGTTCGCGGCGGACATCACCGCCCACGCCCGCTTCTGAAGAAGGAGCGGCCCGGGCCGAGGGAGCCGCCCGCCGCGGACGGGCATGCAAGACGGCCCGCAGCCACTCCCCAAAGCGGCTGCGGGCCTCCCGCGCGGACTTGGCATCCGTGCGGGACGGCCACGTTCCGTTGGGGTGTATCGCCGGCTGGAACGTGGCAGCAAGGGTGCCGTGAGGGCCGTCCCTGATGCCCTCGCCAACACAATCGAGTCAACCAGGGACAGGGGCACCGGCGCCTCGGCCGCACGGCCACGACCGTCCCGGCCGAAAGGACGGGTCTGCGGGTTCGGCCCGTTGGCCGAAAGGAGGACGGGGCCTAAGGTCGGGTCATGGCCTTCGTCGTCTTCATGCCCCTCCCGGGGCTGGCGCTGCTGCTCACCGCCATGGCCTTCCTCGATCTCACGCTGGAGCGCGCGGGCCGCGCCGGTCTGCTGCCCTGGCGCTGGAACGGCCGCAAGGGGCAGATGTCTTCTACCGGCTTCGAGCAACTGCACGCGAGCTTCTCTCCGGGCAAGCAGAACGAGCTCAAGGAGCGGCAGAGCGCGCTGATCATGCGCGACGACGAGGAGGACGGCGCCCCGCCCCGGTCCCGCGTCGACCTCGACGGCGGGCTCGCGGTGATCCGCGTGCCCGCCGGGGCGCGTCTCGGCGGTCGTTCGTGAACCGTTGTCTCCCCGCGGCACCGGCCCTCTACGGCCGGCAGCGGTACGTGAACTCCGCCGCGGCCGTCCGCCGTGCGGGCGAGACGAGTTCGAGCTCGGCCTTCGCCGGGTAGGTGCCCGCGCCCTGGAAGGTCCACAGCAGGTGGACCCGGGCCTCGGTCCGCCCGCTCGGTACGCGCTCGGTGAGCTGCTCCGACCGCGTGCCGTCACTGCGGAGCCAGCGGTACGTGAGGACCCCCGGCCGGCCGTTGGTCCGTACGACGGCCACCACGTCGGCGGTGCCGTCGCAGCCGGGGCCCTCGGCCTCGGTGGTCACCACCACGTCCCGGACCTCCAGGGCCGGGCCGTAGCGCTGCCAGCCCAGGTAGCAGAGGACCCCGATCAGGATCACGGCGGCCAGGGTGTAGCGCCGCCATTCGCTCCGGCGGCGGCGGGGGGCCGCGCCGGGGAACAGCGGGAACGGCGCGGGCAGCGCGGCCGTCACGCCCGGCCCGAAGCGCAGGACCGACCCCTCGATCCGGTCCGGCACGGCCCCGACCGGTACGTCGAACCGCGCGGTCGGGCCGGTCCGTCCGGCCGCGCCCGTGGGGTCGAGCCGCTCGGTCCGCTCCGGGTCCCGGGCCGGACCGGTGATCCAGTGGCTGCCGAGGACGGTGGCGCTGTAGTCGTCGTCGCCCTGCGGGGCGTGCGGATCGCTCATGCCGGCTTGCACCCCCGGATGTAGATGCTCTGGACGGAACTCTGGTTGGCGGCGGCCGGTTTGGTGGTGGCGCGGACGCTCCAGGAGCAGCCGGCGCCCTGCGTGAAGGTGTGTGTGAGGGTCCGCGTGCCGGGGCTTCCGGCTCCGAACTCGATGCTCTGGCTCCCGTCGGGGACGGTCAGGGCGCCCTTGTCGTCACCGGTGAACCACTCGACGACCAGGGTGTACGGGCCGGCGCCGTCGCTGTCGACGGTGAAGGAGGCCTCGGCGGTACCCGGGGCCGTCTGCCGGAAGGAGGTGACGTTCACCGCGGAGATCTTGACCTTCGGGGTCGCGGTCGGTGTGGGGGTCGGGGACGGCGTCGGCGGCTTGGTCACCGTCCAGGTCGGCTTCGGTGTCGGCGTAGGTGTCGGGGGCGGCGTCGTGTAGCCCGGACTCGGGCCGGCCGACGGTGACGCGGATGCCGACGCGGACGGTGTCGGCACCGGCGTCGGTGAGGCCGACGGGGTCGGTGCGGGCGCCGGGGAGGCCGGGCCCGGCGCCGACGCGCTCGACGTCGCGAACGCGTTCAGTGCCTTCGCGCCGCCCGGCTCCGAGCCCATCGCCTGGTAGCCGAGAACGGTCACCAGGCCGAGCACGAGCGCCGCCCCGGCCGCGAGCAGGCCGCGCCGGCCCGGGGTCCAGGGCGCGGGCGGCGCCGGCAGGACGGTCGTGGCCAGCGCGGTGACGCCCTGCGCCGGGGCGCCCGCGGAGGGGAACAGCAGCGGCAGCAGGGCCGCCAGCGCGGCCAGCTTGCGCTGTCCGCGCTCCTCCCACTGGGGCCCGTACGCCGCCAGGGCCACGGCCTCCAGTTCCGTGACGAACGCGTCGGCGTCCTCGGGCCGTTGTTCGGGAGCCTTCGCCAGTCCCCGCCGGATCAGCGGGCGGACCGGCTCGGGCGCCTCGGTCTCCGGGACCGGGGCCTCGATGTGCTGGACGGCGAGTTCCGCGAAGTTCTGCCCGTCGTAGGGCTTGCGGCCCGTCAGGCATTCGAAGAAGGTCGCCGTCGCCGCGTACACGTCGGCCTCGGGCGAGGCGGGCCGGCCCTGCCACTGCTCCGGGGCCATGTACGCGGGCGTACCGGCCGCCCCGGGCGTGGTGCCCAGGGGGGTGGCGATGCCGAAGTCCACCAGTTTGGAGGTGCCGTCGGCCGCGACCAGGACGTTCGCCGGCTTGTAGTCCCGGTGGACCACACCGGCCCGGTGGGCGTCGGCCAGCCCCAGCAGGGAGCCCTTCAGCAGCACCAGCGCCGCTTCCGGTCCCGTCCGTCCGCACTGCTTGAGCAGGGCGTTCAGCGGGATGCCGTCCACGAGCTCCATGACGATGGCGGCCCCGCCGGGCGCCTCGACGTACTCGTACAGCCCGACCACGTACGGGGACCGCAGGGCGCCGAGCAGCTGGGCCTCCGCCCGGAACTCCCGGACGAAGACCGGGTTTTCGAGCATCCGGTCGTTCAGGTACTTCACCGCGACGGCCGTGCCGGTGCCCTCGTGGACCGCGAGGACCACGCGGCCGCTGGCGCCCGAACCGAGCTCGCGGACCTCCGCGTAACCGGGAACCGACCACACGCCGTTCATGCCTTCCCCCTTGCCGTGGCGTGACCGCGCCCCGGAGCCGCTCCTTCCAGGGGACCGGCCACCACCTGGGACACATTTCCGCCACGGCCGGTTCCCTGTCGGGGACACCGCACCCTCCCCGGCGGGTCAGACCGCCGCGGCCCGCGCCCCGATCATGGAGTGCAGCCGGTCGGCCGCCGCCCGCCCGAAGTCCGGATCGTTGATGTGGGTGTCGTGGTCGTGGATCCGGGCGGCACTGCCCCGCAGGCCGTCGCGCAGCGCCGAGAACAGCGCACGGTCGGCGTCGGGGTCATGGTAGGGCCCGCCGGGGGCGCCGAGCGTGGACAGTCCGCGCAGGGGTATGCAGACGGCGGTGGGGCCGGTGGCCGCACGGAGTTTGGCGGCGACCCGGCGGCCCAGTTCCGCGCACTCGGCCCCGGTCGTACGGACGACCGTGATCGAGGGGTTGTGGACGTGGATCCGCCGGTGCCGGACCCGTTCGGGCAGGTTCTCCAGCGGACCGAACTTCACCATGTCCAGTGCCCCCAGGCTCACCACCTGCGGGATCCCGGCCCGCCCGGCGGCGATGAGCCGGTCGGGCCCGGCGGTCAGGATGCCGCCGCACAGGTCGTCGGCGAGCTCGCTGAGGGTGAGGTCGAGGACGCCGGCGAAGACCCCCTGGCCGGCCAGGGTCTCCAGGGTCCGGCCGCCGGTGCCGCTGACGTGGAAGACCAGTACTTCGTAGCCGAGTCCGGTCAGCCGTTCCCGGGCCGCGTCCACGCCCGTCGTGGTCACGCCCGCCATGCTCGCCGCGATCAGCGGCCGGGACCCCGAGCCCAGCGGGGACGGCCGGTGCGGCTCCGTCGCGGAGCGTGCGAAGGCCTCGGCCATCCCGACGACGGCCGCGACGGCATTGGCCAGGACCGGGGCGGAGACGCTGTTGATACCCGCGATGTCCACGACGCTGTACATCATGGTGATGTCCGCCGATCCGACGTACGGGGCCACGTCCCCGGACGCCATCGAGGAGACCATCACCTTCGGAACGCCGAGCGGCAGGGCGCGCATCGCCCGGGTGGCGATGGAGGTCCCGCCGCTGCCGCCGATCGCGAGGACTCCGTGCAGCCGGCCTTCGGCGTGCAGGCGTAACAGGGTCGCTTCGGCGCCCCGGGCCATCGTGGTGACGGCCGCGCCCCGGTCGGCGGCCGCGCGCAGCTCGGACAGTTCCGTTCCCGCGGCCCGCGCCACCGCTTCGCGCGGTACGTCGGCGGGCACCCGGGGCTCGTTCATGATTCCTGTGTCGACCGTGATCACTTCGACGCCGGCGCGCAGCAGCTTCTCGCGCAACCAGCCGTACTCCACACCCTTGGTGTCCAGGGTTCCCACCAGCACGACGTTCGTCATACGTGCAATGTCCATGCAGGTGGCGTTTGTTGGCAAGTAAAGGTCAGGTCAACACTCGTTCTCCAGAAGCGTCAACAGCCGTTCCAGGAAGGGGATCTGAGACACCACCAGCTTGGTCCTGGCCACCGGGGGTGCGAACCACGCCACCCGGTCCAGCTCGGGGAACTCCTCCGTCCGCCCCGACTTCGGCGGCCACTCCATCGTGAAGGTGCCGGGCACCGCGAGGTCCGGATCCAGGTCCGCCCGTACCGCCCAGACGGTCACCAGCTTCCCGCCGATCATCCGCACCTCGCCCAGCGGCAGGTACGGACCCTCCGGCGGCGGCAGCCCGACCTCCTCCTCGAACTCCCGGCGGGCCGCGTCGCGCGGGATCTCCTCGGGCCCGTACTCGCCCTTCGGAATCGACCAGGCGCCGGCGTCGCGGCGCTCCCAGAACGGGCCGCCCATATGGCCGAGCAGTACCTCGACGGATCGCGCGGCGGGGCCGTCGTCCGTCGTACCGGCCGGCCTGTAGAGGAGGAGCCCGGCGCTGCGCTTCGTGGTCACGGCCCCATCCCTACCCCGTCCGGGTGCCCCTCAGTGGTCGTGCCGACCCTGCCGGTGGACCGGGCCGTGGGCGTCGGTGCAGTGCGTGTCGGCGACCCGGTCCTCGCCGGGGCGGCCGACCGTCAGGAGGGAGTCCTGGGCGTGGTCCACCTGGAGGGTGGTGTGCGTGATCCCGTACTCCTTCGCCAGCAGGGCCTCCAGGTCCCGGCGCACTGCGTGGCAGTCGCCCTCCGGGGCCACCAGGACGTGTGCGGACAGGGCGGCCTGTCCGGAGGTGATGGTCCAGATGTGCAGGTCGTGGACCTCGGTGACCGGGGGCTGCCCGACCAGGCGGTCGCCTACCGTGTCCGGGTCCACGTGGGCCGGGGCGGCCTCCAGCAGGATCCGGCCGGACTCGCGGACCAGCCCGTAGCCCGCCTTGACCATCAGGACGACCACGACGAGCGAGGCGATCGAGTCGGCCTGCCGGAAGCCGGTGGTGAGCACGATCAGACCGGCGACGGCGGTGCCGATGAAGGCGAACAGGTCGTTGAGGATGTGCTGGTAGGCGCCCTCCACGGCCAGGGAGGTGCGGTTCGCCTTCGAGATGCACCAGGCCGCCACGATGTTGACGACGATGCCCGCGAGCGCCGTCACCAGCACCAGCCCGCCCTCCACGGGAGGCGGATCGAGCAGCCGCCGTACGGCTTCGTACGCCAGCCAGACCGCCAGCAGCAGCAGCGTGAGGCCGTTGGCCTGCGCGGAGAGTATCTCCGCGCGCTTGAGGCCGTACGTGAAACCTCCGCGGGCCGGCCGGGCGGCCAGCCGCATCGCGATCAGCGCGAGGACGATCGAGACGGCGTCCGTCAGCATGTGCGCGGCGTCGGAGATCAGGGCCAGTGAGTGCGCCAGGACGCCGATGACCACCTCGATGGCCATGAAGCCCGCGATCAGGCCGAGCGCGATGCCGAGCCAGCGCCGGTCGGCGTCGGCGGCGACCCCGTGGCTGTGGCCCGCGTGACCGTGACCGGGGCCCTCGTGACTGCTGTGACCGCCGTTGCCTTCGTGGACGGTGTCGTGGTCGTGCGGCGCGTGGTCGTGCGCGCTCATGGCGTCCCCCGTGAGTCGTGGTGTGTCGCTTCCGCCTGCATTCCGCTTCCGGCTGCTTCTCCTCGCCGACATGCGTGTCGCCTGAAGTGAAGCGCACCTCGGGGCGATGGGCAAAGGCTGCAACGGGGACCGTTGTCATTACCCATAAGGCCGATCTGACCTGCGGTTATGCCGGGCGCGCCGGATCGTGGGAAAATCGCCCCATGGCCCAGCGCCCCAGTGTGCCGACCGCGCCAGAGCTCCTCCTGGAAACGGACAGGGGCTCCACCGAGATGAGCCCGCGCCGGACGTACCACGTCGGCCGGGACCCCCTCTGCGAGATCTGCCTCGACGACGCCCGCGTCTCCTGGCACCACGCGGTGCTGCGTCCGGACGGCGACCACTGGACGCTGGAGGACGAGGACAGCACCAACGGCACGTGGGTCGACGGCCACCGCGTCCGCGAGTGGGCGGTCGGCGTCGGCAGCGAACTGCGCTTCGGCAGCGCCGCCGACGGCCCGCGCGTGCGCTTCGCCGAACCCGCCGCCGTCCCCGGCCCCGCCTCGGTCTCCCGCCCGGACATGACCAGCACCTTCCGGCGGCCGACCTCGGTCCGCCCGCTGGCCGCCCGGGCCGCCGTCCGCATCGGCCGCGCCCCCGACAACGACCTCGTCATCGACGACCTCGTGGTCTCCCGCCACCACGCCGAACTGCGCACCCGCTCCGACGGCAGGTACGAGATCGCCGACCTCGGCAGCCACAACGGCACCTACCTCAACGGTGCCCGCCTCGCCGGTGCCGCCGCCATCGGCGAGGGCGACATCGTCGGCATCGGCCACTCCGCCTTCTGCCTGGTCGGCGACCAACTGCAGGAGTACGTGGACACCGGCGAGGTCTCCCTCGACGTCCAGAACCTCGGCGTGGCCGTCGACCACGGCCGCAAGACCCTCCTCGAACACGTCTCCTTCCCCGTCGGCGCCACCTCCCTGCTCGCCGTGGTGGGCCCCAGCGGCGCCGGCAAGTCCACCCTGCTCGGCGCACTCACCGGCCTGCGCCCCGCCGACCAGGGCACCGTCCTCTACGACGGCCGCGACCTCTACCGGGACTACGCGGAACTGCGCAGCCGCATCGGCCTCGTCCCGCAGGACGACATCCTGCACGCGCAGCTCACCGTCCGGCGCGCCCTCGCCTACGCCGCCGAGCTGCGCTTCCCCCAGGACACCGCCAAGGCCGAACGCGAGGCCCGCGTCGACGAGGTGATCGGTGAACTCGGCCTCCAGCAGCGCGCCGACCAGCCCATCCACAGCCTCTCCGGCGGCCAGCGCAAACGGGTCTCCGTCGCTCTGGAACTGCTGACCAAGCCCTCCCTGCTCTTCCTGGACGAGCCCACCTCCGGGCTCGACCCGGGCATGGACCGCTCGGTGATGAACATGCTGCGCGGCCTCGCCGACGACGGCCGCACGGTCATCGTCGTCACCCACAGCGTGCTCAACCTGAGCGTCTGCGACCGCCTCCTGGTCCTCGCGCCCGGCGGCCGCGTCGCGTACTACGGGCCGCCCGACGAGGCACTCGGCTTCTTCGGCTTCGACCAGTGGCCCGAGGCCTTCGAAGCCTTCGAGAACGAGCGCGAGCGCGACTGGGCCGGGGAGCACCGGGCCTCGCCGCTGTACCGCCGCTACGTCGAAGTCGCGGACCGGGTCCCGCTCGCGGGGGCCGGCGAACGCGCCGCGGGCGTCCCGCCGAAGCCGCCGCCCAAGGCGCAGAGCTGGGGCTCGCAGCTCTCCACCCTGATCCGCCGGTACGCCGCCGTGCTCAGCGCCGACCGCACCTTCCTGATCATCATGGTCGCGCTGCCGTTCGTCATGGGCGCCATGGCCCGCGCCCTGGCCGGCAGTGAACTCACCGCCGAGACGGCGCTCAACGCCCTCTTCATCCTGTGCGTGGGCGGAGTCCTGACCGGAGCCGCCAACGCCGTCCGCGAACTGGTCAAGGAACGCGTCATCTACCAGCGCGAACGCGCCGTGGGGCTCTCCCGGTCCGCCTACCTGATGTCCAAGGTGGTCGTCCTCGGCGCCGTCACCGTCGCCCAGGCGGTGGTCCTCACCCTGGTCGGCCTCGCCGGCGTCAAGACCAACGCTCCGGGCGGCAAGGGCCTCTTCATGCCACCACTGATCGAGATCACCCTCGTCGTCGCCCTGCTGTCCGTCACCGCCATGGTGCTCGGACTGCTGATCTCCGCCCTGGTGTCCAAGGAAGAGGTCACCATGCCGCTGCTGGTCCTGCTCACCATCGTGCAGGTCGTCTTCTGCGGCTCCCTGTTGAAGCTCACCGGGGTCGCCGTCATCGAACAGTTCGCCTGGTTCGTGCCGGCCCGCTGGGCCATGGGCGCGATGTCGGCCACCATCGACCTCGGCGCCATCGTGCCCGGCAAGATCACCCAGGATCCGCTGTTCGATCACAAGCCCCGCCTGTGGCTCCTGGAGGTGGGGATGCTGGCCGCCCTGTCCGTGCTGTTCGGCGTGCTGACGGGCCGGGTGCTGCGGCGCCACGAGCCGGCCATCATGCGGAAGTAGCCGCGATGACCAGCCCCGGCCAAGCCGCGGACTTCCGGCCCACCCACATCGTCCCGCAGGACGGCCTGCCCGCGTGGGAGACCCCGGACCTGTCCCGCCCGACGGTGCCGCTCGACGCCTTCCTCCCGGTACGGCTGCTGTCCCGCCGCGGGGAATGGGGGGAGATCCTGTGTGCCAACGGGTGGTCCGCCTGGGTGGACGGACGCCTGCTGCTCGCCGTGCCGCAGCCCCCGCCGACCGGCGGGCGCCCGCTGAGCCGTGTCGAGGACCCGCAGCCGCTGCTGACCCGCTGCGCCGAGGAGCTGGAGCGCTACCGGCGGGCCGTCACCGATCTCGCGGCCGGGCGGATCGATCCCGAATCGTTCCGGCGGTCCCTGCGGGGACTGCGCGTCGGAGTCGTCGTCGACGGGGAGTCGGTGTGGCTCTACGACGAGACGGCGGGACGGTGGATGTACGGGGACGGGAGCCGGCTGGCCACCTACGCGGTCGTCGCGGGACCCGGTGCCCCGCCCGCGCGGCAGACGCCGCCGGAGGAAGCCGACACCGAGGGCGGTGGCGACGTACGAGCTGTTCCGCACGAGCCCACGAAGATCGTGGAGCTGCCCGGGCCGGAGGCGGGCTGATGGGCTCCGATCCGGGTGCGGAGCCGTTCCGCGGACGGGCATCCGACCTGCGGGGGCGGCGGATCGCCGGGTACGTGGTGGAGGCCGAGATCGGGCGCGGCGGGATGGCGGTGGTCTACCGCGCGCACGACGTGCGGCTGGACCGGACGGTCGCGTTGAAACTGCTCGCGCCCGAACTCGCGCGCAACGACGTCTTCCGGCAGCGGTTCGCACACGAGTCGAAGGTGGCGGCGGCCATCGACCACCCGCACATCGTGCCCGTCTTCGAGGCGGGGGAGACCGAGGGGCTGCTGTACATCGCCATGCGGTACGTGGCCGGCCAGGACCTGCGGGCCATGCTGGACCGCACGGGCCCGCTGCCCGTGGACGCGGCGGCCCGGATCGCCGGCCAGGTCGCCTCGGCGCTGGACGCGGCGCACGCCCACGACCTGGTGCACCGGGACGTGAAACCCGGCAACATCCTGGTCGCCGGGGGCACGGACAGCGAACACCCGGAGCACGTCTACCTGACGGACTTCGGGCTGACGAAGAAATCGCTGTCCCTGACCGGGTTCACGAGCGTCGGGCAGTTCGTCGGAACCCTGGACTACGTGGCGCCCGAGCAGATCGCCGGGAAACCGGTCGACGGACGGTGCGACGTCTACAGCCTGGGCTGCGTGGTCTACGAAACCCTGGCCGGCGGCCCGCCCTTCCAGCGCGACGACGACATGGCGCTGCTCTGGGCCCACCAGTACGATCCGCCGCCCGCGGTGTCCTCGCGACGGGAGGGCCTGCCCCCCGGGGTGGACGCGGTACTGGCGCGAGCCCTCGCGAAGGCGCCGGAGGACCGCTGGGGGAGCTGCCTGGAGTTCACCGGGGCGCTGCGGCGCGCGGGTGCGGGGGAGGGCGTGAGCCCCGGCGTGGCGGCGTTCGTCCGGCCGCCCGCCCGAGCGGCCTCCGACGGGCCGCCGCCACCACCGCCCAGGTGGGCGCTGCCGGTGTTCTAAGGGGATGCGAGGCGGTCGTCTCGGCAGTGCAGCGTGAACGAGGCTTCCCCGTGGGGTCGGCCGTTGACCTGGAGCCGCACCAGATGGACACCCGGGTGGTAGCGCCGCGTGCTGATCGGCTTGAAGGAGTGTCTGCGCGTCGCGCGCCACGTCTCGCCGGGAGCCAGGGACCGCGTGGCGAGTTTGAAGACCTTGGGGGTTCGGGTTCCGTTCGCCTTCATGTGGAGGACGACGTAGTCGATGACGAGGTGGGCGGTCCGGTCGTGCGTGTTGGTCACCGAGTAGTCGAACAGCAGATAGTCGCCGACCCGGATTTCCGCGGCGTGGACGTGCGGGCCCTCGACGGCGACGGGACTGTCCGGGGAGTGGCCGAGCAGCGTAAGGGCATCGGCGTGGCCGGACTTGATCAGGGTGCGCAGGCCGTGCCGCACCAACCGGGTCGTCGTCGGTGCCGGGTCGCTCAGCCAGCGCGCCGCGACACCAACGGCGATGTCGGGGTGGTCACGGCTGATGTCGTTGAGGTGGTTGGCCACTGATCTGCGGACGTACTCGGAGTCATCCCGGTACAGCGCGTCGAGCAGGGGCAGCGCGGGTGCCGGATCCGCGATCAGCTCCGGCAGTTGCGGCGCCCAGGGCAGTCTGGGCCGCGTGCCCTCACTGGCGAGTCGGCGGACGTGGAGGTCGGGATGCGCGGTCCACGGCGTCATGACGTGGAGCGCGCGTTCCAGGTCGGCCCGGAGGAAGGGCCGGACGGCGGTCTCCGCGGTCAGGCGCGGGGTGAGCTCTGCCAGCAGGGCGAGCGCCGGTTCGAAGGCCTCCGAACCCCGTACGGCGACGGCCTCGGTGACAGGGAAGATCATCCATCCGGTGAAATCACTGTCCGTCAGTGCGGCGCGCAACACGTTCGCGAAGGCCGGGTAGTCCGCCGGAAGATCGGCCAGGACGGCATTTCTGATCAGGGCGACACGCTCGGTGAAGCTCAGCCCGTCCAGGACGGCGCCGCACCCCCGGGTCTCATGCGCCGTGATCCCGTCACCGGCTCGCTTAAGACATCGGGCGAGGTCGGCGACGGTGTCCGCGCCGAGTAGTTCGTCTGCCGAGGGCACGGCGTCATTCTCCTTGTTCTCGGGGGCTACGCGGTGTGCAGTACCTGAGCGTGCCGCATCTCGTGCACCGTGCCGATTCGGCTGAAGAAGCCCTGTGCGCGGGGGTGGGCCGGCATTTCCTTGGCCGCGCGCTCGGCGACGGCGGCGGACGACCAGATGATGAAGTCCAGAACGGTGCCGTCGTCGAACTGGGCGAGGTGGGCGCCCTGAAAGCCGTCGCCGTAGAGCTCCTTGAGCAGTTCCACGAGCTGCTTTCGGTGGGCGGTGAGGGAGGCGGGGTCGTCGGTGTCGAACCTGACGTACTCGATGGTTGCACTCATGGCATCACCCTTCGTCGACCACGTGACTCACGGATTTTGCTGATCGAATCCGTGAGCTGAAGCTATCACGGGTTTGCTGACCTGAATCCAGTAGATTGAGGGCATGACCATCCGGGACCTGCAGGAAATGCCGTGGATCGGCGAGGACCCGGTCCTCGATCTGGCCAACACCGTCGTCGTCGGCGCAGGCCAGGGGCGCGGCGACGTCGACTTCCTCGCCGACCGGGAACTCACCAGTCGATGGCGCGCCCGCGCCGCCGACCGCGGATTGGCCGCCCTGTCCGTGAAGGAGCTGGAGCAGCTGCGCGGGTTGGTCCGCGACGCGCTGGACGCGACAGCCGCACAGCGGCCGCTCACCGACAGCCTGCGGACCCGCCTGAACGACCTCGCCTCGTCCGCCCCCGTCGTCTTCCGGATGACCGGCGACGGCACGCTCGCACAGCAGGAGCAGGGTGGCGGCGCAGACGCCGTCGTCGCCCGCGAGACGCTCGTCCTGGCCGCGGGTCCAGACCGTCAGCGGGTGCGGCGCTGCCCCGCCCCCAGCTGCGGCATGTTCTTCCTGGCACGGCGCCGTGACCAGGCATGGTGTTCCCTCGGCTGCGGCAACCGGGCGAGGTCCACCCGGCGCCAGCCGGGAGAAACGGCAACCCGCGGCTGAGGGGATGAGGGAACCCAGCGACAGGTTGTGACGGTGCGGACGGCTGCCGCGCCTCGACACCGCTTGCCGCAATACCCGGCCCGTCCGGTTCTGGTTACTGGTTCTCGTTGTCGGCAGCGGGCGTGCACACCACGTGGGCCGTGACCTCGGCGTGTGCGGCCGAGGCGTACCAGCCCTTGCGGCCCTCCGCGTCGACGACGGGGTGGGAGGCCAGGACGGTGTGCCGGAGCGTGCCGTCGCGCCCGTGGTCCCAGCGGGTGGTCGAGTACCCGCCGGACTGCACGGCCGTGCCGCGCGGGCAGAACACCCTGCTGACGGACACCGCTTGGGCCGAGCCGTCCTTGCGTCCCGTGTCGCCGGAGAGGTGGCGGCCTCCGGGGCCGGTCGCCTGGGTCGGGAGGGCCGTGGAGAGGGTCAGGGCGAGCGCGGAGAGGGCCAGCAGGCCAGCGGCGTGGAGCGGCCGGAACAGGCCTTTGGTCATGTTCACGGAGACGAGCGTGTCATGCGGAAACGATCCCCCGATGAGACGATGTGCGACTGTTCACTCGAACGGCGCAACAGGCGGCCGGGTCGGGCGGCGGGGCCGGGCGGCGGGGTCAGCGGCGGCGGGGTCAGTGCGCGGAGGGACCGGCGGAGTCCACGGGGGCCGGGCGGCCGGGTTCGTTGCGGCGGCGGGGGAGCAGGGCGCCGAGGAAGCCCGCCGCCGCGCCCGCGAGGAAGGCGAGGCCGACCGTGCGCCAGAGCAGCGGGCGCAGCTCCACCTCGCCGCCGAGGTCGTCCACGTCTCCGATGCCCAGCAGGGAGAGGCCGAACTGGGCCTGGATCCGGGCCAGCAGGCAGACCACCAGGGTGGCCAGCGCCAGGGCGACGGCCAGGTGGAGGGCGTGCTGCCAGGGGCGGACGTGCGCGGGCGAGCGGGCGGCGGCCAGCGCGCCGGCGCCGAGCAGCAGGACGACGGCCAGTACGACCAGCCACCAGGCCCGGGAGTCCCGCTCCGCGAGCGAGGCCACGTCGATGGTGGACAGGTCCGGCGCGCTTCCGGAGCGCCGGCCCGTGGCGCGCAGCACCTCGTCCAGGACCTGCGGTACGGGCAGCCCGAACGGCCCCTCGGCCTTGCCCTCCCAGGCCCCGCCGAAGCCGAGCGTGAGGGCGGGCCAGACCAGGTTGGGCAGGCCCAGCAGGATCACCGCCAGGGTGCGGTCGGCATGCCCCTGGGTGCCCGCCACCACCAGGCCGACGCCGATCCCGACGACGACGTACGCGAGGAGCAGTGCGACCACGGCGAACGCCGCCGGCCGCACCGCCGCGTGGAAGCGGACCAGCCCGGCCGGGAGCGGCGCGCGCCGGGACACCAGCAGGGCGATCACCAACAGGCCCAGGATCCAGAGCAGTCCGAAGCCGAGGGTGGCGGGGATCGCGGCCTCGAAGCCCACCGTCGGGTCGGCGTCGAGTACGTCGCTGATGTCGCCGAGGATCGAATCGCCGGTGGAGATCGCGAAGTTGTGGCGGGCCAGCAGGGCGATGCCGGTCAGCGCAACCAGCCAGAGGAGCACCAAGGGGGCGGCGCGGGCGAGCAGTTCGCGCGTGCCCGCCACGGCCCGGTTGTGCAGCGGGCGCAGGAAGAGCCAGCCGGTGGTCAGCGCTCCGGCCAGGCTGACGGAGAGGGGGAGCACGGACAGGCTCGCGTCGGCCCCCGCCAGGAGGCCGGCCCCGCCCGTCACCTCGACCGCGCCGCCCGTGGCCATCAGTACGACGGCGGCCACCACGTGCGGGAACGCGCCGTCGGGCAGATCGCCGGCGCCGGCGAGGGCGAGCCCCGCGGAGGCGACGACCGCCATGACCGCGAAGCCTGCCAGGACCGCGACGAGGGCGTCGCGCCAGGCTCCCGCTGCCGGTGCCGTTGTAGGGCTCACCCTGCCACCGTAGGCAGCTCCGCTTGCGGCCACCACCCGGACGGCGCACACAATGGTCGCCAGGAGTGCATGAAATCCGGAGATTTCCGCTGATGATCCGCGGAAGTTCCATAACGGAACGTCCACGGAGCACCGTCCGAAGGGTCCGCAGCGGAACGTCCACAGGGGACCGGAACCCCTCCGCCTGGGAAGAAGAGCCCGTGACCACTCAACCCTCCGGCCAGCAGCCGCCGTGGCCGTCACAGCCGTCGCAGCCGCCCTCGCAGCCGCCGTCGTCCTCGTCCGGGCGCCCCACGGGTCCGCCCTCCGGGCCCCTGTCAGGGGGCCGGGAAGGCCCCCCGCCACCCCCGCCGCCGGCCCCTCCCGGAGGCTCCGGGAGCGGGGTGCCCCCCGGGCCGCCCGAGCCCCCGCGCAAAGCCTGGTGGCGCTCCGTTCCCCGGCTCGCCACCACGATCGTCGCCCTCGCCGCCGCCGTGACCCTGGCCGTCGTACTGACCAGGCCGACCGGCGGCGGGGGCACCACCACCTCCGCCGGCAACGAGGTCTTCCTGCAGCCCGCGGCGGCGTCCGGGCCCGACCCGTTCACCGAGTCCACCGCCGCCAAGGAGGCAACGGCCCCGCCGGAGAGCCCGCCGCCCCCGACGACGGGGACGAAGCCCGAGTCGAAGGCTCCGTCGCCCACGGGAACCACGGCCACCCGCAGCGTCAGCGGCGCCTCGCCCGAGCTGTACGGGGGCACGAAGAACGTGGCCAGCTGCGACGTCGAGAAGCAGATCCGGGTGCTCTCGGCGCAGCCCGCCAAGAACGCCGCCTTCGCCTCCTCGCTCGGCATCCAGCCGACGGCCGTGCCGACGTACCTGCGCTCCCTCACCCCGGTGCAGCTCCGGGTGGACACCCGGGTCACCAACCACGGATACCGGGACGGCGGCCCCACCAGCTACCAGGCCGTGCTCCAGACCGGCACCGCGGTGCTCGTGGACGACCGCGGGGTGCCGCGGGTCCGCTGCGCCTGCGGGAACCCGCTCGGGCCGCCGGTGGCACTGAAGGCCAACCCGAAGCGGTTCGGGCAGCCCTGGACCTCGTACCAGCCCTCGCGGGTGGTGGTCATCGCGCCGTCCGTGACCATCGTGAACAAGTTCGTGATCTACGACTACCGCGACAGCCGCTGGTACGAGCGCGACCGGGGCGACCACCGCGACCGGCACGACAGGCCGATCCCGCCGCCGGTGATCCCGACCCCGATCTTCACCACCCCGCCGCCGTCGCCGACGTTCACCGCGCCGACCCCGACGGGCACGTCGCCGTCCCCCACGGGCACTTCCCCGTCGCCGACCTCGCCGTCCCCGTCGGTGTCGCCTTCTGAGTCGCCGTCCGAGTCCCCGTCGAAGTCGCCGTCCGAGTCGCCTTCGGAGTCTCCGTCGGAGTCGCCTTCGGAGTCGCCTTCGGAGTCCGTGTCGGCGTCGGTGACGGAGTCAGAGTCCCCGTCTGAGTCAGAGTCCCCCTCGAAGTCGGCGTCAGAGTCGGCGTCGCCGTCCGCGTCGCCCTCGAAGAGCGCGGTGGTGCCGTCGCCCGTGCGACCCTCGGTGGAACCGCAGTCTCCGGCCCCGGCTGAGCCGCCGAAGCCTTCGCCGCCGCCGCTGACCTCGGTGCGGCCCGACCTCCCGCCGCCGCCCCCGCCGCCTCCGCCGCCCCCTTCGACCAGGACGCCGGTCCCGGCCACCTCGCTGATCGCGCCCCCGCCGCCGCCCTCCCCGATCGGGCCCGGAGCGGGTACCGACCAGGGTTCGGATGGTGGTCCGGCCGGTGACGGCGGTAGCCAATAGGGTCCAGCCCGGAACAGCAGACTTCCCCGAGGGCCGCCGGCCCTCGGGGAAGTCTGGTACCGCCGTCGCGTGGGGGCGGCTGCTAGAGGACGCGCCCGTACATGTTCGGGTTGTACGAGCTGAAGCTGGAGACGCGTACCTGCTTGCCCGGGCGGGGGGCCTCGATGTACTTGCCGTCGCCGAGGTGGACGGCGACGTGGTGGATGCCCGAGGCGCTGCCGTTCGAGGTCCAGAACACCAGGTCTCCGCGGCGCAGTTCGGAGCGGGAGATCGGGGTGGTGGCCCGGTACTGGTCGGAGGCCACGCGGGGGAGGGTGATGCCCGCCGAGCGATAGGCGGCCTGGACCAGGCCCGAGCAGTCCCAGCCGCGGGGGCCGTTGCCGCCCCAGACGTACGGGTCGCCGAGGTGGCTGTTGGCGAAGGAGATGGCGGCCTCCGTGCCCTGGCGGATGGGGCTGCCGGAGGAGCCCCCGGAGCCCGAGGAACCGGACGAACCGGAGGAGCCGGACGGGCCGGACGGGCCGGAGGAGGATCCGGCGCCGGAGCCGCCGGCGAAGCGCTCGTACTTGGCCTTGTGCTGGGTCCAGCGCCACCAGCCGGTGCCGTCCTTGTACCAGTACACGCGGTCCGTCGCGTCCCAGCCCGCGCGGCCGCGGAAGGTCGGCTCGGAGGTGCGTACGGAGGAGGAAGGAGAAGCGGAGGAAGCGGAGGAGGAGGCAGTTGAGGAGGCGCCGGCAGAGGAACCACCGCTGTTTGCCACGTACTTGCTGTAGTGCTGGGTCCAGCGCCACCAGCCGGTCGCGTCCTTGTACCAGTACTTCGAGCCGTCCCAGCCGGCGTGCGCCGGCGCCGGCTCGGCGGACGCCGTGCCCACTCCGGCGCCCATCAGCAGCGTGGCGCCGACGGCCGCGACCACGGCGCCGCGCAGGGTGCAGCGACGGCGGCGGGCCGCGGCGGCCGTCACGGCCGTCGTGCCGCGCGCGCAGCCGGTGCAGTCACAGCTGTCGGGTATTTCTTCGGTGAACTCGGGCGTGCGCATGCATGGTTCCTTATCCATCGGGGGTGTTTTCAACGGGCGTCGGCGGCAGGGCCGCGCGCCGTGTAGAAGGCCACGGTCAAGTCCTTGACCAGGGCCTTGCGTTCGTAGTCGTCCAGGCTCACGAGCCCGCGGTCCGACATCCGGTGAACGGTGTCGTCGACGGCGTCGAGCACGGAGGTGAGGACGGAGTCCCGGTGCCGGGCGTCGATCGAGGCGACCCGGCGGCGCTGCATCGCTGCGGCGACCTCGGGGGCGTACTCGACGTGCAGCGGGCGGGCGGAGAAGACTTCGACGCCGACGGCCTTGCACTCGGCGGCGAGGAGCCGGGTCAGTTCGTCGCCGACGGCCTCGGTGTCGCGCAGGGTCTCCGGTTCGGCCGGCTCCGGGCCGAAGGAGTCGGCGGGCACCCGGGAGAGCACCCGGGCGGTCGCGGACTCCACCTGCCCGCGCAGGTACGCGGTGTGGTCGTCGACCGCCAGCAGCGCGCGGGCGGTGTCCCTGACCCGCCATACGACGAGGACGACGGACCGCAGGGCGGTGCCCTCGGAGTCGACGACGCGGAGCGGCTCGCTGCGCCAGTGCCGCAGTCGTACGTCGACGCGGGTGTGCCGGGGCAGCGGATTCGACCAGATGAGGCCGGTACGCCTGATCGTGCCCCGGTAGCGGCCGAAGAGGGTCAGCGACCAGGCCTGGCCGGCGCGGCCGCGCCTCAGTCCGCACAGCGCGAGGAGCGTGAGGAGCGCGCAGCACACGACGACGGCCAGGGGCCAGGCCCCGGCGGGGGAGGCGGAGGGGCGGAGCTCCCCGAACCGCGTCAAGACGGCGGCGCCGGCCGTGGCCAGCGTGGCGGTGAGCAGGGCCCACCAGCCGGAACAGGCCCGCGCGGGGTGTTCGGTGAGCTCGGGGTCGAGAACGGCGGGAAGGGTCCGCGGGGTGGCCGACGCCGCCGTCGCCGGTCGGGCGGGCCGGGGTATCGCCGCATGCACGGCGGCCTGCCGGAGGGTCTCGGGCTCGGCGGGTCCGCGGCGTCCGCGGAGGCGGTCCGGGCCGCTGGCGGTCGCGGCGGGGGCGCCCGCCGGTTCCTCGTCACGGAAGAGCGGACCGAGGACGAGCGGATCCCGGTACGGCCGCACGATCAGACGCCCGCGCCCCGTACGGGCCCCGAGGGCACCATCGCCACCGGAGCCGGAGGTCGAGCCGTGGTCCGAGCCGTGGTCCGGGCCGACATCGGAGCCGATTCGCGTGCCGGAGGCCGAGGCCGATATCGAGGCCGACGCCGAGATGTCGGCAGAGCTCGCGGAGTGGGCCGGGGTGTCGTCCAGAGGGGTGGGGTCGGTGAGGGGCGCGGATATTCGGACCGGGGTGCGTGCCCCGTCCTCCGCCCTTTCCACTCCTCCGTCCTGCCCTCCGTCCTGCCCCCCTTCCACCCCTCCGTCCGCTGCTCCGGCCGGTTCTCCGGTCGTCTTCGGCGCTTGCGACAAGCCACACCCCACACAGCCGTGGGCGTCAAAGACCCCGTGCCGGGGGGTTCCTGACGCCAGCAAAGATGATCATGCATGGATCGATCTTCGCGAAATCGTACAAGTCGCCTATTCAGCGAAAGTCACGACAGGCCGGGACTTTGGTCCCTTTTCGTCCCGGAATTCGGCACTCTGGAGGCCCGCTAGCGCATGCGGAGCGCAGGGTCCGGCCGACACGCCGCATCCGGCCTGCGCGTACCGCGAACCGGCGCCCCTCCCGCCCGGCGCCGGCAAGCTTCCGCAGACCGGCGCGGACCGTCGAAGAGTGAGACCCTGAAGGCGTGGCCGAAAGGGGAGTGACCCCCCAGGTCGAGTGGCCTGCCCGGACGGACACGAGCCTCGCGCTCAACCGCATGGGCACCTTCGACTGGGACCTCGACAGCGGGCAGATGTTTCTCGACACCACCGCCCTCGAGGTCCTCGACCTGCGCCCCGAGGAGTTCACGGGTACGCCCGCCGGACTGCGCGTCCGCCTCGCTCCCGGCGAGGAGGCCCGGCTCGACGCGCGGGTCGCACAGGCGCTGAAGGCCGGCCGGAGCCACTACGGCGCCTACGTGCGCAGCCGCGGCCGGGACGGCGCCCCGGGCTGGACCCATCTCCAGGGCCACATCCTGCGGGACCCGCACGGGCGTCCGTACCGGATCATCGGGATCGTCCGCGACGCCGCCCACGACCCGGGCGAGCCCGGCGCGGCCGGGGAGCGCGACGAGGGCCGGCGCCGCATGACCGGGGTCGTCGAGCGGACCACGGCGATCCTGGCGCACGCCCGCACGGTCAACGACGTCACCGACGTCCTCAAGGACCCCGAGGCGCTCGGCCACCTCGGCGCGGTCAGCGTCATGCTCGGCGTGGTCGACGGCGGCCGGATCCACCTCGTCGCGGAGGGGCGGCTGGGCGCGTACGTACCGGAGACCGAGTACACGCGGATCGACGCGCCCCTGCCGTTGAGCGAGGCGGTACGGACGCTGCGGCCGGTGTACCTGGGCTCCCGCGAGGAGTTCCAGCAGCGTTACCCGGACCTCTGGCCGTACGTCGAGCCGCTGGCCGTCCGCAGCGGGGTCTACCTGCCGCTGATCGCCCAGGGCCGGCCCGTCGGCGCGCTCGGACTGCTCTACGCGCGGGACGGCGACTTCAACGCCGAGGAGCGCAACGTGCTGATGGCCCTCGGCAGCGGCATCGCGCAGAGCCTCCAACGGGCCATGCTCTTCGAGCAGGAGCACGACCTCGCCGAGGGCCTCCAGAAGGCCATGCTGCCGCGCCGGATCCCGGAGGTGGCGGGTGCGCTGATCGCCGTGCGGTACCGCGCCGCCCGGATGGGGCGGGACATCGGCGGCGACTGGTACGACGTGGTCCCGCTCGGCGAGGGACGGGTCGGCGTGATGATCGGCGACGTGGAGGGCCACGACACGGACGCCGCCGCCGTCATGGGCCAGCTGCGCATCGCGCTGCGCGCGTACATCGCCGAGGGTCACACTCCCGGCTCGGCCATGGCGCGGGCCTCCGCCTTCCTCCGGGACCTGGAAACGGAACGCTTCGCCACCTGCGCGTACGCCGAGATCGACCTCACCACCGGCATGGCCCAGCTGGTCCGCGCCGGGCACATCGACCCCATCGTGCGGCGCGGCGACGGCAGTTGCCACCGCGTGCAGGTGGCGGGCGGGCTGCCGCTGGGCCTGCCGGCGCGCGAGCCGGGTGCGCCCGGTGCGGATGCCTCCGGTGGCCCGGGTGCTCACGGCACCGATGCTTTCGGCCCCGGTACTCCCCGCCCCGGTACTCCCCGCCCCGGTACTTCCGGCTCCGGTACGTCCGGGTCCGGTACGTCCGGGTCCGGTACGTCCGGCTCCGCCGGTACGGGATACCCCGTCACCAGCCTCGAACTGCACCCCGGGGACACCCTGCTGCTGTGCACGGACGGTCTGACGGAACGGCCCGGCGCGGATCCCGACACGGGTGTGCGCGAGCTCATGGACGCGGTCCGGGACGGGCCGGCGGACGTGGAGGAACTCGCCGACGTCCTGTGCGACCTGGTCGGGGACTCGGGCGGCGGGGACGACATGGCCCTGCTCCTGCTGCGCCGGCGCGGCACCCCGCTCGCGCGCGGCGGCGGCCCGCTGCGCCACCGGCTCACCCCCGGGGACCCGGACGCCCCGGCGATGGCCCGGCACCTGATCCGTGCGGCCGCCGCGGCGTGGGGTGCGTGGGACCAGGCCGACGAGATCGAGCTGGCGGCGGACGAGCTGATGACCAACGCGCTGGTCCACACGGACGGCGTCGGCGGCGTCAGCATGCGGCTGACCCCGGAGGGCCGTATCCGGATCGAGGTGGAGGACACCAGCAGCGCCCTGCCGCGGCGCCGGGAGGCCGACGACTGGGCGGTGTCGGGGCGCGGCCTGATGCTGGTGGACCGGCTCGCGGATGCCTGGGGCGTGGAGCCGCGGGGCGGCGGCAAGTGCGTGTGGTGCGAGTTCGCCGTTCCGGCGCCCTCCCCCTCGGCGCCGGCCCTCGCGGCCCCCGCCTTCCCGTCCGGGGAGCCCGGCGAGGCGTAGGCGCGGGCCCGCCCGGGGCGGGTGGCGGGGCGGGAGCCGGAAGGGGTTTCGCGGGCTACTCGGCGGTGTGCGGACCTCGCGCACGCTTGGCCGTCTGCAACGCCGTCAGCCCGCGCACGAAGCCCTGCGGCCGCGCCTGCCGGCGGAGTTCGCCGGGCCACCGGCAAAGTCGTCACCGTCGGCGCCCCCCGCTCACCGTCACCGTGATCGGCGCCGACGCCTTCGCGGCGGGCGACCGGCTGTCCGTACCGCCGGCCGGCAGTCGGCAGCCGGTGAAGCCGGTCAGGAACGGAGAAGCACCGGGCGCCCGCCCGCCCGTAGCGTGAAACCCATGGACATCAACCTTTCCCAGTGCTTCATCGCCGTCGACGACCACGACACGGCGATCCCCTTCTACCGGGACGTACTCGGCCTGGAGGTCCGCAATGACGTCGGGTTCGAGGGGATGCGCTGGGTGACCCTCGGGTCGCCCGCGCAGCCGGACGTGGACATCGTCCTCGAACCGCCCGTCGCGAACCCGAACGCATCGTCCGCCGACCGGGAGGCCATGGCGGAACTGCTGGCCAAGGGCCTGCTGCGCGGTGTCATCTTCAGCACCGACGACTGCGACGCCACCTTCGAGCGCATCCGGGCCGCCGGCGGTGAGGTGCTCCAGGAGCCGATCGACCAGCCGTACGGAGTCCGGGACTGCGCCTTCCGCGACCCGGCCGGCAACATGCTCCGGTTCCACCAGCCCCGAACGCGCTGAGATCCACCGCCGCTCTTACCTGGCGCCGCTCCCGGATGACACCGCCGATCGGGTAGACAGGGGAGCGTTGCCGCGACCGCGAAGGCGGCGCCGGCCCACGGAGCGGCGTCGGCCCAACAGTATGGAGACACGATGAGCAAGGTCACGAGGACGGGCGCGCAGGCCCCCGAGCCGCACGCAGCAGACGTCCACGACCTGATCCGCGTACACGGCGCGCGGGTGAACAACCTCAAGGACGTCAGCGTCGAGATCCCCAAGCGCCGGCTCACGGTCTTCACCGGCGTGTCCGGCTCGGGCAAGAGCTCCCTGGTGTTCGACACGATCGCCGCCGAGTCGCAGCGGCTGATCAACGAGACCTACAGCGCCTTCGTCCAGGGCTTCATGCCGACCCTGGCGCGGCCCGAGGTGGACGTCCTCGACGGGCTGACCACCGTGATCACCGTCGACCAGCAGCGGATGGGCTCCGACCCCCGCTCGACGGTGGGCACCGCCACCGACGCGAACGCGATGCTGCGCATCCTCTTCAGCCGGCTCGGAAAGCCGCACATCGGCTCGCCCAAGGCCTTCTCCTTCAACGTGGCCTCCATCAGCGGGGCCGGCGCGGTCACCGTGGAGCGCGGCGGGCAGACCGTGAAGGAGCGGCGCAGCTTCAGCATCACCGGCGGCATGTGCCCGCGCTGCGAGGGCCGGGGCTCGGTCAACGACATCGACCTCACGGCGCTGTACGACGACACCAAGTCGCTCGGCGAAGGCGCCCTCACCATCCCCGGCTACACGATGGACGGCTGGTACGGCCGCATCTTCAGCGGCTCCGGCTTCTTCGACATGGACAAGCCGATCCGCAAGTACACCAAGCGCGAGCTGAGCGACCTGCTCCACAAGGAGCCGACCAAGATCAAGGTCGAGGGGATCAACCTCACCTACGAGGGCCTCATCCCGAAGCTCCAGAAGTCGATGCTGTCCAAGGACGTCGAGGCGCTGCAGCCGCACATCCGGGCGTTCGTGAAGCGCGCGGTGACCTTCAGCATCTGTCCCGACTGCGAGGGCACCCGGCTCAGCGCGGGGGCCCGGTCCTCGAAGATCAAGAAGATCAGCATCGCGGACGCCTGCGCCATGCAGATCAGCGACCTGGCGAAGTGGGTCCGCGACCTCGACGAGCCCTCGGTGGCCCCGCTCCTCGCGACGCTGCGCCAGACCCTCGACTCGTTCGTGGAGATCGGCCTGGGCTACCTCTCCCTGGACCGGCCCTCGGGCACGCTGTCGGGCGGCGAGGCCCAGCGCGTCAAGATGATCCGCCACCTCGGCTCCTCGCTCACCGACGTCACCTACGTCTTCGACGAGCCGACGGTCGGCCTGCACCCGCACGACATCCAGCAGATGAACCGGCTGCTGCTCCGGCTGCGCGACAAGGGCAACACGGTGCTCGTCGTGGAGCACAAGCCGGAGACGATCGCGATCGCCGACCACGTCGTCGACCTCGGCCCCGGCGCCGGCCAAGGGGGCGGCACCATCTGCTTCGAGGGCACCGTGGAGGGGCTGCGGGCGGGCGACACCATCACGGGCAGGCACTTCGGCGACCGCGCGAGCCTCAAGGAGACGGTGCGCGAGCCCGACGGGAAGCTCGAGATCCGCGGCGCGAAGACGCACAACCTGCGGGGCATCGACGTAGACGTGCCGCTCGGGGTGCTCGTCGTGGTCACGGGCGTCGCCGGCTCCGGCAAGAGCTCGCTCGTCCACGGCTCGATCCCGTCGAGCGAGGGCGTGATCTCGGTCGACCAGGGCGCGATCCGCGGCTCCCGGCGGAGCAACCCGGCTACGTACACCGGGCTCCTCGACCCGATCCGCAAGGCCTTCGCCAAGGCCAACGGCGTGAAGCCGGCCCTGTTCAGCGCCAACTCCGAGGGCGCCTGCCCCGGCTGCAACGGCGCGGGGGTCGTCTACACCGACCTGGCGATGATGGCCGGCGTCTCCACCACCTGCGAGGAGTGCGAGGGCAAGCGCTTCCACGCCTCGGTCCTGGAACACCACCTCGGCGGCCGCGACATCAGCGAGGTCCTCGCGATGCCGGTCACCGAGGCCGCGGCGTTCTTCGGCGAGGGCGAGGCCCGCACCCCGGCCGCGCACAAGATCCTGGAGCGGATGGCGGACGTCGGCCTGGGCTACCTCAGCCTCGGCCAGCCGCTGACCACCCTCTCCGGCGGCGAGCGGCAGCGGCTCAAGCTGGCCACCCACATGGCGGACAAGGGCGGGGTCTACGTACTGGACGAACCGACCGCAGGCCTGCACCTCGCCGACGTCGAGCAGCTCCTCGGCCTGCTCGACCGCCTGGTCGACTCCGGCAAGTCGGTGATCGTGGTCGAGCACCACCAGGCGGTCATGGCGCACGCCGACTGGATCATCGACCTCGGCCCCGGCGCCGGCCACGACGGCGGCCGCATCGTCTTCGAAGGCACCCCCGCCGACCTCGTCGCCGCCCGTACCACCCTCACCGGAGAGCACCTGGCGACGTACGTGGGCGCCTAGTTCTGCTGTGGAGCCCGCCTCAGAGCCGTACGAGGGTGACCTCGGTCGCCTTCACGCTGGTCCACACCGCGGCGCCGTCGACGATTCCCAGCTCGGCGGCGGCCTCGGGCGTGATCTCCGCGACGAGGTCGGGGGCCTGGTCCGAAGCGACCAGCACGCGCAGGCGGCTGCCGACCGAGGTGATCTCCCGTACGGTGCCGGGCCATACGTTACGAGGACTGCCGCCCGGGCGGTCCCGGTGCACGGACACCGCCTCGGGGGCGATGATCGCGAGGGCCTCGGCCCCCTCGGGCAGCGCCTCGGCCACCACCAGGCGCCCCCCGGCGGCCAGTTCCAGCCCGTGGGCCGAGGCCGTGCCGGGCCAGGCGTTGCGCCCCAGCATCCGGGCCACCCACGGGGAGCGCGGATGCCGGGTCACCTCGGCGGGCGGAGCGTCCTGGAGGGTCCGCCCGTCGGAGAGTACGAGGACCCGGTCGGCCAGGGACACCGCCTCGACGGGGTCGTGCGTGACGATGAGGCACACCCCGCCGAACCCGGCCAGATGCGTGCGCAGGGTGTGCCGGACCCGTGCGCGGGTGGTCTGGTCCAGGGCGGCGAGCGGCTCGTCGAGCAGCAGCAGCCGGGGGCGGGCGGCCAGCGCGCGGGCCAGCGCCACCCGCTGGGCCTGCCCGCCGGAGAGCTGCGCGGGCTTGCGGTGGGCGAGGTGCCCGACGCCGAGCCGGTCCAGCCAGGCCTGCGCCTCGGCCCGGGCCGCGGCCCGGGGCACCCGGCGGGCGCGCAGCCCGTAGGAGGTGTTGGCGAGCGCGCTCAGGTGCGGGAACAGTGCCCCGTCCTGGGGGACCCAGGCGACCTGGCGCCGGTGCGGGGGCAGGCCGGTCACGTCGGCGTCGCCGAGCCGGAGTTCGGCGTGGGCGCGGGGTGTCAGGCCGAGCAGGGCGCGCAGCAGGGTGGTCTTCCCGGCGCCGTTCTCGCCGACGACGGCGATGGTGGTGCCGGGTTCGGCGTCGAGGGTGAGCTCGTTGAAACCGGTGACGGTGGCGTGCAGCGGCCAGTGCCCGCCGTCGGCCGGGGCACCGGCCGACGGCTGCGCCGCCTCCCCGGGCGGCGGTGCCGGGGATCCGGGGGAGACCGGAGCCCCGGGCGGTACGGGGTCCAGGGGGTCCGGGCCGGCGGCCTCCTCGGCGACCGGTGACGCACCGGGGTCCTTGCGGGCGGCCGGGGCTCCCGTCCACCTCCCGCGCAGGGCGACGAGCACGGCCATGGCGATCGCGAGCAGCAGCAGGGACACGGAGGTGGCGGCCTCGGGCTGGTCCTGGAGCAGCAGGTAGACCTGGAGCGGCAGGGTCTGGGTGGTGCCCGGGAGGTTGCCCGCGAAGGTGATGGTGGCGCCGAACTCGCCGAGCGCCCGTGCCCAGGTCAGCGCGGCTCCGGCGACCAGCCCCGGGGCCACCATCGGCAGCGTCACGGTGAAGAACACGCGCAGCGGCGTGGAACCGAGGGAGGCGGCGGTCTCCTCGTAGCTCGGCTTGAGCCCGCCGAGCGCACCCTCCAGACTGATCACGAGGAAGGGCATCGCGACGAAGGTGGCCGCGACGACCGCGCCGGAGGTGTGGAAGGGCAGCGTGATGCCGAAGGTGCCCTCCAGCCAGGGTCCGAGCAGCCCGCGCCGGCCGAAACCGAGCAGCAGGGCCACACCGCCGACCGTGGGCGGCAGCACCATGGGGAGCAGGACGAGCGAGCGCACCAGCGCCTTGCCCTTGAACTCGACCCGGGCCAGCAGCCAGGCGAGCGGCACCCCCAGGAGGAGGGAGAAGCCGAGCGCCCACAGGGACACGACCAGCGAGAGCCGGAGCGCCTCGACCACACCGGGGCTGGTGAGGTGCGAGCCGAGATCGCTCCAGTGGGTGCGGGTGAGGATGCCGACGAGGGGCATCAGCAGGAACGCCACGGCGAGCAGCGCGGGGAGCGCCAGGGCCACGGGGGGCCGGGCGCGGCGGGTACGGAGTCTGCTCATGTGGGTTCCTGGCCGGGGGTGTCGGGGGCGCCGCCGCGGATCTCGGGAGGCCCGGGCGGCGTGTGAAGCGTAATGGGGCGGGAGGGAAGCGGAGAGGGACTGCCCGTCCCCCCGGACCGGGCAGTCCCTCTCCGTCACCGGGCTCGGCAGGCGGTCACGCCTTCTGGAAGCCCGCGTCCTGGAGGATCTTCTGGGCCTCCGGGGTGTTCAGCCAGGCCACGAACGCGGCGGCGGCCCCGGCGTTCTTGGAGCCCTTGAGGGTGGCGGCCGGGTACGAGGCCACGGCGTTCTCGGCGTCCGGGATGTCCACGACCTCGACCTTGTCACCGGACTTGAGGGTGTCGGTCTTGTAGACGAGACCGGCGTCGGCCTCGCCCAGCTCGACCTTGCTCAGCACGGCGCGGACGTTGGGCTCCTGGGAGACCGGCTTCACCGCGATCTTCTGGGCGTCGAGGATCTGCTTGCTGTAGCGGCCCACCGGAACCTCGGGCGCGGCCAGCACGACCTTGATCTTGGTGTCGGCGAGGTCCTTGAGCGCGGCGACCTTGAACGGGTTGCCCTTGCCGGCCGCGATCACCAGGCGGTTCTTGGCGATGACGACCGGGTCGTTGGTCTCGGCCCTGAGACCGTCCATCGTCTTGGTGTCGGCGGTGACCAGGGCGTCGGCCGGGGCACCCTGCTTGACCTGTGCGGCGAGCTCCTGCGAACCGGCGAAGGAGAAGGTGACCTTGGTGCCCGGGTGCGCCTTCTCGTACGCGGCGCCCGCCGCCCTGAAGACGTCGGTGAGGGAGGAGGCGGCGAGCACCGTCAGGTCGGCGGCCTTGGGCGCGGCGGAACCGGACGCGGCGCTCGGGGAGGCGGCGGCCCCGTCCTTCGTGTCGTCGCCGCTGCCACAGGCGGCGAGCGCCGGCCCGAGCAGGGCGGTGGAGAGGGCGAGCGCGGCGGTACGGCGGTTCAGCGGCAGGAACGGGGACATGGGCTGGTGCTCCTCGGTCGGGTCGGCGGCCGGCCTGGTGCCGGGTCCGCGCGGTGGTGACCCGCGCCGGGGACGGGCGGAGCGGGTGGGGAGGCGTGGTGGTGAGCGGTGCTGCGCGGGGTCGAACCGGGCGGTGGTGGGGCGGCGGTAATGGGGCGGCGGTCCTGAGCGGTGCCGAAGACCGGGCGGTGCCCGGTTCGTCGGTTCCGGCCGGGGTCAGGCGCGGTCGATGTGCACGCTCGTCGACTTCACGCGGGCGGTGGCCCGCATGCCGACCTGGAGCCCGAGCTCGTCGACGGCCTCCCGGGTGAGCAGGGAGACCAGGCGGTGGGGACCGGCCTGGATCTCGACCTGGGCCGCCACGTCGCCGAGCTTGACGGCGGTGACGATGCCCGGGAAGGCATTGCGCGTCGAGGTGCAGGCCTCGCCGTCCTCGGTGTGTGCCCCCTGCGCCACCTCGACGGAGAAGGCGGCCAGTGAGGGGCCGTCGATCAGCCGGCGACCGCTCTCGTCGCGATGGGTCGTGACGCGGCCGGCGTCGGCCCAGCGGCGTGCGGTGTCCGGGCTGACGCCCAGCAGGCGTGCCGCCTGACCGATGGTGTAGGACTGCATGTGCGACAAGGTAGGGCCACATGAGCTGCATTTGCAATTCCATTGGGATGATATCCATGGCAGATACCACTGGTTTGTCGTAACCGCCAAAACCATTCCGTTTCGACGGGGCTCGGCCCGCCCGGCCCGCCTCGCTAGAGTCGGGGGTATGGCTGAAGAGGGAACCGCGGGTACGGGATCGGGGTCGGCGCGGGTCGACGTGTGGATCTGGTCGGTCCGGCTGACGAAGACGCGGGCGATCGCCGCCACGGCGTGCCGGGCGGGACACGTGCGGGTCAACGGGGAGCGCGCGAAGCCGGCGCAGGCGGTGCGGGCGGGTGACGAAGTGCGCCTCTTCCATGCGGGGCGGGAGCGCATCGTGGTGGTCCGGCGCCCGGTGTCCAAGCGGGTCGGCGCCCCGGCCGCGGCGGAATGCCTGACCGACAACAGCCCCCCGCCGCCGACCCCGGTGGAGGCGGCGGTGGTCGGCATCCGCGACCGCGGCACGGGTCGCCCGACGAAGCGCGAACGCCGCGAGATCGAAACCCTGCGCGGCGGCCGGTAGGGGTAGGCGGGGGCGAAGCGTCAGGGGTCGGTCCGTCCCGGAGGCTTCGCCCGACCCGGCGGCTTCGACGGTCGCCGGCCTCGGGGTTCGTACGTCACCATTGTCGACTTATCGATCTCCGCCCGACGCCGGCCGCCTGCTGGCCGGCCCCCGGTCCCCTTGGTGCCCCGGCACCTCCCTGTCCTCCCGGTCCTCCCGGTCTCTGTGGCGACCCTCGCCCTCGCCTGCGCCTCCGTAGGGAAATTTTCTGCAAGCCATTGCGGTAGTTCTCCCCATAAAGGGCACCGGGAGTCCGTCAAGGCGTGCCGAGTCGCGAGATTTTCGGTTCACAAGGGGTTCACGCACTGGTGACAGGTGGATAACCTCCCCGCAAAACCTTGCGGCAAGTTTTCAATGCCGCGGAGCCGCAGGGCTGTTGGGCCCCGCTTCGAGGAGCAGACCTTGAGATCACGCACGCGCTCACATCCCAGAGGGCGGTCCACGGCCCTTGCCCTGGCCGTCGCGGGGTGCCTGGCGGCCGCGCTGCCGGCCGCCGGGGCCTCCCTCACCGAGGCCGCGCCCGCCGCCCCCGCCGCCACTCCCGCCGCCGCGACGGCGGCAGGCGACGGTACGGCGACGGTCTTCTACTACACCAAGACGCGCAACTGGACTGCGTACAACCTGCATTGGGCGACCGACGGCGGGAGCTGGACGTCCGTCCCCGGCGCCGGGATGGAAGCCGCCTGTACCGACTGGGTGAAGAAGACCGTCAACCTCGGCGCGGTCGCCGGGCTCCAGGCGACGTTCAACAACGGCCAGGGCACCTGGGACAACAACGGGGGCAAGAACTACGCCCTGGGCACCGGGGTCATCACCGTCAAGGACGGAGTCGTGGCGCACAGCGACCCCTGCGTCGCGGACCCCGGCACCGGTACCGGAACCGGCGCGAGCGCCACCGTCTTCTACTCGACGACGACGGTCGGCTGGCCGACCGTCAACCTGCACTGGGCTCCGACCGGCGGTGCCTGGACCACCGCGCCCGGCGCCGGGATGGACCCGGCCTGCACGGGCTGGGTGAAGAAGACGGTCCCGCTCGGCTCCGCCGCCGGACTCGCCGCCACCTTCAACAACGGCAACGGAACCTGGGACAACAACAACGGCAGGAACTACGCCCTCGGCACGGGTCTGTCCACGGTGAAGGACACCACGGTCACCGCGAACGCCGCCGACCCGTGCGCCGCCGCCGTCCCCGACACCACCGCACCCTCCGCGCCCGCGGGCCTGCGGGCCGCCGCCACCGACGTGTCCACCGTCGTGACCTGGGACGCGGCCACGGACGACCGGGGGGTGACCGGCTACCAGGTCACCAGGTCGGGCGGCACCAAGGGATCCGTCGTCACCTCCGTCACCTCCACGGTCCTCACCGAATCCGGTCTGGAGGAGCGCACCGCCTACACCTACACGGTCAAGGCCGTGGACGCCGCCGGAAACCTCTCGGCCTCCTCCGCCGGGGCCGTGGCCACCACGGGTACCCGGCCCCCGGCTCCGGCCGGATCGGCGCCGCTGGGCGGTGACCCGCGCAAGGACCCGATCTACTTCGTGCTCACCGCCCGCTTCAACGACGGCGACAGCGCCAACAACCGGGGCGGCAGCCAGCACGTGAAGTCCGGGAACGCCGCCCACAACGACCCGATGTTCCGAGGGGACTTCAAGGGCCTCGTCGAGAAGCTGGACTACGTCAAAGCCCTCGGCTTCTCCGCGATCTGGATCACCCCGGTCGTGCTGAACCGCTCCGACTACGACTTCCACGGCTATCACGGCTACGACTTCTACAAGGTCGACCCCCGCCTGGAATCGGCGGGCGCCTCGTACCAGGACCTCATCAACGCCGCCCACGCCAAGGGCGTCAAGATCTACCAGGACGTGGTCTACAACCACAGCGCCCGCTGGGGAGCCAAGGGCCTGTTCACTCCCACCGTCTTCGGCGTGCGCGACGCGCAGTGGTCCTGGTACTACGACGAGAAGCAGGCCGGCTTTGAGTACGACGGCCTCACCGTCGACCCCAAGAGCGGAAAGTCCTACTACAACGGCGACTTGTGGTCGACCGCCGAGCCGGCCGGGAACACCTGCGTCAACTGGGGCGCGGCCACGCCGTACAAGAGCGCCGAGGGCTACACCGTCTACAACTGCCAGTGGCCCAACCCGACCTCGGGCATGTTCCCCAAGGCCCTGTTCCACCAGTGCTGGATCGGCAACTGGGAGGGTGAGGACGCCCGTTCCTGCTGGATCCACGAGGACCTCGCGGACTTCAACACCGAGAACCCGGCCGTCCAGAACTACCTCATCGGCGCCTACAACAAGTACATCGACATGGGCGTCGACGGCTTCCGGGTCGACACGGCCGTGCACATCCCCCGGGTCACCTGGAACCGGCGCTTCCTGCCCGCCATCCAGCAGCGCGTGGCCCAGCAGTTCGGCGCCCATAAGGCCGAAGACTTCTACGTCTTCGGCGAAGTCGGCTCCTTCGTCAACGACAAGTGGAACCGCGGCTCGGCCAACCAGTCCGCGCAGTACTACACCTGGAAGGAGTCCGCGACGTACAGCGCGGACGACGCCACCGCCGCCGTCCAGCAGTACACGACCGACAACGACCCCGCCAAGCAGCCGACCAGCACCAACGCCTTCCTCAACGGCAACCTCTACCACGCCCCCGACCACAGCAGGTTCTCCGGCATGAACGTCATCGACATGCGCATGCACATGAACTTCGGGGACGCGAACAACGCCTTCCAGAACGGGAAGGACTCCGACGACAGCTACAACGACGCCACCTACAACGTCGTCTACGTGGACAGCCACGACTTCGGTCCCGGCAAATCCTCCACCCGCTACGCGGGGGGAACCGACGCCTGGGCCGAGAACACGGCCCTGATGTGGACCTTCCGCGGCATCCCGACCCTGTACTACGGCTCCGAGATCGAGTTCCAGGCCGGCAAGCAGATCGACTGCGGCCCGACCTGCCCGCTCACCGGCACCGGCCGCGCGTACTTCGGGGACAAGATCGCGGGATCCGTCACCGCCTCCGGCTTCTCGAAGGTCGCCACCGCCACCGGAGCCGTCGCCGCCACCCTCGAATCCCCGCTGGTCAAACACCTCCAGCGGCTGAACGAGATCCGCCGCGCCGTGCCCGCGCTCCAGATGGGCCAGTACTCCACCGAGGGCGTCTCGGGCGGCATGGCCTTCAAGCGGCGCTATACCGACACCGCCACCGGAGTGGACAGCTTCGCCCTGGTGACCGTCACCGGGTCCGCCACCTACACCGGCGTACCGAACGGCACGTACAAGGACGCGATCACCGGCGAGGTGAAGACCGTCACCGGCGGCACCCTGTCCGTCCCGGCCCCCGGCAAGGGCAACCTGCGGGTCTACGTGCTCGACCTGGGCGGCAGCAACGCCGCCCCCGGCAAGGTGGGTGCCACGGGCCCCTATCTGAAGTAGTGCAGCGCGGGCGGGGGGCGTGCGTCCCCCGCCCAGCTTTGTTCGTGCACACGTTCGAATTCCGCGTTATCCTGGAGCCATGCACGCACTCCAGGGCTCGCTCTTCGATCAGGGCGACGAGATCCGGCTCGGCCCACTGGTGGGCGTCCAGCGCAAGGAACTGGGCGCCGGCGCCTGGGTGGACCACCTGCCGGGCTGGCTGACGGGCGCCGACGCGCTGTTCGAACGGCTCGCGTCGGACGTCCCGTGGCACGCCGAGCGGCGCCAGATGTACGAGCGGGAGGTGGTGGTCCCTCGCCTCCTGGCCCACTACGGCGAGGGGGACCCGCTGCCGCACCCCGCCCTCACCGAGGCCCGGGCCGTGCTCACCCGCCACTACGCCCCCGAGCTGGGGGAACCGTTCGCCACGGCGGGACTGTGCCTCTACCGCGACGGCCGCGACAGCGTCGCCTGGCACGGCGACCGCACCGGCCGCTCCGCCACCGAGGACACGGTGGTCGCGATCCTCTCGGTGGGCGACCCCCGCGACCTGGTCCTGCGCCCCCGCGACGGCGGTCCCACCCTGCTCCGCCTCCCCCTGGGCCACGGCGACCTGGTGGTGATGGGCGGCTCCTGCCAGCGAACGATGGAGCACGCCATCCCCAAAACGGCCCGCGGGGTGGGCCCCCGCATCAGCGTCCAGTTCCGCCCGCGCGGGGTGCGCTGAGCCGGCCGGCGCGGATGCCTCTACGCCGTGTCGAGTTCCTTGGGCGGGCGGGCCGCCGACGCTGCCGCGTGGAGGGAGCGGAGGGCCAGGAGGAGGATGCCGATGTCGTCCAGGTAGACCGGGTCCGGGATCAGGTCCACCGGGGAGACCGTGTACGCGACCGCGGCCCAGAACAGGGCCTTGTCGCGCAGCGGGATGCCCGCGTCGCGCAGGAGCCGGCGGGCCGCGAAGACCCGTACGAGCAGCACGGCCGCCGTGACCGCCAGGCCGGCCGCCACCACCGCCGCCACGACGAGCCAGAAGGTCGCCGTGTCCATCAGGAGCCCTGCGCCCGGAGCCGGCGGCTGACCTCGCCGAGCCCGTCCGCGAGCACGTCGAGCTGTTCGGGCGTGAGGACGTCCACCAGGACCTCGCGGACCGTGGTCACGTGCCCCGGTGCGGCTTCCGTCAGCCGGGCGCGGCCGGTCTCGGTGAGGACGGCGTATATCCCGCGGACGTCGGACGGGCAGGTGCGGCGGCGGACGAGGCCCGCCTTCTCCAGCTGGGTCACCTGGTAGGTGAGGCCGCTCTTGGAGTTGACCAGCCCGTTGGCGAGTTCCGTCATGCGCAGCTCGCCCTCGGGCGCGCCGGCGAGCCGTACGAGGATCTCGTACTGCGGGTGCGACAGCCCGGAGTCGTCCTTGAGCTGCTGATCGAGGCGGCGGTTGACGAGCGCGGAAGCGGCGAGGAACCCCTGCCAGGCGCGCATTTCGCGGTCGTCCAGCCATTTCGTCTTCTCAGCCAAAGCCATGGATCCAGGCTACACGTGACGTTCGAATTTGAATCAGCTGCGGAGGCGGGGCTATGGTCGGGGGGAGTGGTTCGAATTTGAACAACATGCTCTCGGACCCCCGACCGGAAGGACATCCCCATGACCAGCCCCTCCGTCACCACGCCGAAGCCGCGAGCCGGCGCACCGGCCGCGTCCGCCGCGCGCACCTCCGCTCCGTCCCCGTCCACCCCCGCGCACGATGTCGGGCTGCTCCTCCTGCGCGTGGTGCTCGGCCTGACCATGGCCGCCCACGGAGCCCAGAAGCTCTTCGGCTGGTTCGGCGGCGGCGGCATCAGCGGCACCGGCCAGTTCTTCACCGCCAGCGGATACCCGGCGGGCGACGCCATGGCCGTCCTCGCCGGCCTGACCGAGACCCTCGGCGGGCTCGGCCTCGTCCTCGGGCTGCTCACCCCGCTCGCCGGAGCCGCCCTCCTCGGCACCATGATCAATGCGGTCGCCGTCCACGGCATCGGCTCCTTCTTCGCCCCCCAGGGCATCGAGTACCCGCTCGTGCTCGCCGCCGGCGCCGCCGCCCTCGCCCTCACCGGCCCCGGCCGGTACGCCGTCGACCGCTTCCTGCCCGTCCTGCGCGGACACCGCCTCGCCCACGGCGCCCTCGCGGTCGGCTTCGGCGTCGTGACCGCGGGCGTGCTGCTCCTCGTGCGGAACTGAGGGGGCCTCGGGGGCGGCTCCGCGGGCGGGGCGGGGACCCGTACGGGCTGATTGAGTGCGGGCATTCGGGGGAAAGTGCCCTAAATGACACAACCCATCGAAGACTACGCACTCATCGGCGACCTGATGACCAGTGGGCTGGTCGGCCGCGACGGGTCCATCGACTGGCTGTGCCTGCCGCGTTTCGACTCGGCCGCTTGTTTCGCCTCCCTCCTCGGCGACGAGGAGAACGGCCACTGGCGCATCGCCCCGGCCGCCGCCCCCGATTCCGCGCGCTGCGCCCGCCGCGCCTACGTCGACGGCACGCTCGTCCTGGAATCCTTCTGGGAGACCGGCGACGGTGCCTCGTTCAAGGTCATCGACTTCATGCCGCAGCGCGACACCGCGCCCGACCTGATGCGTATCGTCGAAGGGCTCACCGGCGAATCGACCGTGCGCAGCACCCTGCGCCTGCGCTTCGACTACGGGCACGTCGTGCCCTGGGTCCGCCGCTGCGACGGCGCCCGCGAAGGCGACCGCGTCGCCGTCGCCGGCCCCGACGCGGCATGGCTGCGCAGCGAGCCCCCGGTGCGCACCTGGGGCGAGGACCTGAGCACCCGCTCCGAGTTCACCGTGGCCCCCGGTGAGCGCGTCGCCTTCGTGCTCACCTGGCACCCCTCGCACGAGCCGCGCCCCGAGCCGCTGGACCCGTACGCCGCCCTGGACCAGAGCCTCGCCGACTGGCGGGAGTGGACCGGCCGGTGCACCTACGACGGCCCCTACCGGGATGCGGTGATCCGCTCCCTGATCACCCTCAAGGCCCTCACCTACGCCCCGACCGGCGGCATCGCCGCAGCCGCGACCACCTCCCTGCCCGAGGAGCTCGGCGGCGTCCGCAACTGGGACTACCGCTACTGCTGGCTCCGCGACTCCACCCTCACCCTCGGCTCCCTGCTGGCCACCGGCTACCTCGACGAGGCCCGCGCCTGGCGGGCCTGGCTGCTGCGGGCCGTCGCGGGCGACCCGGCCGACCTGCAGATCATGTACGGGATCGGGGGCGAGCGGCGCATCCCGGAGAGCGAGCTGCCCTGGCTGAAGGGGTACGCCTCCTCCGCGCCGGTCCGCGTCGGCAACGCGGCCGTCGACCAGCTCCAGCTCGACGTGTACGGCGAAGTCCTCGACTCCCTGCACCTGGCCCGCTCCAACGGCCTCCCCGCCGAGTGGCACGCCTGGAAGATCCAGCTCGCACTCCTCGACTTCCTGGAACAGAACTGGCGCCGCCCCGACGAGGGCCTGTGGGAGGTGCGAGGCCCGCGCCGGCACTTCACGCACTCCAAGGTGATGGCGTGGGTCGCCGCCGACCGGGCCGTGCGCACCTTGGAGCTCAACCCCACACTGCCCGGCGACGTGCACCGCTGGCGCGCCATGCGGGAGGCCGTGCACCAGGACGTGTGCGAGAACGCCTACGACCCGGAGCGGCGCACCTTCACCCAGTACTACGGCTCCCGCGAGCTGGACGCGGCCACCCTCCTCATCCCGCGGGTCGGCTTCCTTTCGCCCGAGGACCCCCGCGTCATCGGCACGGTCGACGCGGTGCGCGAGGAACTGGGCCGCAGCGGTCTGGTCCGCCGCTACAGCACCGAGGGGCTCTCGGTGGACGGCCTGCCCGGCGACGAAGGGGCCTTCCTCGCCTGCTCGTTCTGGCTGACCGACGCCCTGCACCTGACCGGCCGCGAGAAGGAGGCGCGGGAGCTCTTCGAGCGGCTGCTGGCCGTGTGCAACGACGTGGGACTCCTCGCCGAGGAGTACGACCCTGTCTCCGGACGCCAACTCGGCAATTTCCCCCAGGCGTTCAGCCACGTGGGCCTGGTGAACACCGCGCTCACCCTGGGCGGGGGCAGCCTGGCGGCCGGCCAGGTGTGAGGGCGGGGCGCCAGGCTACCGGCGGCGGTTGAAGGGAAGCCGGCCGAGGACCACGGCCATGCCGCAGGTGTCGGTGAGGGCGGAGAAGACCAGCCCGGCCGCGATCCCGGCACTGAGCAGCTCGAACGCCGGGTGCACCAGCAGGCCGAGGAGCAGGCCGAGGAGGACGAGCGAGCCCGCGGCGAACCGGACCTGGCGCTCCATGGCCCAGACCCGGCGGGGCCCCTCGGCGGGGTAGTCGAGCGGGTGCCCGTGCGCCGACCAGGAGGTGGTGCCGCCGGTCAGGCTGATGGCCGCGATGCCGTGCCCGGCCAGGGTCCGGGCCGCGTTCCCCGAGCGGGTCCCCGAGGCGCACACGAGCAGCAGCTCCTGCTCCTCGGCCGCCTCGCGCAGCTCGGTCAGAGAGTGGCCGATCCGGTCGAGGGGGATGTTCAGTGCGCCGGGGAGGTGGCCGGAGGCGTACTCGCCGGGGGTGCGGACATCGACGATCCGGAACTCGGCATGGCGGGCGTGGGCCTGGCCGACGTCGAGGAGGGCGGGGCTGCTGCTCATGGTGGACGGGCTCCTTCGGGAGGCGGGGGCCGCCGGGGCGTATGCGGAAGCGGAATCGCATGCACGGCGGTACGGGGGATGCGGCGGGACCGTGCGACCGCGGGGGCGAGCCGGGCCGACGGGGGACGTCGGCGGCGGGGCGGGCGGTCGGAGCGGGTGCGTCGGGGCAGGCGGGCGTCAGCGGGGACAACAGGAGCGCGACAGGAGGCGCTGGGTGACGGCCATGGCGCGGAGCATAGACGAAGGGGGGCGGGGCGGGCGAGACACCCGTTCCACCATTCGGGACGGCGGTACGGGACCTCCGCGGGCCGACCACGGGAGGGGGCCGGAGCCGACGCCGGGACCGACACCGGGACCATAGTGCCGACGCCGGAGCCGACGCCGGGATCCGCTCCAGGACGCCGCCCGTGAAGACGTCGTAGAGCGGGAGCGTCTCCGGGGGAGGTGCAGTCGTCGTCGCAGGGGGACAAGCCCCACCAGGCCCGCCCGGCCGGCCACCGCAGCTCAGAGCCGCCCGGCCCGCCTCAACCAGCTCATCCGGGAGACCCGGACCTGCCAGCCGTCGCACGGCCCCGGGCAGCCGCAGGCGCCCTCGGCGAAGAGCTCGGCGCGCAACGCTCCCGAGGCGCCCGGGTGATGGACGGCGTGACTGCGCACCGAGAAGTCGGGCCGCCACCCGGGGCGGACGGGGGGGCCGTGCCCGCTCCGCCTCGACCATGGCGCGCAGCACCGCTTCGTCCGCCGCCGGGTTGGACAGGACGGCCCCCCGCACGCAGTCCGCCTCGTCGCGGGCCAGCCGGAGCAGGACGTCGGACGGAGCCGCGAGGCTCTGCGCGGTGTACAGCCGCACGGGCATGATCTCGTCCCCGGCGAACTCCCGCAGCCGCTCGGCCGTGACCTCGGGGTCCCGGGCCTCCTTGACGCGGGCGTAGCCGAGCATCCGCTCGGCCGGAGCACGGATCTTCCTGGGCGCCATGTGCCCGATGCTGCCACAGCGTGAAAGCCGGTGGGCGGCCCTCCGGGGGAGGGCCGCCCACCGGCTTTCGGTGTCCGGTCAGCGCTTGCGGTAGCCGCGTGCGTCCTCGGCGGCGGCCAGTACGGCGTCGATGTCGCCGCCGATGGCCGAGGTCAGCGTGATGGCCACGGCGCCCTCCAGGAACGGCGCGTCCACGATCCGCGCGCCGTCGGGCAGTTGCGAGGGCTCCTCGCCGAGCAGGGACTTCACCGTCAGCACCGCGCTGCCCATGTCACACAGCACCGCCACGCCCCGGCCCTCGTCCACCGACCGGGCGGCGGCCGTGATCAGCTCCGCGCTGGTGCCGATCCCGCCGTCGGGGGTGCCGCCCGCCACCGCCAGCGGAGCGGGCTCGACCGAGCCGAGCAGCGCGCCCGCCAGCGCGGCCACGGAATCCGCGACCGCCTTGCTGTGCGAGACGAGCACCACGCCGACGCGGCCGGTACGCGTCTTCGGAGCCTCCCGCTCCACCGCGGCCCCGGCGACGGCCGGAGCCCCGGCGGCGGGCTCCTCAGGGGCGAAGTCCGCCTCGGGCGCGTCCACCGCGGTACGCAGCGCCTCCATGAGCAGGGCCACGGAGTTGGCCCCGGCGTCCTGGTGGCCGATGCTGCGCTCGCCGAGGTAACTGGCCCGGCCCTTGCGGGCTTCGAACGGTTCGGTGGCGTCGGCGCCCGCGCGGGCCGCCCGTACGGCTTCGTCCAGGGCCTCGCGCAGCGGCAGGCCGGCCTCGGCGGCTTCGGCCAGCGCCGTCACCGCGGGAGCCAGGGCGTCCACGAGGGTGGCGTCGCCGACCTCGGCGCCGCCCAGCTTCCGCACCGACGCGAGTCCGGCGCCGAGCGCGGCACCGAGCTCCGCCACGGTCGGCGCCCCGGTGTCGCCGAGCACCTTGCCCGTGCGGCGCAGCGCGGTGCCGAACAGCGGGCCGGAGGCGCCGCCCACGGTGTTCGTGAGGGTGGAGCCGGCCAGCGTCAGCAGCGCCCCCGGGGTGGTGGGCCGCTGCTCGGCCACGGCCGCGCCGACGGCACCGAAGCCCCGTACGAGATTGGCCCCGTGGTCCCCGTCGCCGATGACCGCGTCCAGCTCGGTGAGGCGCGCGCTGTCCCGTCGTACGAGCCGGTTGGTCTCGGTGATCCAGCGGCGGAAGTAGGCCGTGTCCAGTGCGGGGGCCTGGGCGGGGGCCTGCGCGGGGGCCTGCGCGGGCGGGGTGGTGGAGGTCGTCGGGGTGGCGGGCACGGCAGTCATGGGGAGGGCTCCTGGAGAGTGTCAGGCGAGAGGGGTGGAGCGAGGGGGGTGGAGCGAGGGGGGTGAGCGAGCGGGGTCAGCAGCCCCAGCGCAGGGACGGGGTGTCCACCGGTGCGTCCCACAGGCGCAGCAGCTCCTCGTCGGCGCGGCACAGGGTGAGGGTGCAGCCGGCCATGTCCAGGCTGGTGACGTAGTTGCCGACCAGGGACCGGGCCACGGTGATCCCGCGCTCGGCGAGCACCCGACCGACCTCCGCGCGCATGATGTACAGCTCCACCGGCGGGGTGCCGCCCAGGCCGTTGACGAGGAGGATGACGGGGGCGCCGGCCGCCTCCGGGAGGTCGTCGAGGACGGCGTCGAGCATCGCCTCGGCGGTCTCGGCGGCCGTCATGACCTTCCGGCGCTCGCGGCCGGGCTCGCCGTGGATGCCGATGCCCAGCTCGATCTCGTCCTCGCCGAGCGTGAAGTTGGGGCTGCCCTTGGCCGGGGTGGTGCAGGAGGTCAGGGCGACGCCGTAGCTGCGCGCGTTCGCGTTGACCTTGCGGGCGACCGCGGCCACCTCGGCGAGCGGAGCGCCCTCCTCGGCGAGCGCGCCCGCGATCTTCTCCACGAACAGCGTGGCGCCGGTGCCGCGGCGGCCCGGTCCGTGCTCCGTCCGGGCCACCGCCACGTCGTCGTCCACGACGACCTGCTCGACCATGACGCCCTCGTCCTCGCAATCCTCCGCCGCCATCCTGAAGTTGAGGATGTCGCCCGTGTAGTTCTTCACGATGTGCAGTACCCCCGCACCCGCGTCGACCGCGCAGGTGGCAGCCGCGATGTTGTCCGGCACCGGGGAGGTGAACACCGGGCCGGCCACGGCGGCCGCCAGCATGCCGCGCCCGACGAACCCCGCGTGCAGCGGCTCGTGCCCGCTGCCGCCGCCCGACAGCAGGGCGACCTTCCCGGCCGGCTCCCCGGCCGCTCCGGCGGCCCGCGTGACGATGCCCTTCTCCGCCTCGACGGAGAGCCCCGGGTGAGCGGCGGCCATTCCGCGCAGTGCGTCGGAGACGACACTTTCGGGGGAATTGATGAGCTTCTTCACGGGGGCCTCTTTCCTTGAAAGGGGAACGCGGAACGGGGAACTCGTCACGCCGATCGGGAGCGGAAATAGGAATTGCGGGACGGTGTTAAGTCGGCACCGTCGCCGATCCGCCACCGCTTCCGGGGCGCTTGGCTGGAACTTTACCCTGACGAAACTGCGGAACAGCTCGGGTCCTTGGTCCCGGATCCGGGCGCGAAAGGACCCGTTCGCAAGGGGACCGCGCATATCTCGGACGTGGCCGAAATTCGTGATAGGGATGAATAAGCAAGCGGAAATGAATTCGCAATGAGGAGGATTCACGTGAAGACCGTCGGTACGCGCATGATGATCAGCCCGCCGAAGTACGTGCAGGGCGCCGGGGCGATGAACGACCTGGGCGAGCACACCGCCCGCCTCGGGACGAACGCCGTGGTCCTCGCGGACAAGGGCGTCTGGGGCTTCGTGGACGCGGCCGTCACCGCTTCCCTCTCCGGAGCCGGGGTCAAGCTGACCAAGGAGGTCTTCGGGGGTCTCTGCACCCAGAAGGAGATCGACCGGGTCGCCGCGGCCGCCGAGGCCGCCGGAGCGGACGTCGTCATCGGCATCGGCGGCGGCACCGCCATCGACACGGCGAAGGCCGTGGGCCACGCGCTCGGCGACATCGCCGTCGTGTCCGCGCCCACGGTCGCCTCCACCGACGCGCCGACCAGCGCGCTCGCCGTGATCTACACGGAGGGCGGCGCCTTCGAGCGCTACTCCTTCTTCCAGCGCAACCCCAACCTCGTCCTCGTCGACACGGCGCTCGTCGCGGGTGCGCCGAGCCGCTTCATCGTCTCCGGCATGGGCGACGCGCTCGCCACCTGGTACGAGGCCCGGGTCTGCGTGGCCGCCAACCGGGTCGCCATGGCCGGCGGTCTCGCCACCGAGGCCTCCCTCGCGCTCGCCCGGCTGTGCTGGGAGACCCTGATGGAGTACGGCCCCCAGGCCCGGCTGGCCGCCGAGGCGCACGTGGTCACCCCGGCCCTGGAGAAGGTCACGGAGGCCAACACGCTGCTCTCCGGCCTCGGTTTCGAGTCCTGCGGCCTCGCCGCCGCGCACGGCATCCACAACGGGCTGACCGTCTCGCACAAGGTGCACGGCATGATGCACGGCGAGAAGGTCAACATCGGCACCCTCGCCCAGCTGGTCCTGGAAGGCGCCCCGACCGACGAGCTGGACACCTATCTGCGCTTCAGCCGCGCCGTCGGCCTGCCCACCACCCTCGCCGAGATCGGCCTCGGCGACCCGGACCGCGACGAGCTCCTCGCCATCGGGCGCGCGGCCACCGCGGAGGGCGAGACCACGCACAACATGCCCTTCCCGGTGTCCCCGGAGATGGTCGCCGACGCCCTGATCGCGGGCGACTCGTACGCCCGCGCCTACGCCAAGAGGTAGCGGCAGCGGGGAGGGCGCGGGCGGCGCACGGGATGCCCGCGCCCCGCGGGGACGTCCTACGGTGCTGCGCGGCGCGGGCCGTCCCCCGCGCCGCGGGGCCCGTGGGGGCCCCCGGCGTGCGTGGCCGCCTCGTCCCGGTCCGCCCGGTCCGCCCGGTCCGCCCGGTCCTCCCGGTCCGCCGCCTGGTCCGGGGTGGACACTTCCGGGGCGGACGTGCGGGATGCCAGCAGCAGGGCGATGTCGTCCGGGCGGTCGGTGGAGTGCCCCGCCTCGGCGACCAGCCGGTCCGCCGTCTCGGTCAGTGGCGCGGGGCCGGCGGCCGCCAGCGATGCCCGCAGTCGCTCCACCCCCACGTCGATGTCCGTGCCCGGGATCTCCACCAGCCCGTCGGTGTACAGGGCGAGCACCGCACCCGGCTCGATCCGCAGCCGCGTCACCGGATACACGGCCTCGGCGTCGATGCCGAGCACCATCCCGCCCGGCAGGTCCAGCACCTCCGTCCGGCCGCCCGGATGCCGCAGCAGAGGCTGGGGGTGCCCGGCCCGGACGGCGAGGGCGAGACCGGACCCCGGGTCGAGGAGGACGTAGCAGCAGCTCGCGAACTGACCCGGATCGAGGTCGATGAGCAGCTCGTTCGTGCCGCGCATCACCTGCTCCGGTTCGTTGCCGCTGAGCGCGAAGGCCCGTACGGCGCTGCGTAGTTGGCCCATGGTGGCCGCGGCCGCCACCCCGTGGCCCTGGACGTCGCCGATGACCAGCGCGAGCCGCCCGCCGCCCGCCTCGATGACGTCGTACCAGTCGCCGCCGACGTCCATCCCGGCGGTGCCCGGCAGGTACCGCCCCACCGTGACCACGTGCTCGTGCACCGGCAGCCGGTGCGGGAGCAGCGCCGCCTGGAGCCCGCGGGCCAGCGCGGCCTCGCTGTCGTAGCGCCGGGCCCGCTCCAGCGCCTGCGCGATGAGCCCGGCCAGCGCCGTGAGCACCGTGCGCTCCTCCGGACTGAACCCGCGCGGGGCGTCGAAGCCGAGGATGCACGAGCCGACCGGCCGCCCGGAGGCGATCAGGGGGAGGAAGGCCCGGGCGCCGACATGGGCGTCCATCTCGATCCCCGGGTAGGCGGCGGCCAGATGCTGCATCGACTCGAAGAACAGCGGTCGGCCCGAGGTGAGGGTCTCCACCCCGGGCAGCCGGGCGTCCAGCGCGACCCCGTCGAACCGGTCGAGGAACCCCTGGGGGAAACCGGTCTCCCACGCCAGGTGAAGATGCCCCTCACCGAGCAGGTAGATCGCCAACTGCCGTCCGCCGAAGGCCGGGAGCAGCTCGTCGGTGACCACCATCGACACCTGGCGGGCCGTCACCGCCTCGGTCAGCGCGATCGCCAGTGCCACCGGCCGGTACAGCGCCGAAGCCCGGTCGGCGGGCGAGCCGAGACCCGGGGACCCGAGCCCCGCGCCGGGCCGCATCACCGACTCGGGTGAGTACGCGGGCGGTTCGGCCTCGGTGATGGTGACGGTGACCCCGTCGAACCCGGGATGAAGGCCCACCGACAGCCACTGCGGGGAGGGTTCGGGTCCGCGCGGGGCGGCTTGGAAGTGCACCGGAGCGGGGGCGATGAACACGGCCCGGAAGTGGTCCTCGTAGGCGGGGTGCCCGAGCCAGGGCAGCGCCTCCCACAGCATCCGGCCGGAGAGTTCCGCCCCGTCGGAGCCGAGCAGGGTCGTGGCGGCGGAGCGGGCGCGGGAGTTGACGAAGCCGATCACGCCCCGCCGGTCCACGGACAGCACGGCCAGGTCCAGCCGGTCCACGGCGGCGCGGGCGCCGGCGGCGGTGCTGTCGGGGGAGGCGGCGCTGTCGAGGGAGGCGGCCGGGGGGCTGCGCGGGGGTTCGCCCGTCGCGCCGCCCGTCGTGCCGCCCGCCGGGCTGTGTGCCGCGCCGCTCGTCGTGCCGCCCGCCGCTCGACGTGCCGCGCCGCCCGCCGGGCCCGGACCGGGCAGGCACACCGGGTCTCCTTCCCAGGTGACCGTGGCCCCGCCCGCGGCCAGCGCGGCCAGCTCCCCGGCCAGCCGGGCCGCCACCGCACGCAGCCGCTTCCGGTCGCCCGGCCCGACCGGGACCCCGGGGGTCGCGGGGCGCAGCACCACGAGGACGCCGTAGCGCTCCCGGCCGCGGGTCACGGGCTCGTAGAGCGAGCCGAAGGGGAACGGGAGCCCGGCCATCAGCTGGGGGAAGCGCCGCATCGCCGATTCCGCGTCGGGCAGGTGCACGGACTGGCCGGACCGGTAGGCCTCGGCCACGGGGTACGGGCGGTTCACGTGCATCCGCCACCAGGGGCGGAACAGCGGTCCCGGGATCCCGGTCAGGGCCGCCATCAGCAGCAGCCCCTCGGTGTCGGAGCGCAGGTAGACGCCGCCCGCGTACCCGCCGGCGGCCCCCACGGCATCGAGAGCGGCCCGCGCGAGTACCTGGGCCGTGGCGTCGGTGACGGGGCCGCCGGTTTCCGGTCTGGCCGTCACCCCTCCAGAATGCGCTCGGGGCGGGGCTTCCGCACACCCCGCGGACCGTTCCCATTCAGATCATCGGAATCCCATCCGATGACCGGACGCCCGACGGCGGAATTAGGAATTCTGTGCCCTGAATGGCGGAAGGAATCGTGCCGGATCAGCGTCGGCTGATGATCGCTCTCGTGACACATGACCAGAGGAAGAACGACCTGCTGAATGGGGTGCGGCGCAATCACCGTGCCGTGACCCGGCACTGACTGGTGGGAACCAGGTCCACCGCACGACCTCAGATCGGAACTCGGCGTGCGGATCAGGGCGGTTGAGTCCGGTCCGCACGGCGGGGACCAGCAGATCGGCTCGATGGTCCTTTCCGGAGATGTCACCTCGATCGTCTTCTCCTGGGACCCTCTGTGGGCCGCCCCGCACGTTCACGACGTACTCGCCCTCGTAAGAATTGCCGTGCTCCGCAATATCCCCGTCGCGCTGAATCCGGAGAGTGCGGAGGCCATGTCCGAGGACGGATTCTCCTTCGACGGCCGCCGCCCCCACCCGGTCCCGGCCGGAACCCGCTCCCGCGAGGCCGTCCCTTTCGGATCCTGCCCGGCCCGCCGCCGATCCGGCCGAGCCCGGGCCCGCCCCCCAGGGTCGGCCGATCGGTCGATGCCCGGGCGGGACCCGTGGGCTGAACGTCCCGTCTGATCAGGGACTTTGCCCGGTTCTCGATGCTCCTCGGACTGCTTAGGTTTGCCTAAGTGGAGTCGAACGAGGAGGTCCGGTGCCGTCGCTCAACGACAGTCGTCCAGGGACGACCGTACGCATCACGGGGATCGACCCCGGTCAAGGCGGCGGGAGCCGGCGCCGGCTCCTGGAGTTCGGCTTCGTGCCGGGCGCGGACGTCACCGTGATCGCCCGGGGCGCCACAGGAGGCCTGCTCGTCGGGGTCGGGGACACCAGGGTCGCGCTGGACACCCGTACCGCCGGCCGGCTGAGGTGCGCCGGATGAGCTGCCACGCCACCGGTGCCGGTGCGACCGCCCCGGCGGAGCGGCGGACCGGTACGCCGTTCGTCGCCCTCGTCGGCAACCCCAATGTCGGAAAGTCGACCCTCTTCAACGCCCTCACCGGCGCCCATCAGCGCGTCGGCAACTGGCCGGGCAAGACCGTGTCCGTGGCCCAGGGCGACTGGCGCACCGCGGGCGGCCGCCCGCTGCGCATCGCCGATCTGCCCGGCTCCTACAGCCTGCTGCCCGACTCCCCGGACGAGGCGCTGGTGCGCGACGTGCTGACCGCGCCGGCGGGGGAGCGGCCCGACGCCGTTGTCTTCGCCCTCGACGCCGCCAACCCGGCCCGCAACCTCTACCTGCTCTCGCAGATCCTCGACACCGACATCCCCGTCCTGGTCGCGCTCACCATGACCGACGTGGCCGCCCGGCGCGGTGCGCCCCCCGGCCCCGACGAGCTGGCCCGCGAACTCGCGCTGCCCGTCGTACGGGTCGAAGGGCGCTCCGGGACCGGGCTGGACCTGCTCGCCGACGCGGTGTGCGAGGCCCTGGACTCCGTACCGCCACCTCACGGGCGGACCTCCGCCTGGGCGACCGGCTCGCCCGTGGCGGCGGAACTGGCGGCGCTGGCCGAGGAGGCCTCCGGGCTGACCCCGCACCCGGCGCGGTGGCTGGCCGTCAGCCTGCTCTGCGGGGAGGAGCCGCGCGAGGTCCCGGCGGCGCTGGCCGAACGGGCCGGGTCGGCGGCGGACCGCCTCGCCGCGGCGGCGCACGACGCAGCGAGGGCGCACGACGCAGCGGCGGCCCACGATCCAGCGGGGGAGGACGATTCCGCGGCGGAAGGCGACGGCGACGCCGAACTCCTCGTCGCCGAGGCCCGCTACGCCTGGGCGCAGGCCCTCATGGAACGCGCGGCGCCCCGCCCGGTCGGGGCCCGGCCCACCCTCACCGACCGGGTGGACCGGCTGCTGCTGTCCCGAGGCTTCGGCATCCCGTTCTTCCTCGCCGTCATGTGGGGGGTGTTCCAGGCCACCACCGCGCTGGCCGAACCCCTCCAGGACGGCCTCGGCGACTTCGTCTCGGGACCCGTCAGCGGCGGCGCCGACGGGCTCCTGGAAGCCGTCCACGCACCCGGTTGGCTGACCGGTCTGCTGGTCGACGGCCTGATCAACGGAGTGGGCCAACTGCTCACCTTCGTTCCGCTGATGATCATCATGTTCCTGCTGCTGGCCCTGCTCGAGGACTCCGGCTACTTCGCCCGCGCCGCGTTCGTCGCCGACCGCCTGATGCGCACCCTGAGGCTGCCCGGCCGCGCCTTCCTGCCGCTCGTCGTCGGCTTCCCCGGCGGCGGCCGGCCACGGAGGCTTCGGCAAGGTGGACGTCGAGCAGAGCGTGTTCGGTACGGTCACCCGCGCCACGGCCCCCCTCGTGGCACCGGCCGGCTTCGGCGACTGGCACTCCACGGCCGCGCTCGGCACCGGGCTGATCGCCAAGGAGGGCGTGATCTCCACCCTCGCCCAGACCTACTCCGCCGAGGAGGACGGCGACCCCAAGCTCACCGCGAGCCTGCACGCCACCTTCGAGGAGTCCTCCGGCGGGCACCAGCGGGCGGCCGCGCTCGCCTTCCTCGTCTTCATCCTGGCCTACACCCCCTGCTTCGCCACGCTGGCCGCGCAGCGGGCCGAGATCGGCGCCCGGCTGACCGTGATCGGCTTCGGCATCCAACTGGCGGCGGCCTGGCTGCTGGCCGTCGGCGTCTTCCAGATCGCGAGGCAGGTGTGGTGAGCGGGGCCGACGGGGCGAACGGGCCCGGCATGCTGCGCCGGCTGCTGCGCGCCTTCGAGGAGGCGGCCCCCGGCGAGGGGCTCGCGCAGATCGCCGACCGGCTGGGCGTCGGCCGGGCCGAGGCGGCCGACCTCGCCGCGTACTGGGTCCGCAAGGGCCGGCTGCGCCGCGAGGAGATCGGCGGCCGCGACTGCGGAGGCTGCCTCGCCGCCACCCGCTCCTGTACGGCGTGCCCCGGCGGCTCCGCGCCGCCCGCGTCCCCGCGCCCGGTACTGGTCGCGCTGACCCCCGTACGCCCCCCACGGCCGGGGGACCCGCACGCGTAGTGCGCTGCCGGCGCTTGCCGGTCACCGTGCCCGGTGCCGCTTCGCGTACGACCAGGTCACCGCGGTCATCAGGACCGGTATGGCCAACGGCGGGGCGAAGACGAAGCCCCAGACGGTCTGTGCCGTACCGCTCGCCAGGTACGTCTGGCTCTCGACGGTGAAGGCGACCACCAGTTGCCACAGCGTCACCAGGACCAGGATCCCCGAGCCCGTCCAGGCCAGCGGGGCGAGGACCCCGGGCCGCAGCGGCCGCCACCGGTCGCCGACGAGCAGCAGCGGGAACAGCGCGGCCAGTTCGGCCAGGACGGAGCCCGACGACGTAGGCGATGCCCCGGCCCGGGATGTCGAAGACCTCGAGCAGCACCTGGTCGCTGTAGCCCACGTAGACCCCGGATGCCATGGCGATGCGCCACAGGCCGGACGGGACGGCGCACAGGGCGATGGCGTGGGCGGCCCGGCGAGCCCATGAGGGAGCGGGCGCGGGAGCGGAGGCGGGGACCGGAGCGGTCGCTGTCGTCATGCGGCCCATGCCGGCCCCGGACGGGGCGGCCGCGCTTCATCCGTGACGGCAGACCGTATCCGCCCCGCGGATGAGGGCGCATCCGCGGAGGCAAGACCTGAGGCGGGCTCGACCGACGCGCGTCCCGGCGCCGCCGACCGCCCTCCGGACGGCGGCGCGCAGCCCCGTCCGCCCCGGACGCCGTACGGACTGATCCGAACGCCTCCCCCGTCCGGGGGAGGTCCGGGTCCGACACCGTCGCGCGGAGCCGCGTACGGGCAGGCTTGCCGACATGCGACAGCAGTACGACACGTCAACGCCCCCGCCGGCCTTCTCGGTCGCCGATGCCTTCACCCTGAGCACCGCCCTGGACGCCCTCGGCGGCGTCCGCGGCCTCGATGCCCTCGACCTGGGCTGCGGACACGGCAGCACCGCCCGGCTGCTGGCGAGCGGCGGGGCCCGGCGGACGGTGGGTGTCGACAGTTGCCCCGACCGGATCCGCCGGGCGCGGGAGACCGGCGCCGACCTCGCGCACGCCGTCGAGTACGTCGTCGCGGACGCTGCGGCCGGCATGCCGGCCCTGGGGCCGTTCGACCTGGCCACCGCCGTGTACCTGTTCAACCAGGCCCACGACCGGACGGCCCTGCACGCCATGTTCCGCACCGTACGGGCCAACCTGCGCCCCGGCGGGCGGCTCCTCGCCATCGTGCCGAACCCGGGGGCCTTCCCCTACGCGGACTGGGAGCCGTACGGGATCAGCGTCGTCGAGCGGTCTCCGGGCGGTGACGCCCCGCTGCTGCGGGCCCGGTTGGAGACCGACCCGCCGGTCCCGTTCGAATGCCGCGAGTGGGCCCACGCCGACTTCGCCGAAGCCGCCGCCGACGCCGGCTTCGCCACCGTGACCTGGCAGCCCACCCGGACCCCGCCCGCGTGCGCGACCCGGGACGAGACGTACTGGGCCCGCTACCGCACGGCTCCGGTCGGCTCCCTGATGAACTGCGTGGCCTGAGAGGGCGGAGGGGCCTGAGAAGGCCGAGACGGCCGCGGGTCAGTACTCCGCGGCCGCGCGGACCAGCTCCACGATCCGGTCGCGGGCCGCCCTGCCTTCCGGGAGCGGCAGCAGCGGATAGTCGTGCGGCAGCCCCTGCTCCTCGATGAACTCCACCTCGGCGCCGGCCGCCAGCGCCCGGTTCAGCAGTTCGCGGCTGTCGGTCGTCAGGACGTCCCGGGTGCCCGTGAACACCGTCAGCGGGGCCAGCCCCGCGAACGACCCGTGCAGCGGACTCACCCGCGGATCGTCGGCCGCCAGGTTGCCCGCGTACAGCCGCCCCGCCTCCCGCAGGCCGGGGCGGGCCAGAAGCGGGTCGCCCGCCTCGATGGCCGCCTGGTCGGGGTGGCTCATGGACAGGTCCAGCCAGGGCGAGATCAGCACGATCCGGGACGGCTGTGCCCCGGTCCGGTCGCGCAGCCGCTGGGCCGCGGCCAGTGCCAGCCCGGCGCCCGCCGAATCCCCGAGGAGCACCGTGCCGCCCGCGCCCCCGCTCGCGATCAGGCCGCTGAGCAGGTCGGCGGCGACCGGGACGGTCCGGTCGGCGGTTCCGCGCGGGGCCAGGATGTACGCCGGTACGACGACCCGGGCCTGTGCCTGGGTGACCAGGGTCCGGATCAGCGACCAGTGCGCCCGGACCAGTTCGTTGATGTACCCGCCGCCGTGCACGTAAAGCACCTGCGCGGCCGGTTCCGCTCCGAGCGGCGACACGTCGTACACCGGCCAGGCCCCGACGAAGGTCCGCGACACCTCCGCGACCCGGCCCAGCGAACGCGGGGGCAGATGCGACGCCGGGCGCCGTGCCGATTCCGCCACCCGGGTACGGACCGCCTCCGCGCTCCCGAACCGTCTTCGCCGTCCCGCCGCGATCAGCGCGACCGAAAGTGCCCTGCTGCGCAGACTCGGCACGCCCCCACCTCCCCATTCCCGGCCCGGACCACTCCCCGGCCCCTGCCCGTCACCTGAGGAGCATAGGCGTGAAGCTGGCCTGTGGACCCGCTTAAGAAATCCTCGATGGACTGATCACCCGCAGGTCGGCAGATTGGTCTCGTCCGAACGCTGCCCGGCCCGCACGCCCCGTAGCGCTTCCTTCCGCATGCCTGGAGCCACCCTCATGAAGGCACTCGTCAAGCACAAGGCCGAGCCCGGGCTCTGGCTCATGGACGTACCCGAGCCCGAGTACGGCCCCGGCGAGGTGCTGATCAAGGTGCTGCGCACCGGCATCTGCGGGACGGACCTGCACATCCGCTCCTGGGACGGCTGGGCGCAGGGCGCCGTCAAGACCCCCCTCGTGCTCGGCCACGAGTTCGTCGGCGAGGTGGCCGCGCTCGGCTCCGACGTGTCCGACATCGAGATCGGCGCGCTGGTCAGCGGCGAGGGCCACCTGGTGTGCGGGAGGTGCCGCAACTGCCTGGCCGGGCGCCGTCACCTGTGCCGCAGCACGATCGGGCTCGGGGTCGGACGCGACGGTGCCTTCGCCGAGTACGTGGTGCTGCCCGCGCAGAACGTGTGGGTGCACCGGACCAAGGTGGACCTCGACGTCGCGGCGATCTTCGACCCGTTCGGCAACGCCGTGCACACGGCGCTCTCCTTCCCGCTGGTCGGCGAGGACGTGCTGATCACCGGCGCGGGCCCGATCGGCATCATGGCGGCGGCCGTGGCCCGGCACGCCGGAGCGCGCAACGTCGTCATCACCGACGTCAGCCCGGAGCGCCTGGAGATCGCCCGCAAGGCCGGTGCCACCCTCGCGCTCGACGTCTCGAAGGCGACCATCGCCGACGCGCAGGCCCAGCTCGGCCTGCGCGAGGGCTTCGACATCGGCCTGGAGATGTCCGGCCGCGGCGAGGCCATGCGCGACATGATCGACAACATGACGCACGGCGGCCGGATCGCCATGCTGGGCCTGCCGGCTCAGGAGTTCGCCGTCGACTGGGCCAAGGTCGTCACCTCGATGATCACGATCAAGGGCATCTACGGCCGCGAGATGTTCGAGACCTGGTACGCGATGACCGTGCTGCTGGAGGGCGGGCTCGACCTCAGCCCCGTCATCACCGGCCGGTACGCCTACGGGGACTTCGAGGCCGCGTTCGACGAGGCCGCGACCGCCCGCAGCGGCAAGATCATCCTGGACTGGACCCAGGCGTAGCGGCTCGGGCCCAGCTGCCCGGGCATCCGCCCCGGGCATCCGCCCCGGGCATCCGCCCCGGGCATCCGCCGCGGGCGAGCGGCCCAGCCGAGCCGGCCGGGCGTCCAGCCCCACAGACCATTTCCCTCCCGGCCGGGCCCCGCACCACCCTCCCCCTCCGCGGGGCCCGGCCCCCCTCCTTCCGCCGCACCAGGAGAAAGAGAGCACCGCACATGTTCGAGACCGTCCGCGCGGACCTCCGTACGACCCTCGACGAGATCCGCGCCGCGGGTCTGCACAAGCCCGAGCGCGTCATCGGCACCCCGCAGAACGCGGCCGTCGCCGTGACCTCGGGCGGCGCCGGCAGCGCTGCCGGCGAGGTGCTCAACTTCTGCGCCAACAACTACCTCGGCCTCGCCGACCACCCCGAGGTGGTCACCGCGGCGAAGGAGGCCCTGGACCGCTGGGGCTACGGAATGGCCTCCGTGCGCTTCATCTGCGGTACGCAGGAGGTGCACAAGGAGCTGGAGGCGCGGCTCTCCGCCTTCCTCGGCCAGGAGGACACGATCCTCTACTCCTCCTGCTTCGACGCCAACGGCGGAGTCTTCGAGACCATCCTCGGCGCCGAGGACGCGGTGATCTCCGACGCCCTCAACCACGCTTCGATCATCGACGGCATCCGCCTCTCCAAGGCCCGTCGCTTCCGCTACGCGAACCGCGACATGGCGGAGCTGGAGACCAGGCTCAAGGAGGCCACCGAGGGCGGTGCCCGCCGCAAGCTGATCGTCACCGACGGCGTCTTCTCCATGGACGGCTACGTCGCCCCGCTCGCCGAGATCTGCGACCTCGCGGAGCGCTACGACGCCATGGTCATGGTGGACGACTCGCACGCCGTCGGCTTCGTCGGCCCCGGCGGCCGCGGCACCCCGGAACTGCACGGGGTCATGGACCGCGTGGACATCATCACCGGCACCCTCGGCAAGGCGCTGGGCGGAGCCTCCGGCGGCTACGTCGCGGCGCGCGCCGAGATCGTCGAGCTGCTGCGCCAGCGCTCGCGCCCGTACCTCTTCTCCAACTCCCTCGCCCCGGTCATCGCGGCGGCCTCCCTCAAGGTCCTCGACCTGCTGGAGTCGGCCGACGACCTGCGCGAGCGGCTCGCCGCGAACACCGCGCTCTTCCGTACGAAGATGACCGAGGCCGGCTTCGAGATCCTGCCCGGCGACCACGCCATCGCCCCCGTGATGATCGGCGACGCGGCGGAGGCGGCCAAGATGGCGGAACTCCTGCTGGAGCGCGGGGTCTACGTGATCGGCTTCTCCTACCCGGTGGTCCCGATGGGTGCGGCGCGGATCCGCGTCCAGCTCTCGGCGGCCCACTCGACGGCCGACGTGGAACGCGCGATCGCGGCCTTCATCGACGCGCGGGCGGCGCTGGCGGGGGTCCAGGCCTGAGCCCCGGCCGACCCCCGTTCGCCACGCGAGGTGCCGTTGCCGGGGGCCGGCCCCCGGGCCCCTGCGGTCCGGGAAACCCGTTACAGCCGGCGCGTGATCGTCGGCGGTCCGGCACATTCGGCCCCGCCGGAGTTGAGGCGCGGGGTCCGGGGCGGAGCCCCGGGGAACGGCGGAAGGGCGGGGTAGGGGACAGTGCCCCCGCCTCCGATACCAGCCGGGACCGGCTGGACCTTCGCCCGGTCCGGGCGGCCCGGATGCCCGGGTGGGTCCGGGCACCCCGACGAGGGTGTCCGGGCCGGCCCGGCCCCGCCCGATCGGTCGGCCCGACAGGCCCCCGCGGCCTGCGAGAATGGCAAGGTGATCGACCCCCGGAGGCTGCGCATCCTACGGGCCGTGGCGGACCACCGTACGGTGACCGCCGCGGCCGCGGCGCTGTACCTCACCCCCTCCGCAGTCTCCCAGCAGCTCGCCGCGCTGGAGCAGGAGACGGGGCACGCCCTGCTGACGCGCAGCGGCCGGGGCGTACGCCTCACCGCGGCCGGTGAGATCCTGCTCGGGCACGCCCACGAAGTCCTGGCGCAGCTCGAGCGGGCCGAGGCCGAACTCGCCGCCTACGCGGGCGGTTCGGCGGGCGCCGTCACCGTGGCGGCCTTCGCCACCGGCATCGCCGAGGTGCTGGCCCCGGCCATCGCCCGGCTCGCCGTCGACCACCCCGGGATCCGGCTGCGCGTACGCGACGCGGAGGGTGACCAGAGCCTGCCGCTGCTGCTCGACGGCGAAGCGGACCTCGCCCTGGCCGTGGAGTACCGGGGCGCCCCCGGCGCCGACGACGGCCGGCTGTCGGTGCTCCCGCTGTACGCGGAACCCTTCGACGCGGTGCTGCCCGCCGGCCACCCCCTCGGCGATCTGCCCGAGGTACCGCTGGCCGGCCTCTCGGAGGCGGACTGGGTGGGCCAGTACCCCGGCAACCCCTGCCACGACGTCATGCAGCTCGCCTGCGAACTCGCGGGCTTCCAGCCCCGGCTGGTGCACTCCTCCGACGACTTCCGGGCCGTCGTCGCGCTGGTCGGCGCGGGCGCCGGAGTCGCCCTGGTGCCCCGTTCGGCGCTGCGCGGCATGGAACTCAAGGAGGTCCAGGTCCGCCCGGTGACCGGCCCGGCGGCGACCCGGCGGGTCTTCGCGGCCACCCGGCGCGGCGCCGAGACGCATCCGCTGATCGCTCCGGTGCTGGCCGCCCTGGCCCGTGAGGCGGGCCGCCTCCCGGCGCACTGAGGGCGTCCCCGATACCCGGCGCACCGAGGATTCACCCGACCCGGAACACCGCGCCCGGCGCGGCGTAGTCGACCGGTCCGGGGTAGCGGGCGGAGGCGCGGGACACGGCCTCGGCCGGATCCAGGTCCCGGCCGACGTGCGTGACGACGAGCCGCCGGGCGCGGGCCGCGCGGGCGGTGTCGCCGGCCTCCTCGGGGGTGTGGTGCACCGGATCGCCGTCGGCCGGGTGCGCCGAGCTGTCGGCCTCGCACAGCAGGAGCGTGCAGTCCTCGGCGAAGCGGGTCAGGGCCGAACAGGGCGCCGTGTCCCCGGAGTACACCAGGGACCGGCCCTGCGAGTCGGCGCGCAGCGCGAAGGCCGGCATGCCGTGGGACACCTCCCGGCTGGTGAGGCGGAGGCCCCCGGCCCGTGCGCGGTGGCCGTCGTACAGCTCGTGGACCGCGAAGGCCTCCTCGACCGGGCTGCGGGCCGGGCCGTTGGTGAGGAACCCCGCCAGCCGGTCGGCGATGCCGGGCGGCCCGTAGAGCGGGAGCGGCGCGGGCCGTCGTACGTCGGCGTAGAGCAGGCCGTAGAACGCGGTGAGCAGGTCGGCGGTGTGGTCGGCGTGCAGGTGCGAGATCCATATCGCGTCGAGTTCGCCGAGTCCGACGTGGCGTTGCAGCGGTCCCAGGGTTCCGCTGCCCGCGTCGACCCAGACCCGGGCGCCGCCGCCTTCGAGCAGGTATCCGGAGCAGGGGTTGTCGGCGGCGGGGTAGGGCGTCGCGCTGCCCAGGACGGTGAGCCGGAGGGGATCGTCTGCCATCCGGGGAGTCTAGGACGCCGGCGCGAGCCGGTCCCGGGCCGGGCTGCCGCCCCTCGGCCGCCGCGGGGCCGCCGTCGGCCGCCCCGGGCAGCCCCGGGGCCGGCGCGCAAGGGCGGTCAGGCGCGAATGACCTCCACGCCCGCCGCCTCGAAGGCCTCGGCCACCGACGGGGACAGGCCGGTGTCCGTCACCAGCACGTCCACGGCGTCGGTCGAGACGATGCGGGCGAAGGCGCGGACGCCCAGCTTGCTGGAGTCGGCCGCGATCACCACGCGGCGGGCGCGCCTGCAGAGCAGCCGGTTCATGGCCGCCTCGTCCTCGTGCCGGGTGGCGGCCCCGTCGGCCGGGTCGAAGGCGTCCACGCCGACGACGGCGGTGTCCACGGAGAGCTGCCCGAGCACCTCCATGGCGAGCGGGCCGGTGAGCTCGTAGGACTGGGGCCGGGCCACGCCGCCCGTCAGCACGATCTTGAACTGCGGTCTGATGACCAGCTCACCCGCGATGTTCAGCGCGTTGGTGACCACGGTGAGGGCGGGGGAGCCGGTGGCGAGGTCGGGGCGGGCGGCCAGCGCCCGCGCCACCTCGGTGGTCGTGGTGCCGCCGGTCAGGCCGATCACCTCGCCCGGGACGATCAGCGCCGCGACCGTCTCGCTGATGCGGCTCTTCTCGGCGGCCCGGCGCGAGGTGCGGTAGCGCAGCGGGAGTTCGTACGAGACCCCGTGCAGGACCGCTCCGCCCCGCGTGCGGACCAGGAGCTGCTGCTCGGCGAGCTGGTCGAGGTCGCGCCGGATGGTGGCGGCGGACACGCCGAGGGTCTCGGCGGCGGGCTCCACTTCCAGCTCGCCCCGCTCCACCAGCAGGTCCAGCAGTGTCTGCCAGCGTTCCTTGCGGGTCATCGGCCGCCCTTTCGGTGAGGTCTTCGGTCGCGACTTCGATGCTCGCTTCGCTGTTCGCTTCGGCGCTCTCTCTTGGTCTATGCGTCGACATTAACGCAGGGGATCATCCCGGAGATGCTTGAAGTTGCGTGAAAGAGCCCACTATCTTGCAAGAACACGCACTCAGAGGTGCACGCACCGCGCTAGGGAGCCGCCATGAGCCACGTCTCGTACGAGTTGGGCACGCAGCCCGCATGCTGGGAGCGGGCCGCCGAACTGGCCCCGGAACACCGGGCGGTGCTGCCGCGGCCGGGGGAGCGTACCGCGATCGTCGGATGCGGGACCTCGTACTACATGGCCCAGGCCGCCGCCGTGTTGCGGGAGGAGTCGGGGCAGGGCGAGACCGACGCCTTCCCCGCCTCGGAGTTCCCACGCCACCGGCGCTACGACCGCGTCGTAGCGCTGACCCGGTCCGGTACCACGACCGAGGTCCTCGACCTGCTGGCCGGGCTGCGGGACGCGGGCGTGCCCACCACCGCCGTCATCGGGGACCCCGCCACCCCCGTCATCACCCTCGCCGACGCGCTCGTCGTACTGGACTTCGCCGACGAGCGGTCCGTCGTCCAGACCCGCTTCGCCACCACAGCCCTCACCCTGCTGCGCGCCCACGTCGGCCTGCACAGCCCGTCCGTCGTCGCCGACGCCCGCGTCGCACTCGCCGAACCCCTCCCCGCGGAGCTGGAGACCCGGGGCCAGTTCACCTTCCTCGGGCGGGGCTGGAACGTCGGACTCGCCAACGAGGCCGCGCTGAAGATGCGCGAAGCCGCCCTGGCCTGGGCCGAGTCCTACCCGGCCATGGAGTACCGGCACGGCCCCATCAGCGTCTCGGCGCCCGGCACCGCCACCTGGTCGCTCGGCGACGCGCCCGAAGGGCTCGCCGAGCAGGTCCGGGGGACCGGAGCCCAGTGGGTGGCCGGGCACCTCGACCCGCTCGCCGAGCTGGTCCGCGTCCACCGCCTGGCCGTCGCGGTCGCCGCCCACCGGGGGCTGGACCCGGACGCGCCGCGCAACCTCACCCGGTCCGTCATCCTCACCACGGGCGAGGAGGCCGTCCGATGAGCCTCGTCCCCGCCGGCCGGCTCGTCCTGGAGGCCGCCGCCCAGGGCCGCGCCGTCGCCGCCTTCAACATCATCACGCTGGAGCACGCCGAAGCGGTCGTCGCGGGCGCCGAGTCGGCCGGACTGCCCGTGGTCCTCCAGCTCAGCGAGAACGCCGTCAAGTTCCGCGGCGGAGCACTGCTGCCGATCAGCCGCGCGGCCGTGGCCGTCGCCGAGGCCGCCGGGGTCCCGGTCGGGCTGCACCTGGACCACGTCAAGAGCTCCGAACTGCTGCGGCAGGCCGTGGACGCCGGATTCAGCTCGGTCATGTACGACGCCGCGCACCTCCCCTACGCCGAGAACCTGGAGGCCACCCGCTCCGCCGCCGACTGGGCCCACGTCAACGGGCTCTGGATCGAAGCCGAGCTGGGCGAGGTCGGCGGGAAGGACGGGGCCGCGCCGCTGGACCCGCACGCACCCGGAGCGCGTACCGACCCGGACGAGGCACGGCGGTTCGTCGCCGACTCCGGGGTGGACGCGCTGGCCGTGGCCATCGGCAGCAGCCACGCCATGACCAGCCGGACCGCCGCCCTGGACCACGTGCTGCTGGGCCGCCTCGCCAAGACGGTCGACGTGCCGCTGGTGCTGCACGGTTCCTCCGGTCTGCCGGACGCGGAACTCGCCGCGGCCGTCGCCGGGGGCATCCGCAAGGTCAACATCGGCACCGCGCTCAACGTGGCGATGACCGAAGCCATCCGCACCCACCTGACCCCCGCGGATCCCCGTCCGTATTTGACCGCCGCACGGGAGGCGATGACGGCGACGGCCGCCGCTATGATCAGCGCCCTGAACTGACGGGACCGGGTACCGGGGGGACTTTGATGAGCGCACAGCGGGGCCTCAGCAGCAGACGGCGGCTTCTTCTGGGACTGGGGGCCCCGCTGCTGCTCGGCGCGGCGGGGCTCGGCTACGCGATGTGGCCCGAGGAAGAAGCCGCGGAGAAGGTCCGCACCGATCTGGCGCCGCTCAACCGGCGCTTCTGGACCGCGCTGGGCGACGTGTCCGACGCGCACTGGCTCGGCTACGACATCGACGAGTCCACCAACGACCGGTCGATCCCGAGCCCGGATTCCCGGGTGCGCCTCGTCGGGGTCGCCCACCTCAAGCAGGGCACGGCGAACCGCATCATGCGCGATCCCGCCCACCGCTTCGAGGTCGGGCCGCTGTCCGGGCCGCCGGGCCCGCTGAAACCGTTCATCCCCTCCAGTGCGGCCTGGAAGCAGAGCACGACGTACGACAAGGTCGCCCTGGAGGAAGGCCTGGACGTGATCCCGTCGGGCACCTTCCGCTTCGACGGCATCCGCGACCTCGTGTACTTCGACTACCTCTTCCTCTACACCTGAGCGGCGGACCGCGGCGGTCCTCCCAGCCGGTGGGAGGACCGCCGCGGCGGCATGGAAGCTGGTGGCCCGGGCGGCGGTGTTTCGTCGGATGCCGGAGCGGAGCAGGCGCCGCCGGGGGACGGGATCGGGGTGGTGGCCCCCCGACCGCCCCGACGGCCCGCCGACTTCCCGCCGACCCTTCCGGATTGCTGGAACAGGTTCTAGTCTGCCCCCTCGGCGGCGGCGGACGGCCGCGCGACCTTGAGCCACGAGAGACCCGGAGGGGCCGTGCACCTCGAATACACGCCTGAGCAGCAGCGGTTGCGCGCCGAGCTGCGCGCCTACTTCGCCGAGCTGATCCCGGACGACGTCTACGCCCGGTACGAGGACCCGGCCGAGCAGAAGCGCTTCTACCGGGAGACCATCCGCCGGCTCGGGGCCGACGGCTGGCTCGGGGTCGGCTGGCCCAAGGAGTACGGGGGCCGCGGGATGTCGCCCATGGACCAGTTCATCTTCTTCGACGAGGCGGCGCAGGCCGTCGTACCGCTGCCGCTGATGGCCCTCAACACCGTCGGGCCGACCATCATGCAGTTCGGCACCGACGAGCAGAAGGCGTACTTCCTGCCCAAGATCCTCGCGGGCGAGATCGACTTCGCCATCGGCTACAGCGAGCCCGACGCCGGCACCGACCTCGCCGCCCTCAAGTGCAAGGCCGTCCGCGAGGGCGACGAGGAGACCGGCACCTACGTGGTCGACGGGCAGAAGATCTGGACCACCAACGGAGACACGGCCGACTGGGTCTGGCTCGCCGTGCGCACCGACCCGGACGCATCGGCCCACAAGGGCATCACCATGCTCCTCGTGCCGACCTCCGACCCCGGATACTCCTGCACCCTCATCAACACCCTCGCCTCGCACGACACCACCGCGAGCTACTACGAGAACATCCGGGTGCCCGCGAGCCGCCGCGTCGGCCAGGAGAACAAGGGCTGGCGGCTGATCACCAACCAGCTCAACCACGAGCGCGTCACCCTCGCCGCCCACGGCACCATGGCCATCCGCGCCCTGCACGACGTCCAGCGCTGGGCCGCCGAGACCAAGCTCGCCGACGGCCGCCGGGTCATCGACCTCTCCTGGGTCCGCGGCCGCCTCGCCCGCACCCACGCCCGCCTCGACGCGATGAAGCTGCTGAACTGGCAGATGGTCAACGCCGTCCAGGACGGCAACCTCACCCCGCAGGACGCCTCCGCCGTCAAGGTCTACGGCTCGGAGGCGCGCAGGGACGCGTACGCCTGGCTGATGGAGGTGGTCGGCGCGGCCGGCTCCCTCAAGGACGGCTCCGCGGGAGCGGTCCTGCACGGCGAACTGGAGCGCGGCTACCGCAGCGCGGTCATCTTCACCTTCGGCGGCGGCAACAACGAGATCCAGCGCGAGATCATCTCCTGGATCGGCCTCGGCATGCCCCGCGTACGCCGCTGACGCCGTGCCGCGTGCCAGGCGCAGCCCCCAGGAGCAGTGGGGCGATGTGCCCGGCGTGCATCCGGACGGCCAGGCGGAACGCGGCCCTTGTCCGCGACGACCGTCGATCAGACCTGGCCGGCTCCGCCGTCGACGAAGAGTTCGATGCCGGTGATGAAGCTGCTCTCCCGCGAGGCGAGGAACAGGGCCGCCGCGGCCACCTCCTCGGGGCGTCCGGCCCGGCCGAGCGGGACTCCGGCGGTGGCCCGTTCGCGTACGGGTGCCGTGGCGCCGGCCAGGGCCGGGGTGTCGATCGGGCCGGGGCTGAGGGTGTTGACCCGGATGGCGCGCCCGGCGAGTTCCAGCGCCAGGCTGCGCGCGAGGGACCGTACGGCCGCTTTCGTGGCGGCGTACACCCCGTACCGCGTGGAGGCCGAGGAACCGGCGGCCGAGCCCAGCAGGATCACCGAGGCGCCGTCGCGCAGCAGCGGCAGGGCCCGTTGGACGGTGAAGAAGGCGCCCCGGAAGTTGAGGTCCGCGGTGGCGTCGAACTGCTCCTCGGTGAAATCGGCGAAGCCGCCGGGCGGTCCGCCGCCCGCGTTCACCACCAGCACGTCGATCGCCTCGCAGCCCGCGTCCGCGACCGCCGCGTAGAGCCGGTCCAGGTCCGCGACGCGGGACGCGTCACCGGGTACGGCCACGGCGGCCGGGCCCAGGTCGCGGACCGCCGCGGCGAGTTCCTCCGGCCGTCTGCCGGTGACGAAGACCCGGGCGCCCTCCGCCACGAACCGCCGGGCCGTCGCCAGGCCGATGCCGGCCGAACCGCCGGTGACGACGGCGACCTGCCCTTCGAGCTGTCCCGTACGCATGACCGTGCCTCCGCGTCCCGAGGGGAGGCGGGTGCGGTCCGCCGGTGGGAAGCCTAGGCCCTCTCCGGGTGCCCCGGCAGTGCGGCGAGGTGCGGTGCCGGGCGGCGCGGGCCAGGCAAGATCCGAAAGAGACGGCCTAGTGGCGGGCGAGGGCGTGCGTGCGGCCGTTCGGTGGAATGCTGGAAGGGCCGGCGGGATCCGCCGGATCCGCCGCGAGGTCCATATGGCCCGAACGGTGCGTAGCAGGGCGAGCGACGGGGGAGGAGCCGGACATGGACGAGAGCGGAGGCCCCGATCCGGGGCTCTACGGCCCCGGCTCCGTGACCTGGCAGTGCCACGGTGACCCGGTCATGTGGATCGCCGGCGTCCGCGCGCTCTACCTCCAGGCCCTGCACCCGCGCGCGGTGCGCGGCGTCATGGAGAACAGCGCCGCCTTCAGCGGGGAGGACGGCGGGGGCGACGCCTGGGGCCGGCTGCTGCGCACCGCCGACTTCGTCGGCACCGTCACCTACGGCACCGCCGAGGACGCCGAACGGGCCGGCGCCCGCGTCCGCAAGATCCACACCATGCTGTCGGCGACCGATCCGGCCACCGGCGCACGGTTCCGCGTGGACGAGCCGGAGCTGCTGCTCTGGATCCACTGCGCCCAGATCGACAGCTTCCTGCACGTCCTGCGCCGCTCCGGGGTCCCGCTCACCCCCGCACAGGCCGACCGCTACGTCGCGGAGAACCGCGTCAACGCCCGCCTCGTCGGCCTCGACCCGTCCGGGGTACCCGGGGACACGGCCTCCCTCGCCGCCTACTTCGAGCGGATCCGCCCCGAGCTCGCCGCCGGGCCCGACGCCCGCGCCGTCGACGCCTTCCTGTGCGCCCCGCCCATCCACCCGCTCCTCGTCCCTGGCCGAAACCTGGTGTGGCGCCCGCTCGCCGCCCTCGCCTACGGATCCCTCCCCGGCTGGGCGCACCAGCTGTACGGCCGCCCCGCACCGGCCCCGCGCAGCGTCACCCGCCGCCTGCGTCTCACCGGTAGCCTGCTGCGCAGCATTCCCGCAGGTCTGCGCTGGAAGCTGCCTCCAGGTCACATCTTGAAGGCGATGCGCCGCCTGGGCCCCGGGAGCCGCCCCGCGCCGTACACACTGCGTACATCGGCGGCCATACTGGACCGGCCGGGGAGGGCGTAGCACGACACACGGGGGCGGCTTCAAGACATGGCGGAGTCCAGACTGATCCACGGCCGGTACCGGTCGCTCGATCTGATCGGCCGCGGCGGCATGGGCGAGGTGTGGCGGGCCCGCGACGAGTCGCTGGGCCGGCAGGTCGCCGTCAAGTGCCTCAAGCCCATCGGGCCCGAGCAGGACACCCACTTCACCCAGGTGCTGCGCGAGCGCTTCCGGCGCGAGGCGCGCGTCGCCGCCTCCCTCCAGCACCGGGGCGTCACCGTCGTCCACGACTTCGGCGACGACAGCGCGGCCGGCGGTCCCCTCTACCTGGTCATGGAGCTCCTCGAAGGCCGCAACCTCAGCCAGCTCCTGGAGGACAACGACGCGCGCCCGCTCCCCGTGGACGTGGTCGTCGACATCGCCGAGCAGATGGCGGCCGCCCTCGGCTACACCCACGAGCAGGGCGTCGTGCACCGCGACCTGAAGCCCGCCAACATCATGCGGCTCACCGACGGCACGGTGAAGATCTGCGACTTCGGCATCGCCCGGCTGGCCGCCGACATCGGCTTCACCGCGAAGCTGACCGGCGGCGGCATGGCCATGGGCACCCCGCACTACATGTCGCCCGAGCAGATCGCCGGCGGCGAGGTGGACCACCGCAGCGACCTCTACTCCCTCGGCTGCGTCCTGTACGAGATCGCCACCGGCGCCCCGCCCTTCGACCTCGGCGACTCCTGGTCCGTCCTGGTCGGCCACCGCGACACCCCGCCCGTGCCGCCGCGCGAGCACCGCCCCGAACTGCCGGCCTCCTTCGAGCGGCTGGTGCTCGACCTGCTCGCCAAATGTCCCGAGGACCGGCCGGGCGACGCCCGCCACCTGCACCGGCAGCTGGTCGAGGCCCGGCTCGGCCCCGGCGCGGCGACCGGAGCGCACCCTCCGCTGCCCGGGTGGGCCGACGGGATGACCGCCGGACGCAAGGCCGGCATCGAGGCCCGCCCCGCCAGCGGGGAGTGGGCCGTCCTCACCGGCTCCTGGACCGCCGTGCGCCCGGGCGGTGAGCACCCGATGGCGGCCGGAGCCACCCCTGCCGCTGCTGTCACCGGCACGTCCGGCGGCACCTCCACCGGCACCGCCACCTCCCCCGGCACCGGCCCCCGGGCCGTGCCGGCCTCCGGCGTCGCGGCCCCGGCCGCGCCCACCGTCGTACGCCCGCGTCCGTCGGAGGACCCCCGGCTCACCGCCGCCTACGGGTTGCCGCACGGCCCCGGCACCGCCGCGGATCCTCGGCGGGGCGTGGCCGCGCTCGACGCCGGCCATACGAGGGCCTTCGCCCTCAGCCGGGCCGGCCGCACCGAGGAGGCCCTCGCCGGGTACGCGGCCGTCGCCGAAGGGCGCGCCCGGGTGCTCGGAGCCGACCACCCGGACACCCTCGCCGCGCGGCAGGAGGCGGCGTACGAGACCGGCCTGCTCGGCCGCCACCAGGAGGCGTACGAGGGCTACCGCGCGGTGCTCACCGCCCGGGAACGGACCGTGGGCCGGATCCACCCCGACACCCTGCGCTGCCGGCACAACCTGGCCTGCGCGCTGGGCGCACTCGGCCGCTTCGCCGAGGCCCACGCCGCCGCCGCCGAGGTGGCCGCCGACCGGGCGGCCGTCCTGGGGGCGGAGCACGCGGACACGCTGCTGACCCGGTACGAGGTGGCCTACGCGCTGGGCCGCCTGGAACGCTGGGAGGAGGCCCTGGAGGCCTTCCGGCACATCGCGGCCGTACGGGAGCGGGTGCTCGGCCGCGACCACCCCGACACGCTCGCCGCGCGCTACGAGGCCGGGATCGCGCTCGGCCGGACCGGGCGCTCGGCCCAGGCCCTGGAGCTGTTCCGGGAGCTGGTCCGCGACCGCACCCGGGCCTACGGGGCCGCCGACCCGGAGACACTGCGGGCCCGGCACGTCCTGGGGGTGAACCTCGGGCGCCTGGAGCGCTGGGAGGAGGCGGTGGCCGAAGCCCGCCAGGTGGCCGAGGCGCGGGCCCGCACGCTCGGCGCCGAACACCCCGACACCCTGGTCAGCCGCCGCGAACTCGCGGTGGGGCTCGGCCGGCTGGGACGCTGGGACCAGGCGCTGCCGGTCTACCGGGAACTCTCCGGCATCCGCGAGCGGTCGCTGGGCGACGGCCATCCGGACACGGTCGCCGCCCACGCCGACGAGGCGCACTGTCTGGAGCGGCTTGGCCAGGTGTGTTACCAAGAGCCATGACGACCTCGCGGGGCTTCGGGCACGACGTGTACGACGCGGTGATCGTGGGCGGGGGCCACAACGGCCTCGTCGCCGCCGCCTACCTGGCCCGGGCCGGCCGCTCGGTCCTGATCCTGGAGCGGCTCGGCCGCACCGGCGGGGCCGCCGTGTCCACCCGGCCGTTCCCGGGCGTCGACGCCCGCCTCTCCCGCTACTCCTACCTCGTCTCGCTGCTCCCGGCGAAGATCGTGCGCGAGCTCGGGCTGGACTTCGAGGTGCGCGGCCGCACGGTCTCGTCGTACACCCCCGTCGAGCGCGCCGGGCGCCCCGGCGGACTGCTGGTCGGCGGCGGCGAGGCGCGCACCCGGGAGTCCTTCGCGCGGCTGACCGGCTCGGACCGGGAGTACGAGAACTGGCGCGCCTTCTACGGGACCACCGGGCGGGCCGCCGAGCGGCTCTTCCCGACGCTGACGCAGCCGCTGCCCACCCGCGCGGAGCTGCGGGCGCGGCTCGACGACGAGGCGGCCTGGCGGATGCTCTTCGAGGAGCCGATCGGACGGGCCGTCGAGCGGGAGTTCACCGACGACCTGGTGCGCGGTGTCGTCCTCACCGACGCGCTGATCGGCACCTTCGCCGGTGCCCACGACCCGGGCCTGGCCCAGAACCGCTGCTTCCTCTACCACGTCATCGGCGGCGGCACCGGCGACTGGGACGTACCGGTCGGCGGCATGGGCGCGCTCACGGACGCACTGGCGGCGGCCGCGCTGGCGGCCGGGGCGGAGATCGCCACCGGGCACGAGGCGCTGCGCATCGACACGGACGGCACGACGGCCCCGGCCGAGGTGACCTTCCGCACGGCTACGGGCGAGGGGCGGGTCGCCGGCCGGGTGGTGCTCGTCAACGCCTCGCCGCAAGCGCTCGCCGAACTCCTGGGAGAGGAACCGGTGCGGCCCGCCCCCGAAGGGGCCCAGCTCAAGGTCAACATGCTGCTGCGCCGCCTGCCCCGGCTGCGGGACACCTCCGTGGACCCGCGGGAGGCCTTCGGCGGCACCTTCCACATCGCGGAGGGGTACGAACAGCTCGCCCGGGCGCACGCCGAGGCCGCGTCCGGCGAACTGCCCTCCGTACCGCCCTCGGAGATCTACTGCCACTCGCTGACGGATCCGACGATCCTGGGGCCCGAGCTGGCGGAGCAGGGCTACCAGACCCTGACCCTCTTCGGACTGCACGCCCCGGCGCGGCTGTTCGAAAAGGACAACCAGGGGGCGCGGGAAGTGCTGCTCGCCGCCACCCTCGCCCAGCTCGACGCGCACCTGGCCGAACCGATCACCGACTGCCTGGCCTTCGACGCCGACGGCCGCCCGTGCATCGAGGCCAAGACCCCGCTCGACCTGGAGCGCGACCTGCGCCTGCCCGGCGGGCACATCTTCCACCGGGACCTGTCCTGGCCCTACTCCGAGGAGGGCGGCGGCCGTTGGGGCGTGGAGACCGCCCACCGCAACGTACTGCTGTGCGGCGCGGGGGCGGTCCGCGGCGGCGGCGTCAGCGGGGTCCCCGGCCACAACGCGGCGATGGCGGTACTGGGGCACTGACGCCGCGGCGCTCGCCGGCCGGCCGGGACCGGGCGGGTCAGGTGACGGGGTCGATCACGACGATCGGGATCTCCCGGCTGGTCTTGGTCTGGTACTCGTCGTACGAGGGCCAGTGCTTCACCATCAGCGGCCAGAACTCGGCACGTTCCTCGGAGGTCGCGGTCCGCGCGATGCCCTGCCGGATCTCGGGGCCGACCTGCACGCGGACCTCGGGGTGCTCGGTGAGGTTCCGGTACCAGAGCGGGTCCGCGGGGTCGCCGCCCTTGGAGGCGACGATGAGGTAGCGGCCGTCGTCCTCGCCGTAGATGAGCGGGGTCCGCACCGGCTTCCCGGACTTGCGGCCGATGGTGGTGAGCAGCAGGGTCTGGGTGTTGTTCCAGTACTGCCCCTCGGTCCCGCCCGAGCCCACGTACAGCTTGACGTGATCCAGGGTCCAGCCCGGCTTGGGGTCGATCGGGTTGTCCCAGTCGATGTCGGTCATATGGCTTCGCCTGCCTTCGTGTTGAACGGTCAACGAACCACAACAACGAGTGCCGCCGCCACAGGGCACGGCCCTTTCCGGCCACGCCCTAGTTCGGAAGCGCGGGCAGGTCGAAGGCGAAGAGGTCGTCCAGGGCGCGCCGCGCGGCGCGGGCCGGGGTGGCGAGAACGGCCAGGTCGCGGGCGGCCACCGCGAGGGGGTGCGTCAGAGCGGCGACCCGGCCCGCGCGGCGGGAGCGGATGCGCAGGGCGTCGGTGCGGGCGCAGCGGGCCGCACTGTAGGCGGCCAGGGCGGCCGGCACGTCGTCCCCGTCCAGCAGGTGCGCGAGGACGGCGGCGTCCTCGACGGCCTGGCACCCGCCCTGGCCGAGGTTGGGGGTCATGGCGTGCGCGGCGTCGCCGAGCCACGCGAGCCGGCCCCGGTGGAAGCGGGGGAGCGGGGCGGCGAGGTCGTACAGGTCGTGCTGGAGCACGGCCGCCGGGTCGATCCGCTCCAGCAGGGCGGGGATCGGGTCGTGCCAGCTGCCGTAGCGGCGCAGGAGCTCGGTGCGGACGTCGGCGGGCCGGTAGCCCTCGGGGACGACCGCGCCGGCGTAGAGGTACACGCGGCCGTCGGCGAGCGGGACGACGCCGAAGCGCTCCCCGCGGCCCCAGGTTTCGGCGGCGGCGAGCACGGGCGGGCCGTCGGCGGCGAGGACGGTCCGCCAGGCGGTCTCGCCGCTGTAGTGCAGGCCGGGATGGGCCGGGAAGTGCTGGCGGCGGATCGGGCTGTGGATGCCGTCGGCGGCGATGACCACGTCGGCGCCGAGGCCGCCGGCCGAGGTGTGCACGACCGGACTGCCGTCCGCGTCGTCCACGGAGGTCACTGCCGTGCCGTACCGGAGGGCGCCCTCGGGGAGCGCGGCGGCCAGGGCGGCGGCGAGGGCCGTGCGGTGCACGGCGAGCGGGGGCCGGCCGTAGCGGGCGGTCAGCGCGGCCCCGTCGGCGCGGCTCAGCCGGCGGCCGCCGGGGCGGCGCAGGTCCATCGCGGCCGGGACGGCGTGACCCGTCAGGCCGGAGGCGTCGAAGCCGATGGCGTCGAAGGCGCGCAGGGCGTTGGGGGCGAGGACGATTCCCGCGCCGACCGCGGACGGCCCCGGCGCGCGTTCGCAGACGGTGACGTCCCAACCGCGACGGTGCAGGGCCACCGCCACGGAGAGTCCGCCGATGCCCGCACCCGCCACCACCGCATGACGTCGAGTCATGGCAGCCCCTTCCAGTCCTCGTCCCTCTACAGGTGTAGAGGCATGGTCGTCACTCTACACCTGTAGAGTGACGACCATGCACTCCCCCGAACCCGGAAGCGACCGCCGGACCCTGATCGCGGACACCGCGATCGACCTGGTGGCCGCGGCCGGGCTGAGGGGTCTGACCCACCGGGCGGTCGACCGCGCGGCCGGGCTTCCGGCCGGCTCCACCTCGTACTACTTCCGTACGAGGACGGCGTTGATCGGCGCCTGCTACGCGCGGCTGGCCGAGCTGGACCTCGGCGACTTCGACGGCGGCGCCACGCCTTCGCCTCCACCGGCGAACCGGGACGCCGCCGCCGCGGCGCTCGCCGCGCTGCTGTACCGGTGGCTGACCGTCGGGCGGGCCCGGCAGCTGGCGCGCTTCGAACTGAGCCTGGAGGCCGCGCGGAACCCGGAGCTGGCGACGGAACTCCACCGGGCCGGCCAGGGCTCGCGGGACCGGGCCGCCGGGATCCTCGCGGCATTCGGCGCCGCACGGCCGGGCGAGTCCGCCGAACTCCTGGTGGCGTGGGCCGACGGACTCCTCTACGACCGGCTCGCGGGCGCGCTCGCCCGCTCCCGCCCGGCACCGGACCTGGCCGAACTGACCTCCGTGACCCGCAGGATGATCGACGCGGCCCTCGCCTAGGCCGTCTCTTTCGGATCGTGCCGGGCCGCTGACGCGCGGGCGGTCTTCAGTCCGCCGAGCGGTACCAGCCCCTCGTCTCGATGCGCGCGGCGTCCGCCGGGCGGTCCTCGGCGAAGAGGAGGTGGGAGGGTTCCGAGACGCGCAGGACGTCGACGTAGGCGCCCCGGCCCACGTAGCGGCCCTGGGCGGTGTGGCGGAAGCGGAGGCGGACCTCGCGGCCGGCCCAGGCGGTGAGCGGGGCTTCGAGGCGGTGCCAGATGCGGCCCGACCAGCCGGAGACGGTGCCCTGGGGCCAGTGTTCGGCGGCTCCGCCGGTGGTGCGGACGGTGGTGAAGGGGAGCGGCTCCCAGGCCTGCCCGTCGGCGGACGCCTCCACGTGCAGGGATCCCGCGCCCGGCACGGTGTCCCACCACAGCGCGCAGCGCAGCCGGGCGGAGCCGGTGGCGGGGGTGAGGGGCGGGAGCGTCAGGGTGCCCGAGCCGCCGGTCTCCATGCCGGAGTACCAGGCCGGGCCGCCGTGCCTCGTACGGACGGGGACGGCGCGGGCGAAGCGGTTGCCGACGGCGACGCGGGGGGCGCTGCCGGCGCGCCAGGTGCGCACGGGGTGGACGGAGTTGCCCAGGAGGATCAGGAAGGAGTCCGTGGAGGGGTCCAGGACCAGGGAGGTGCCCGTGAAACCGGTGTGGCCGGCGGAGTGCGGGGTGGCCATGGCGCCCATGTACCAGTGCTGGTAGAGCTCGAAGCCCAGGCCGTGGTCGTCGCCGGGGAAGGCGGTGTTGTAGTCGGTGAAGAGGAGCTCGACGGAGGCGGGGCGCATGATGCGCTTGCCGGCGTAGACCCCGCCGTCGAGGAGGGTGCGGGCGAGGATCGCCAGGTCCCAGGCGGTGCCGAAGACCCCGGCGTGGCCGGCGACGCCGCCCAGCGCGTGCGCGTTCTCGTCGTGGACTTCGCCCCAGACGAGCCCGCGGTCCAGGCCGGACCAGGGCGGGCGCTGCACCTCGGTGGCGGCCGTGACCCGGCGCCAGGAGAGCGGTGGGTTGTAACGAGTGCGGTGCATCCCGAGTGGAGCGGTGATCTCGTCGTGGAGCAGGAGGTCCAGAGTGTGACCGGTGATCCGTTCCAAGAGCAGTTGGAGGGCGATGAGGTTGAGGTCGGAGTACCGGTAGACCGTCCCCGGGGTCTCCTGCGGCCTCACCGACCACAGCAGTCGCAACTGACCCGCCCGGGTCGGCTCCTGGTAGAAGGGGGCCCAGGACCGCAGCCCCGACGTGTGCGTGAGGAGCTGGCGTACGGTGACCGACTCCTTGCCGCCGCCCGTGAATTCGGGCAGGTACCGGTTCACCGGTGCCTCCAGCTCCAGCCGTCCGCGCTCCATCTGCTGGACGGCCAGCAGCGAAGTGAACAGCTTGGAGAGGGACGCCAGGTCGAAGACCGTGTCCTCGGCCATCGCGATCCGCTGGGCGGCCGGGAACTCCCGGACCCGGTCCGTGCGGCCGTCGTAATCGGAGTACCGGACGGCGTCGCCCATCGCCCGGTGCAGCGCCACGGTGCGGCCCCGGCCGGCGAGGACCACGGCCCCGGCGTAGTAGGGGTGTTCGGGGGAGGGGTCGAGGAAGCGCCGCGCCTCGTCCGCCACTCCTTCGAGGTGCTTCTCCAACAGCCCCGCCTGGCGGGCGGACCCGTACCGCAGCCGCAGGCCCTGGAGCGCACGCCGCTCGGCCGGCCCGCCGGCGGCCCCCGCGGACCCGGGCAGTGCCGCCTGGAGCACGAGCACGCCCCCCAGCGCCAGCAGCCGCGCGCCCAGCCGCCGCCGGGAGAGCCCGCGCCCGCTTCCGGCACCGCCGTCCGCCCCGCTGCCGGCGCCGTCGGCCCCGGGCCCGCTGCCGCTGCCGCCGGCGTCCGGGGCCGGCGGGCAGGCCGTGCCGCAGCCCTTCGAGTCACCGTCGTTCCCGGCTGCCCGTCGTGTCTTCATGACCGGTCCTCCCGTCCGCCGCCGTGCCCTCCCGAGTATCTGCCCGCTCACGACGCGGGCCCCGCGGCGACCGGCCGGCAAAGAATCTGACGCATCATCAGAAAACCTCTTCCCTCGGCGGCCGGGCTACGGCATCCTGCCGCCCATGGAGACGGAGCTGAGCAGAAAACTTGGAATAGAGCACGCCATCTTCGGCTTCACGCCCTTCCCGGCGGTGGCCGCGGCGATCACCCGCGCGGGCGGGTTCGGGGTGCTCGGGGCGGTCCGCTACACCGCCCCCGACGACCTGAAGCGCGACCTCGACTGGATGCAGGAGCACACCGACGGCAAGCCCTACGGGCTCGACGTGGTCATGCCCGCGAAGAAGGCCGTCGACGGCGTCAGCGAGGCCGACATCGAGGCGATGATCCCGGCCGCGCACCGGGAGTACGTCCGCGACACCCTCGCCAAACACCACGTACCCGAACTCGCCGAGGGCGAGGCCTCCGGCTGGCGCATCACCGGCTGGATGGAACAGGTCGCCCGCAACCAGCTCGACGTGGCCTTCGACTACCCCATCAAACTTTTGGCGAACGCCCTCGGTTCCCCGCCCGCCGACGTCATCGCGCGCGCCCACGACCACGGCGTCCTCGTCGCAGCCCTCGCCGGCAGCGCCAAGCACGCCCGCCGGCACGCCGAGGCCGGCATCGACATCGTCGTCGCCCAGGGCTACGAGGCGGGCGGACACACCGGCGACATCGCCACCATGGTCCTGGTGCCCGAGGTGGTCGAGGCCGTCGCCCCGCTCCCGGTCCTCGCCGCCGGCGGCATCGGCAGCGGCGAACAGATCGCCGCCGGACTGGCCCTCGGCGCCCAGGGCGCCTGGCTCGGCTCCCTCTGGCTGACCACCACCGAGGCGGACATGCACTCCCGCGCCCTCACCGAGAAGCTGCTCGCCGCCGGTTCCGGGGAGACCGTCCGCTCCCGCGCCCTCACCGGCAAGCCCGCCCGGCAACTGCGCACCGAGTGGACCGACGCGTGGGACGACCCGGAGGGCCCCGGCGCACTGCCGATGCCCCTGCAGGGACTCCTCGTCGCGGAGGCAGTGTCCCGCATCCAGAAGTACGAGATCCAACCGCTGCTCGGCACCCCCGTCGGGCAGATCGTCGGCCGGATGAACAGCGAGCGCAGCGTGCAGGCCGTCGTCGACGACCTCACCAGCGGCTTCGAGCGCGCCATCGACCGCATCACCCGCATCGCCGGCCGGGCCTGAGGATCAGAGGAGTGGACAAGATGACCGACACGCCCCCCAACGGCTTCTGGGCCCAGGCCGCCGCCGACCCCGACCGGACCGTCCTGGTCACCCCGGAGGGCGAGGCCTGGTCCGCCGCCCGGCTGCACGCCGACGTCAACCGCCTCGTCCACGGCCTGCGCGCCGCCGGCCTGGAGCGGGGCGACGTCTTCGCCGTCGTCCTCCCCAACAGCGTCGAGTTCCTCACCGCCCACCTGGCCGCCTCGCAGGCCGGGTTCTACCTCGTCCCGGTCAACCACCACCTCGTCGGCCCCGAGATCGCCTGGATCGTCTCCGACTCCGGAGCCAAGGTCCTCGTCGCCCACGAACGCTTCGCCGACGCCGCCACCGCCGCGGCCGACGAGGCGGGCCTGCCCGCGAGCCGGCGGTACGCGGTCGGAGCGGTCGCGGGCTTCCGCCCGTACCGCGAACTGCTCGACGGCCAGCCGGAGACCGCCCCCGCCGACCGCACGCTCGGCTGGGTCATGAACTACACCTCCGGCACCACCGGCCGGCCGCGCGGCATCCGCCGCCCGCTGCCCGGCAAGCTCCCGGAGGAGACGTACCTCGGCGGCTTCCTCGGCATCTTCGGCGTCCGGGCCTTCGACGACAACGTCCACCTCGTGTGCTCACCGCTCTACCACACGGCCGTCCTGCAGTTCGCGGCCGCGGCCCTGCACATCGGGCACCCGCTGGTCCTGATGGACAAGTGGACCGCCGAGGACATGCTGCGCCTGATCGACGAGCACGCCTGCACGCACACCCACATGGTGCCGACCCAGTTCCACCGGCTCCTGGCGCTCCCGCAGGAGACGAAGGACGCGTACGACGTCTCCTCCATGCGGCACGCCATCCACGGCGCCGCGCCCTGCCCCGACCACGTCAAGCGGGCGATGATCGACTGGTGGGGCGGGTGCGTGGAGGAGTACTACGCGGCGAGCGAGGGCGGCGGCGCCTTCGCGACGGCCGAGGACTGGCTGAAGAAGCCGGGAACCGTCGGCAGGGCCTGGCCGATCAGCGAGCTCGCCATCTTCGACGACGACGGCGAGCGGCTGCCCGCCGGCGAACTCGGCACCGTCTACATCAAGATGAACACCGGCGGCTTCAGCTACCACAAGGACGAGGGCAAGACGAGGAAGAACCGCATCGGCGACTTCTTCACCGTCGGCGACCTCGGCCTGATGGACGAGGAGGGCTACCTCTTCCTCCGCGACCGGAAGATCGACATGATCATCTCGGGCGGGGTGAACATCTACCCGGCCGAGATCGAATCGGCGCTGCTCACCCATCCGGCGGTCGCGGACGCCGCCGCCTTCGGCATCCCGCACCCCTCCTGGGGCGAGGAGGTCAAGGCGGTCATCGAGCCCGCCGAGGGCTTCGCGCCGAGCGACGCGCTGGCGGCGGAGATCCTGAACCACTGCGAGCGGCAACTGGCCGGGTACAAGCGGCCCAAGACCGTGGACTTCATCGAGACGATGCCCCGCGACCCCAACGGCAAGCTGTACAAGCGCCGACTGCGCGAGCCGTACTGGGAGGGCCACGAGCGCGCCATGTGACGGCCGGGCGGGCGGCGGGCGGGCCGCGGGCGGGCCTCGAGGGGCCGGCCCGCCACGCCCGGAGTTACGTGAGAAGTGCCACGTCAGAGGCGTGAGGGCGGCTGTTCGACCGCACAGGGCGGACAGTTCTGGCAAGTTGGCTGATATGAGTACGGCAACGCACAGATCCCCCCTGACCGACTGGACCGTTCTGGTCCCCGTGGTGGCGCTCGTCGCGCTCGTCTTCAGCTGGGGACGCGACCTGCCCTCGCTCGCCGTGGCGCTGGTGGCCCTCTGCCTGGCCGGCGCGGTGCTGGCGGCGGTCCACCACGCCGAGGTCGTCGCGCTCCGGGTCGGCGAGCCCTTCGGCTCGCTGGTCCTCGCCGTCGCCGTCACCGTCATCGAAGTGGCCCTCATCGTCACCCTGCTGGCCGACGGCGGGGACAAGACCTCCTCCCTCGCCCGGGACACCGTCTTCGCCGCCGTGATGATCACGTGCAACGGCATCGTCGGCCTGTCCCTGCTCGTCGGGGCCCTGCGCAACCGCGTCGCCGTCTTCAACGCCGAAGGCTCGGGCGCGGCCCTGGCCACCGTCGCGACGCTCGCCGTACTCAGCCTCGTCCTGCCCACGTTCACCACGACGAAGCCCGGCCCCGAGTTCTCCACGCCCCAGCTCGCCTTCGCAGCCACCGCCTCGCTCGCCCTCTACGGCCTGTTCGTCGCCGTCCAGACGGTCCGCCACCGGGACTACTTCCTGCCCGTCGACACCAAGCGCATCCGCAAGGAGGCCGCGCGGGCCGCTGCCGCCGCGGCCGCCGGTGAAGAGGACGAGCACGCCGAGCCGCCCACCGCCCGGGCCGCCCTGATCAGCCTCGGGCTGCTGCTCGTCGCGCTCGTCGCCGTCGTCGGAAACGCCAAGGCGGTCTCCCCGACCATCGAACGCGGAGTCGCGGACCTCGGCCTGCCCTACGCCGTCGTCGGTGTGATCATCGCCCTGCTCGTGCTGGCGCCCGAGACCCTCGCCGCCGTCCGCGCGGCCCGCCGCGACCGGGTGCAGACCAGCCTCAACCTCGCCTACGGCTCCGCCATCGCGAGCATCGGCCTGACCATCCCGGCGATCGCCCTCGCCACGATCTGGCTCTCCGGGCCGCTGGTGCTCGGGCTCGAACCCGTCCACATGGTGCTCCTCGCGCTGACGGTCGTCGTCAGCGCCCTCACCATCGTCCCGGGCCGCGCCACGCTGCTCCAGGGCGGCGTGCACCTCGTACTGCTGGCCGCCTACCTCTTCCTCGCCGTCAGCCCCTGAGCGCGCCGCGACCCCGTACGACAGCCCTGGAAGGCTGCCGTACGGGGTCGCGGCGCAGGTCAGTGCCGCTCGCGCGGCCAGACCACCTTCAGGCCGGGCGAGGTGAGGATGTCCCGCTCGCAGAACCGTGCCTTCACCCAGCGCTCCTGGGAGAAGAGCCGGGTCTGGTCGGCCGCGTGCGGGGAATTCGGGTTCGAGGACTGGCCGTACGTCAGCAGCGTGCGCGCCACCGGGCAGCGGCCGCCGCCCCAGCCGACCGCCTGGATGTGGCTGGAGCCGTGCAGGACTTCGGGGTAGCCGCCGCCCGCCGCGTTCCACGGAGCCTCGATCTTGTTCCAGACGCCCAGGGCCTCGGTTCCGCCGCCCACCGGCAGCTTCTGCCCGCCGCGCACCACGAACTGGTGCTCCCCGAGCGGGGCGTCCGGGGCTATGCCCGCCCTCCTCAGCTCCGCCACCGTGTCGGCGAGGGCCCGCCCGATCCCGGGCGCCGCCTGGTTGAGCGTACGGGGCGTCCGTACCGGGTCGGCCGCGTCGAAGGGGACCAGCCACAGGTCCTTGGCCGCCGTGTTCGCGGTCAGCTTGCGCCAGAACCGGTCGAAGAGCAGCGCGCCGCGGCTCCCGCTGTCGGCCGTGCGGTCCCAGGCGGCCAGCACCCCGCAGGCGGCCGACACGTCCACGACGGAGCCGTCGGTTCCGGTGGCCGTCCCGCCCGGCAGGGCCGCGCAGGCCTTCGCCGCGTCGGCCGCCGCCAGATCACCGGCCGGCACTCGGTTCGCGAACTGCTGCTCCTGCAGGTCCGCGACCGTCAGCCCGCCCCGGGCGGCCATCGCGGAGACGTCCTCCAGGGCGCCCCGGGTGCGCAGCGAGCGCGGGGTTCCGACATTGCCCCAGACCCGCTCGTAGCCGGTGAGCGGCCGCTCCGCGTTGGCCAGCCAGGCGCTGTCGTTGGAGTTCTCGGCGTACGGGGCGCCCCGCAGCGTCGGCGCCCTGCCCGGTCCGAAGACCCCGGGCTGGACCGCGTCCGGGTCGGAGCCGGTCGCGCAGTCACCGCGCGAGCCGTCCAGCACGGCCAGCCCCGAGGAGGGGTACGTGGCCCTGCCCAGCGGGGTCGAGCAGCGCGCGGCGAGCTCGTCCGTGATCCGGGGAAGCACCTGGGACTGGGTGAAGAGGGTGCCGCCCGCCGAGTCGGCGGCCACCGTGTTGACCCAGGGCAGGCCCTGGGTGCGCCGCAGGGCCTCCTGGACGCCGGCGACCGAGCGGGCCCTGCCCATGGCCAGTGCCGTGTCGGAGCCGCGCATGTTCACGGAGTTGGGGTCGGCCAGCGCGTAGGCGGTGGTCGTGGTCCAGGGCAGCGGGAGGCCGCCACCGAGGCCGGACAGGACCGGGCCGTATCGGGTCCACCACTGGGTCCGGGTGACCGGGGCGCCGCCCCGGACCGGGACGCTGACGGTGCGTGCGGTCATCTTCTCCGGCGTGCCGTCCACCAGGTAGGAGGTCGGGTCGGCCGGGTCGAGGGCCAGTTGGTGGAGGTTGACGGGGGTGCCGGTGGCCACGGTGTGGCTCCACGCCACCTTCTCGTTGAAGCCGATGTTCACCACGGTGGTGCCGAGCAGCGAGCCGCCGGAGACGTTCAGCTCCCCGGGGATGGTCTGCTGCGACTGCCAGAACCGGCGGCCGCCCTGCCACGGATAGTGCGGGTTGCCGAGGAGCAGGCCGGAGCCGTTCGCGGTGGTGGAGCCGGCGAAGGCCACGGCGTTGGATCCCATGTCGTAGCGGGTGGTGTCGAAGAACGTCCGGGCCGCCTCGGCCGCGGCCGCCGGATCGACGCCGGCCGCATCAGGTGTGTCCGGGGCGGGGACGGCGTCCGTTGCGTCCGCGGCACCGGGGGCGGCTGCCGGGCCCGGGGGCCGCGCCGAGGTGATGCCGTCGACGGCGCGGCCCTGGCCGCCGAGGACCGAGACGGCGAAGCCGCGGGCGGCGACATCGGTGGCGGTGACCGGACGCACCCACCCGGCGCCCTTGCAGGCCGGGTCGGTGATCTCGTTCTGGGCCAGCCAGGCGTTGTAGCCGGCGGCCCAGCCCCGCATCAGCTCCTTGACCTCCTTGCCCGGCCCGGCCGGCGCGGGCACGGCCAGCAGTTTCTCCACGGTGCCGGCATCGCGCACGCCCTTGAAGAAGAGGTCGCTGGAGAGGTTCCCGGCGGCGGAGGAGAGCGAACCGTCGGGCGCGGCGTCCGGGCCGAACCACCGCGACCGCTCGCCGGAGATGGTCAGGAACCCGTCGGCGAGCACGCACACCTGGTCGGCGGCCTGCGCCCAGCCGGTCCCGAAACCGAGGTGGGCGTAGTCCCGGGCCAGGATGTGCGGTACCCCGTTCTCGGTGTACCGGATGACGGCGGACAGGCCGCCGCCGGACGGGCCGGAGCCCTGGTCCCGGGCGGCGGCCTCGGGTATCGATGAGGCGCCGGCCAGCAGTGCGGCCGCGGTGACGGCGACGCGGCGCAGGAGCGGGCGGGCCCGACGACGTCCGTGGAGTAGGCGCAACGTACCTCCCAAGTAGCGTGCGGACGGGCGCGATCGCCCGTGCGGATGGGTGGTGCTGGTGTGCCCCCACACTCATGCAGGCCACCTGACGTCATGTCAACATGCCGTTTGGTATCCCTGGATGTTCCGGCCCGCCATCCGCACGGCCCGGGTCATTGACCCCGGCCGTGCGATCAGACGAAGATCCCGCCATGACCCCGGTGCGGAAGAACACGGTCGACGGCCTGCTCCACGACAGCGCGCGGCGCGTCCCGGAGCGGGTGGCGGTCCGCTACCGCGAGCGGACCTGGACCTACGCGGAACTCGACGCGGCCGTCTCCACGGGCGCGGCCGTGCTGCGCGGGCGCTACGGACTGGCCGAGGGCGACCGGGTCGCGACCTTCGGGCACAACTCCGACGCCTACCTGCTCGCCTTCCTCGCCTGCGCGCGGGCCGGGCTCACGCACGTCCCCGTCAACCAGAACCTCACCGGGGAGGACCTCGCCCACATCCTGGAGAACTCCGGGAGCTCGCTCGTCCTCGCGGACCCGGAACTGGCCGGTCGGGTCCCCGAGGGGTTCGCCGTACGCCCGCTCCGCGACGCGCCCGGCGCCTTCTTGGCCGAACTGGCCGAACCGGCCGGGGCGGCCGGGGCGGCCGAGCCCGCTGAGTCCGCCGGCCCCGCGGACTTCACCCGCTCCGGCGACCCGTCCCGGCTGGTGCAGCTCCTGTACACCTCCGGGACGACCGCCCTGCCCAAGGGGGCGATGATGACGCACGAGGCGCTCTGCCACGAGTACGAGAGCGCGATCGCGGCCCTGGACCTGGCGGAGGGCGATCTGCCGGTGCACTCCCTGCCGCTGTACCACTCGGCGCAGATGCACGTGTTCCTGTTGCCGTACCTGGCGGTGGGCGCGCGGAACACGATCGTGGACGCGCCGGTCGCGGAGGAGATCTTCGGCTTGGTGGAGGCGGGGGAGGCGGACAGCCTGTTCGCACCGCCGACGGTGTGGATCGGGCTGGCCGATCACCCCGACTTCGCCGTCCGCGACCTGTCCGCCCTGCGCAAGGCGTACTACGGGGCCTCGATCATGCCGGTGCCGGTCCTGGAACGGCTGCGCGCGCGGCTGCCCGGACTCGGCTTCTACAACTGCTTCGGCCAGAGCGAGATCGGCCCGCTGGCCACGGTGCTGCGGCCGGAGGAGCACGAGGGGCGGATGGACTCGTGCGGGCGGCCGGTCCGCCACGTGGAGGCGCGGGTGGTCGACGAGGACGGGGCGCCGGTGCCGGACGGCACGGCGGGCGAGGTGGTCTACCGCTCCCCGCAGCTCTGCCTGGGCTACTGGAACGACGCGGAGGCGACCAAGAAGGCCTTCCGGGACGGCTGGTTCCGCTCCGGCGACCTGGCGGTCCGGGACCCGGAGGGGTACTTCACGGTCGTGGACCGGGTGAAGGACGTCATCAACTCGGGCGGGGTCCTGGTCGCCTCACGGCAGGTCGAGGACGTGCTGTACACCCACCCGGGCGTGGCCGAGGCGGCGGTGGTCGGCCTGCCGGACGAACGGTGGATCGAGGCCGTCACGGCGGTGGTGGTCCCGCGCGACGGGGTGACGGAGGCCGAACTCCTGGCCTACGCCCGCGAGAAGCTGGCCCACTTCAAGGCCCCGAAGCGGATCCTCTTCGTGGACGCGCTGCCCCGCAACGCGAGCGGCAAGGTCCTCAAGCGCACCCTGCGCGACCGCTTCTCGTCCCGGGCCTGAACGGGAAGCGGCACCGGCCCCGGCACGGTCAGCGGAGCTCGTGCGACAGCAGCCCCATGGTGAACATGTCGAACCAGCGGCCGTCGCGGCGGAAGACCTGCCGGAGGCGGCCCTCCTCGACGAAGCCGACCTTCTCGTAGGCCGTGCGCGCGGCCTGGTTCTCGGTGACCACGGTCAGCGTCACCTTGTGCAGGCGCATGTCCTCGAACCCGTAGCGACAGATCGTGCGCACCGCGTCCGTGGCGTAGCCGCGGCCCCAGTACTCCTTCTCGCCCAGGTAGATGTCGAGTGTCGCGATGCCCTTCTCCGGTTCCGCGTCGTGCAGGGTGACCAGCCCGATGAGCACGCCGTCGGCGAGCGCCTCGACGCCGAAGAGCAGGTCGCCGTAGGAGTTGCGGGGGCGGTCGGTCAGCCACGTGCGGACGCGCTCCACCGACTGGGCGTACGTGTCGTCCATCCACCGCATGACCTCGGGGTCGTGGTTCCATCGCCACAGGGCCTCGGCGTCCTCGGGGCCCATGGCCCGCAGCTTCACCAGTTCTCCGAGCGCCATGCCCACCACACCTCTGGTCCATCTCGTGATCGTTTCGCGAACCGAGAAGTGGTACCACGGCCCGGGTCGCACGCTCAATCGATTTCCGCGAGCTCCGTGTCCTGGAGGCGGCGCAGGACGAAGTGCTCGTGGAAGAGCCGGCCGACCAGAGCGCCGCCGTAGACCACGAAACCGACGCCGACCAGCCAGGACTGGACGACCAGGAGGGTGCCGAACGGGCCGTAGGTCACGGCGTTGGAGGCGATCAGCGGGGAGAACACCAACTGCGAGAACACCCGCAGGCCCAGGAGGCCCAGGCTGGTGCACGCGGCGCCCGGGAGCAGGGCCCGCCAGCGGACCCGCGCGCCGAGGAGGATCCACTGGGAGGTCCAGAAGAACAGGCAGGTCCCGAGGAGGTCGCCCGTGGTGCCCAGGACCGTGCCGGTGGGGTTGTTCGAAGGGGCGGGGATGAGGACCAGGAGCGCGAGGTAGCAGACCAGCAGGGCGAGCCAGACGACGTGCCGCCACATGGTGTGCCAGCGGGCCGTCGGAAGGTCCCAGACCTTCTCGTACCCGGTCTGCACAGCGGAGCCGAAGGTCAGGCCGAAGACCGCGAGGGCGGCGAGACCGAAGGCGGTCGTCCGCTCCAGCGCGAGGTCCGCGGCGCCGAACAGCATCTCCACCCGCTCCCGGGAGAACTCCGTCACCCCGAGCGCCTGACCGAGCCAGCGGCCGAAGCCCGAGCCGCTGCCCGGCGCGGCGGCCGCGACGACGACGAGCAGCGGCACCAGGGTGAGGAAGCCGAGGGCGGCGAACCCCATGGCCCGGTGCATCAGCTCCATCTCCCGCCCACGGCTCCATGCCAGCCCGGCCGGGGAGGCCTGGAGCTGGTCGTGGAGCCGCCGGAAGATCGAGGTCACGCCTCTCTCCCTACCCGGATGGGCCCGCTGCTTCCCGGGAGGCTCCCCGAGTGGGCCCGAAGGGGTGGATCCGGCGGCGGTCCGGCCTTCCGGAGCGGGCGCTCGTCCGTCCCGTGTGCGGGTCGGGATCAGGGTCAGGCTCGGTCCTCCCGCAGGTCCACCAGCCGCTTGATCTTGCCGACGGACCGCTCCAGGGTCTCCGGGTCCACCACCTCCACCGCGACCGAGACTCCGATGCCCTCCTTGACGGCCCGCACCACCGAAGCCGCCGCGGCCTCCCGCCGGCCGGCGTCGCTCTCACGGCGCGCCTCCACCCGGACCGTCAGGGCGTCGAGCCGCCCCTGCCGGGTCAGCCGGAGCTGGAAGTGCGGCGCCAGGGCCGGGGTCCGCAGGAGCACCTCCTCGATCTGGGTGGGGTAGAGGTTCACCCCGCGCAGGATGATCATGTCGTCGCTGCGCCCGGTGATCTTCTCCATCCGGCGGAAGGCCGGCCGGACGGTGCCGGGAAGCAGCCGTGTCAGGTCCCGGGTGCGGTAGCGGACGACGGGCATCGCCTCCTTGGTGAGCGAGGTGAAGACCAGCTCCCCGGGCTCACCCTCTGGCAGCACGGCGCCCGTCAGCGGGTCGACCACCTCGGGATAGAAATGGTCCTCCCATATGTGAAGGCCGTCCTTCGTCTCGGCGAACTCCTGTGCGACGCCCGGGCCCATCACCTCCGAGAGCCCGTATATGTCCACCGCGTCGATGTTCAGACGTTCCTCTATCTCGCGGCGCATCTCCTCGGTCCACGGCTCCGCGCCGAAGATCCCCGTACGGAGGGAGGTGGCGCGGGGATCGATGCCCTGGCGCTCCATCTCGTCCAGCAGGGTCAGCATGTAGGAGGGGGTCACCATGATGACCTCCGGCCGGAAGTCCTGGATCAGCCGGACCTGGCGGTCCGTCATCCCGCCCGAGGCGGGGACGACCGTGCAGCCCAGGCGCTCCGCGCCGTAGTGCGCGCCCAGGCCGCCGGTGAACAGGCCGTACCCGTAGGCGATGTGGACGATCTGGCCGGGCCTGCCGCCCGCCGCGCGGATCGAGCGGGCGACGACGTCCGCCCAGGTGGACAGGTCCCCGTCGGTGTAACCGACGACGGTCGGCCGGCCCGTGGTGCCGCTGGACGCGTGGATGCGGCGGACCTCGGAGCGCGGTACGGCGAACATTCCGAAGGGGTACTGGTCGCGCAGATCGGACTTGGTGGTGAAGGGAAACAGGTACAGATCGGAGAGGGAGCGGCAGTCGTCGGGACGCAGACCGGCCTTGTCGAAGGCCTGCCGGTAGAAGGGCACCCTGTCGTACGCCCGGTGCAAGGTCGCCCGCAGCCGGGTCAGCTGGAGCGCCGCCAGCTCGTCCCGGCCCATCCGCTCGCCCTCGTCCGCACCGCCGCTGTATCCCTCTGTGTACGTACCCATGCCGCCCACCCCTTGCCCGAGTCAACCGACCGATCATTCGGTAGATTGCCGGACCCGGGCGCCCAAATCAATTACTCGAACGGGTGATCGTCTGCTGAGATTGCGCCCATGCCGACCTCAACGCCATCCACCTGCACCTTTGCCTTCACCGCCCAGGACGGAACCGAACTCGCGTACCACGTGCAGGGCGAAGGAGAGCCGCTCGTCTGCCTCCCCGGCGGCGCCATGCGGGCCTCCGCCTACCTGGGCGACCTCGGCGGACTGGCCGCCGGGCGCCGGCTGATCCTGCTCGACCTCCGCGGCACCGGGGCCTCCGCGGTCCCGGCCGATACCTCGACGTACCGGGTCGATCACCAGGTGGCCGACGTCGAGGCGCTGCGCGTCCACCTCGGCCTGGAGAGCGTCGACCTGCTCGCCCACTCCGCCTCCGGCAACCTCGCCCTGCTCTACGCGGCTGCGCACCCGCGACGCGTGCGCCGCCTCGCCCTCGTCACCCCGACCGCCTGGGCCGTCGACCTCGCGGAGTCCCCGGAGGTACGCCTGGCGGACGTTCGCCGCCGGTCCGGCCGCGAGCCCTTCGACACGGCCATCGCCGCCTACGAACGGGCGCTCGCCGCCGTCGCCGCCGGAGGCGCGCCCGAGGAGGCCGACTGGGCGGCCGCGATGCCGCTCGCCTACGGACTCTGGGACGAGAAGGCGCGCGCCCACGCGGAACTGAGCCCGGCCCAGAAGAACGCGGAGGCGGCCGCCGCGTTCGCCGGCTCCGGCGCCTTCGACCCGCCCGCCACCCGCGAGGCCCTCCGCCGGGTCGACGGCGAGGTGCTGGTGCTGGCCGGGGAGCTCGACTCCAACCCCTCTCCGGCCCTCGCCGCCCGGATCGCGGAGCTCTTCCCGCGCGGCGCCGCCGACGTGCAGCCGGGCGGCGGCCACTTCCCGTGGCTGGACGACGATGCCGGCTTCGCGGCCCGCATCGAACGCTTCCTGGCCACCGGGGTCTGAGCACCGGGGTCTGAGCACCGGGATCCGAGCACCGGGATCCGAGCACCGGGGTCTGAGCACCGGGATCCGAGCACCGGGGTCTGAGGTACGGGCCGGACCCCCCCAGGGGGTTCCGGCCCGCGAACGCATGCGTACGAGAGTCAGCCCGCGGCGCCCGGTGCCGCGTCCGCCGCCGTGGCCACCGACTTGGCCCACCGGTAGTCCGCCTTGCCGCTCGGGGAGCGCTGGATGGCGGGGGCGACGACGAGCTGGCGCGGGATCTTGTACCCCGCCAGCTTGGTGCGGCAGTGTGCCTGGATCTCGTCCAGCGTCGGCTGGGGGGCGCCCTCCCGGACCTGGACCACCGCCGCCACGTGACTGCCCCACGTCGGGTCCGCGACCCCGGCGACCAGGGCGTCGTAGACGTCCGGGTGGGACTTCAGCGCCTGCTCGACCTCCTCCGGGTACACCTTCTCGCCGCCCGTGTTGATGCACTGGGAGCCGCGGCCGAGGACGGTGACGATGCCCTGCTCGTCCACGGTCGCCATGTCACCGAGCAGCACCCACCGCTCGGATCCCTTCTGGAAGAAGGTTTCGGCGGTCTTGACGGGGTCGTTGTAGTAGCCCAGCGGGACGTACCCGCGCTGCGCGAGCCGTCCCGGTTCGCCGACCGGCACCGGCTCGTGGGTCACCGGGTCGACCACCTGGGTACGCTCGTTGACCTCCAGCCGGAAACCCTTCTCCGGGCTGGAGTCGTTCGTCGCGCGGCCGTTGGAGCCGGACTCGGACGAGCCGAAGTTGTTCAGGAGCATCACGTTCGGCACGAGCGCCTGGAACTCGGCGCGCACCGTCTCCGACATGATCGCGCCGGACGAGGAGACGCTGAAGAGGGAGGACAGGTCGGTGCCCTTCAGGGGCCCGTTGAGAGCGTCGATGAGCGGTCGCAACATGGCGTCGCCCACCAGCGAGACGCTGGAGACCTTCTCCTTCTCGATCGTCCGCAGCACCTCTTCGGGCGCGTACTTGCGGTGGATGACCACCCGCTGCCCGTAGTTGAAGGCGATGAAGGACGTCAGGGTGGAGGTGCCGTGCATCAGCGGCGGCGCGGGGAAGAAGGTGAGCCCGGCGCCCTTCGACGCGACCCGCTCGGCCAGTTCCTCGGGCCGCTTCACCGGCTCGCCGGTCGGTTCGCCGCCGAACAGGCCGGCGAAGAAGAGGTCCTCCGCACGCCACATGACGCCCTTGGGCATCCCGGTCGTGCCGCCGGTGTAGATGATGAACAGGTCGTCGGGGGAGCGGGACGGGAAGCCGCGCTCCGGCGAGCCGGCCGCCTCGGCGTCGGCGTACGCGACCGGCGCGATCGAGGGCTCCGGGGCGCCCTCGGGGGTCGGCCCGACGCGGATCAGGTGGCGCAGCTTCGTCGTCTGGGGGAGCGCCGCCGCGACCCGTTCGGAGAACTCGCCCTCGAAGACGAGGGCGGCGAGGTCGGCGTCGTTGTAGAGGTAGACGAGCTCCTCCTCCACGTACCGGTAGTTCACGTTGACCGGTACCAGGCGGGCCTTCAGGCAGGCCAGGACGGTCTGGAGGTACTCGATGCCGTTGTAGAGGTGCAGGCCCAGGTGCTCACCGGCCTTCAGGCCGCTGTCCAGCAAGTGGTGCGCGATGCGGTTCGCCGCCGCGTCGAGCTCCGCGTACGTGAGGCGGCGCTCGGCGCCGGTCCCGGGGTGGTCCACGTACACGAGGGCCTCGCGGTCCGGGACCACGTCCACGACCGACTCGAACAGGTCGGCAATGTTGTACTCCACCGGTCCTCCTGACCCAGAAAATCCCATGGCTGGTCTGCTCGGCGGTCATTAGAGCGTCGCCAACCCCAACAGGGAAGGGCACCGTCCAAGAAATCTGACTGAGTGTCAGAAAACTATTGAACTGCACCCGCCCCTCCTGCAACCTGTTCTAGGTCTTGAGACGGGAGGACGGCAATGGGTGGGACAGAACACCTGACCGTGGAACGCCACGGAGCCACGCTGGTGCTCACCATGAACAGGCCCGAGGCGAAGAACGCGCTCTCGCTGCCGCTGCTGGTGGGGCTGTACGACGGCTGGCTGGAGGCCGACGCGGACGACACGATCCGCTCGGTGGTGCTGACGGGGGCCGGCGGGGACTTCTGCGCCGGCATGGACCTGAAGGCGCTGGCCGGCAAAGGCATGGCGGGCGACCAGTACCGGGACCGGCTGAAGGTCGACCCGGACCTGCACTGGAAGGCGATGCTGCGCCACCACCGGCCGCGCAAGCCGGTCATCGCGGCGGTCGAGGGCTACTGCGTGGCCGGTGGGACGGAGATCCTCCAGGGGACCGACATCCGGGTCGCGGGAGAGGGGGCCACCTTCGGGCTGTTCGAGGTCAAGCGGGGGCTCTTCCCGATCGGCGGCTCGACGGTCCGGCTGCCGCGGCAGATCCCGCGCACGCACGCGCTGGAAATGCTGCTGACGGGCCGGCCGTACGCGGCCGAGGAGGCGGCGCGGATCGGGCTCGTCGGGCGGGTGGTACCGGACGGGACGGCGCTGGAAGCGGCGCTGGAGATCGCGGAGCGGATCAACGCGTGCGGGCCGCTGGCGGTGGAGGCGGTGAAGGCCTCCGTCTACGAGACGGCCGAGATGACCGAGTCGGAGGGGCTGGCCTCCGAACTCCTCCGGGGATGGCCGGTCTTCGACACGGCCGACGCCAAGGAGGGGGCGCGGGCCTTCGCCGAGAAGCGGCCCGCGGTGTACCGGCGCGAGTAGCCGGTCGGGCCGTGCCCGGCCCGTGCCCCGCCCGCGCCCGCGGTGCCGGACCGTGGCACGGGTGCGGCGCCGTTGCCGGGGACCAGTCCCCGGACCCCTGCGCCTCAAACGCCGGCGGGGCTGATTTTGCCCGGCGGTGCCTGGTTCGCCGGGCGGGGCCGGGTTCACGGGTGCGCCGCCCCCCCCGCTCCTCACACGCCGGCGAGGCTCGATCTGGCCGGCAGCGCCGAACCGTTCCCGTTCCGAACATCGGAGACCCACCCATGACAGCCGCGTCGCCACCCGAGATCCTCCGCGCACCCCTTGTCGTCGAGTTCCCCTTCACCCGCTCCCTCGGCCCCGTGCAGAGCGCCTTCCTCACCGGCCTGCGCGAAGGGGTCGTCCTCGGGGTCACGACCGCCGACGGCAAGGTGATGGTGCCGCCCGTCGAGTACGACCCCGTCACCGCCGAGGAGATCCGCGACCTGGTCGAGGTGGGCACCACCGGGACCGTCACCACCTGGGCCTGGAACGGATCGCCGCGCCCCAACCAGCCCCTCGGCACGCCCTTCGCCTGGGTCCTCGTCCGCCTCGACGGCGCCGACACCGCCCTCCTGCACGCCCTCGACGCCCCCGGGCCCGAGGCGGTCGCCACCGGCATGCGGGTCCGCGTGCGGTGGGCCGCGGAGCGGACCGGCGCGATCACCGACATCGCCTGCTTCGAGCCCGCCGCGGAGGGGGAGCCGGGCGCCCACGCGACCCCGCACAGCGGGGAGTTCGCCGACGCCGTCACCGGGATCGTCGCCGAGGCCCGCCTGGACTACTCGTACAGCCCCGGCCGCGCGCAGACCGCGTACATCGCCGGGCTCTCCGAGCAGAAGACCATCGGCGAGCGCTGCCCCTCCTGCCACAAGGTCTACGTGCCCCCGCGCGGCGCCTGCCCCACCTGCGGGGTCGCCACCACCGACCGGGTCGAGGTCGGCCCGGCCGGCACGGTCACCACGTACTGCATCGTCAACATCAAGGCCAAGAACCTCGACATCGAAGTGCCCTACGTCTACGCCCACATCGCCCTGGACGGCGCCGGCCTCGCCCTCCACGGCCGGATCGGCGGAATCCCGTACGACCAGGTCCGCATGGGCCTGCGCGTGGAACCCGTCTGGACCGAAGGCGGCCGCTACCCCGACCACTACCGCCCCACCGGAGAGCCGGACGCGGACTACGACGTGTACAAGGAGCTCATCTGATGGCCCGATACGCCCGAGAGGTCGCGGTGGTCGCCTTCGCGCAGAGCGACCACCTGCGCCGTACCGACGAGCTCAGCGAAGTCGAGATGGTCATGCCCGTCCTGCACAAGGTGCTGGCCGTCACCGGACTGAAGGCGGGCGAGATCGGCTTCACCTGTTCCGGTTCCAGCGACTACCTCGCAGGCCGGGCCTTCTCCTTCACCATGACCCTCGACGGCGTCGGCGCCTGGCCCCCCATCTCCGAATCGCACGTGGAGATGGACGGCGCCTGGGCCCTGTACGAGGCCTGGGTCAAGATCCAGACCGGCGAGGCGGACACCGCGCTCGTCTACTCCTACGGGAAGTCCTCCCCGGGATCCGTACGGGACGTCCTGACCCGCCAGCTCGACCCGTACTACGTGGCTCCGCTCTGGCCCGACTCGGTGGCCCTGGCCGCCCTCCAGGCCCAGGCGCTCATCGACGCGGGCGAGACCGACGAAGCCGGGCTCGCCGCGATCGGCGCCCGCAGCCGGGCCTCCGCGGGAGCCAACCCGCACGCCCAGCTCAGCGGAGCCGTCGCGCAGGGCGAGTACCAGGTCGCCCCGCTGCGCACCGGCGACTGCCCGCCCATCGGCGACGGCGCGGCCGCCGTCATCCTGGCCGCCGGGGACGTGGCCCGCCGGCTCTGCGAGCGGCCCGCCTGGATCACCGGCATCGACCACCGAATCGAAGCCCACAGCCTCGGGCTGCGCGACCTCACCGACTCCCCGTCGACACGGATCGCCGCCGAGCGCGCGGGCGTGTTCGAGGCCCCGGTGGACACCGCGGAACTGCACGCGCCGTTCTCCTCCCAGGAGGTCGTGCTGCGCAAGGCGCTCGGACTCGGCGGGGACGTCGCCGTCAACCCCTCCGGCGGAGCGCTCGCCGCCAATCCGATGATGGCCGCCGGCCTGATCCGGATCGGCGAGGCGGCCGCCCGCATCCACCGCGGCGAGTCCGACCGGGCCGTCGCGCACGCCACCTCCGGCCCCTGCCTCCAGCAGAACCTGGTCGCCGTCCTGGAAGGGGACCGAGCATGAGCACGACGGGCAAGGAGCCGGTGGCCATCGTCGGCATCGGCCAGACCAAGCACGTGGCCGCCCGCCACGACGTCTCCATCGCCGGCCTGGTGCGCGAGGCGGCCGCCCGCGCGCTCGCCGACGCCGAACTCACCTGGGCGGACATCGACGCGGTCGTCATCGGCAAGGCCCCCGACTTCTTCGAGGGCGTGATGATGCCGGAGCTGTACCTCGCGGACGCCCTCGGCGCCGTCGGCAAGCCCATGCTCCGCGTGCACACGGCCGGTTCGGTGGGCGGCTCGACCGCGCTGGTCGCCTCCAACCTCGTCGCCGCCCGGGTGCACCGCACGGTGCTGACCCTCGCCTTCGAGAAGCAGTCCGAGTCCAACGCCATGTGGGGGCTCTCGCTGCCCGTCCCCTTCCAGCAGGCGCTGCTGGCGGGGGCCGGCGGGTTCTTCGCGCCGCACGTGCGCGCGTACATGCGGCGCACCGGCGCCCCCGACACGGTGGGCTCGCTCGTCGCGTACAAGGACCGCCGCAACGCGCTGAAGAACCCGTACGCGCACCTGCACGAGCACGACATCACCCTGGAGAAGGTCCAGGCCTCGCCGATGCTGTGGGACCCGATCCGGTACTCCGAGACCTGCCCGTCCTCCGACGGGGCGTGCGCGATGATCCTCACCGACCGGGCGGGTGCGGCCCGTTCGCCTAAGCCGCCCGCCTGGGTGCACGGCGGGGCGATGCGCAGCGAGCCGACCCTCTTCGCGGGGAAGGACTTCGTGTCCCCGCAGGCGGGCAAGGACTGCGCGGCCGATGTCTACCGGCAGGCGGGGATCACGGATCCGCGCCGGGAGATCGACGCCGTGGAGATGTACGTGCCCTTCTCCTGGTACGAGCCGATGTGGCTGGAGAACCTCGGCTTCGCCGACGAGGGCGAGGGCTGGAAGCTCACCGAGGCCGGAGTCACGGAACTCGACGGGGACCTGCCCGTCAACCCGTCGGGCGGCGTGCTGTCCACCAACCCCATCGGCGCCTCCGGGATGATCCGCTTCGCGGAGGCGGCCCTCCAGGTGCGCGGTCAGGCCGGCGAACACCAAGTCCCGGACGCCCGGCGGGCGATGGGCCACGCCTACGGAGGCGGGGCGCAGTTCTTCGCGATGTGGCTGGTGGGAGCGGAGCAGCCGGCCTCCTGAGCGGAAACCTGATTCCGGACGGGGTGCCGCACCGGCCACGAGTGACGCACCGTGGCCTGTGCGGCACGGCGTGCGATGGCTAATCTGGCCCGGGGACGACGTACCGGGAGTACCGGGAGGAGCACGCACGTGACAGAGAGCATGACTTCGAAGGCGCCGGCCGGCTGGGGAAAGCCGGACCTCGACCTGACCGAGGCGGACTGGCAGTCGAGCAGCCGGGGGGCGGGTGACGTCCAGATCGCCTTCGTGGAGGGGTTCATCGCGATGCGCAACAGCGACCGCCCCGAAAGCCCCTCGCTGATCTTCGCGCCGGACGAGTGGCGCAAGTTCGTCCTGAACGCGCGGGGCGGGGAGTTCGACCTGACCTAGTGCCGTGGCCGGGAAGGTTTGCCGGGTCGCGGCGTCCGGTGCATGGGGTCTCCCCAGGCCCGAAGGGCCGAGGGGACGCATCGCAAGGCGGAGGGCCGTGCCTCGTACTGGACGTACCGGCTCGGTCCGACAACGCGGCGAGGTGCCGTGCCGGGCGCCGCGACACGGTGAACCTTTCCGGTCACGGCACTAGGGGGCGGATGTGCGGCGCACCACCGGGTGCGGAGCCGCCGCCCCGGTGGGGGCCGGGATCCGGGCCCCCGTAAACCCGTTGCCGGACCCGGTGGGCCCTCGGCATCATGACCGCCATGACGATCACCCGCCGAAAGGGCGATGCCGCGTAGACGGCCCGGCGCGCTGCGCGCCGAACGAGGAACGTACGAGGAACGCCGACCGCCCGCCTGGGCGTGGGAACTCCCGCCCGTGGACCGGCTGTCGCCCCGAGCGGCGGCCGCCGCGCACTGGGCCCGGCCCGGACAGGCCTACGAGATCGTGGACCTGCTAAGCCGGTACCGGACCTTCCTGAGCCGGCCCGGCGGCGCCCTGCTCCTGGTCCCCTCCGAGTGCCGGGCCTGCCCAGTCTGCGCGCGCGTCGACGTCGCCGTCGTCCGGGACGACCTGGGCGACCTGTACCGGTCCCTGCCGCCGGTCGCCCGCACCGCGCTCGGCCGCGTGCTGCGGGGCCTGGACGAGCAGTTCCGCCGTCGCACGCTCCCGCACCCGGTCCCGTCCGCCGGGGGCTGGGTGGACTGGAGCGGCCGGCCGCGCGCCTGGTGGCACCGGCGGCTCTACGAGGACGACTGACCCAGCGGTGTCGTACCGGTCATAACGGGATGACCGGTACGGTGAGGGCATGAGTGGAGAAAACGACCTGCGGAAGCTGCTGAGCGGAATGCGGCCCGAACTGAACGAGGGGCTGTACGTGTTCTGCACCATCCCCGGCGACACCGACCCGGAGGCCCTGGCCGGGCTCACCCCCGTCGCCTCCGTCCTGGAACCGGAGGGGCTCACCCTCGTACTGAGCCAGGAGGACGCCGACGGCGCCGGGCTCCCGTACACGTACACCGCGGGCTGGATCACCCTGCGCGTCCACTCCGCCCTCGACGCCGTCGGCCTCACCGCGGCCTTCGCCACCGAACTCGGGGCACACGGCCTGAGCTGCAACGTCATCGCCGGCTACCACCACGACCACCTCTTCGTGGACGCCGCCCGGGCCGACGAGGCCGTGGCCGTCCTGGAAGCGCTCGCCGCCCGCTCCGCGCAGGACTGAGACGGCGGGCGCGACCCCTGCCGGCGTCCCGCGCGAGAAGATCAGCTCGGTTTGCCGCACCGGGCTTCCCGTGCGCGTGCGCGGGCGTACGCTGATCCCCCGAACAGGCATGGGGGGGTACCAGCCATGACGGAACGCCGGACCCGCAAACGGCGCACGATGTTCGAACGCGACACGGAACTCACCGCCGTCGACGAAGCCCTGGAGCAGCTCACCGACCCGGGCCCCGATGCCGGTGGAGCCCTGCTCGCCTTCTCCGGGTCCGCCGGCCTCGGCAAGACCACGCTCCTCGTCGAAGTCCGCCGCCGCGCCCACGCCAAGGCCTGCACCGTCCTCGCCGCCCGCGGCGGCGAACAGGAGCAGAGCCAGCCCTTCCACGTCGCCCGCCAGCTCATCCAGCCCCAACTGGCCGGCACCTCCGACGCGGAACTGCGCGAGGCCCTCGGCAGCTGGTACTCCATCGTCGGCCCCGCCCTCGGGCTCTGCGCCGCCGAACAGGGCGCCCCGCCCGACCCCCAGGGCCTGCGCGACGGACTGGACTGGGTCCTCACCCACCTCGTCGTCCAGCGCGCCCCCGTCGCCCTCGTCCTGGACGACGCCCACCGGGCCGACCCCGAATCCCTCGCCTGGCTCGCCGCCTTCGCCCCGCGCGCCGAACACCTCCCGCTCCTCCTCGTCGTCGCCTACGGGCCGACGAACTGCCCGCCCACGCCGAGGCCTTCCGTACGCTGCCGGGCCGCGCGGGCCACCGCCCGCTGAGCCTCGCACCCCTCACCACCGAGGCCGTCTCCGGCCTGGTCCGCGAAACCGTCGGCGAACACGCCGACGAGGCCTTCTGCCGCGAGGCCTGGGCCGTCACCGCCGGCAACCCCTTCGAAGCCGTCGAGCTCACCGCGAAGGTCCGGGACAAGGGCCTCGCGCCCGTCGAAGCCAGCGCCCCGCTGCTGCGCGACCTCGCCGCCGCCCAGCGCGGCAGCGGCCTCGTCCGCCCGCCTGCACAGCCTCGGCCCCTCCACCGTCCGCTTCGCCTGGGCCTGCGCCGTCCTCGGCACCGACATCCCCCGGGAACTCGCCGCCCGCGTCGCCGGACTCGGCACCGAGGAGGCCCTCGACGCCACCGGACGGCTGCGCTACGCCCGCATCCTGTCGGCCGCCGCCGAGGAAGCGGCCGCCGAGGACCAAGCCGGGCTGGAGTTCGTCCACCCCCTCATCGCCACCGCCCTGTACCGCGCCATCCCCGACGCCCTGCGCGTCGCCCTGCACGGAAAGGCCGCCGCCGCCGTGGTCGACGCGGGACTCGGGCCCTCCGCCGCGGCCCGCCACCTGCTGGAGACCCATCCCGAGAACGACCCCTGGGTGGTGCGCACCCTGCGCGAGGCCGCCGGCGAGAACCTCCGGGCCGGCGCCCCCGAAGCCGCCCGGCGCCAGCTCGCACGGGCCCTGCGGCGAGCCCCCGGACTTCGACGAGCGGGCGGCCGTCCTGTACGAACTGGGCTGCGCCTCCCTGCTCACCGAGCCCGCCAACACCGTCAACCACCTGCGCGCCGCCCTCGCGGAGCCCTTCGAGGACCCGGCGCTGCGCCAGGGCATCGTCATCCGGCTGGCCCAGGTGCTCTCGCGCAGCGACCGCCTCGCAGAGGCCTCGGAATGCCTCGCGCGGGAGATCCCGCAGACCCAGGACGTACGCGGCCGGCTGCGCCTGCAGTCCGAGCAGTTCATGTGGGACGCCTTCAACGCCGCCGAGCCGGACTCCCCGGCGCGCTCCCGGCGGCTCGCGAAGCTGGCGGACCGGCTGACCGGCCGGGACCTCACCGAGCGCTACGTCATCGGGCTGCGCGCCTGGGACGCCTGCCTGCGCGGGGAGCCGGTCGACGTGGTCCTCCACCATGCCGGGCGGGTCCTGGACACCGAGTTCAGCTGGGCGTACGCGGACCGGGGCTTCGAAGTCCCGGTGCTCGTCGCGATGGTGCACATGTACGCCGACCGGCCGGAGCGGGCCGAGGAGCTGTTCGAGGCGGGCACCGCCGAGTTCGAGCGGCAGGGCTGGCGCGGGGCGCACCTGTCCTTCGCCTACAGTCTGCGGGCCTACATCCGCTACCGCCGAGGGCGGCTGACCGAGGCGGAGGAGCTGGCTCGGGCCGGGCTGCGCCTCGCCGAGCGCGTGGGCCGGCGTACGCCCGTGCACTGGTACGCCATCGCGATCCTCGTCACCACGCTGCTGGCGCGGGGCCGGGTGGACGAGGCTGGGGAACTGGTCCGCGAGCACGAGTACGGGGAGCCCTTCCCGGCCGCGGTCGTCTTCCCCGACTCCCAGACGGTCTACGCGGAACTGCTGCTGGCCCGCGGCCGGGCGAAGGCCGCGGCGGCGGAGCTGGAGGCGGTGGACCGGCGGCTGACCCCCAGGGGGATCCAGAACCCGTCCTGGTGCCCGTGGCAGCTCCACCTGGCCCGGGCGGTGGCCGGGGAGGTCCCGGCGCGGGCACGGGAGCTGGCCGCGGAGGCGGTGCGCCGGGCCCGCGCCTTCGGGGCCGCGTCCGGCATCGGCCAGGCCCTGCGGGTGGCCGCGGAGGTGGCTTCGCCGCAGGACCGCCCGGCCCTGCTGGAGGAGGCGGTGGAGGTGCTGTCTGCTTCGCCGGCGGCGTACGATCTGGCGCTCGCGCTGGCCGCGCTGGGGGAGGAGCGGGGGGACAGCGAGGTCCTGCTGCGTGCGGCGGTGGCGGCCCGCGCCTGCGGGGCGGACGGCCTGGCGGCCACCACCACGGACGCGCTGCTCGCGCGCGGCGGCACCTTTCCGTGCCTCCCCGTGCCCGACTCCGGCCCGGCCCCGGTGCGCTGACCGGGGTGCCGGTGCACTGACCGGGGTGGCGGTGCGCCGAGGGGCCCGCCGGGGCAGGGGGCCCTGCGGGGTGAGGTCCCCTGCCCACCCTTCGCCCGTTCCCCGGGGCCCCGCCCCGGGCCCCGCTCCTCAAGCGCCGGAGGGGCCGGGGCGTGCCCGGCGCGGCCCGCACGTGCAGGCTGACGCCGGCCGTCTCCGGCCTCGTCGGCGTTCGAGGCGCGGGGTCCGGGGGCGGAGCCCGGCGGCACAGCCGGGGCCGGGGGGCGGGGTCGGGGGTGGAGGGCCGGGAAGGGCGGCAGGGCACGTACCATGGCGGCATGTCCTTCCTCCGCCGCCACCGCGCCGCCACACCCGCCGGCCCGGACTTCGACGTCCTGGCCATGGACCCGGGGGACTGGCCGGGCAATCTCGGGGCCGGGCTGCTGCCCGCGCCCGACGGCAGCTGCCAGGGCGTCTTCCTCCGCTACGACCTGTTCGGCGGACGCGGCCCCGCGATGATCATCGGAAACCTCCCCGAGGGTTCCCCCGCGCGCGACCTCTCCGAGGGCCAGGTCCCCTTCGAGGTGGCCCAGCTCCTCGACGCCCTCGAGAACGACGAGGACGTCGAGGTCACCGGCGCCGAGGACTGCCCCGTCATGCAGGGCGACAACCTCCTCATCGTCCGGAAGATCAAGCTCTCCGAGAGCCGGATCAGCTGCGTGCAGTTCGACCGCAGTGACAACGTGCTGGTCACCATCGCGAGCTGGGACCGGCCGATCACGGACGATCTCTACGCGCTGCTGAAGCCGCTCCCGGCCGAGCTCTTCCAGCAGGGCTAGCCGGCAGGGTCCTGCGGGGTCACGCGTCCGCGATGTCGTTCGCGGCCACGTAGCCGAACGTCATCGCGGGGCCGATCGTCGATCCGGCCCCCGCGTAGCTGTGCCCCATCACGGCCGCACTCGCGTTGCCGGCCGCCCACAGGCCCCGGATCACGGATCCGTCCGCGCGCAGGGCGCGGGCCCGCGCGTCCGTGACGATGCCGCCCTTCGTGCCCAGGTCACCCGGCACGATCTTGAAGGCGTAGAACGGCGGTGCCCAGATCGGGGCCAGGCAGGAGTTCGGCGTCACGCCCGGGTCCGTGTAGTAGTGGTCGTACGCGGTGTCGCCCCGGTGGAAGTCGGGGTCGGTGCCGTTCCACGCCTGCCCGTTGAACCGGTTGAGGGTGGAGCGCAGGGCGGCCGCCGGCACCCCGATCTGGTTGGCCAGCGCGTCCCAGGTCCACGCCTTCTTCGCCGCGCCCACCTGGCACCAGGAGTCGGGGAAGACGAGCGTCGGCAGGATGTCCTTGAACAGGTACTTGTTGCGGTAGTTCTGATCCACGATCAGCCAGGCCGGAATGTGCGAGCCGCTCGCGTCCCGGTCCTTCTCGTACATCACGTGCACCACATCGCTGTACGGGGCGGCCTCGTTGACGAAGCGGACGCCCTTCGCGTTGACCATCAGGCCACCGGGCAGGGTCCGTTCGGCCAGGCAGAAGTACGGCTCGTCCGGCAGCGGTATCGACGGACCCCACCAGGCGTCGTCCATCAACGCCAGGGCCGCACCCGCCCGTTGGCCCGCCCGGATGCCGTCGCCCGTGTTCTCCTTCGCGCCGACCGACCACTGGGTGCCGACCGGCTGCTGCTGGTACTGCGCCCGCATCTCCGCGTTGTGCTCGAAGCCGCCCGAGCCGACGACCACGCCCTTGCGGGCCCGCACCACGCCCCGTACGCCCGCCTTCTCCACCACGATGCCGGTGACCGCGCCGCCCTCCTGGACCAGGTCGACGAGCGGGCTGTTCAGCCACACAGGGACCCCCGCCTGCAGCAGACCGGCCCGCAGACCGGTGGCCAGGGCCTGGCCCATGGTCAGCGGCTTCTGTCCGCACAGCGCGGCCGCCGTGCCGCGCGCCAGGCATTCGGTGGACACCGCGAGCCCCTTGGCGCTCACGGCGGCGAGGTTGAGCCACTTGTAATCCTGGCTGAACACCACCATTCCGGCCGGCACGGGCATGTACGCCGGGTTCAGGTGGGCCAGTTCGGAGCCGAGGATGTTCCCGTCGATCTGGTCCGGCTCGATGGAGCGGCCGTTCGGGAGCCCGCCGGGGAGGTTCGGGTAGTAGTCGCTGTAGCCGTCCATGAAGCGGAAGCGCAGCGGGCTGTTGGCCATCACGAAGTCCAGCATGCGGGGCCCGTTGGCGAGGAAGGCCGCCTGCCGCTCCGCGGAGGAGCCGTTGCCGACGACGGCCGCCAGGTACTGTGCCGCCTTCGCCGGGGTGTCCGGGACGCCCGCGCCCAGGATCACCGAGTTGTTGGGCAGCCAGATCCCGGCGCCGGAGCGGGCAGCCGAGCCGCCGAAGGTCGGGGCCTTCTCGACCACGAGCACGCTCAGGCCCCGCTTGGCGGCGGTGAGCGCGGCGGTCATTCCGGCCGCCCCGGAGCCGACCACGACGACGTCGTACTCGCCGAGCACGGGCCCGTCCGCGGCATGCGCGACGGCGGCCGGCAGCACGGTGGCGGCGAGCGCCCCGGCGCCGGCGCCGGCGAGCACCGTCCGGCGGGAGGGGAGGGCGGAACTCGCTTCGGAACTCGCTGCGGAGGCGGTTCTCGCGGTCATGGGCAGGCTCCAGCGGAGAGGGGAGTGGGGGACGGGTCCAGCATTCTGATGCTGAGTCAGGAAAGGTCTTCGGGGGATCATGTGAAGTCAAGGCATGCGCGCCGGTCGCACGTCCGGAGCGGACATGGGAAATCCCGTGGTGTACGCACCGGATGTGCGCACCACGGGATTTCGGGGACCCGGCCGTCGGGCCCGGGTCAGGTCGCCCGGTGGGGCGTGAAGTCCGCCGTGCGCGCGGCTCCGTCCCCGTCGCCGGCCGGGACGGAGTTGGCGTACGGGGTGGGACCCGCGATCACCTGCCCCGATTCGTCCGCCGCCATCGCCGTCCCGGTACCCGTCGCCAGGAGCCCTGCCGTCAGGGCGACGGCAGCCGCCAGATTGCGTATGCGCATGTTTCCCTCCCCTGTTCGCTCCGGCGCACGCCGGAGCGAACACCAGTGTGCAACACGCCGTAGTCCCGCGGCCGGACGAGCCGCGGGACTACGGGATGGGCGCACTGCGGGAACTGCGGGCTGCGTGGCTGGCGGACTAGGTGACCGGGGGCCCGGCGGAACAGGGCCGATGGGACCGTCGGGCGGAGCGGGTCAGCGGGTGCCCACCGCCGCACGGACGGCCCTGCGGGCCATGCCCGCGTCGTCGTGCAGGCGGCGCAGCAGCAGGCGCTGCTCCTCGCCCGAGGACACGGCGCCCGCCGGCAGGGACTGCGCCGGGGCGGTCGCCAGCATCGAACGCTGTACGGCCGTCTCCGACATCCGGATCTCCCGCGTGAGCACCAGCATCAGGTTGACCAGGAACGCGTCCCGTGCGGCCGGTCCGTCCGCCTGTGCCAGTCGGCTGATCTGGGCACGCGCGGCCGGGGCGTCGCCCAGTACCGTCCACAGGGTGGCCAGGTCGTAGCCCGGCCGGTACCAGCCCGCGTGCTCCCAGTCGAGGAGCACCGGACCCGCCGGGGACAGCAGCAGGTTCGACAGCAGCGCGTCGCCGTGGTTGAACTGCCAGGGGTTGCCCGACATCTTCACCCCGTGCAGCAGCTTCTGCAGATCGCCGAAGTCGCGGTCGGTCAGCAGGCCCAGCTGGTAGTCCCGGGCGATCCGCCGGTCGTAGTCCAGCGGCCGTCCGAACAGCTCGTCGGCGGGGCGCCAGCCGTTGACCTGGCGCAGCGCTCCCAGCGCCGCCCGCAGGTCGGCCCGCGGCGGGGCCTCCACCGGATGCCGCTGGAGCGCGGCGACCCGGCCGGCCATCCGCTCGACGACCAGTACGCAGTTCTCCGGATCGGCGGCGATCAGCCGCGGCACCCGGACCTGCGGGCGGTGCCGGACGAACGTCCGGTACGTCGCTATTTCGTGCCGGTACCGCTCGCGCCACTCGGGCGAGTGATCCAGTAAAACCTTCGCGACGGCCGTCATCCGTCCGGTGGTGCCCACCAGCAGGACCGACCGGCCGCTGCGGCGCAGTACCTGGACCGGCGCGAACTCCGGACAGATGCGCTGCACGGAGGCGAGTGCGGTGCGCAACTGTGCCCCTTGGGGCCCCGACAGGTCGATTCTCCCGCTGAGCGGCTGCGATCCGGTACCCGGCATCCGCCGTGCCCGTACGGCGCCCTGCGCCGGTGCCGCGGGGCGGCCGGGTTCGAGGTAGGGGCCGCCGCCCGCGGGGAAAGTGCGGTGCGGCCGGACCGGGGCGGACACGGAGGTCGTTGCTGCGTACATGGCGTTACGGATCCCTTCGTGCGCCGACGAGTTGCGTACGCCGCCCCGCCGGATCCCGTGCATCACCCTGGGGAGTTCCGCCGGTGACCGGGTCGGGGAGGCGCATTCCTACCTGACACCCCGGCGTGGGTGGCGGACCACATTGCGTGCCCTGGCGAACCCTGGCGAATAGTCGCTCGGCATCTGACGGGGGGTTACTGTCAACTCAGCCGAGAACCTGGGGGCTTGACGTGAGCAAAGGTCCAAACACCCGTCTGAACGACTTGTTCGGCCTGGCCGGCTGGTCCAAGGGCGAACTGGCGAGGATGGTCAACCGGCAGGCGGCCTCGATGGGCCACCACCAGCTGGCCACCGACACCTCGCGGGTGCGGCGCTGGATCGACATGGGGGAGACCCCGCGCGAACCGGTGCCCACGGTACTGGCAGCACTGTTCACCGAGCGGCTCGGTCGTGTCGTGACCATCGAGGACCTCGGGTTCGTACGGCAACGGCGCACCGCCAAAGGGCAGCCGGACGGGGAGCAGGAGAACCCCGACGGGATGCCCTGGGCGCCCGAACGCACAGCCGCGGTCCTCACCGAATTCACGGGAATGGACCTCATGCTCAACCGTCGCGGTCTGATGAGCGCGGGTGCCGTGCTCACCGCCGGCTCCGCCATCGGCAATGCCATGCACGACTGGCTCCACACCGACCCCGCCCGCGCGAAGGACGCGCAGCGCCACGCGGACGCCTTCCAGGCCGACTCCGCGGGCTACGACCGCTACGAGGCCGCGCCCATCGGCTCCCAGGAGATCGAGGCCCTGGAGCGTTCGGTGGACGTCTTCCGCGCCTGGGACGCCTCCAGAGGCGGCGGCCTCCAGCGCAAGGCCGTGGTCGGACAGCTCAACGAGGTGGGCGGCATGCTCGCGTACCACCACCCGGACCACCTCCAGCGCCGGTTGTGGGGGGTGGCGGCGAACCTGGCGGTCCTGGCGGGCTGGATGTCCCACGACGTGGGCCTGGAGCCCACCGCGCAGAAGTACTTCGTCATCGCCGCGCACGCGGCCCGCGAGGGCGGCGACCGGCCGCGCGCGGGGGAGGCGCTCTCCCGCGCGGCCCGTCAGATGGTCCACCTGGGCAAGCCGAACGAGGCGCTCGACCTGATGAAGCTGGCGCAGTCCGGCTCCGGCGAGCAGACCCTGCCCCGGACCCGGGCCATGCTCCACACCATCGAGGCCTGGGCGCAGGCCGCGCTCGGCAAGGGGCAGGCGATGCGCCGCACCCTGGGCGAGGCCGAGGACCTGTTCGTGTCCACCTCGGGGGACGTGCCGCCGCCGTCCTGGATGCAGCACTTCGACGAGGCCGACCTGCACGGCATGCAGGCGCTGGCCTTCCGCACCCTCGCCGACCACGATCCCTCGGCGGCGACCGTCGCGCAGCAGCACGCCAAGGAGGCCCTGCGGCTGCGGGCCGACGGCCACCAGCGCTCGAAGATCTTCGACTACATCTCGATGGCCTCCGCCTGCTTCATCGCCGACGACCCGGAGCAGGCCGACCGCTACGCCCGCCTGGCGCTGGTCTCGATGAACGAGACCTCCTCGCACCGGACCTGGGACCGGCTGCGCGAGATGTACCGGCTGACCGGCCACTACTCCGGATTCGCCGGCATCGAGGAGCTCCGCGAGGAGATCAAGCTGGCCCTCCCGAACAGCCCCGTGGCGCATTCGGTGTGAGCGGCACAGCCGGTGTGAGCGGCAGGGCGCTCTGAGACCGGTGGCGCCGCTCCGGGCCTGCGGACGAGCAAGGCCGCGCCTTCCGGCGCGGCCCTGACCCCTCGAACCCCCCTCGCGCGCTACGAGCCGATCCGGGCGACCAGCACGCAGGCGTCGTCCTCGCGCTCGCCCTCGCCGAACTCCCCGATCACCAGGCGCACACAGTCCTGCGCGGACCGCGCGGCGGAGAAGTGCGGTGCCAGTGCCAGGAGCCGTTCGGTCCCGTCGGCCTTGCTGAACTCGATGCTGCGCGGGGTCAATCCGTCGGTGTGCAGGACGAGCACGTCGCCCACCTCCAGCCGCTCCTCGGCTTGGCCGTACGAGGCTCCGGAGGTCGCTCCCAGCAGGACGCCCTCGGGCGGCAGCAGCGAACGGCCCTGGCCGCGCCGGAAGAGCAGCGGGGCGGGGTGCCCGGCCTGGGCCCAGGACAGCACCCGGCGCGCGGGATCGTAGCGGCAGCACACCGCGGATCCCAGCGCGGGCTGGACGGAGGTCTCCAGGAGCTGGTTCAGCCAGCCCATCAGCGGGCCCGGCTCGATGCCGGCCATGGCCATCCCGCGCAGGGCGCCGAGCATCATCGCCATGCCGGAGGTCGCGGTCACCCCGTGCCCGGTGAGGTCACCCACCGTCAGCATCGAGTCGCCGCCGGGGAGTTCGAGCGCGTCGTACCAGTCGCCGCCGATGAGCGCGCTGGTCGCTGAGGGCAGGTAGTGCGCCGCGACGTCCAGCGCCCTGGTGTGGTCGTGCGGGAACCGCAGGGAGCCGCGCCACGGGGGGAGCACGGCTTCCTGCAGCTCGACCGCCAGCCGGCGCTCGGTCTGCGCGATCTCCTGCCGGCGTTGCAGCGAGTCCCGGGACTCGCGCACCGCCCGCTGGCTCCGTCGCAGGTCACTCACGTCCCGCAGCACGGCCCACATGGAGGCCGTGCAGCCGTCGGAGTCGAGTACCGGCTCGCCCCTCATGTGCAGCGTCCGGACCCGGCCGTCGGCCCGGACGATGCGGAACTCGCCGTCGATCGGTTTGCCGTCCACCAGACAGGCCGTCACCATCGCGGTCAGTAGCGGCTGGTCCTCGGCGAACAGGGTGGATCCCAGTTCGTCGAGGGGCAGCGCGCCCGCCTCGGGAGAGCGGCCGAAGATCTGGAAGAGTTCGTCGGACCAACTGACCTCATCGGTCAGCAGGTTCCACTCGGCACTGCCGACCCTGGTCTGCTGGGCCTCGGCCCCCGTCTCGGGGGCGGCCTGCGGCAGCGCGGCGGACTCGGCCGCGGTGGGCGGCAGTCCCTCTTTGAGCTGGCCGAGGTGCGCGCGGAGGTCGTCGAGGTGGTGGACGGCGAGATCGCACAGTGCGCGCTGCCAGCGGCCCTGCGCGTCGTCGTCGTCGACGACGGTGTCGCGGCGGACCGCGTCTACCTCTCCCCGGAGCTGTCGGGTCTGCGAGATCAGCGCGTCCACCGACCCGGGCTCGGGGGGTTGCGCGGGGCGGTCCGCGTACAGGTGGGACGGCATCTGAACTCCGATACAGGCGCGGCACGGCCAAGTCTGAGGAGGGACCGGTTCTGAAGGAAGGGCCGTTACGACTGTTGCACAGCCGGCGACGGCCTGTAAGGCGTTTGGCAACATCTGAGTCGGACTTGCACGAGGCATATGCCCGAGGCCTTCCGGCCCTCCCGGAGTGTGCGAACGAATCCGGTCAGCGCGCGCCGAAGGGCCGGCGCGGAAACCACGCCGGCCCTTGCCGTTCCCGGGTCGTCACACGGTGAGCGGTACCGGGTGGATCTCACTGGCGGGGTGCCCCGCGCGCTCGTGGATGCGCTGGACCGCCTCCGCCGACGGCGCCTCGGAGAGGCAGTAGACCGTGCCGGACGCGGGGTCGGCCCAGGCCCGCTCGAAATGCACGCGCTCCTCCTTCTCGATGGCCAGGTCTGCGTTGTGGGCGGCCTTCAGCTGTTCCGCCGTGATGCCGTTCATGCCGTAGTGGACGTCCATGTACTTCGTCACTGCCGCGCACCTCCTCCATCTGCTCGGTGTGGCAATGCCGTGCTCTACCCATCGTCCGCCCGCGGCCGGAAACCGGCCTTCCGGACGGGGGTGATCGATCGTACGGCCGAGGTGTACGAGGCGTTCCCCCCGCTGTACTGACGAAAGACAACGCAGGACCGGATCAACACGAACGGGCAGGCACCCCCCTAACGAAGGACCCCGCGCTCCGGCCGCCGCCGTCCGTCCCGCTCTCCGCCCCCGCCGACGGTATGTCCGATATTCCGCCCGGCGGTTGGTCCGGACTTCCCCCCGCACCCCCTGGTCGCTACTCTACGTGCCGGTAATGAGCCGGGGAGGCTCGCTGAGGCGGGCCGCGCGCAGGGTGGGGACACAACGACATGACCGGGCAGAGCCATGCGCCGACCGACGGGCAGAGCCGGCGGTCGTTCCTCACGTATCTCGTCGCCGCTCCGACCCTGGCCCTCGTCACGCGGGCGGGCGCCGACCTCCTCGCCCCGCAGCCCGCGCACGCGGTGATCCCGACCCTGCCCGCCATCGCCGACCTGGTGGACCTGGGCGACCTGTTCATCCTGGCCGGCGCCCCCACCTCGGCCCTGCTCGCGCTCGTCGTCGAGGCGGACGGAACCATCCGGTTCCGGCTGCCGCGCGAGGAGGTCGGCCAGGGCCTCACCACCGCCGTGGCGATGCTCGTCGCAGAGGAACTGGACGCCCCGCTGGCCGCCGTACGCGTCGAACTGGACGACGCGCGCCCCGAGCTGCTCTTCAACCAGCTGACCGGCTCCTCCAACTCCGTCCGCTCCCTCTACGGCCCCGTCCGCCAGTGCGCCGCCACCGCCCGCGCCCGCCTGGTCGCGGCCGCCGCCGTGCGCTGGAGCCTCCCGGCGTCCACGCTGACCACGGCGGGCGGCGCCGTCCGCGCCCCCGACGGCCGCACCGCGCCCTACGGCTCCCTCGCCGCGGCCGCCGCCGACCCCGCCCTGATCGTCCTGGGCGCCAGCCCCAAGCCGGCGGCGAAGCACGCCCTGGTCGGCAAGCCCACCAGCCGGATCGACGCCCGCGCCATGGTCACCGGCGCCCTGCGCTACACCCTCGACCTGGACGTGCCCGGGGCCAAGCCCTGCGTGGTGCGCCGCCCGCCCACCCTCGGCGGCAGCGTCCGCTCCGTGGCCAACCTCGACGCGGTCCGGGCCATGCCCGGCGTCCTGCACGTGGTCACCGTCGCCACCGGGGTCGCCGTCGTCGCCGAAACCTTCGGCCAGGCCCTCGACGCCAAAGCCGCCCTCCAGGTCACCTGGGGCCCGGGCCCGGCCGACCAGCTCTCGGACGCGGCGGTCCGTACGAAGCTGCGCGCCGCCACCCCGCCGCTGCTCGTGCCGCCGCTGCTCACCCCGCACGTGGACGCCGAGTTCGACTTCGCCTTCGTCAGCCACGCGCCGATGGAGACCAACTCGGCCGTCGCCGACGTGCGCGAGGACCGCGCCGAGATCTGGTCCGGGCTCAAATCGCCGATCGTCGCCCGCGAAACGATCGCCGCCGACCTCGGCCTGCCCCTCGACAAGGTCATCGTCCACGTGGTGCAGGCCGGCGGGCCGTTCGGCCGGCGGCTGTTCTTCGACGCCGCCCTGGAGGCGGCCCGGATCTCCAAGGCCTGCCGCCGCCCCGTCCGGCTGATGTGGACCCGGGTCGACGACACCCGGCACGGCCGGATGCGCCCGGCCACCCACCACAAGATCCGGGCCACGCACCTGCTGGGCGAGGTGCTCAGCTTCGAACACCGGGTCGCCGCCGCGGAGACCGACTTCCGGCACGGACTCGGCGAGATCATCACCGCCACCGCCGCCAGCCTCCCGCTCGGCATCGGCAACGCCACCCTCGCCCAGACCCTGTTCCTCACCACGATCAAGTCCCCGTACCATTTCGGGCTCACCACGCAGGCGCTCACCGAGGTTCCGACCGGGGTGCCCACCGGGTCCTGGCGTTCGGTGTACTCGGCGAACACCCGGGGGGCCGAGGAGATCGTGGTCGACGAGCTGGCCGCCGCGACGGGCCGGGACCCGTACCAGTTCCGCCGGACCTTCCTGAAGACGGCCGCCCAGCGCGCCGTGCTCGACAAGGCGGCCGCCGAAGGGGGCTGGGGCCGGGCCATGCCGGCCGGGTGCGCGCAGGGCATCGCCTTCCACGAGGAGTACAAGTCCCGGACGGCCTGCCTGGTCGAGATCGACACCAGGAACCCGGAACACGTCCGCGTCACGAAGGCGGTCATCGCCGTCGACGTCGGCCTGCCCGTCAACCCGCGCGGTCTGGAGGCCCAGATGATCGGCGGCCTGACCGACGCGATCTCCACCACGCTCAAGGCCGGCCTGCACCTGGACAAGGGGCTTCCGCTGGAAGGCAGTTACAGCCAGTTCCACTGGGCGCAGCAGCGCGACACCCCCAAGGACGTACGCGTCTTCGTGCTCCCGGCGACCGGAACCGAGCCAGGCGGGGCCGGCGAGCTGGGCCTGCCCGCCGCCGTGGGCGCGATCGCCAACGCCTACGCCCGGGCCACCGGCACCAAGCCGCGCAGCTTCCCCCTCGACTTCGACGTCGACTTCACCCCGTACCCGCGCTAGTCCGTCTCCAGGAGCCGAGCCGTGCCCTCGCACACCTTCACCGTCAACGGGCAGAGCGTCACCGTGGACGCGCCCGACGATCTGCCCCTGCTGTGGGTGCTCCGCGACATGCTGGGCGTGCGCGGCCCGAAATACGGCTGCGGGGTGGACGTCTGCAAGGCCTGTACCAGCCACCTCGACGGGGTGGACGTGCGCCCGTGCGTGGTGCCGGTCTCCGCGTGCGCGGGTAAGTCGGTGACCACGATCGAAGGGCTGGCCGACGGCGAGGACCTGCACCCGGTCCAGGAGGCCTGGCTCGAACAGGACGTCGCCCAGTGCGGCTTCTGCCAGCCCGGCCAGATCATGGCCGCCGTCGCCCTGCTCAAGCGGACGAGCACGCCCACGGACGAGGACATCGACGCGATCGCCAACATCTGCCGCTGCGGCACGTACTTCCGCATCCGGGAGGCGATCCGCAGCGCGGCGGCGAAGATGTAGGCGCTTCACCCCATGACACAAGGGTTATATGGGACGAATCACCACCGTTTTGGCTGATCATGCCTGAATGAGGCGTATCAATGCGAAACGTGTGCTGGTCGGCGAACCGCTCGACACCGCGCGCCTGGGCGAAACCCTGCTCCCCAAACGGCTCGCCCTTCCGATCTTCTGCAGCGACCCGCTCTCCTCCGTGGCCTACGCCACCGAGGAGATCCTGCTGATCCTCGCCCTCGGCGGGGTCGCGCTGCTCCACCTCGCCTGGTACGCGGCCGCCGCCATCGTGTTCCTGCTCGTGGTCGTAGTCGCCTCCTACCGCCAGACCTGCTACGCCTACCCGGGCGGCGGCGGCGCCTACATCGTCAGCTCCAAGAACCTCGGCCCGACCGCCGCCCTCACCGCCGCGAGCGCCCTGCTCGTCGACTACGTCATGACGGTCGCCGTCTCCGTGGTCTCCGGCGTCTCCGCCATCACCTCCGCGATCCCCTCGCTCTCCGACCACGAAGTCCCGCTGTCGGTGGCCTTCGTGGTGCTGCTGACCCTCATGAACCTGCGCGGGGTACGGGAATCGGGCCGGGTCTTCGCCGTCCCCACCTACGGCTTCGTCCTCGTCATCTACCTGATGTTCGCGGTGGCCGCCTACCGGCTCGCGACCGGCGACACGATCCGCGCCGAATCCGCCGAACTGCCGATCACCGCCGAGGGCAACTACGCCGGCCTCGCGGTGCTCCTCCTCGCGCTGCGGGCCTTCGCCTCCGGCTGTACGGCGCTCACGGGCGTCGAGGCCATCAGCAACGGCGTCCCCGCCTTCCAGAAGCCGAAGAGCAAGAACGCCGCGACCACCCTCGCCGCCATGGGCGCGCTCGCCGTCACCATGTTCGCCGGGATCACCTTCCTCGCCATGAGCTACGAGGTGCACGTCGCGGCGGACCCGACCGAGCTGGGCCTGGCCCCCGGAACTCCGATGTCCACCGCGCTCGCGCAGATCGGCCGAGCCACCTTCGGCGACTGGCACGTCCTCTTCTACCTGCTCCAGGCCGTCACGGCCGGCGTCCTGATCCTCGCGGCGAACACCGCCTTCAACGGCTTCCCGATGCTCGCCTCGATCCTGGCCAAGGACCGGTACGTGCCGCGCCAGCTCTTCAACCGCGGCGACCGGCTCGTCTACTCCAACGGCGTCGTCCTGCTGGCGCTCGCCGCCATCGCGCTGATCATCGCCTTCGACGCCGAGCTGACCCGCCTCATCCAGCTCTACATCATCGGCGTCTTCGTCTCCTTCACCCTCTCCCAGGCCGGCATGGTCAAGCACTGGCAGCAGGAGCTCGCCTCCCCGGGGACCCGCAAGGAGGAGCGGATCCACATCCACCGCCGGCTCGCCATCAACGCGGTCGGCGCGGTCATGACCTCCGTGGTCCTCGTCATCGTCCTGATCACCAAGTTCACCCACGGCGCCTGGCTCGTCGTCATCGCCATGCCGCTGCTCTTCCTCGGAATGAAGGGCGTGCGCCGCCACTACGACACCGTGGCCCGGGAAGTCGCCGTCGCCCCCGGGGTCAAACCCCGCAAGCCCTCCCGCCACCACGTCGTCGTCCTCGTCGCCGCCGTCCACGCGCCGACCCTCAAGGCCCTCGGTTTCGCGATGGGGCTGCGCCCCGACACCCTGACGGCCCTCTCGGTGGCCGCCGACGAGGAGGACGCGAACCGGCTGCGCGAGGCCTGGGCGGAGCACGACCCCGGCATCCCGCTCAAGGTGCTGCACTCCCCGTACCGCGAGGTGATCGGGCCCGTGCTGGCCTACGTACAGGAGCAGGCGGCCGCCGAGGGCACGGACATGCTCTCCGTGGTCATCCCCGAGTACGTGGTCGGGCACTGGTGGGAACAGCCCCTGCACAACCAGAACGCACTGCGCCTCAAGGCCCGCCTGCTGTTCACGCCCGGGGTCGCGGTGATCGACGTGCCGTTCCTGCTGGAATCCGCGAAGCCGGTGGACGAGGGGGATCCGGGGCGGGGGGACCGCCAGGAGCAGGCGGGGACCCGGCCGGGCGCTGAGTGACCGCCGTGTGGGCCAGCGCCAGCTCCACGACGTGCGCGGGATCGGACAGCGAGCGGCCGGTGAGCTGCTCGAGGCGGCGCAGCCGGTTCGAGACCGTGTTGCGGTGGCAGTACAGCCGCTGCGCGGCGTACGTGGTCGATCCCCGGCAGACCAGCCACGTGCCCAGGGTGGTCAGCAGCACCCTGCGGTCCTCCGGGGCCAGCGCCAGGACCGGACCCAGCACCACCTGACGCAGCCGGGCCGCGAGTTCGGGCTCGGCCGCGACCAGCGCCGCCGGAAGCCGCTCGTCCAGCAGGGCGGTGTGCGGACCGTCGGCCCCGGGAGCGGCGCGCAGCGCGAGGAGCGCCAGCCGGCGGGCCCCGGCCAGCTCGCCCGGTGTCTCCACCACCGGGCTCACCCCGGCGCGTAAGCCGAGGGGCGCGAGCAGGTCGGTCACGGAGGCGAGCGGCAGCCGGCCCAGCTCCACGAGGCCGGTCTGCCCGTCGGCCCGGATCCGCCACAGCACGCGCGGGGCGCCGCCGTCCGGGGTCGCCCGCGCGCCGTCCCCGGCGTCGAGGACCACCACGGCGAACCGGCCCCGCTCCGGCAGGCCGAGGCGCCGCGCGGACTCGGCGTACCGGCCCGCCGGACCGCCGCCCTCGAACAGGGCGTCGAGCAGGGCCCCGCGCAACTCCCGCTCGCGGTCGCCGCTCAGGGCCTCGGTCCGGCGGTGGGCCTCGGCCGCCGCGTCCGCCATCCGGTCGACCGCGTCCCACACTGCGGGCGCCCCGGGCAGCAGCCGGGGCAGCGCCGCCCGGTCGTGTGCGGCGACGGCCTCGGTCAGCACCTGCCACAGCAGCCGGCCGGCGAGCCGGTAGACCCGCAGCAGGGAGTCGAGCGGAAGGCCCTGCCGGGCGCGGAGCTCGCCGTCGGCGCGGGCCTCGCCCAGCTCGGGCGGCAGGCCGCGGGCCTCGCGGACCAGCCCCTCGACGGCCTGGCGGAGCAGCTGGTGGACCCGCTCGCGCAGGGCGGCCCGGCCGAGCAGGGCGACGTAGACGGCACAGGCCGGTTCCTCGCCCGGCGACCGGTCGGCGAACCGCTCGGCGGCCACGGCGATCCGGCGGTCCAGGTCCTCGCGTATCTCCCCGATGATCCGCTCCATGACGGGCAGGGTGGCACGAGGGAGGGGGCGCTGGGGAGGGCCGCGACGAGGCGGTGTCCGCTAGCGTGTCCGAAGCACTGCACGCGCAGTGCATATGCGGCGGTCATACCGGCGGCCGCGTCCACACGGTCAGGGACCCACCCATGCGCCAGAACCCGGAGCGCCGCGCCGCGCTGCTCGACGCCGCCATCGAAGTCCTCGCCCGTGAGGGCTCACGGGGGCTGACCCTGCGCGCGGTGGACACGGAGGCCGGGGTTCCGACCGGCACCTCCTCCAACTACTTCGCCAACCGCGCCCAGCTCCTCGTGCAGATCCTGCACCGCACCCGCGAGCGGCTGACCCCCGACCCGGCGGACCTGACGGGCCCGTTCGACACGAAGGTGCTGCTGCGCCGGCTCCTCGAGCGCATGCGCCGCGAGCGCAGCGTCCACACCGCGATGCTGGAACTGCGCCTGGAGGCCACCCGGCGCCCCGAACTCCAGGAGGCGCTGGCCGGGTTCCAGGGTGCCGAACTGGAGGCGAACATCGCCTGGCACCTGGAGGCAGGGCTGCCGGGGGACCGGCAGGGCGTGGTCCTGATCTACCTGGCCATGCTCGGGCTGATCGTGGACGACCTGACCGTGCCCGGACTGCTGGACCCCCACCCGGTGGAGGGGCTCATCGACACGATGGTCGAGCGCCTCCTCCCGAAGCGCCCCGCCGACTGACTATCGTGCCGGTAGGGCCGGTTCCGGCAGGACCGGTGGCACCGGAAGGACCGGCTCGCATCGCGGGGATCGCGGGGATCGCGGGAGGGACCGTGGCAATGGCGGACATCACCGGGCAGGGCGCGGCGGACGGCGGCCGCGACGGCGACATCGGTCGCGACGGCGGCATCCAGTGGCTCGCGGACTGGAGCGCCTGGTACGTCGGCCTCACCTTCGCCCGGGGCATCGGCCCCGAGGAGCTGGCCGCCCGGCTCGGCGCCCTGCCGGACCTGCACCCCGGGCGGCTCGGGGCCATCGACGCCTGGAGCATGGTCACCGAGACCGTGGACGGCGACGGGGTGGCCCGCGTCGGGAGCTGGGGCGGCTGGTCCTTCGCCGTGGAACACGGGGTGCCCGCCGGGGCGCACCGCCTCACCGAGGTCTCCCGCTCCGGGGCCGAGGCCGTGTACCTCGACCCGCAGCCCGATCACCCGCCCAAGCAGTTCGCGTACGCCCGGGACGGCGAGCTGGTCTGCTGCTTCGGCATCGGCGAGGAGCACTGGCGCGGCGGCCACCGGCCAGACTTCCTCCTGCCGGAGCTGGTCGAGGCCAAGATCCTCACCCCGGACGGCTGCTCCGCCCGCCCCGAGGACGAACCGTACGAGGAGCGCGACCGCCTCACCCTCGCCGTACTGGAGCACCGCTTCGGGCTGTCCCTGCCCCGCCGCCTCGTGGAGGAGGCCCCGCTCCCGGCCTTCGTGACCTGCACGCAGTAGGGGTCTTCGGCGGAGCGGTCCAGGATCAGGCGTAGTCCCGGATCACCCGGCGGGCCAGCGCGGCGCGGGCCGGAGCCAGTTCGGCGGCGACCGCCTGCGCCCGGGGGCCGTCGCAGACGACCAGGGCGGACTGCGGGTCGGCCGAGGCCAGGCGTCGCCGGCGCAGGTGGGTCGGCGGGTGCGTGTCGTCGACGCTGTGCCCGCGCCGGGCCGAGACCCGGCGCAGCCGCTCGTACTCGCTCTCGGGGACGGAGCCGATCCGCACGGCCAGCCGTTCCCACAGCTCCCGCTCGGCGGCCTCGCGCACCTCGCGGCCCCCGGACCCACCGCCGGCCCGGGCCGCCGTCATCGACTCGCGGCGCAGGTGTGCCTCGACGCCGTCGCAGACCAGCAGCCGGTCCAGCAGCGTGACGGCCGCCGCATCGGAACCGGCACGGGCCGCGCCCGTGTCGGCCAGGTACTCCGCACGCTGCGAAGCCCGCAGGGTCAGTCCGTCGAGCAGGTGGATCAGCCCGTAGACCGCCCAGCGAGGCAGGAACGTCAGGGAATTGACGAACCAGTCCATGAGGTTGCCGTGGTCCACCGGGCTCAGGACTGAGTGCCATTCGACCAGGGACCGCAGGGCCCCGTGCATCAGGAACGAGGAGCGGACGTCTCCGTTCGCGAAGTGCCCGAGCTCGTGTCCCAGCAGTGCCACGCGCTCCTGCGGCGTCAGGATCTCCCACAGTCCGAGGCCCAGGACCATCACGCGGCGGCCGCGATATCCGTAGGTGCGGACCCCGGCATTGGCGGAGGCGCCCACCACCACCACGTGCACCCCCGTCGTCCCGACCGCCGCCCCCACCTCGTCGATCAGCCCGAAGAGCGCGGGGGCATCCGCCCGGTACAGCACCGGCGGCCCCTTCGGGAGCCGGCCCGGCCGGGGCAGCAGCACCGCCACGGCTACGAGGAGAACGACGCCGAGCACCGGCTGGATGCCGGTGTGCCACCCGCCGATGATCAGCACGGCCGCGGCCAGGAACAGGCCCGCGGTGACCCCGTGCACCAGCAGGGCGAGCCCGAAGGCCAGGACGGTCGAGCCGTCCGGCCCGGCCCCTGCGGCCCCGATGCCGTTCCGTCCGATCTCCTCCGCCAACTGCTCCCCATGACGCCGGGCCAGGCGCCGCCGGACCTGCGCCAGGCGCCCCCGGTCCGGATCCGGGGCCCCCGGGTCCACGTTCCAGTCACAGGCCGCGCACCAGTTCACGTACCGCGCGTGCCCGGTGACCTCAGCCCCGCACTGCGGGCACAGCCGCGTCTGCGGTGCACCCGCTGTCGCGATGCCCTCCCCGAAAGATTCCATGTCCGCTGATCCCCTCCCAGCCGCCGACCTGCTGTGATCCGCGGTCCGCGCAGGATAGAGGGGCCCGGGTCGGCCTCCGCGGCCGCCCGAGGATGGACGGTTTTGGTCGGGGAGGCTGCGTCTTGTGACACTACGGGGGTGAACGCGACCGACTTGTTCCACCAGACGCTGCGCGAGCGGATCGCCCCGGCCCTGCGCGACGCGGGTTTCACCGGAACGGGGCTGGAGTACCGGCTCCGCGCCGCCGAACCCGACCACGCGCTGCTCGGCTTCCAGCGGAGCGCTTCGTCCGGGGCCGCCGAGTGCCGGTTCACCGTGAACCTGCGCGCGGTCCCGTACGAGGAACACGAGGCCCTGCGGCGGCTGCGGCCGGCCCTCGGGACCCGGCTCAGCGCCAACCGCGTCGGCCCCGTCGGCTGGCACGCCAGGATCGGACGCCTCCTGGGCCATCCGCACGACCACTGGTGGAGCATCACCGACGAGCACACCGCCGCCCGCGCAGCGGACGAGGTCACGGACGTGGTGCTGCGCCACGCCGTCCCCGCGCTGTGGGGCGAGGTGACCGACCGGCCCCCGCTGGCGGGGCCCGTGGTGGATCCGGTGCCCGACTGCCTGGACCCGGTGTGCCTGCGGGTGGACAGCGGTCCGTTCCCCGCCGGCGGGGAGGCCCCGCTGCCCGTCGACATCGAGGGCGCCCTCGTCCTGGAGACGGGCGAGCGCCGCCGGGCCTCGCCCTTCCTCACCGTCCACGACGAGCTGACGGACGCGGAGGCCCGCATCGTCATCGACGCCCCCTGGCGGCTGGAGCAGCCGCTCTTCGGCTCGGTCCGGGTCGGCATCGCAGCCGACGGCGACGTCCGGGTCTCCGCCAGCCCGGGCAGCATGCTCCCCGGCCACCCGCTGGCGCTCCTCGGCGAACTGGCCCTGTGCCGGATCAACACGGCCGAGGTCACCGGCAACGGCTCCCTGCGGCTCACCTTCGAACGGGGCACACCGCGCGAGGCCTGCCTCACCGTCTCGGGCACCCCGCACGCGCTGACCGTCGGTGCGCCCTGGCACATCGAAGGCTGGACACCGGCCCGCATCTGACGCCGGGTTCCGCGGCCGAGGCGAAGGCGGCGACCCGCAACCGGCCGTCGCCCTCGATCTCCGCGAGCACGCGCGTGGCGTGGGAGACGAGGGTGTGTCCTGCGGTCAGGCGTACGCTCCGACCGGAACGTCGGCGCGGACGGCGGCCCCCGCGATGGTGCCCGTGCGCGCGACAGCGACGAGGACCTTCAGTTTCCAGGGGTCCAGCATTAGTTGATCTTATGCTCAGGTTTACGCGAGTCCGCTGGTTTTGCGGCCGGTGAGCGACTTTGATGGGTTTGCCAGGCCTCGTACCGGAGCAGGGGGAGCACTCATGGGCACCGAACACAGTCCGAAGCGCAGTGCGGAGAGCGCGGACAGCGCCAGCGCCACCACCACCGCACCCACCCTCATCGGTTCCGTGCAGCGGGCTTTGCGGCTCGTGGAAGCGATGTACGCGGAGGGCGGGGCGACGGCCAAGCGCCTTTCCCGGCTCACCGGAATCCCGTTGCCCACCGTGTACCACCTGCTGCGCACCCTCAGCCACGAGGGCTACGTACAGCGCGAGGGCGGGTCGTTCCGGCTCTCGGACGATCTGCCGCTCGCTTCGTGACGGCGGGGGCGCGGGGGGCGTTTGGAGCGCGTCATCCAAAGCAATGATCAAAATGGGTTGGGTTCCGGCCAAGCTGTCACGTGCCATCGCGCATGTTCCAGCGGAAAATGCCAGAACGCCCTTCCGCTCTGTGGAAGTTGAGTAAGTTCCCTTCTGTCGCGCCGTACGACCGTGCACCACGCCCGGTCCGGCCGGGAGGGGAGCCCGCGTGCCCGGGATCGACGAATGCCTGCTCGAAGCCATGGCCCTGCCTGGTGCCAGGGGGGCCGCGCTGGTCGACTGGAGCAGCGGACTGGCCCTCGGCACCGCCGGGGAATCACCGGTGGGAGACCACGAGACCACCGCGGCCGAGACCGCTGAGCTGGCCCGGGCGGCCGCCGAGTACGAGTCCTTCGCCCCGGTCGGGGCCGATGCGCAGGACGACGCCGGGCCGCCCGTGGAGGACCTGATCGTCACCACCCGCACCGGGTACCACGTGCTCCGCTTCGTCGAGACCAGCTTCGACAGCAGCGTGTTCCTGCACCTGTGGCTCGACCGGACCGACGGCAACCTCGCCCTCGCCCGGCACAGACTCCGGGCCCTGGCCGAGGAGCTGGTGCTGAAATGACAGCCGCCGCCGTAGTCGCCGTCTCCCCGCTGCTCACCCGGCTCGCCGCCGAGCGGGCGACCGGCGCCCTGTTCCGCGAGCGCGGCACCCTCTTCCTGGAGGACGGCCGCGTGGTGCACGCGGAGAGCCCGGCCACCCCCGGACTCGACGTCCTGCTCACCACCGGCGGGGGCCTCAGCCCCGAGCGCTGGACCGACGCCGTGAACCAGGCCGGCGCCCGCCGCCAGGTCGCCCGCTTCCTCGTCGACAGCGGCGGGCTCGCGGGCGGCGAGCTGGAGATATGCCATCTCGCCGCGATCTTCGACGCCGCCTTCTTCGCGCTCTCCCCGGGCAGCGGCCCCTCCCGCTTCCGGCGCGGGGCCACCCACTGGATCGGCTCCGTCCGCTCCGTTCCGGCCGCCGCCGTCGAGCGGGAGACCTGCCGCCGCCGCGAGCTGCTCGACGCGGTCTGGCCCTACCCGCTGCTGGACACCTCCCCGGTGGTGCCGAGGGCCGCCGCCCCCGGGCAGACCGTCACCGCCCGCCAGCGGATCCTGCTCGACCGGGCCGACGGGGTACGGACACCGGCGGACCTCGCCTGGGTGCTGGGCCGGCCGGCCTTCCACACCCTGCTCGACGTACGACGCCTCGCGGCGGCCGGGCTGGTCGAGACCCCGCACGCGCCGGCGCCCGCCGCCGCCGCGGAGACGCCGCTGCCCGACTGGATGACGCAGGCGCAGTCCCCGGACGTGGCGTTGCTGCGCCGGTTACGCGACGCACTGGAGGCAAGCCTGTGAGGCTCCCGCTGCGAGCCGCCCAGCGCGGCGACCGTTCCGAGCGGCGGCAGTCCGAAAGGAGAAGGTCCGACATGAGTACGGTGCCCGCCGAAGCCGAGGCCGAGATACTCGCCGAGCTCCGACGGCTGCGCGCCCGCGTCCCGCAGCTGGGCGGTGCCCTCGCCGCGAGCGTCGACGGCCTGGTCCTGGCCCACGACAGCTCCGCCGCCGAGGCGGAATCCGTGGCGGCCCTGACCGCCGCGGCCCTCGGAGTGGCCCAGCGGCTCAGCGACTGCACCGGTCAGGGCGGTTTCCGCGAGCTGCTCGTGCGCGGGGAGGACGGTTACGTCGCCACGTACGCGGCGGGCGACGCGGCCGTACTGACCCTGATCGCGGAGCCGCGCGTCAACGTCGGCCGGCTCCACCTGGAGGCGCGCCGCTCCAGCCTGCGCATAGCGGAGCTCATCGACCACAGCCTCGGCCGCCGCGGCCCGGGGCCGGCTCCGGGCACGGGCCCGGGCGCGGCCCAGGGCTCCTGATCCCCTCGACCACGTACGTCCGTACCGACCGGAACGCACCGACCGGAACGCACCGACCGAAACGCCCTGACCGAAACGCCCAGGACACCGAAGAGAAAGAAGAACAGCCATGGCCAACGTGGAGACATCGCTCAAGGAAGCCACCACCAGCATCGACGGCGTGCTCGGCGTCGCCCTGGTCGACTGCAGCAGCGGTATGGCCCTCGGCACCATCGGCGGCGGGAAGGACCTCGACCTCACGGTCGCCGCCGCGGGCAACACCGACGTGGTGCGGGCCAAGCTCCGCACGATGGAGATGCTCGGGCTGAAGGACGAGATCGAGGACATCCTCATCACCCTCGGAAGCCAGTACCACCTGATCCGGCTCCTGAAGAGCCGGGGCTCCGCGGGGCTCTTCCTCTACCTCGCGCTCGACAAGACGCGGGCCAACCTCGCGATGGCCCGGCACCAGCTGAAGAAGATCGAGGCGGAGCTGGAAGTCTGACCCGATGACGGCGAGGTGGCGGGCGGCTGAACTCATGCCGCCCGCCCCGGCGGCTTCTCACATATGTCCCGAGACGACTGATTTTTATCATCTCGTTACAGAGTAAGATGCTGTAATCGGCTGATCATCAATAATGTTATTAAGCTGGAGAACTCGCCGCCCATGCCCCCGCGCTTGAGTATCGTCGTCCCCGTCTACAACGTCGAGCTTTATCTCGACGAGTGCCTGGAGTCCATCGCGGCACAGACATTCGACGACTTCGAGGTCGTGCTCGTCGACGATGGATCCACCGACGGCAGTGCGGCACTCGCCCAGGCGTTCGCCGACCGGGACGACCGCTTCCGGCTGGTGCTCCAGAAGAACGCGGGACTCGGCGCGGCCCGCAACGTGGGCGCCCGCCACATCAGCCCGGACAGCGAGTACCTGGCCTTCGTCGACAGCGACGACACCATGCCGGCGTACGCCTACCAGCGCATGATCGACGCCCTCGACGCGACCGGCTCCGACTTCGCGGCCGGCAACGTCAAGCGCTTCCGCTCCGTCGGCATGCAGCAGTCCTGGGGACACCGCACCGCCTTCGCCGAGACCCGGCTGAAGACGCACATCTCCAAGCTCCCGGCGCTGGTCACCGACCGCACCGCGTGGAACAAGGTCTACCGGCGCAGCTTCTGGGACGAGCACTCCTTCCAGTACCCGGAAGGCATCCTCTACGAGGACGCCCCCGTCTCGATTCCCGCGCACTACTTCGCCAAGAGCGTCGACGTCATCGGCGAGTGCGTCTACCACTGGCGGGTCCGCGAAACGGGCGAGCGCTCCATCACCCAGCGCTCCACCGACCCGGTCTCGGTCATCGACCGGGTGGCCTCCGTCCGACTGGTCCGCGAAGCCCTCCAGGCCAAGCAGGGCGCCGCCCACAGCCGCTACCTGCGCGACTACGACCGCAACGTGCTGAGCGAGGAACTCCCGCTCATCTACAAGTACGTCCCCGAGGCGGGCGCCGAGTTCCGGGCCGCCTTCGCCAAGGAGGCCGGCGGCCTCATCCGGGAGATCGGCACCGGACCGTGGCCCGACCTGACGGTCGCCGACCGGCTCAAGGCCTACCTCGCCGGGGAGGGCCGGATCGAGGAGTTCGTCGCCCTCGTCCAGCACCAGCGGGACTTCACCTACAGCGTGCCGGTCAAGGGACTGGCCCGCCCGCAGGCCGACTACCCCTTCCTCAAGGCGCCCGTCCCCGCCAAGGTCCTCACCCTCGGCCCGCGCGAACGCCGCGTCGTCAGCCGCGTGGAGCAGGCCCACTGGGCCGACGGCAAACTGCTGCTCCGCGGCTACGCCCTGCCCGGTCACCTGGGCGCCGAGAGCCGCCTCGGCTCCCGCAAGATGCTGGTCTTCCGCGAGAACGGCAAGCGCCGCCGCAGCGTCGTCACCACCCGTACGGTCGCCTCCCCGATGGCCACCGTGAACTCCCCGCACCTCGCCCTGCGCCACGCCGACTGGGCCGGTTTCACCGCCGTCGTCGACCCCGCCGCCTTCCAGACGGGCGGCAAGTGGAACGAAGGCGTGTGGAGCACCTCCGTCGCCGTCACCGGCGCCGGAGGCCTGCACCGCGCCCGGCTCAAGGGCGGCGAGCACGACAGCGGACAGAACCCGCCCGCGCACTGGGTCGCCCCGGACGTGCGGATCGTCCTGAGCGCCGTCGGTTCCCTGAGCGTCCAGGTGGAAATCGTCCGGGCCCGGGCCCTGGACGTCCGCCCGGTCGGCGACGACGCCCTTGAGGTGTCGGGCGAACTCGCGGCCGAGGTCGGCGCCGGAGCGTCCCTGCGCGCGGTGCACGTCTCCACCGGAACCGTGCTCGACTTCCCGCTGGCGACCGCCCCCGCCGTCACGGGCGGCCGGATCCCCTTCACCGCGCGCGTGCCGCTGGATGCTCTGGCCGCGGTCCCGGACGCCCCGGGCGTGCCCGGCGAGTGGACCCCGGAGCCGTGGAGCCTGTCCGTGACCGGGGCCGACGGCGCCGAGCACCGGCTGGCGCACGACGAGCGCGCCGGCTTCGCCGGACTCGTCGTCGCCCTGCCCGGCGAGGAGCCCGGCCGCACCCTCTTCGCCAAGCGGGGTACCACCGGACACCTCATCCTCTCCGTCCAGTTCTCCCCGCCGCTGGTCGACACCGTCGAGGCCGAGGAAGGCTCCCTGACGCTGCGGGGCCGCTTCCTCGCACCCCTGGACGAGCCGTACGAGCTGGTCCTGCACGACCCGGCCGGCCTGGAGTTCAGCTACCCCGTCACCCGGGACGGCGACACCTTCGAAGCCTCCTTCGAGCCGGTGCTCCCCGAGAGCCGGGCCGGCCGCACCCCGCTGCCGCACGGCCGCTGGTGGCCCACGCTGCGCCCGGTCTCCCAGGGCGGGTCCACCGCCGGCCTCCTCGGCGTCGACCGGGGCGCTCCACTGCAGTTCTCCCCGGCCGCCCTGCACACGGGACCCCACGCCGTCACCGCCCGGGGCCGCCGCATACGCGTCGAATCCCGCCTCTACGACCGGGTCGCGCTGACCGCCGACCCGATGATCAGCCCGCACGACCGCTCGCGCTACGCGCAGCGGATCGCGCGCGATGTCACGTACCCGGCGCAGCGCGCCCTCCCGGTCAAGGACATCGTGGTCTACGACGCCTTCCAGGGGTACGGCGGCGGCGACTCGCCGCTCGCCATCCACGAGGAACTGCTGCGGCGCGGCGAGAAGCTGGAACACGTCTGGCTGGTGCGCGACGGCCGCGCCGAGGTCCCGGAGACCGCCCGCGCGGTCCAGTACGACAGCCTCGAATCCTGGGACGTGCTCGCGCGGGCCCGGTACTACGTGGTCAACGACAGCGTGCCGCGCGCCTTCACCCGGCGCCCCGGGCAGACCGTCGTGCAGACGTGGCACGGTACGCCGCTGAAGCAGATCGGCCACGACTTCATGCACGACTACTACACCAGCCCCGAGGCGCTGGACGCGCTGGAGCACGACAGCGCCCAGTGGTCGCTGTTCGCCTCCCCGGGCTCGTACGCCACCCCGGTCCTGAAGCGGGCGCTCGGCTACGACGGCGAGGTCATCGAGTCCGGCAGTCCGCGCACCGACGCGCTGGTGCGGCCCGACGCGCAGCGGATCGCGGAGGTCCGCAGGCGGCTGGGTCTGCCGGAGGACAAGAAGGTCGTCCTGTACATGCCCACGTGGCGGGAGAACCGCCTGGGCTGGACGCTCACCTCCGGCTACAAGCTCGACCTGCAGATCGACCTGGACGCGGCCCGTCGTGAGCTCGGCGAGGACCACGTCCTGCTGATCCGCGGCCACCACAAGGTCACCGAGCAGGTGCGCGAGGGCGTCCGCGACGGGTTCGTCGTCGACGTGTCGCGCTGGTCCGACCCCACCGACCTGCTGCTCGTCGCCGACGTGCTGATCTCGGACTACTCCTCCGCGATCTTCGACTTCACGCACACCGACCGGCCGATCCTGCTCTTCGCGTACGACCTGGAGCACTACCGGGACACGCTCCGCGGCTTCACCTTCGACCTGGAGAAGAAGGCCCCCGGCCCGCTGCTCAGGGATTCGCAGAGTCTGATCGAGGCCGTGCGGAACGCGGACGCGGTGGGGGCGCAGTACGCGCAGGCGCGGGCGGCGTTCCGCGAGGAGTTCTGCGACCTGGACGACGGTCAGGCGGCGCGCCGGATCGTCGATCGCATGCTCGACATGTGACCCGTGAGAGTGCACTCAGGACTGGATACGGACCGGTCCCGGCCCCACCGATGAGTTTCGGGGCCGGGACCGGTCCGTATGTGCGGGACGGACTCCCCGCCCCCACGCACTCCGGAGGCAGCCATGGCGAGCAACCCCTTTACCACCTGTCTGTGGTTCGACGGCGAGGCGGAGGCCGCCGCCGACTACTACCTGTCGGTCTTCAAGGACGGCAAGCGCGGCCGGACCGGCCGCTACCCCGAGGGGAGCCCCGGCGTCGCGGGCGAGGTCATGGTCGTCGAGTTCGAGATCAACGGCCAGCGGTTCGTCGGCCTCAACGGCGGCCCGCAGTTCCCCTTCACCGAGGCCGTCTCCTTCCAGATCCACTGCGCCGACGACGCGGAGGCGGACTACTACTACGAGGCGCTGACCGGCGACGGCGGCGAGGAATCCGCCTGCGGCTGGGTCAAGGACAAGTTCGGACTGTCCTGGCAGGTCATCCCGGCCGGGGCCATCGAGCTGATCTCCGACCCCGACCCGGGACGGGCCGCGCGGGCGATGGCCGCGATGATGAAGATGAAGAAGCTCGACGTGGCGGAGATGCAGCGGGCGGCCGACGCGGGCTGAGACGGCCTAGAGCACGTCCCCGCCGTCCGCGGCGATCCGCGCCAGCAGGGCGGGCAGCGCCGTCCCGATGGGCTCGCGGATCACCTCGTCGGCGAGGGAGTCGTACGGGGTCTCCTGCGCGTTCACGATGATCAGGCGGGCCCCGGCCTCCGCGGCCATCCCGGCCAGCGAGGCCGCGGGCTGCACCTGGAGCGTCGACCCCACGGCCACGAAGACCTGGCAGCCCTTGGCGACCGAGACGGCCCGCGCGAGCACCTCGGGGTCCAGCCGCTCCCCGAACATCACGGTCGCCGCCTTCAGGATCCCGCCGCACCCGAGGCAGGCCGGATCCGGCTCCCCGGCGGACACCCGGGCCAGCGCCTCGTCCATCCCGGTACGGGCACGGCAGACCGTGCACACCACGGCCCGCGCCGTGCCGTGCAGTTCGAACACCTTGCGCGCGGAGGTCCCGGCGAGCTGGTGCAGCCCGTCCACGTTCTGGGTGATCACCCGCAGCGGGACCCCGGCACGCTCCAGCTCGGCGACGGCGAGGTGCGCGGCGTTCGGCCGCGGCTCCAGGGCTCCGATCTCGGCGCGCATCAGCCAGGACCGGCGCCGGATCTCCGGGTCGGCCATGTAATACGCGTACGTCACCAGCTTCTCGGCGTCGGCCTCGCGGCGCCACAACCCCTGCGGCCCCCGGTAGTCGGGGATCCGCGAATCGGTGGACATCCCGGCCCCACTGAACACTGCGACGAGCGGCTTTCCCATGCGCCGACTCTAGGGAGCCCCGACGGCCTTCTCCACAGGGTTTCGGCGACACCGGCACTCCGGTCATCCGGTGCTCCGGTTCCCGTGGTGATCACATCGTTGCGGTGGGCGGCCGGTGAATCCGGGGACCGGCCGCGCGCGGAGGTCCGTAGGGTGTCGGCATGCCGACCACCGTCCTGTACTGCTCCGATCCGCTGAACGAGCGCCGGCCCGACGCCCACTTCGCCGAGGAGGCCCGTGCGGTGCGCGCCGCGGGAAGCGCCATCGGGCTCATCGACCACGACGCGCTGCTCGCCGGGGACGCGCGCCGGGCCGTGGCCCGGGTGCCCGCCGGGGCGGGGGCCCTCTGGTACCGGGGGTGGATGATCCCGGCAGGACGGTACGCCGATCTCGACGCGGCCCTGCGCGAGCGCGGCGGCGAACTGCGGGTCACCCCGGACGCGTACCGGCGCGCCCATGAACTCCCCGGCTGGTACGAGGCGTTCGCCGGACTGACCCCGACCAGCCGGTGGCTGGCGACACCTCCCGGGAAGACACCGGAGCCGGACCGGCTCGCGGACGCCGCCGCGGCCCTCCCGTCCCGCGCCGGCATCGTCAAGGACTACGTCAAGTCCCGCAAGCACCAGTGGGCGGAGGCCTGCCACCTGCCCGATCTCGCGGACCGGGCCGCCGTCCACCGCGTGGTGAACCGCTTCGTGGAACTGCAGGGCGAAGACCTGGCCGGCGGGGTGGTGCTGCGCGCCTTCGAACCGTTCACGGCCGCCGAGGGCGCGGCCACCGAGGTGCGGGTCTGGTGGCGCGACGGAGAACCCGGGCTGGTCACCGCCCACCCCGACAGTCCCTGCGCCGCGGTCGTGGCGCCCGACCTCGGACGGGTCCGGGCCGCCGTCTCGGAGCTCGGCTGCGCCTTCGTCACCACCGACCTCGCGCTGCGCGCGGACGGGGTCTGGCGGGTCGTGGAGGTGGGCGACGGGCAGGTGAGCGATCTGCACCGGGAGGCCGATCGCGCGGCGTTCACCAGCCTCCTGACGGGCGGTTGAGCCCGGACGGGGCGCCGGCCAGGGGCGGCCGTGCACCCCTGGCCGGCCTCGCGCCTCGACGCACGGCCCGCAGCGGCGCATCTGGTACAACATCGGACATGACGGGATTCGCTGGATTCGAGATCAACGCCGCGAGCGCCGCCGACATGGGGCTGCTCCGTGACTGGGCCGACGAGGAGGGCTGGAACCCGGGGGACTCCGACCGGTTCGCGTTCTCCGTCGCCGATCCGGGCGGATTCCTCGTCGGACGGCTCCGGGGGGAGCCCGTCGCCTGCATCTCGGCCGTCCGGCACGGCGCCGGCTTCGGCTTCATCGGCTTCTACATCGCCCGCCCCGAGGTACGCGGCCAGGGCTTCGGGATCCGGCTGTGGAAGGCCGGAATGGAACGGCTCGACGGGCGGCTCGTCGGGCTGGACGGGGTGGTCGAGCAGCAGCACAACTACCGCAAGTCCGGCTTCCGCTCGGCCTGGAACAACGTCCGCCACGAGGGGGTGCCGCGGGCCGGGGACCCCGCGGAGGCGACGGCGCCCGGGGTACGGATCGTGGACGCGGCCACCCTGCCCTTCGGCCAACTCGCCGCGTACGACCGGAGGTTCTTTCCCGCCCCGCGCGACGCCTTCCTCGCTGCCTGGGTCGGCCTGCCCGGCCGCGCCGCCCTCGCCGCGGTGCGGGACGGCCGGGTCGTGGGGCTCGGTGTCGTCCGGCCGAGCAGCGGTGCCTCGCGGATCGGCCCGCTCTACGCCGCCGACCCGGCCGTCGCCACCGCCCTGCTGCACCGGCTCGCGGAGCGGACCGCCGACGGAAAGGTCGCCGTGGACGTACCGGACGCCCATCCGCGAGCCGCCGCCCTGCTGGGCGGACTGGCCCTGACCCCGACGTTCGAGACCGCCCGGATGTACACCGGCCAGGAGCCGGATCTGGACCTGACCGGCATGTACGGGGTCACGAGTCTGGAGCTGGGCTGATCCCCGGCCTGGTGTCGCCAGCCGCGTGTCCCCTACCTCTTGTCCCCGGCTCAGATGGTGAAGACCGTGCCGTTGCTGTTCCACAGGGCGCACGGGTTCGCGTAGGTGTAGGAGTAGTTCATCCGGCGGCCCTGCCACACGCCTTCGGCGGTGACGGTGAGCGGGCTCCACTCCCGGGTACACGTCGCGTCGTGGCGCGGCTCGGCGAGCGCGTCCAGCTCGGGGGCGTAGGCCTCTAACTCGGCGCACGCCGCGTCCGGGGCGGGGTGGGTTCCGCCGGGCCGGGGCGCGCAGACCAGGGTGACCGCGCGCAGCACCGTACCGCTCGCCGCGTCCTCGCCGTCGGTGACGCTCAGGACGAGTGCGGACGGGGCGTACAGGCTCTCGCCGCCGGCGGGCACGGCTCCGGCGGCTCCCGAGCCGGCCAGGGCGGTGAGGGCCGTGAGCCCCATGGCGGCGGACGAAAGTGCCAGGGTCCTGGTGACGGATCGCATGTCGAACACTCCTCGCGTCGTTGCGTCGGATAACGGACGCGAGTCTTGCCCATGTGGAACCGGAACGCCCGTTCGCACCTCTACTTCTCGTCACGCAGTGCGCACGCATGACCGCAGACCGCAGCGGGGTGCGCAGGGCTGACCTGTGGGGGAGCGGTCGGCGGAATCGGCCCGAACCCGCCCGGGGTCAGCTCGCGGCGAGGCGGGGGGCGTACGTGTCGATGAGGCGGGTACGGGTCTGGTGCAGCCGCAGCGCGAGGACCCGACCGACCCAGTGGCCGAGGGCGGACCCGAAGGCCGGATCGGCGTCCATGAGCATCCGCACGGTCGTGGCGTCGAACTCGTACGCGCGGACCGGTGTCATGGCCTCGGCGCCCAACTGCCACACGTACGGCGGGAACAGCCACGACCAGCCGACCAGTTCTCCGGGGCCCAGGCTCTCGATGGGGGTGGGCCGGCGGCCCGGCACCGGGATCTCCAGGGTCACCGTGCCGGAGCGCACGATCCAGAAGGACTCCGCCCGGCTGCCCTCGTCGAAGATCCGCGCGCCCTCGCGGAAATTGACCTCGCGGGCGTGCGACATCAGCCGTCCGCGGTGTTCGGTCGACAGGACGGCAGCGATCCGGATGGGGGAAGGTGTGCTCACGACGGCCTCCGATCGGGACCCCCCGCTCCCCCCAGTGTCGCCGACGCCGGACCGAATCCGGGGTGTCCGCCTCCGGAGAATTGTCCGATTTTCGGCGACGTAAACCCCGCGACCCGGAAGCGCGGCCCGGAGGCACGGCCAAGCCGCCCCAGCCGATCCCCGGCTTCTCCCGGGTTACTCCTCTGCGCCGGCCTCCAGGCAGGCCAGCTCCATGGCGTCGAGGACGGCCTCGTGGCTGCGCCCGCTCAGTTCGGAGACGTTCTCGATCTGTGCCGTCGCCCAGGACGCCAGGGTCACCACCAGCACGCGGAGCCCGTCGGTGCCGTACTCCGCGAGGACCTCGTCGGCGGTGATCATCGCCTCCTCGGGCACCTGCTCCGGCGGCTCGAGCCCGGCCAGACCGCGGAGGAGGGTCAGGGTGCGGCGGGAGATCTCGGGGGTCATCCCCGCCAGCCGCGTGTCTTCGTCGTCGCTCATACCGCTCCGCCCCTCCGGTCCCGCGCCCGCGTACGTCCCCGGGCGTGCGCTCCTGCCCGTGCCTGTCTGCCCGTGCCTGTGTCGTCCCCCAGGGCACGGTAGAGGGACGCGGGCCCGGGTGGGGCGGCAATCGCGAGAACGGGCCGTCCGTCCCAAGTTCCGGACGGGCGGGTCCGGTGTCCCCGCAGCGGCCCGTGTCAGGCCGTCGGACCGGGCGGCCCGGGCCGGGCGGCCGGGCCCGGGGCGCGCCGAGTGGTGCGATGCGGGATCCGATGCGTCAAGTGCGCTGAGCGGAACCGGCATTCCCCTGAGGGTGCCCGTGGTCGCGGCCATGGACATCCGTACGATAGCTTCCGGCCATTCCACATGTCGCAGCCGGGATTCCGCATTCTGGATTCCGCGCTCGACTCCGTACTCCGAAATGACGCGCACCGCGTCGCGCAGCACAGCGCGGCGCCGCGCCGCGCACACCGAACTGGGGGGTTCATGCGTAGATCCAGAGGGCTGGCCACCGCCCTCACCCTCGCCTTGGCCGGCACCTGCACGGCCGTGGGCACGGGTTTCGTCGAGGAAGCCGCGGCCATCACCCCGCCGGTGGCCTTCACCGCCGACGAGCTGCCCACCTGGCAGGCCAACGGGGTCGTCTGGGCCCTGGCAGAGGCGGGCGACCAGGTCTTCGTCGGCGGCACCTTCTCCGCGGTCCGCCCGCCGGACGGCGCCGCCGGCACCGAGCAGGAGGCGGTGAACTTCGCGGCGCTCGACGCCGCGACGGGAGCCCCGACCGCCTGCAAGCTGTCCTTCACCGTGGGCACCGGCACCGCCACCGTCCGCGCCCTGGTCCTCTCGCCGGACAAGGCGACCCTGTACGCGGGCGGCTACTTCGGCGCCGTCAACGGCACCGCGGTCTCCAGCATCGCCGCGATCGACGTGGCGACCTGCACCGTGAAGACCGACTTCCGGCCCGCCTTCGCGGCCACCGTCCGGGCCCTCGCCGTCACCGGCGACACCGTGTACGCGGGCGGCGACTTCCTCACCGTCGCGGGCCAGCCCCGCGAGCGGTTCGCCGCCGTCGCCGCGGCCGACGGCACGCTGAAGCCGTTCACCGCGAACGCCGACGAGCCGGGCAGGGCCGTCGAGCTCACCCCGGACGGCGAGCACCTGGTCCTGGGCGGCGACTTCTTCACCGTGGGCGGTACGAACAGCCACGCCCTGGCCGTCGTCGACGCGACGAGCGGCGCCGTCACCAAGGCCTACCCGGGCTTCGTCGAGACCAACTCGGTGGTCAAGGACATCGCCACCGACGCGACCGGCTTCTACACCGCCAACGAGGGGACGGGCGGAGGCGTCTTCGACGGCCGCATCGCGCTGAACCTGAGCGACTTCGGCCAGCGCTGGCGCGACACCTGCCTCGGCGCGACCCAGGCCGTGCTCCCGTACCAGGACGTGCTCTACAGCGCCTCGCACGCGCACGACTGCTCCGGCATCGGCGAGTTCCCGGACGGCCAGCGCCACCACCTGCTCGCCCAGCCGACCACGGCCACCGGCAAGCTGGGCTGGGCTCCCGACACCAACGACGGCATCGGCGAGGGCATCGGCCCGCGCGTGATGGCGGTCGGCTCCAAGGGCGGCGTCCAGTACCTCTGGGTCGGCGGCGAGTTCACCACCGTCAACGGTGCGGCGCAGCAGAGCCTGACGCGCTTCGCCTCCACCGGGGACACGGGTGCGCCCACCGTCCCGGTGGCGAGCGCCGTGAGCTTCGAGCCCGGTGAGGTGCAGGTGCGCTGGCGCACCAGCCTCGACCTGGACGACGGCACGCTCACGTACAAGGTCTACCGCAACGGCGCGGCCACGCCGATCGCCACGGTGGAGGCGGACTCGCTCTTCTTCCGCCGCCCGCAGGCTTCCTGGACCGACACCACCGTCACCGCGGGGCAGTCCTACACCTACCGGGTGACCGCCACCGACGCGGCCGGCAACACCAGCGCCCTGTCGGCGACGGCGAGCGTGACCGTGCCGAACTCGGCCGACGCGTACCCCAGCGCGGTCCGCGCCGACGGCGCCCAGCTGTTCTGGCGCTACGACGAGTCGGCCCTGCCCTTCGTCGCGGACTCCTCGGACGGCGGCAACCAGAGCGGCGTGCACCTGAACGCCCCCGCCCTGCGCCAGACGCCCGGTGCGCTCACGGGCGCGAGCACGGCCATCGGCTTCGACGGCACGGACACCCAGGTGTACGGGGACCGCCGCCAGAACGTCGGCTCCACCTACAGCATCGAGACCTGGTTCAAGACGGACACCACGAGGGGCGGCAAGCTCATCGGATTCGGCAACAACCAGTCCCGCGGCAGCAGTCAGTACGACAAGCACATCTACATGACCAACGACGGCCGGCTCGTCTACGGCGTCTACACCGGCGGGACCCGCACCGTCACGACCGCCGCCGCGTACAACGACAACCAGTGGCACCACGTCGTCGCGACCCAGGGCCCGGGCGGCATGACCCTGTACGTGGACGGAGTCCAGAAGGGCACGCTGGGCGTCACCGCGCACGAGAACTTCGCGGGCTACTGGCACGTCGGCGGCGACAGCCTCGGTGGCTGGCCGGACCGTCCGATCAGCGAGTACTGGGCGGGCCTGCTCGACGAGACCGCCGTGTACCCGACGGTCCTGAGCGCGGCCCAGGTGCAGAACCACCACACCCTGGCCTCCGCTCCGGCGGACTCGGTCGTCGAGGTCCAGGCCGCGGAGGACACGTACGCCAACGCGGGCGCCCCGAGCACCAACTACGGGACGTCCGGCTCGCTCGCGGTCCGCGGAACCTCGTTCTACGCGAGCTACCTGAGGTTCAACCTGCCCGCCGCGCCGGCCGGCACGGTGCTCAAGGCGGCCACGCTGAGCGTCAAGACCAGCACCATGACCGGCGCCGGCACGACGGACACGGTGTCCGTGGTCCCGGTCACCGGCTCCTGGACGGAGGCCGGGACCACGTACGCCAACCGCCCGGCACTCGGCGGCCCGGCGCTCGGCAGCTTCGCGGGCGTCCCGGAGGGGTCGGCCGTCCACACGACCGGCCTGGACAAGACCGCTGTCGCGGGGGCGCTCGGCAGCGCCTACGGCCTGGCGCTGAGCAGCGCCGGGACGGACGCGCTGTGGCTGTGGTCCTCGGAGGCCCCGGCCAACGAGGGCTCCCCGCGCCTGACGCTCACCTTCGGCGCGCCGTAGCCGGAGCGGTTCCCGAACGCGGCGGCCGGTGCGGTTCCTACGCCCGGCCGCCGTGGTGCTTCCTACGCCCGGCCGCCGTGGTGGACGTGCGCCAGGATCTGCTGGAGCAGGGCCACCACGTGCGCGTCGTGAAGCCCGTAGATCACGCTGCGTCCGTCGCGGCGGCCGGTCACCAGGTCGAGGTGGCGCAGGAGCCGCCGGCGGCGTCAGGGAGCCGGCGGCGGCTCGACCTCCAGGAAACGGCGGCGACGGGGGCCGCGGTACAGCAGGCAGACCCAGCCGAGCCGTTCGAGCGCGGCCGCGCAGGCCGTCAGGCGGTCCTGCTCCTCCTCGGCCGCGCCGCCGCCCGGCGGGCCGAGCCAGGTCACCTCGACCCGGCCCTCCCCGGACGCGGCGGGGCCCACCCGGTACCCGGTCCGGGTGCGCGGCCCGCCGGGGTCCTGCGGATCCCGCGCCGACGGTGGCAGGCCCGCCGCCTCCAGAACGAGGGCCACCGCGCGCGGCATCAGCCGGAGTTCCCACGGGGCGGGAACTCCCGCGCCCGACGGGCCGTTGACGAGCCGCCGGATCTGCAACAGGCCTTCGTAGGCGGTACGGAGCTCCGCCGCCCGCCCCACCCCGGAGGGCGCGGGGCCGTCGCCGCTCGCCGGTTCGAAGCCCTGCCCGGGTGTGTTCACGTACGGCTGTCCCCTCGTCCGGTCCGTGCGGTCCCGTCCGGTCCCGCTTCTGAGTACCTCACACCCAACGGCCTGAGTATCCGGCCCGATTCCCGGGACCGCTTCCGCTGATCGAATGGGGGCATGACCTCCGAGACCGGCACCGCCACTGCCACTGCCACGGCCACTGCCACCGCGCCCACCGCGAGCCGCCCGCGCATGCAGCAGCACGTGACCACCGCCGGTTCGGCGCTCGCCGTGGCCCTGGTCCCGCTCGTGGTCGGGGTCTTGGTGGCCAGGGGGCTCGCCGCCGACCCGCACGCACCGGTCAACGCCCTGATCACCGGCGGCGGCCAGCGCGCCGGTCTGCCGCGGGCGGAGTGGCGCCGTCGCGGCCACGCCACCATGCGCCGGCTGCGCACGGCCCGGCGCGGAACGGTTCGGGGCGCCGTACGGGGCGCCGCACGCGGTCGCGCCTACGTGACGGGCGGCCGCCCGGCCGGTCGCTGAGACCGCAGCCAGGCTTCGGCGGCCTTCGAGGAGCGCAGCCGCACCACCCGCAGCGGAGCGAACCGCGCGTCGCCCGCCAGCCCGCCGATCTCCGCACGCCGGGCCCCGTACTGGGACCAGGCCCACCACGCGGGATGGTCGGCGAGCAGCCACTCCCGCCACCGCTCCCGGTTGCCGCCGAACAGCCGCTCCCGCAGCAGGCTCCGGCGCAGCGAGCGCACCAGCACCCGGCGCATGACCGTACGGCGCGGCTGGTCCAGCCACACCACGGTGTCGGCCCGCCGCCACAGCAGCTCGCGCGCGGCCGCGGGCCCGTGGGAGTCGAGGATCCACCGGTCGCCCTCCGCGATCCGCGCCAGGTCCGCGACGTAGGACGGGCTGACGGCCCACCCCGGCCCGGAGAAGTGCAGCTCGTCCATCTCGTGGTACGGCAGCGCGAGCAGCCGTCCCAACTCCCGGGCCAGGGTCGACTTGCCGGCTCCGCTGATGCCGACCACGAGTACGCGTTGCACCAGCGGAGCCTAACCGGGGGCGTGGAACCTCAGGCGCCGAGCGGCTCCTGGAGCTCGGTGACCCACTGGTTCCGGTCGTCCGGGACGGCCAGGGACACCTCGCGCGCATAGCCGGCGGAGCGCTCCCCGTTCGCGTCGATCCACTGGGCCAGGGCCTGCGAGGCCGGCAGGACGGAGTCCATCGAACCCCGGTGCACGACCGTTGCCGCCCGCTCGACCGCGGGCAGTACGACGATCCGTACGTCGCCCCCGAGGTCCTCGGCGCGCACGGAGGAGGCCACCGGCAGCCCGGCATGGACCAGGACGGCGCCCGGCCGCTCCAGCTCGACGGCGTCCTCGTAGTACGCGGTTCCCGGGGCGGTCGGCGTGACGCCGGCCGCCTCGAAGCGGCGGCACAGCTCCTCGAAGAGCGGGCCGATGACCGGGCCGATGTCCTGCCCCTCGTAGCTGCCCGCCACCCCGCTCAACTCGGCGAGACGGACGGGCGGAAGGCTCTTCACGACGACGTCGATGGAAGACATGGTTCCCTCGTTCTCGATGATCCGGAGCCTCGTCTCGACCTGGGTCAGCCGGGCCGCCGCGGCGGCCATGGCCGATTCCAGTTCCGCCTGCCGCAGCCGCAGCATGCCCCGCAGCTCCTCCGCGCTCACCAGCTCGTCGAGTATCGACCCCACCTGTTCCAGGCTGAAGCCGAGCTCCTTGAGCGCGATGACACGGTTGAGGCGGGCGAGCTGCCCGGCCTCGTAGGAGCGGTAGCCGCTGGCGGGGTCGACACGGGCCGGGTGCAGCAGTCCGAGGGCGTCGTAGTGACGCAGCATGCGGACCGATACCCGGCCGTGCTTGGCGAAGTCTCCGATGGTGAACATGACGCCTTCCAGTGCAGGCCCTGACACGGTGTGAGAGTCAAGCGAGCCCAGAATATGCGCCCGTCGGAGCAGGTCAGCGGCCTGACTGGCGGACGCAGAGATCCACGATGGAAGGCGGCAGGGTGTCCTCCGCGGCCGTGCACCACTCCTCCGTGCGGGGCAGCGGCACGGGGTTCCGCGCGGGGCGGTCAGGTCGGGCGGCGGCCGCCTTGGGCGGGTGCGCGCGGTGCGGCGCGGCCGGCTTCGCGCGCCGTTCGGCCGCCGGGCGGGGGGCCTCGGCGGCGGGCCGGGGGGCCGGTCCGTGTCCGCCGTCCCGGTCGGCGTCCGCGCGGTCGGCGCCGGCCTGCGCCGGGAGTTCGCCGAGGGGCAGCGACTCGGCGGGAAGCCCGGCCGCACCGGCTGCGGGGGAGGAGCTCCCGGCCGAGGACGGGTCGGCCGGGGGGCCGAGTTCCGGAGCGTCGGCGGGCGGTACGGAGCCACGCGCGGGGACATCGGAAACCTGCGGGCCGCCGACCGACACGCAGCCGGCGCTCGCGAGGAGGGCGACGAGGGAGAGGGGCAGGGCCCGGCGCAACTGCATCGAACCACCATGCCGCACGGGTGGGCGGGCGGGTTTCCGCCCGGCCGCGTGTGGGTGGGGCGGGGGAGGCCATGGGGTCCGGGGAGGGCGCCGTGGGCGTTGCCGAAACGGTTCGGTGAGCCCACCGCGATCGTTTCTGCCGTGCCGGGAGGTTCACCGGTCCGGGAGAACGCGCACGTGGACGGGGGTGGACCCGGCGGGGAAATCCGGACAAGGTTCGGGGGGAACGACAGTGCGGATGCCGGGGGAGGCGCGACCCCCGGTGCTGCGCGTTGCCGTGCCGGCTCCCCGGACCCCGCCCCACCCGACCGGCGGGGACGCTCCGGTGGGCCGCCCGCCTGCCCGCCTGCCCGCCTGCCCGCCCGCCTGCCTGCCTCGTACGGAGTCCCGCCCTCATGACCGCAGCCCCCGCGCCCGGCAACGAACCCCACTCCCCGGCGCCGAAGCCCCCGCCGATCCCTGCCGCCGGCCCGGCCCCCGGCTCCGTACCCGGGTCCGGACCGCCCGCTGGGCCCGCCTCCGCGGCGGCCGAGGCGGTCGCGCCCGAGAAGGCGGTCGCGCCGGACAAGGCCGTCGCCGGGTGGCGGGGATGGGGGGCCGTAGGGGCGGTGTCGCTCGGGATCTTCTGTCTCATCACCTCCGAGTTGCTGCCCGTCGGCCTGCTCACTCCCGTAGGCGCCGATCTCGGCGTGTCCGACGGCACCGCCGGGTTGATGGTCACCGTGCCGGGGCTGGTCGCGGGCTTCTGCGCGCCCCTCGTCACCGTCGGCGCCGGCCGGCTCGACCGGCGGTGGGTGCTGGTCGTTCTGATCGCCCTGATGGGCGTCGCCAACCTGGTCGCCGCCGTCGCCCCCGGCTTCGGGGTGCTCCTGGCCGCCCGGGTACTCGTCGGGGTCAGCGTCGGCGGCTTCTGGGCCATAGCAGGCGGCCTCGCCGTCCGCCTCGTCCCCGCACACCACGTCGGCCGGGCCACCGCGCTCGTCTTCGGCGGAGTCCCCACCGCCTCGGTACTCGGCGTCCCCGCCGGGACCCTGCTCGGCGAGGTCGGCGGCTGGCGCTTCGCCTTCGCGGCCGTGGGCGGGCTCGGAGTCCTCACCCTGGCCGCACTGCTCCTGCTGCTGCCGCCGCTGCCGCCGACCCGGACCATCACCTTCGCCCAACTCCCCGCCCTGCTCCGGGGCAACCGCGCGGTCCGGGCCGGAGTGACCGTCACCTTCCTGGTGGTGACCGGGCAGTTCGCCGCGTACACGTTCGTACGGCCGATCCTGCAGGACGTGTCCGGGGTGAACGCCGGCTACGTGAGCACCCTCCTCCTCGGCTACGGAATCGCGGGCGTGGCCGGCAACTTCCTGGCGGGAGCACGCGACCCGTACCGCACGCTGTTCACGGTCGGGTCGGCCCTCACCGTGATCCTGGCGCTGATCGCGATGGTGCCGGGAGCGGTCGCCGGAACGGTGCTGCTGCTGGCCTGGGGGCTCGTGTACGGCGGGGTCTCGGTCAGTCTCCAGAGCTGGATGATCAAGGCGGCGCCGGACGACGCGGAGGCCGCGTCCTCGCTCATGGTGGCCATGTTCAACCTGGCCATCGCCGCGGGCGCGCTGTCCGGCGGTCTCGCGGTCGACGGGATCTCGGTTCCGGCGGCCCCGTTGGCCGGAGCCGTCCTGATGGCCCTGGCGGCCGTCACCGTCCGGGTCACCTCGACTTCCCGCACGGCCACGTCCCGCACGGCCACGCGGGCAGTCGTGGCCGCGGGCGCGGCGGCCGCCGTCAGCGATACCGGTGCCGCCACCGCTGCCGAGGGTCGCGCCGACTCCCGCGACGCCTCACCGGCCGACCAGCGGTAGGCGGCCGGGAGCCCACCGGTAGATCCTGGGGCGGGAGTTGACCGCCGGTCCGCTGGGCCGCATGCCCTCCGGACGGTCAGCCGTCCAGACTGCGGAGGGGCCGCTCCCGACGGGAGGGATCCGCTGAAGAGGACATGCCCAGACGGGGCGGATGGGGTGGATCGGACATCCGGCTTGACCTGGGGCATGTCCTGGGGAAAGAGTGCGCCGATCGAACATCACCGCCCGGACCGACCCCTGTCGGCGACGTCCGGGCGTCGAGCGCCACCGCACGAGCCGCACCTCGGAGATACCTCACATGCCCAGATCCGCCCGCTCTCCGCTCGCATCGGCAGCGGTCGGCGGCTTCGTCGAGGGCGTCGCCGGTGGGCCGGCCTCCGTCCGGTGGCGCCTGGACGGCTCCAGGACCCTCCCCCACGCCACGAGGGCGGTCACGAACCGCGCCGCCGCCCGGCCGGGCGGCATCCTCGCGCAGGGCGTCGCCCCCGCGGCCCCGAAGCCCCGCACACCCGGCGCCTCCGGGACCCCGACCCCGGTCCCGGCTCCGTCCGGGAGGCGCCTCGCGCTCGATTCCGGCGGCTCCATCCGCGGCCCGGTCCCCGGCTCCGGCTCCGGCCCCGGGCCCGGCCCGGTCCCCGGCGCGAGCGGTCCGGCCGGCGGGGACCGGGCCGGCGCGTGCACGGCCGCGCCCCCGGCGATCGGCGGTGCCCGTGTTCCGGCCGCCGACGTCGGCACGGTCCTGGTCGCCCGGCGGCGCAGGACCTGACCGGCCGGGTACGGGGGCCGACACCGCACCGCCGCGCCGGCCCCCGTACCCGCCGGGAGACAACCATGTCCCCTGACCCCGATGAGAGTGGGATCGTGCCCGACGACGATCGCTTGCTCGTACGCCCCTACGTAGCCGCCTCGGGCCCGCTTCCCGGCTCCTCCGTGCCCGCCTCCTCCGCGCCCAGCTCCTCCGCGCCGGCCTGGCCCGAGGAGTCCGGGCGGATCTCCGTACCGACGCGCTTCGGGCCGCCCCCCGAGGCGCCCGGTCCTTCGCGCGACGCGCCCGAGTGGCAACCCGTACCGGGGACCGCGCCCTCGGCGACACCTGCGGCCGGCCGACGGGGCAGCCGGCTCCCGTTCGTCGGGCTCGCCCTGCTCGCGCTCGGGGCGGCGGGGGCCGTCGCGTTCCTCCTGCGCGGCCCCGACAAGGAGCCTCCGCGCGCCGTGGCACCGCCGGGCCTGTCCGTGCCGGTCCTCCCCGAGCGCAGCCCGGGTGCGGGCGAGGAACCCGCGACGGCCGGGGAGTCCGCACGCCCGACCGCGCCCGGAGCCACGTCCGCGACGGCTCCGGCCGCCGGCCGGCCCCCTTCCGGCCCGTCGGCGAGTACGAGCAGGGACCCGAAGCCCGCGGGCCCGACGGGCACGCGCCCGGCACCGGACGCGGACGGGACCCTGAGCCCGGGGGACCGCGGGGCCGAGGTGCGCGCCCTGCAGGAACGGCTCCACGCGCAAGGGTTCACGTACGTCTCCCTCACCGGGGTCTACGACGAGCAGACCCGGCGCGGCGTCAGGCAGCTCCAGCAGAACAGGAGCATCAAGGGCGACCCGCCGGGCGTCTACGGCCCGGCCACCCGCGCGGCCTTCGCGAGCGAAGGCTGACACCTCCCCGTCCCTCCGGCGGACGGGGCCGAGAGGTGCCGGGGGAGGCTCAGCGCCCGCCGGCGACGCGCAGGACCGTACCGGTCGTGTACGCGGCGTCCGCCGACAGCAGCCAGGCGATGGCCGCGGCGACCTCCACCGGCTGCCCGGCCCGCCCGAGCGGGATCTCGGCCGCCGCCAGCGCCGGGCGGTCGGGCTCGCCCATGGCGGCGTGCATGTCGGTATCGATGATGCCGGGGGCCACGGCGTTGACCCGGATCCCGTCCGGGCCCAGCTCCTTGGCGAGGCCCAGGGTCAGGGTGTCGGTGGCGGCCTTGGTCGCGGCGTAGTGGACGTAGCGGCCGGGACTGCCGAGGGTGGCGGCCGCGGAGGAGACGTTGACGATCGCCCCACCGCCCGACGCGGCCATGTCCCGGGCGGCCCGGCGGCAGCAGAGCAGGTACCCGAGCAGGTTCACGTCGAGGACGCGGCGCAGGTCCTCGACCCGGACGTCGGCCAGCCGGCCCGGGGTGCCGGTCACCCCGGCGTTGTTGACCAGTCCGGTCACCGCACCGAACTCGGCTCCGGCGATGTCGAAGAGCCGCTCCACGTCGCACTCCTCGGACGTGTCACCGCGCACGGTCACACACCGCGCGCCGGCTTCCCGCACCCGCGCGGCGGTGGCCTTGGCCGCCGCGTCGTCGTGGAGGTAGCCGAGGACGAGGTCGTGCCCGTCGGCGGCGAGCCGGACGCACGTGGCGGCGCCGATACCGCGACTGCCTCCGGTGACGATGGTGACCTGGCGATGTGACATATGAGCCTCCTGTGTGACGCATTACCCCGTGTCGTGCCCACACCTGGGATCGCCGCAGGCTAACACCGCGATATCCGGCTGACCAGCGGAAACGACGTCAAATGCCCGGCGCCGCTAGCGTCGTTGGACGCCATCCGTGGCGCGAAGGACGAGACAGAGATCGTCGTCCACCGCGACCACCAGACCTGATGGGTGCCGGGCGATCGCCAGGTGCCATGAGCCCGGCCGCAACTGGTCCCGAGGGGGCGGGGCGGCCGCTCCCTCCAGCGTGTACAGGGGGCAGGGTGCCGGGACCGCGAACCAGAACGGTTCGAAGGGGGACTGTGAAGGTGCGGGCGCGGAAAGATGCCGGGGAGTCTCGTACGGCGACGGCGACGGCGACGGCGACGGCAGCGGCAGCGGCACGGCGTACGCGGACCCCGCCGGCTGGGTGAGGTAGTCGGGGAGATCGTGACGTGCGGACGAAGCGGTGGGAGCAGGCGTGCGACCCGTGAGGAGGTCCGTCTGCCGGACGAAGGTCTCGTTCATGTCGGCGGCGCCGTCCCGCACGAGCGCGAGCAGTGTGGCGGCCTCTACGGCCTCGATGCTCCGGCCGGACTCCTTCTGGAGCAGAGACTCCCGGACGGTCCGTGTCGCGTGGGTCAGCGGTGAGTTCATGCCCGCCGGTGCCTCGGCGAAAGGGATGCCGGGGATCGCGGCAAGGCGGAAGAGGGCGTTGGTCACGTCCCCGAGGAGGGACTTCAACTCGCTGTCAAAGGTGGCCAGATCCACCGGCCGGGGGGTCGCGAGGTCCTGTACGGCGAGTTCCATGAACAGCGCCCAGGCTCGGGTGGCGATGCGGGCGGTGGAGGTGGTCTCCAGGGCCAGTTCGAGCGTCCGGGCGTCCTTCTCGGCGGCCGCGGTGGCCGAGATGCTCCTCTGCGCCCCCCGCTGCTGGCGCCCGGTGCTCCAGGCACCGATCGTCGCGCCTCCCAGTACGCCCAGGACTCCGTATATCGCTTCGAGAGCAGCCATCGAGGGATTCTCGCCAAGGACGCTTCCGCGCAACAGCCTTGATCACACGTCGGCCACGTCATTGGCCGGTAATCGTGCGCACATGGCTCACCGGACCGGGCTCCGCCTGGTCGGCCGGCGTGCGGACCTCGCCGGCCGGCGCACCACGCCTTGCTACCACCTGCGGCGGTTCGGGGCGGGTGGACTGGCCCTGGACGCGGACCGGGACCTCCTGGCCCCCGTCAGCGCCGGCGACCTCTCGGACGTGCTCTTCCTCGGACTCGGATGCGGTGTGATCTGCCTGCTCGCCGCAGTGCGCGCCGCCTCTCCGCCCCCGTGATCCGGCGAGCCGAACTCCGCGCCCCGGTCCGCGTGGTCAAGTCCGCGTACGCCGAGGCCGTTGACAGTTGATCCGGTGCGCCGGGATCATGCGGGAGAGCGCTCTCCCGACGTTCGGGGGTCGGCGTGTAAGGGGTGGACGTGCGCGACGGTGACGTGGAACGACTGCTGGACAAGCTCGATCCCGAGCAGCGGGTGCGGCTGCTGACCGGGGCCGACACCTGGCGGACCCGGCCCGAACCGGACGTGGGACTACGGGAGATCGTCTTCTCGGACGGTCCGGCCGGAGTGCGCGGACCCGGCTGGGACGAGCGGTTCACCTCGGCCCTGCTGCCCTCGCCCACCGCCCTCGGGGCGCTGTGGGACGAGGGCAGGGTCCGCCGGCTCGGGGAACTGCTCGGCGACGAGGCCCGGCGCAAGGGCGTCCACGTCGTTCTCGCCCCCACCCTCAACCTGCACCGCAGCCCCCTCGCCGGACGCCACTTCGAGTGCTTCTCCGAGGACCCGTTGCTCGCGGGCCGTACGGGGGCGGCCCTCATCCGCGGGGTCCAGTCGCGCGGAGTGGCCGCGACGGCGAAGCACTACGTGGCCAACGACTCCGAGGCGGAGCGGTTGACCGTGGACGTACGGCTCGACGAGCGCGTGCTGCGCGAGCTCTACCTCGCGCCCTTCGAGGCCGCCGTCCGGGCCGGGGTGTGGCTGGTGATGTCGGCGTACAACAAGGTCAACGGGGTGACGATGAGCGAGAGTTCCCTTCTCGCGGAGCCGTTGAAGGGGGAGTGGGGCTTCGACGGGGCGGTCGTCTCCGACTGGGGCGGTGTCCGTTCCACCGTGGCTTCTGCCGTCGCCGCGCAGGACCTGGCGATGCCGGGCCCGCGCGGTCCGTGGGGGGATTCGCTACGGGAGGCCCTGGCGGGCGGTCGGGTCCCGGAGGAGGCGGTCGCGGACAAGGCCCGCAGGCTCCTGCGCCTGGCATCCCGGGTGGGGGCCCTCATCCCTGGTGGTGCACCTCTGGGGCCGGGGCCGGGGCCGGGGCCGGGGCTGAGGCCGGGGGCGGCTCTGGACCCTGCCCTGGCCGAGGTCGCCTCCCCGGCCCCGAGTCCGGCCCCGAGTCCGGCCCCGAGTCCGGCCCCGAGTCCGGCCCCGAGTCCGGCCCCGAATCCCGCCCCGAATCCGGCCTCGAATCCGTCCCTGGCGCCGGTCACCGAGGCCTCGGCTCTGCTCCCGCCCCCGGCTCCGGTCCCGGGAGCCTCCTCCGCCTCGGTCTCGGGTCCGGCTCCGCACCTCCCGGCCGTTGGCCTGCCCCAGCCGGTGGCCCCGGCTTCGAGCCCGGCGGCGGAGCCCCCGGGTCGGCCCGGCGCCCAGGTGTCGGCCCTGACCTCGGCCCCGCCCCCCGTCCCGTTCCCGGCCCCCGCATCCGACGCGCTGCGCCGGGAGCTGCGGTCCGCTGCCGCCGCGAGCTTCGTGCTGTTGGAGAACCGGGGGGTACTGCCCCTGGAGCGAGCAGTGTTGGGCGGCCGGGGAGTCGCCGTCATCGGGGTGCACGCCGACGACCCCCGAGTCCAGGGCGGCGGTAGTTCCGAGGTGTTCCCGCAGCGCGTGGCCAGTCCGCTCGACGGGCTGCGGAGCGCGCTGGGACCGCACGTCCGGGTCGCCTACGAACCCGGCCCCGCCCCCGGGGACGGCGGCGGGCAGGCCCCGCTGAGCGCGCGGTACGCCCGCGACCCGGAAGGCGGAGCCCCCGGGGTGCGGTTGCGCGTGCTCGATGCCGACGGGGTGGTGCTGGCCTCCGCCCACCAGCCTTCCGGCCGGGTGCTGGAGCCGGAACTGCCGCCCGGCGCCCGCACCGTCGAGCTCGCCGCCGTCCTCCACCCGGACACGAGCGGAACCTGGACGCTCGGACTCGGCGGTTTCGGCGCACTCCACCTCGCCGTCGACGGAACGGCCGTGCTCGACGGCGCGTTCCCGCCCGAGACCGCCGATCCGGCCGTCATCCACGTCCGACCGCCCCAGCACACCGCCCGGATCCAGCTCACCGCCGGCCACCCGGTGCACGTCGTGGCCCGGCGCGAACTCGTCCCGGGCACGGGCCGGGCGACCGTGCTCACCGCCGCGCCGCCCCTCCCCGACCCCGAGCGGGCGCTCGCCGCCGCCGTGGCCGCCGCCCGGGAGGCCGACGCGGCCGTCGTGGTCGTCGGCACCACCGAGGGCGGCGAGTCCGAGGGACTCGACCGGTCATCGCTCCGACTGCCGTCGCCCCAAGACGAGTTGGTGGCCGCGATCGCCCGCGCGAATCCGCGTACCGTCGTCGTCGTCAACTCCGGCGGCCCCGTCGAACTGCCCTGGCGCGAAGCCGCCGGAGCCGTCCTCCTCACCTGGTTCCCCGGCCAGGAGGGCGGGCACGCACTCGCCGACGTCCTCCTCGGCCTCGCCGAGCCGGGCGGGCGTCTCCCCACCACCTGGCCGGCCGCGCTCGCCGACGCACCCGTACGCACGACGCAGCCCACCGGCGGCCGACTCCCCTACGAAGAAGGCCTGCACATCGGCCACCGCGGCTGGCTGCGGAGGGGCTCGGCCGGACCGGCCCCCGCGTACTGGTTCGGGCACGGACTCAGCTACACCACTTGGGAGTTCGAGGGTCTCGGCGCCCCCGAGCCGACGCCCGGCGGGGGCTACGAGGTTCCGGTGACCCTCCGCAATACCGGCACCCGGCACGGTCGCGAGGTCGTCCAGCTCCACCTGTCCCGCCCGGACTCGGCGGTCGAACGCCCGGTGCGCTGGCTCGCGGGCTGGGCGGCCGCGGAGGCGGAGCCCGGGGAACCGGTGACGGCGTACGTACGGATCCCCGCACGGGCCCTCCAGCACTGGTCCACGCAGGCCGGGGGCTGGACGGCGGAGCCCGGGCGGTTCACCGTCCTGGCCGGTCGCACCGCCGGTGATCTGCCGCTCCGTGGGGCGATCGAGGTCTGAGAGAGGTCTGAGGGAAATCCGAGAGGGGTCTGTGAAAGGGCCGAGGGAAGGCCGGGGGAGGGCCGGGGAAGGCCGAGGGAGGGCCGGGGGAGGGCTCAGGGAGGCCTGAGCGGAGGGCGGATACAGTGCCGCCATGGACGCAGCGCGCACGGCCACCGGCTCCGGCACGGGTACCGGCATTGGCATCGGCTCCGGCACCGCCACCGGCACCGGAACAGCCACCGGCACGGCCCCGACCCTGGAGGACGTGGCCCGCGCCGCCGGGGTGTCCCGGGCCACGGTGTCCCGCGTGGTCAACGGGGTCCGCAATGTTGACCCCGCCATCCAGCAGGCGGTCCAGCAAGCCGTCGCCGCCACCGGGTACGTGCCGAACCGCGCGGCCCGCTCGCTCGTGACCCGGCGCTCGGGTGCGGTGGCGCTGGTGGTCTCGGGCGCGGGAGCGGACACCGGCCGGGTGTTCCAGGACCCCTTCTTCGGACGGGTGGTGAGCGGGGTCGTACGGGCCCTGCGCCCGCGCGGGGTGCATCCGGTGCTGCTGTTCGCCGACGAGGAGGCGGACCGCGCGCAGGTGCTCGCGTACCTCTCCCAGGGCGGCGGGGACGGAGCCCTGCTCGTCACCACCGACGGCCGCGACCCGCTGCCCGGCATGCTCGCGCGCGCCGGCCTGCCCGCGGTGCTCTTCGCCCGCCCGGCGCCCGGGGTCCCGCTGGACTGGGTCGACCTGCGCCACCGCGAGGGCGGGGCGCTGGCCGCCCGGCACCTCCTCGCCCGGGGCTGCCGGCGTCTCGTCGCGATCGGCGGCCCGGCGGACGTGCCGGCGAGCCGGGACCGGCTGGCGGGCTTCCGGGAGGCGCTGGCCGGAACGGCGGTACGGGTGGCCGAGGCCGACTTCACGCTGGACGGCGGCGAGCACGTGATGCGCGCGCTCCTGGCCGAACACCCGGACCTGGACGGCGTGTTCGCGGCGAACGACCTGATGGCGCAGGGCGCCTGCCTGGTGCTGCGCGAACACGGCCGCCGGATCCCGGAGGACGTGGCGGTGGTCGGCTTCGACGACTCCGGCGCGGCGGTGGCGTCCAGGCCCCGCCTGACGACGGTCCGCCAGCCCGTGGAGGAAATGGCGGCGGAGATGGTGCGCCTCCTCCTCGACCGGGTGTCCGGCACGGCGGCACCCGACCCGGTGGAAGTGCTCTTCGACCCGGAGCTGGTGGTCCGCGACTCGGGCTGAGCGCCAAGCGGCGGCGCGGCCCCCGGTCGTACGAACCGTCGACGGAGGCGTGGTTCAGCCGGACACCGTGAACGGCACGCACGTTCAGCAGTCGAAGGCCGACCAGCAGATGTCGTTGCGCAACCGCTGGTCGTCGAGCACGAGTTCGCGGATCGCCTCCGGGAGCTGATCTCGCTGCCACTGGCACTCCCGGCGCCCCGCGGCCTCGCCCTCGGCTTGCGGCGCGGCAGCCCGTGCCGCCTTGATCGCGTAGGCGGCCGCCCCGAGTTCGTGCGCGGCGACGTGGGCGACGGCCCCGGCCTGGCCGGCGGCGTACGCGGCGTGCCGGGCCGCCCCGCGCAGGTCCCTGGCCGCGCCCATCGCATGGCCGCCCGCCGCGCGTGAGCGGGTCATCGTGACCTCGCCGCGCACCCACGCCCGGGCGTGCTCGATCGCCTGGCGCGGCCGCGGGTCCTCGGGCCGGACGGCCTCGAACAGGCCGAGGACGTGTTCCGCGCACGTGGCCGCCCAGAGCGCGAGCAGGTGATGGTCCGCGTCGGTGAGCGTCCCGCCCCGGCGGATCGTCACGAAGCGAGGGTCCCGGATCTTGGGGAGGATCACGGCCTACGCCAGCCCCGCCGCCGCCGCGGAGCCGCCGCGGGTCTGGAGGGCGGTCTGCCAGCCCGGGGCTTCCGTCGCGGGTTCCGGCGGGGTGCGGCGGCCGCCCGTGGCGAAGAAGGCCGCCAGGGGGAGCGTGGCCGCGCCCACCGTGACCGCGTCCGGGCCCAGGGAGCCCATGTCGATGGTGACCCGGGCCGCCGGGTGGCGCAGCGAGTAGCGCGTCGCGTGTTCCCGTACCGCCGGAAGGATGTGCGGGCCCAGCATCAGGCCCGCCCAGCCGCCGATCAGGATCCGCTCCGGCTGGAACAGGTTGATGACGTCCGACAGGCCCGCGCCCAGGTACTCCGCGGTCTCGTCGAGCACGTCCAGGGCGATCGCGTCCCCGGCGCCGGCCGCCGCCAGCAGCGCGGCGAGGGCGTCCTCCTCGTCCCCCGCGACCGCCTCCCCGCCGCCGCCCCGCTCCGCCCAGCGCGCCAGGAGCGATTCCGCCCCCGTGTACGCCTCCAGGCAGCCCAGCGCTCCACAGCGGCAGCGCCGCCCGCGGACCTGCACCGTCAGGTGGCCCCACTCCAGCGGTGCGCCCCCGGTGGTGGCGCCGTCCGGGGAACCGTCGGTGATCAGGCTCGCTCCGACGCCGGAGCCGAAGAGCACGACCACCGCGTCCCGGGCCCCGCGCCCCGCGCCGAACCACATCTCCGCCTGGCCGAGCGTGCGCGCCCCGTTGTCGATGATGTACGGGACCTCCGGCGGCACGGCTCCCGTCGCCCGCAGCAGCGCCTCCAGCGGGACCGCGTCCCAGCCGATGGTCTGTCCGTGGACCACGGCGCCGCCCGGCGCGTCGCGGTCGACGATGCCGGGCACGCCGACGCCGACGCCCAGGAGCCGGTCCGTCCCGACCCCGGCCCGGTCCAGGACGGTGGCGATCCCGCTCCGTACGTGGTCGACGATCGGGCCGACGTCGTAGCAGCCGCGAGGCTGCAACGGCAGCTCGGTACGCGCCAGTTCGGTGAGGGTGAGGTCGAACAGCTCGACCCTGACCCGGGTTTCGCCCACGTCGATGCCGATCATGTGCGCGCTGCCGGGAGCGACGCGCAGCAGCGTACGCGGGCGGCCGCCGTCGGAGTCGACGATGCCGGCCTCCTCCAGCAGTCCGTCCGCCACGAGCTCACCGACCACGTTGCTGACGGATCCCGAGCTCAGGCCGGTCGCGGGGCCCAGTTCCTGCCGGCTCCTGGGCCCGCCGAAGTACAACTGCTGGAGCACGGCACTGCGGTTGCCCCTTCGCAGGTCCCGCACCGTACGTCCACTGCGCCCCGTCGTCATGTGGCTCCTTCCGCCCTGACATCGATCGCAACATACCCTTGCGCGACCCCTTGACGCGACCCTTTCCCGAGGCTTAACTCACGTCCTAAATTAAGGCCTGGAAAGAACGGAGTCGCCGAGTACCCGGTTGGGGCCGGGTGCTCGTACCGTCCACCGGCCCTTCTCCTCACCCCTGCCGAAAGGGACCGAGCCGCCATGCGCAGAACCCGAGCCGCCGCCGTCACCGCCGTCACCGTCTCCATGCTCGCAGCCGCCACCGCCTGCGGAGGCGGATCCGCGGACGCGGAGGGCTCCAACAAGGTCCCCAAGGAGATCACCTACTGGGCCTCCAACCAGGGCCCCGACATCGCGGCGGACCAGGCGACCCTCGGCCCGGAGCTGAAGAAGTTCGAGGAGCAGACCGGCATCAAGGTCAAGCTCGAAGTGGTCCCGTGGTCGGACCTGCTCAACAGGATCCTCGCCGCCACCGCTTCCGGACAGGGCCCCGACGTCCTCAACATCGGCAACACCTGGTCTTCCTCCCTGCAGGCCACCGGAGCCCTGCTGCCCTGGGACGCCAAGAACTTCGAGGCGATCGGCGGCAAGGAGCGGTTCGTGGACTCCGCCATCGGCTCGGCGGGCGCCAAGGGCAAGGACCCGGCCGCCGTCCCGCTCTACTCCATGTCGTACGCGCTCTACTACAACAAGAAGATGTTCCAGGAGGCGGGCATCGAGAAGCCCCCGGCCACCTGGGACGAGATGGTCACCGTCGGTCAGAGGCTGTCCAAGGACGGCAAGTGGGCCCTGGGCGCGGAGGGCGCGAACCTCTCCAACAACATCCACCAGGCCTTCGTCTTCTCGCAGCAGCACGGCGCGGAGTTCTTCGACGCGAGCGGCAAGCCCACCTTCGACACCGCGGCCAACGTCGACGCCGTCAAGCAGTACGTCGACCTCATGGCCAAGGACAAGATCATCGCCCCGGGCAATGCCGAGTACGACAAGAACCAGTCCCTCCAGGACTTCGCCAACGGCAAGACCGCCATGGTCCTGTGGCAGAACGCGGCGAGCAGCTTCAAGGCCCAGGGCATGAAGGAGGGCGACTGGGGCGTGGCGCCCGCGCCCGTCCCGGCCGGCGGCGTCCCCGGCGCCGGAAAGAACGTCAACTCCATGGTCGCGGGCATCAACCTCGCCGTCTTCAAGAACACGGACAACATCGACGGCTCCCTGAAGTTCGTGAAGTTCATGACCAGCGACGAGGAGCAGAAGATCCTCAACCAGACCTACGGATCCATCCCGCCGGTCAAGTCGGCCCAGACGCACGCCGCCTTCGGCACGGAGGACCTCACGGTGCTCCGCAACACCCTGTCCACCAGCGCCGCCCCGCTCCCGCAGGTCCCCGAGGAGTCCCAGTTCGAGACCGCGGTCGGAACCGCCGTCAAGGAGCTCTTCGCCGACGCCGCGGCCGGCCGCCCGGTGACCGCCGAGTCGGTCAAGGCGAAGCTCACCAAGGCCCAGCAGCAGATGCAGAAGTGAGTAACCGTTCATGACCTCCGCCACGGCGGGAAGGGTGCGGCGTACCACTGCCCGGGTACGCCGCACCGGGCGCCTGCGCCGCGCCGCCCTGCCCTACCTCCTGCTCCTGCCCGCCCTGTTCTTCGAACTGCTCATCCACCTCGTCCCGATGGTGATGGGCATCGTGATGAGCTTCCGGCAACTGACCCAGTTCTTCATCCGGGACTGGTCCAGCGCGCCCTGGTCGGGCCTCGACAACTACGCGCTCGCCGTCGACATCAACAAGCCCGTCGGCGAGGCCCTGCTCAACTCCTTCTTCACCACCTGCCTGTTCACGCTCCTGTCGGTGGCCCTGTGCTGGTTCCTCGGCACCGCCACCGCCGTGTTCATGCAGGAGACCTTCCGCGGCCGCGGACTCCTGCGCGGCCTGTTCCTGATCCCCTACGCACTGCCCGGCTACGCGGCCGTCATCACCTGGGCGTTCATGTTCCAGCGGGACAACGGCCTGGTGAACCACGTCATCCACGACCAGCTGGGTCTCGGCGGCGCCGAGCACACCTTCTGGCTGCTGGGCGAGAACAGCTTCTGGGCCCTGCTGACCGTCTCGGTCTGGAAGGGCTGGCCGTTCGCCTTCCTGATCGTGATGGCCGCGCTCCAGAACGTCCCCAAGGACCTCTACGAGGCGGCCGCGCTGGACGGAGCCGGCGTCTGGCAGCAGATCCGCCGGATCACGCTGCCCTCGGTCAGCGCCGTCAACCAGGTGCTGATCCTCGTGCTGTTCCTGTGGACCTTCAACGACTTCAACACCCCCTTCGTGCTGTTCGGCAAGGCGGCCCCCGAAGCGGCCGACCTCATCTCCATCCACATCTACCAATCCAGCTTCGTGACCTGGAACTTCGGCACCGGCTCGGCCATGTCCGTCCTGCTGCTGCTCTTCCTGCTGCTGGTCACGGCCGTCTACCTGTTCGTCACGACCCGGGGACGGAAGGAAGCCGATGCCTGACCGCAGCACCGCACCCGCCCGGCGCGGCCGCCCGCACGCGCGGCCCCGTACGAGATCACCGCTCGACCCGCCGATGTCCTTCAAGGTGATCCGGGCCGTCTTCCTCACGCTCCTCGCCGGCTTCGTCGCGCTGCCCGTCTACGTGATGGCCGCCAGCTCGCTCAAACCCCTGAAGGACGTGGCGGGAGAGTTCCGCTGGATCCCCAGCGGGCTCACCGTCCGCCCCTACATCGACATCTGGCACACGGTCCCGCTCGCCAAGTACTTCGTGAACTCGCTCATCGTCGCGGGCTCGGCCACCGCCTGTTCCGTCGTGATCGCCGTCTTCGCGGCGTACGGGGTCAGCCGCTACCGCTTCCGCGGCAAGCGCCTGTTCACCGTGACCGTGCTGTCCACCCAGATGTTCCCCGGGATCCTCTTCCTGCTCCCGCTGTTCCTGATCTTCGTGAACATCGGCAACACCACCGGGATCGCCCTGTACGGATCCCGCGGCGGCCTGATCCTCACCTATCTCACTTTCTCCCTCCCCTTCTCCATCTGGATGCTCATCGGGTACTTCGACTCGGTGCCCCGCGAGCTCGACGAAGCCGCCACCGTGGACGGCTGCGGACCGCTCGGCGCGCTCTTCCGCGTCGTCATCCCGGCCGCCGTACCCGGCATCGTCGCCGTCGCCGTCTACGCGTTCATGACCGCCTGGGGCGAAGTGCTCTTCGCCTCCGTCATGACGAACGACGCCACCCGGACCCTCGCCGTCGGACTGCAGGGCTACTCCACGCAGAACGACGTCTACTGGAACCAGATCATGGCCGCGTCGCTCGTCGTCAGCATCCCCATCGTCGCCGGATTCCTGCTGCTGCAGCGGTACTTGGTGGCCGGACTCACGGCAGGAGCCGTCAAATGACCCTGTACGCAGAACGTTCCGACGCGGGCCGTCTCGACACCGCCCGCGATTCCATCGACCTCGCCGCCCTCCCGCGCGACTTCGTCTGGGGCACCGCCACCTCCGCCTACCAGATCGAGGGAGCCGTCACCGAGGACGGCCGGTCCCCGTCCATCTGGGACACCTTCACCCGCGTCCCCGGTGCCATCGACGGCGGTCACAACGGCGACACCGCCTGCGACCACTACCACCGCTGGCGCGAGGACATCGACCTGATGCGGCAGCTCGGCACCAACGCCTACCGGCTCTCCATCGCCTGGCCGCGCGTCCTGCCCGGCGGCGACGGCCCGGTCAACGCCAAGGGCCTCGACTTCTACGACCAGTTGATCGACGGCCTGCTCGCCGCCGGCATCGAACCGTCGGTCACCCTCTACCACTGGGACCTCCCACAGGCCCTGCAGGACCGCGGCGGCTGGCCCGAGCGGGCCACCGCCGAGCACTTCGCCGCGTACGCCGGAACCGTCGCGGAGCGCCTCGGCGACCGCGTCACCCAGTGGGCGACCCTCAACGAACCCCTCTGCTCGGCGTGGATCGGCCACCTCGAAGGCAGGATGGCCCCGGGCCGGACCGACCTCACCGCCGCCGTCCGCGCCTCCTACCACCTGCTGCTCGGCCACGGCCTGGCCGCACAGGCCGTCCGCGCCGCAGCACCCGGCGCGCGGATCGGCATCGTCAACAACCTCTCCACCGTCGAGCCCGCCACCGACAGCGACTCCGACCGCGCGGCCGCCCGCCGGATGGACGGCCACGTCAACCGCTGGTGGCTCGACCCGGTGCACGGCCGCGGCTTCCCCGCCGACATGCGGGAGGTCTACGGAGTCGAGCTCCCCGAGCGGCCCGGCGACCTGGAGACCATCGCGGCCCCGCTCGACTGGATCGGCCTGAACTACTACTTCCCGCAGGTGGTCACCGCCGACCCGCACGGCGCGGCCCCCCACGCCCGGATGATCGACCGGCCCGGCGTCCCGCGCACCGGCATGGACTGGGAGGTCGACGCGGACGGCCTGGAGTCCCTGATCATGCGGCTGACCGAGGAGTACGGCGCCCGGCGCATCCTCATCACAGAGAACGGGTCCTCGTACCCCGACGCCGTCGCCCCCGACGGCAGCGTCCACGACCCCGAGCGCACCGCGTACCTGACGGCCCACCTGGCCGCCTGCGCCCGCGCGGCCCGCCGCGGCGCACCGCTGGCCGGCTACTACGCCTGGTCCCTCCTCGACAACTTCGAATGGGCCTACGGCTACGACAAGCGGTTCGGCCTGGTCCACGTGGACTACGAGACCCAGCAGCGCACCGTGAAGACCAGCGGACGCCACTACGCGGACGTGATCGCCGCCCACCGGGCCCTGTAGCCCCTGCCCGGTTCCTTCCCTCCCTCCTTGCCTCCCTCCCGTGCCGGAACCGCTCCGCCGCGCCGCGCCCGCCCCTCCTCCCGGGGCGGGCGCGGCTCTTCGTGGTGGGATGGGGGCGGCGGGGGGCACGCGACCGGCTCAGCGAGAGGCGAGAGGTATGTCCGAGGACCAAGAGGGCACCATGCGGGCGATGACGTACGACACGTACGGCGGAGTGGAGGTGCTCTCCGAGACCCGGATCCCGGTGCCCAAGGTCGGCCCCGGCGAGGTCCTGGTCCGGGTCCGGTGCGCCTCCGTGAACCCCGTCGACTGGAAGATCATGGCGGGTGGACTCGACGGGCTGATGGACGTGGTGTACCCCGTCGTCCCCGGCTGGGACGTGGCCGGGACGGTCGAGTACGCGGGCATCGACACCCCGGAGTTCACCGCGAGCGACGAGGTGATCGCCTACGCCCGCAAGGACTACGTCCACGGCGGCACCTTCGCCGAGTTCGTCACCGTGCCCGTACGGGCCCTCGCGCCCAAGCCCGCCTCCCTGACCTGGCAGCAGGCCGCGGGGCTGCCGCTGGCCGGGCTCACCGCGTACCAGCTGCTGACACGCCTGGACACCGGCAAGGAGGACACCGTCCTCGTGCACGGAGCCGCGGGCGGCGTAGGCTCCCTGGGCGTGCAGATCGCCCGCGCACTCGGGGCCCGCGTCATCGGTACGGCCTCCGCGCGCAACCACGACCGGCTGCGCGAGCTGGGCTGCGAACCCGTCGAGTACGGCGACGGCCTCGCGGACCGGGTCCGCGCCCTGGCGCCCGAGGGCGTCACCGTCGTCGCCGACTTCGTCGGGGGAGTCCTCGACACCACCCTGGCGGTCCTGGCCGAGGGCGGCCGGCACGCCTCCATCGCCGACCACACCGTGCTCGGCGCCGGCGGCCAGTGGATGTGGGTACGGCCCGTCGGCTCCGACCTCGCCGAGCTGGGCCGGCTGGCCGACGCCGGACAGCTCACCGTCACCGTCGCCGAGACCTTCCCGCTCGCGGAACTGCCCGCCGCCTTCGAGCTCAGCCGGGAGGGCCACACCGCCGGGAAGATCATCCTGGAGGTCTGACGCCGGGGAGCCGCCGAGCGCACAACCGCGCGCCGCCCGGGTCAGGTTCGGGCGGCGCGCGGAGCGTGCGGGGCGTCGGGCCAGGGATCAGGCGTAGACGCCGAAGTGGAACAGGGAGTAGCCGTAGCCGGTTCCCCGCTGGGTCAGGTCGAGGCGTACGTAGCGGCCCGACGCGGAGATGTCGAAGTCGTCGATGCCGCCGTCACCGTTCGAAGTGGCGTGGGCCGTAAGCCAGTTCTGGCCGTCGTCCGACACCTGGATGGTGTAGGCCTTGCCGTAGGCGGTCTCCCACACCAACTGCGCGTGCTTGAGCTGCCGCACCGACCCGAGGTCCACCTGGAGCCACTGGGCGTCGGCCCAAGTGGTGGCCCAGCGCGTGGTGTTGTTGCCGTCCGTGGCCAGTTGCGGACCGCAGGGGCAGCCGCCGTATCCGTCGTTCTGGTACGTGGAGGCGGTCGTCGGCCGGTTCAGTGCCACGTTCGTGCCCGGCACCGGCGGCGGGACCACCCTCACCGAGCGCTGCTCGACACCCACGTTGCCGCGGCCGTCCTTGGCCTTGACGTAGAGCTTCCACGCGCCGGTCTTCGCGGGTGCCGCGGCCTTGAGCGTCCCGTTCCCCAGGTGGGTCGACGGGACCGAGATCAGCCCGCCGCCCCCGTCCACGTACTTGCTGCCCCAGAGCACTTCGTACGAGAGCTGGTCGCCCTCGGGGTCGGTCGCCGGGGCCTGGATGGTGATCTCCTTGCCGGCCGGGACGGCGCCCGGGTCGGGGACGGAGGGGACGGAGACGGTGGGAGGGAGGTTGTCGCCCGCGGCGTTGCCGCCGTAGGCCCGCTTGACGGCGTAGTACATCTTGCGGCGCTCCCCGGCCGGGGTCAGGTTGAACCAGTGCCCGCCGAAGTCGTACTCGGTGCCGTAGTGGAAGACCGTGGCGCCCAGGGCGACGCCCCCGTGTCCGGTGACACAGTTCCAGGCGTTGGTGTAGCCGTCGGCCTTGGCCTGGTCGCCGGGCTCCAACGGGACGCCGTTCGCGTCGTTCGGGACCTCCCACTCACCCGCCGGACCGGTCTCCGTGATGATGTAGGGCTTGGTGTAACCGCCCTGCTGCCAGGCCTGCTTGACCCCGCAGGCTTCCTTGTAGGCGTTGACCGCGTAGAGGTCCAGGTCCGGCGAGTTGCGCTTGTAGTACGTCCAGGCGCCCACCCAGGCGTCGGTGGAGGTGACCGGGTGGTTGGCGTCGATGCGGTGGATGGCTTTCGCCACGTCGTTCACGAACGTCGTGTACGCGTTGCGCTGGTTCTCCAGCTCGGTGCCGGAGTAGCAGTTCTGCAGGCCGAGCACCGACTCGTTGCCCACGTTCCACATCAGGACGGCCGGGTTGTCGCGGTAGGTCTGCACCCACTTGGTGAACTCGGCCAGCATGGTGTTCTTGTACGTCGTGTCCGTGACGTAGTTCGTGCAGCCGCCGCTGCCCGGACCGCCGCCGGGCTGGAGCCAGAAGCCGGCCACCACCTTGACGTTGTTCGCGTTGGCGGCGTCGAACAGCTGGGCGCTGCCGGCGTCGGTGCCCCAGGTGCGGATGGTGTTGGCGCCCAGCGACTTCACGTCGGGGAGCAGGCGCGCGGCGTCGGCCGGGGAAGGTCCCCAGGTGACGCCCTTGACGAGGTACGGAGAACCGTTCACGGTCAGCTGCCAGTTGCCCTGGGACCCGGTCACCTTGACCACGCTGCCGGCGGCCTGGGCCGGACCGGCGGGGACGAGGGTGACGGCGCCCGCGAGCAGGGCGGCGGTGATGACGGTGCTGCGCATGCGGGTGAGCATGCAGGAACCTCCTTGGGAGGGGGTGGGGGGAGGGGGAGTGCTACGGGAGCCGTCCGTCTGGGCCGAGCACGGTGCCGGCCTCCGGGTGGAACTGGTCGTAGCCACGGTTGTTGCACTGCAGGCCGCCCTTGATGCAGTGCTCGACCATGGCGCTGAGGGTGCGCTCGTCCCACGCGTTGAAGAAGTCGTAGTGGAAGGAGTGCCCGGACCCGCTGGACAGCCTGACCTGCGACATGTCCCCGCTGACCGGGAAGGCCATCTTGAACTCGACCATCGGGACCGCGACCGGGTGGGAAGCGGGGCAGACGTTGTCGTTGGTGCCGGGCTTGGTGACCGGGTAGGCCATGTGCGCCTTGTGGTCCGGGGTGTCGAGGTTCTTGCCGTCCCAGCAACTGGGCGACTGCATGCGGATGTTCAGCTGGGTGCCGGCCGGGCAGTTGGCCGGGAACTCGGTGTTCCTGAAGCTGTCGCCGCACTCCCAGCCCTCGACCCAGCCCTTGTGGCCGCGGAACTCCGCCGCGGTCTGGGTCGGGCTGCCGACGAGGAACCGCAGACCCTTGGGGAAGGGGCGCACGCTCGTGTAGTCGGTGACCCCGGTCTTGTAGTAGATGACCTGGGGGCCGGCGGGCAGGACCTTCTGGTTGCCGTTGTAGAGCGTCGGCATCCAGTAGCCGGACAGGTCGCCGACCGCGGTGCAGGCCGTGCCGCCGGCGCTCAGTGAGGCCGTGGTGCTGTTGGCGTCCGTGCCGGTGTTGCCCATGAAGGTGTGGTCGTGCGAGGCGCCCGGCCGGCCCGCGTAGACGATCGGGTCGTCGGGTGCGGTCTTGGTGACCGAGCAGTTGGCCTGGAACTCGTGGAAGTAGCGGTCCGGCGGGTTGTTCCAGGACGGGGTCACGCCGGTGACCTGAGGAACGGCCGGGATGTAGCCGTCTCCGTCGGGGTCGTCGCCGCCGGCGAGCGGGGCGGCGGCGTGGTTCATGTTCGCGTGGACGGGGGCGGTGGCGGTGGCGGAGTCGGGCGTGGCCTGGGCCGTGAGCGCGGTGGCGCCGAGACCGGCGGCCGCGGTCACGGCGACGGCAGCCGCGACCAGGAATGCGGACGGCGTCCGCGGTCGGAGGTTCATCGTTCAGCTCCTTCTGGGGGAGGGCGGGGGAGGTCCGTAGTGGGAGAGCGCTCTCTCGGATGGCCCGGAAATCGCGGGGCGGCCGGCAGCCGCCCCGCGTTTTCCGGGGGTCAGGGGTGGATCAGGGGAAGGAGACGACGGTGGAGGGGATGGTCGAGGTGCCCGAGGTCGGCGCGCCCGTGTTGTTGATGACGTGCTCGAACTGGCCGTTGCCGCCGAGCGAGACCACGAGGATGTCGTGGAACTTCACACCCGGCTTCACCGGCACCTGGAAGCCGTGATCCTGACGGATCGTCGGGTCGACGTTGTAGAAGCAGTAGCTGCCCAGTCCCCATCCCTCGTGGGTGTTGACCGAGTCGGCGACCTTGTAGGCGGCGTACCCCTTGATCGAACCGTTCTGGATCGCGGCCTGGTTGGGGGCGTCGTACGCCTTCTCGTTCTGGAAGAAGATCGTGCGGCCGCGCTCGCCGTTCCACTCCACGTCGTACTTGTTGAAGTGCTCGACGAACAGGCCGGTGGCCAGCACGTCGTCACCGTTGACGCGGAACCCGTAGTCGGAGCGGTTGGTCTCCCAGCCCACCCCGTCGCCGTGGTCGGCGCGCCAGATCCAGGTGTGGTCGACGATCGTGTCGTGGCTGTTGACCACCATGCCCACCGTGGCCTTGCCGGCGCCGGCGCCGCCGACGCGGATGAAGACGTCCTGGACGGTGGTCGGGTTCGCCGCGTGGTCCGTGGCGGCGCCGGCCGGGCCGACCTCCAGCAGGGTGGGGGAGTTGACCAGGCCCGCGTCGATCAGGAATCCGGCGAGCTTCACGCCGTCGACGTCGGCGACCTTCATCGCCGTCACCCCGTTGTCCGGGATGATGGTGGCGAGGCCGAGGCCCAGGACGACCGTGTCGGCGCGGTTGACCTGGATGGTCTGGTCGACGTGGTAGACGCCCGGGGTGAAGAGCAGGTGCAGGCCCTGGGCCAGCGCCTGGTTCATCGTCGCGGCGCTCGTGCCGGGCTTGACGACGTAGAACTGGCTCAGCGGGACCGAGGTGCCCTGCGGAGCGCCGTTGCCCCAGGAAGTGCCGCGTGCGTTCACGCGCTTGGCGGGGACGAACACCTTGTACTCGGAGCCGTCCAGGTACAGGAACGGCTTCTCGCGGGAGACCGGGGTGGTGTCGAGGGTGGTGTAGCGCGGCTCCGGGAAGCTCTGTGCGGGCGCGCCCTGGGTGCCGGAGAAGACCTGGTTCCAGACGCCGTTGGACCAGCTGCCGATGGAGCTGTCACGGGTGTACCACTGCTGCTGCGAGTAGTTGCCGACCTGGCCGTCGATCTTCGAGTCGGCGATGTAGCCGCCCGAGGCCCAGCCGTAGCCGTTCGGGGCGAGGTTGAGGCCGCCCTTGATGTGCATCCGGCGGAACGGCGCGGCCTGGGAGACGGCCCAGCGGTTGGTGCCGCTGACCGGGTTCAGCGCCAGGTTCTCGGCCGAACGCCAGAAGTTCTGGGTGGCGTTGCCGCCGAACCAGCCCGCGTCGACGGTGACGTCACCGTTGATGGTGGTGTCGTCCGGGCTCAGCCCGAGGCCGGAGATCGAGGTGTAGAAGCCGATCTGGGCGTTGAGGCCGTTGTAGGTGCCCGGCTTGAAGAGGAACTGGTAGCGCCCGGAGCCGAACTGCGCCGACTCCTGCTGGGTGAAGACCTCGTCCAGCTTGGCCTGGATGTTCGGCGTCGACGGATCGAAGACGATCACGTTGGGGCCGAGGTCACCGCCGCCGGGAAGGGTGGGGCCGGTGCCCCCGGTCGTTCCGTAGACCTGGAACTCCCAGAGCGAGTAGCCGTATCCGGTGGTGCGCTGGGTGCCGTACACGCGGACGTAGCGGGCGGTTCCGGTGACGTCGTGGGTTTGGACTCCGCCGGTGGAGCTGGTCGTGGAGTAGGCCGTGGACCAGTTGGTGCCGTCCGTGGACAGCTCGACGCGGTACGCCTTCGCGGCGGCGGCGGTCTCCCAGCGCAGGACGACCTGGCTGAGCTGAGCCGACGCGCCGAGGTCGACCTGTATCCACTGCGGATCGGCGAACTGGCTCGACCAGCGGGTGCCGTTGTCGCCGTCGACCGCAGCGGAGGCCGGGGTGCCGGCGCCCTCGGTGGAGGAGGCGGTGGCGGCCTTGCCCTGGGAGAGGAGCGTGGGTGCGGCGGTGGCCGCAGTGCCCGGCAGAAGCACGAGGAGGGCCGCGACCAGGGCGGCCGCGAGGGAGGCGACGGTCAGCCGGGACGGCCGCGAGGGGCGGCGCGCCGGGTGGGGCGGGTGAGTGGAGGGGAGGGGCATGCGGGGCTACTCCTGACGTTGTGGATCCGGGGGGATCGAAGCGTGAGTGAACTGCCCGGCGCCGGGGCCGTCAAGGGTTTGAGCGTTCATGAACTGAAGATCCAACGACGTGTCAACCACGCATCAGGCCTGTGAACTCGGAGTTTCTTCAATCCTTGTGAAAAGTGTTGACGAAAAAACTTCACAGGACTCTACTGAGGCTCTGACCGCTCCGTCTCGCCGTGCCCGCTACGGCGGGGCGGACGCCCTGGTCGACCCGGGGCCGCGTTCGGAGAGTGGGGCCCGATGGTCGTACCGGGCTGCCCTGTGTTCGTTACTTGTCGTCAGAGGAGATCGGGAACGGTGCCGCAATCCGCCCACGTCACCTCGGTGCCGGGGAGTGTCGCCGACCAGGGTGCGGTGAGGGCCGCCAGGGCGTTCGGGTCCGGCGGTGTGCGGCCGAGGCCGATCGCGAAGCGGGCCACGGTCGGGGTCCGCTCGAAGGGCCGGGGCCAGGCGTGCGCGTCCGTGAGGCCCGCTTCCGCCAAGGAGCCGAGCAGGGCGCGCAGTCGGCCGCGCGTACGGCCGAGGTTGTCCTCGAAGTCGCGGGGCCGGGAGCCGGTCACGGTGACCACGGCCCAGGCGGCGTGCCGGCGGTGCGGGGGCGCGGCGGCGGCGAGCTGTGCGGTCGGGCTCTCCTCCAGCGCCTCCCATGCGGCGAACAGCTCCCGCGTCAGGAAGTCGGCGGTACCGGAGTCGACTTGGGCGGTGCAGCTACGGACCGGGGTGGACGGGGTCAGCACGGTGACGGCGTCCGCGCCGCCGCCCCCTGTCGGGTCCGCGACCGGGGCCAGGCTCACCGGCGTGCGCCAGTCCCAGGCGGCCCAGGTGGCGAAGAAGGTGCGGAGCAGGGGCCCGGGGGAGAGGTCCGGGGCGGCAGGGACCGTATGGGCGGCCAGCACGGCCCACGCAATCCCCGGCAGGCCGCCGAAGGGCGCCGAGTCCAGACCCCGCGCCCGCGCCCAGACCTTGACCTCGCGCGCCAGCCGGGCGAACGCGGCGTGCTCCGGGTCCACGGACGTGGCGTGTTGCGGGGCTGCGGAGGTGGCGTGCTCGTTGTCTGCGGAGGGGGCGTCTTCGGGGTCTGTGGAGGCGGCGGGGCCGGGGGCTGCGGAGGTGGCGTCTTCGGGGTCTGTGGAGGCGGCGGGGCCGGGGGCTGCGGAGGTGGCGTCTTCCGGGTCTGCGGACACGGCGGGGCCGGGGGCTGTGGACGTGGCGGGGCCGGGGTTTGCGGACGTGGCGTGTTGCGGGTCTATGGAGGCCGCGTGCTCCGGGTCTACGGACGCGGCGGGCCCGGGGGCCACGGACGCCGCGGGGGCCGGGGCGGCGTTGGGCGCGTGCTCCGCGTGCACGAAGGCCCGTACCGCGTCGGCGTCGCTCACCGCGCTCAGCGCCACCGCGGCCGCCTCGCCCAGCTGCGCCCGGCGGGCGACGGCCCGGTCGGGCGGTACCGGCCCCGTGGCGACCACCACCAGGTCCACGTCCAGCCCGGCGACGCTCAGCCGCAGGCCCGGCACCCGGGCGCCGGTCACCTCGCGGAGCCGCTCCGCCTCGGGGAGCGCCGAGGCGACCCGCGCCCGTACCTCCGCCAGGGCGACGGTGCCGGGCAGGGCCGCGACCAGATCCAGATCCGAGTCCGGCAGCGCACAGCCCATCCGGCGCGAACCGGCCACGTGCACGACCCCCTCGGGCAGCGCCGCCACGATCCGCGCCGTGACGGAGTCCGCGTCCGCGTCGGCCTCGGCTCCGGACGGCCCCGCGCCGTCCGCCCGGCCCGTCGCGGGGCGCGCGGGCTCCGCGGCCCAGCGGATCCTTCCGGTTCCGAGTTCCACCGTCGCCCGGACCTCCATCGGGCTGTCGCCCCGCCGGGAGAGCACGGCGAGCGAGTCCACGCGCGCCGACCGGCCGCCGCCGAGGCGTGCGGCGAAGTCCCTCTCCGCACGACGGGGATCGGGACTGCGCCCCAGCGTCAGATGGGGGGTGAACCCCTCGACCCGGCTCTCGCAGCCAGGAAATCTCGCCGCCAGCGCCCGCCGCAGCTCCTGCCACGGCGCGTCGCCCGCCGCCGCCGGGTCCAGCCACACGGTCGGGCCGAAGGCGTACACGCCCTCCAGTCGTGCCGTGAACGCGGCCGATTCCGCGGCCGCTTCGGCCAGCAGGGGCAGTGCCGCCTCGAAGGAGGACTCCGGCACGAAGCCGAAGAGCAGGTTCACGTGCGCGGGCCAGCGCTCCGCCTGCGGGTCGTGTGCGCGACGGAGCGCCTCCACCGCCTCGTCCCGCGGCGCCAGCCACGCCACCGCCGTCCGCGCGGTGGCCTGCGCGTCCAGCACCGCGTGCCCGGAGCCTGTGCCGCCGCCTCCGCGCCCGGCGGGCGCCGGGCGGAAGTCCACGCAGGCCTCGACCCCGTAATGGTCGGAGATGAACAGTCCGTCCGCGGCCGGGGAGGCGCCGCGCAGTGCGGCCTCCGCCACGCGAGCTTCCCGCGACCGCAGCAGGATCCGGTCCAGGCGAGCGGCCCGCCCCGACAGCGACCCCACCGCCGCGAGCGGATTGGCCACCGGATCGAAGGTAGGGGTCCCGTCCCGCGCTCCGTGCGCCTCGGTCCACGCGTCCCGAAGCCCCAGCGCCGCCGCCGGACCCGCTCCTCCCGACCGGCCGTCGTTGAAGTCGCCGAGCAGGGCCACATCGGCCGTCTCGATCCCTGACAACCCCTCGGAGAGCCGCGCCAGTTCGACCGTGCGCCGGTCCTCGCCGCGCTCCGTGTGGTCGCTCGTCAGATGTGTGGCCGCGACCACCAGCGGCCCCGCCGCGGTGTCCACGGTCACGGCGACGACCGCCTTGTGCGGAGCCAGCACGTGAACGCCCGCCTCCCGCACCGGCAGCCGGCTCAGCACCAGCAGACCGCTGTCCGCCACGTCCCGGCCGCCCGGGTCCGCGGCGACCGTGTACGAGGCGCGGACCCACGGCTCGGCGAGCAGCATGGCGAGCAGTTCGCGCTCCACCTCCTGGAGCGCGATCACGTCGGCGTCGGCCGCCGCGAGGTCCGCCAGCAGCAACGGCCTGCGCCGCGCGGTGGCGATGAGCGGGGCGTCGTACCGGTCCCAGAGCGTGTTCCATGTCAACAGGCGCACGCGCGACGGCCTTTGGGTGCGGACTTCGCCCTCGTGCGCCGCCCGCCACGCGCCGCCTCCGGACGCGTCCCATGCGTAGGGGGTCCGCGCGGTGAAGAACGGCGCCCCCAGCAGCCTCGGGTCGCGGACCCGTCCGGCCGCGGTGCTGTCGATGACGTCCAGGCCCGTCGCCCGGTCCCACACCAGCTCGCCGTCGGCTTCCACGAACAGCACCCGGTGCCAGGGGATGTCGCCCCCGGGCACGAAGGACGGGAGGGGCACCCGCTTCGGTGCGGCTCCGCGCTGCAGCAGGCCCAGAGTGAACCGGGCGGGGTCGAAGCGGGGGTCCCAGCGGACCTGGTGGTAGAGCTCCTCGCTGGTACGCATCAGCCCTCCTCGCCGGCAGCCGTACGGGCAGCCCCGCGGGTAGCCGTACGGGTCGTCGCACCGATCGCGCCCGCCGTGTCCTCGACGGTTCCGTCCGCCCCGAGGTACCACGTGCGGTGCGCCTCGCCGGGATACGGCGGGGCGAACCGCCGGAGCTGCGATGTCAGCACCTGTTCCGGTACCGGGTCCGCCCGCGTGGAGTTGCGGCGCACCAGCTCCGCCTCCTCGACCAGCAGCACGGCGTGGGTGACCAGAGCGTCGCGCCGCAGGGCGACGGCGCCGGCCAGGCCGCGCTGCCGAGCGGTGAGGGAGGTCGCGTCCCACACCACCGTGCCCCCTCGTCGCGCGGCCGAGGCGAGTGCGGAGTCGAGAAGGTCGAGGCCCTCCCGGAGCACGTCCGCGTTGTCCCGCTGGTCCGCACGAGAACCCCGGGCGCGGCGCAGCTCGTCGAGGCTGATGTAGGCCTCCACTCCGGGCAGGTTCCGGGCGTAGGTGCTCTTCCCGCTGCCCGAGGGGCCGCACAGCTGAACCAGCCGGGGGAAGGAAGCGCCGTCCCGCCACCGCCAGGTAGCCGCGACCGCCTCCTCGGGGCCGGTCAGCTTGCCCTGGCCGTAGGCCCGGCGCGCCTCGGCCCAGCAGCGGTCGGCGGCGTCACCGCCGATCCCGCCGCCGTTCGCATCCCCGTCTGCGCTTCCACGTCCGTCGCCCATGCCCATGCCTGCTTCGGCGAGGGCGTCCCGAAGCCCGGCCCGCAGGGATTCCAGCGGCGCGGGTCCGAGCAGCCCGGCCTCCTCGGCGTGCAGTGCGGACCACTCCACGCACTCGCCGGCCCCGGCCACGCCACCGGCTTCACCGCCCGCACCGGACTCGGACACTGCCCCCGCCAGCGCGTGCAGCACCCCCAGATCGGCGGCCTCCGCCATCCGTACGAGCCCCGCCCGCCGTTCCGTGTCCGGATGGGGGAAGGGTCTGCGCAGCGCCGGGTAGAGCCCGACCAGATCCGCGACCCGCCGTGCGGTGGCCATTCCGAGCGGTCCCGCCGCCAGCCGGGGTGCGAGCGCGGCTCGCGGTACGCCGCGCAGGGCCGCCGCCAGGATCCCGGCCAGCCGGTCCTCACCGGACCTGCGTACGCTCAACCCGTCGATGCGGTCGGCCACTTCGGCGACCAGTCCCGCGACTCCCGCCGCGTCCACCGCCGCGTCCGCGCCCACCGCTCGGAGCAGCCCGGCGGCGTCCGGATCCGCGCCCGACCGGGCGTCCCAGAGGGCGGCCGCGGGACCGAGCCCGTTCGGTACCACCTGGGCGTACATCCAGTGCGTGTCCGTCCGCACGTGTCCGCCGCGTACCCACTTGGCCACGCCCCGCCCGAAGTCGGCCCGTTCGAACCCGGCCGTCGTGCGGACCACGTACCCCTCCTGCCGCGTGGTGTCGAGCCGGAGCCGGCGCAGTGCCCGCTCGTCGAAGACGCCGCGCCACAGGACGCGCGGTCCCGGGATCCCGAGGCCGCGCAGGAAGCGCGCCGTCCGGTCCCAGTCCAGGCAGTGGTCGCCGTCCCACACCGAGAACCCGTAGAACCACGCGTCGAGTTCCTCGTACGCGAGCGAGTGCCGGGCGTACACGTTCTCTCCGCACACCCGCCAACCGGCCGGGATCCCCGGGCCGATACGGCTCTGCAGGCCCTTCACCCAAGCCCGCGACGGATGGTGGCCCGAGTCGAGCGACCGCGCGTGCAGGCCGTCGGCGTAGAGGGTGGTGTTCTCGCCGTCGAGCTTCTCGGTGACCACGACCTCGCGCCCGGCGAACCCGGCCAGCATGCCGGGCCCGCTGGTCCGCACGTCGTCGGACGTGGCACCCGGAGACCAGGGCAGGTGCGGGGTCCGGGGGTAGTGCGTGCGCATGATCCGCTCCCTGCGGGCCGAGGCTGGTGCCCGGTCACTCTAGGGAGGCGCAACCCGCCCGGACCAGCGAATATCGGCGCTGGGGCGGCTCCGGCACGCTCGTCGGCACGCCCTTCGGCACCCGAACCGGCACTCGAACCGGCACTCGAAAAACGGCATCCGAAACGGCATCCGATGCGAGGTCCGATGCGGTACCGGATCGAGAACCCGCTTCATCACCCGGTTCAGTACCCGACCGTGAAGCGCCTTCCCGCGTGCGCGTCGCGCTCGATCTCGTCCAGCAGCGCGACCGCGAAGTCCTCCGCCGAGATAAGACTCGTTCCGTCATCGTCCACGACCAGGTCGTCGAGCCCCAGCCGGTACGTACCCGTCCGGGTGCCCGGCTCGATGGTGGCGGCGGGGCTCATGTTGGTCCAGTGGACCTCCTCCACCGGCACGGTCCGCAGGAAGTCGAGGGCGTCCCCGTGGGCGTGCATGACGGCGACGACCGGCGCCGGAATCCCGGCCTGGTCCCAGACCATCGGTCCGCCGGGGGTGCGCAGCGAGCCCGCCCCGCCGACGGTGAGCACGCGCGGCCGGGCCCCGTCCGCACCGAGGGCCTGTACGCCGCCGATCAGTGCCTTCGCCGCACCGACGAGCGTGCCGGGATCACCGGAGCCCGGACCGTACGCGCTGACCACCACGTCCTGCCCGGCCGCCGCCTGGGTCACGGACGCGGGGTCGAGGACGTTGCCGCTGACGACGGTGACGTCCGCGGAGCTGGCTTCGGACTCGGCGAAGTGCGCGGGATCGCGTACGACGGCCGTGACCTGGTGTCCGCGCCCGAGTGCTTCGTGCAGCACCCGGGATCCGATGGTGCCGGTCGCGCCGAAGAGAGCGATCTTCGCCATGGCCACTCCTGGAGGTGGAGGCTGGATGGGCCCCGGTCGGGGTCCGCCGGGCCCATCCAAGCGAATCCGGCATCCCGCACCCGGCAGCGCCACGCGGTCAGCGGCACAGCGCGACGATGGCCGGGTCCACCGTCCCCCGGGCAGCCGCGCACAGCGGCGCCATGTCGTACGTACGGTTCGGCGCGGGCCGGGCGCGACGGGGCTTCGCGGCGGGTGCCGCCGGCTTCTTCGGCGCGGCCCGCCGGGGCCGCTCCGACCGGTGCCGCGGCGCGGCGGGCTTCACCCGGCTCCGCGCCCGGGCCGCGGGCGCCGCGGGCTGGGCCGGTCGCGGGGCAACGGCTGCCCCGGGCAAGGGGGCCTCGGCGTCCTCCGGCACCGGGTCAGCGTCCTGCGCGACCTCCGGCAGCGCCCCCAGCGGCCAGGCCTCGACGGCCGGTCCCGGCAGGCCCGTCCGTACCTCCGTCGGCGCGGGCCGTGCTCCGCTCCCGGGTACGGCTCCGGTCCCGGGAACGGCCCCCGGCCCGGCCGGGCCCACGGTCACACATCCGGTCAGACACCCGGCCGCCACGGCCAGCGCGACAACGATCAGGGGCACCCTCGGTCCCCGGCGCGACTCCATCCGCCCACCCTGCCCGACGAACGCCCGCACCCCCGCACGCGCTCACCCGCACGGGTGGTCCGGGCTCCTCCCGGAGCGGCCTCAGCCGCAGGTCACACTGTCCCTCGGCGTGTAACGGGTCTTCATCGTCTCCCGCTTGACCTCTTGCCCGCCCTTCACGAACACCCGGTCGACGGCGACGTCGAAGCCCTCCAGCGGGGACTGCGGTTCGCACTTCGGGCCGGTGTCGGTGCGGGTGGCGGGGGGCTTCACGTTCGTCCGCGGACCCTTGACCGCGCGGATCTCGTCGTACTGCTTCGTCCCCAGGAAGGTGATGGTGACCGAGGTGTCGGTCGCCTGGGCCTGGATGTAGAGGGCCTTGCCCGAGTCGTTGGCGAAGCGCAGGTCCAGGCTGCCCCACGCCACGGTGGCCTCGCGGCCCTCCGGGTAGCGCTCGATGTAGAAGGAGTGCGCCCCGTACTCGACGGGCTTGACCCCCGAGAAGAACATCGCGTTGAAGACGGTGGTAGCCACCGCCGAGACACCGCCGCCCGCGGCCTTCTCGTACTGGCCGTTGTTGATGATCAGGCCGTCGACGAAACCGTTCTCCTTCGTGCGCTCGCCGACGCGGCGGTTGAAGCTCCACGTCTCGTCGGGCAGCACGAGCGAGCCGTTGATCAGCTCCGCGGCCCGGCCGATGTTCGTCGTACGGTACGGAGCCTTCTCGAAGTCGACGGTGAAGGAGGACACCACCTCCTTGATGCCGAGCCGCGCGACCGTGTTCTTGGTCAGCTTCGGCTGGACCTCCTCCGTGGCGACCTCGCCCGTACGCTCCGCCGTGCCCGCCCGCGTCAGCAGCGGCAGCACGGCGGCGGACAGGCCCTCCTCGGCGACCCGGCGTCCGGGCCGGCCCTCCTCGGCGACGGAGACCCCGCCGGCGGAGTCCGGACGCAGCTTCGCCTCGACGGGTCCCGGCGCCGCCTGCCGCAGCGGACCGGCCAGCTCCGGGTCGGCGAGCAGCGCCTTGGCGTCGAGGCCGGGCGCCAGGCGGCCCTGGCCGTCGTCCTTGAGGGTGAGGTGCTTGGCGAGGACGGCCGGACCGACGGGTATGCGCTTGCCCGCCACGGTCAGGGTGACCGGTGCGGACACCGCCGGCTCGGCGAACTCCTTCAGCGCCCGCTCCGTCTCCTGCTGCCCGATACGGGGTTCCGTGCTCCGGACGGGGAGCACGACGGGCCCGTCCGCGGCCCGGGGGTAGGACGAGCGGAGCACGCCGAGGGAGCCGTCGACGTCGAGGTCGGTGCCGGTGACCGGGGCCACCGCCTTGGCCTTGCCCTTCTCGAAGGAGACCGAGCCCTCCCGGGCCTCCTGCCGGGTCTTCGCACCGATGCCGCTCAGGGCGGCGCGGGCCGCCTGCTCGTCGAGCCGGACCACCGGCTCCACCTCGGGATCACCGGAGGAGAACAGCCGGCCGATCACGCTGACCGGGTCGTAACCGGACCGGGCCGCCCGGTCGGCGGTGGCACCGGTGTCCAGGGACAGGCCGAGCGTCGCCGGCTGCGCCTGCTCGGTCCGCTCCCCGATCCGCAGCCCCAGCGGGGCCGCGGCGGACGGGCCGAGAGCACGGTCGAGGGTCTGGCGGGCCTCGGCGCGGCTCATCCCGCCTATGTCGATGCCGCGCACCTTCGTCCCGCCGGCTATGTCGTCGCCCGCCAGCAGCAGGCCCGCGGCGTAGAGCCCACCGAAGCCGAGGACCGCGACGCCGCCGGCCACGCCTGCCACGCCCGGGACGGTCCACCGCTTGCGGGCGTCCGCCGGGGTGCCCCTGCGGGGTGCGCGTCGCATGTCCGGGTCTCTCCTCGCTTCGGTGACGTGGTCGGACCGGCGGTTTTCATGCCGCCAGTCCGCCCGGGGAACGTAGCAAGATCCGTGTAACCAGGTAATAAGGAGGTATAGGGGCGGCAAAGGGGAATGTGTTGATCTCCGTAACCCGGGAGCCGTCCGCGCTGTTGCACAGCCCGCGGGTGCGCCCGTGCGGAACGCCCCGCGAGGCCCGCCCGATGGACCCGCGAGGCCCGCGCGACGGGGGCCGCACGGCGCCCCCGCGGTGCCCCTACGGTGAATGGAGTCCGATGCCGCAGTCGACCGACGAGGACGTGACGGAGGACACGCGCGCCCGCCCGGCCGCACCCGAGGACCAGGCCCCGGCCTCGAAGCCGGGCACGTGGATGACCCCGGAGGAGTACGGGGCCTCCCGCGCCGCCCTCTGGACCGGAGCGGTCGTCCTCGTCACCGATGCCGACGGACGGGTCCTCGTGCAGAGCGTCGACTACCGCCCCGACCGGCTGCTGCCCGGCGGCGCCGTGGACGCCGGCGAGTCCCCGGCCTCGGCGGCCGCCCGCGAGATGTACGAGGAGCTCGGCGTCGAGGGCCGCTATCCGCGCGGCCTCGCCGTCGACTGGATCCCGGCCGACGCACCCGGCATGCCCGCCGGGATGCGTTTCCCCGGCGAGATCCTGCACGTCTTCGACGGCGGCACCTGGACCCGGGACCGCATCGATTCCGTCCGGCTCCCCGCGCAGGAGATCACCGGCATCCACTTCGCCGAGCCCGCCGAGCTGCCCGCCCTGATGGACGCGGGCGACGCCCGCCGCGCCCTGTCCGCCCTGCGGGCCCGGATCAACGGCGGCGGCGCCGCCCTGCTGGAGGACGGCCGCCCCACCACCCCCACCGCCCTGGACCGGCTCGGCGTCCTGCGCAGCCGCCGCGTCCCGCTGCACGGCACCTGGCACCCGGGTCGGCCCCCCGCGCACCTCGCGCCCGAGGATCCCGCCGGGTGGCTCTTCGCCCCCGACGGGCGGGTCCTCCTGCTCGTCGCCCGGGCCACCGGCGCCGCCCACCTCCCGCCCCCGACGGCGGCCCGGACCACGGGTGCGCTCCCGCTCGGGTACCGGTACGCCGGCCAGGGCGCCCACCCGCGCACCGCGGCCCGGCTCACGGCGCTGCCAGCGGGCCCGGACCCGGCGTACGCCCGGCTGCTGGCCACCCCCGAACAGGTCCGCGAACTCAGCGACTGGGGTCCGGCGGGCCACGAGGAACTCGCGGCCGTCCACAGCGCCCGCGCCCACCTCGCCCTCCCGTCGCCGCCCCGCACCCCGCCGACGGAACTCCCGGCGGAGGGCTGCCACTGGTGAGCGCAGAGCGGCTCAATGCCCGGTCCGCGGGCCCCGGTCCCGCAGCATGAGGGGATGAGCGAGACTGCGATCACCTACACCGTGTACGTCCAGGCCGACCCCGCGCGGGTGTGGCAGGCCCTGACCGAGCCCGCGTTCACCCGCCGTTACTGGGGGCTCGACTTCGAGACCGACTGGCGGGTGGGCTCGACGATGGACTGGGTGGAGCGCGGGGCGCGGACGAGCGATCCGGAGCAGGTGGTGCTGGAGTGCGTACCGGAGCGGCTGCTCTCCTACACCTGGCACACCTTCACCCCGCAGTGGGCCGCCTCCGTGGGCATCGGCGAGGAGCTGCGCGCCGAGCTGGCCCGCGAGCGGCGCACGAAGGTGACGTACGAGATCGAGCCGGTCGGCGACACGCTCGCGCGGCTCACCATCCTCCACGAGGGCTTCGAACCGGGCGGCACCCTCATCGGCATGTGCGGGCGCGCCTGGCCGATGCTGGCGTCCAGCCTCAAGACCCTTCTGGAGACCGGCGCCCCGCTCCCGGAGCAGGGGCACGCGAACGACCAGGGCTCCGGCGGCTACGAGAGCCACGGGGGCTGAGCGCGCGGCTCAGGTGCGTGACGGGACGGTGCAGCTCGGCCGTCCGTCGGGGATGGCCTTGCTGTCGTCGTACGGGTCGACCACCGGCCACGGCCGCTGGGCGGCGGCCGCCTCCCTGGAGAAGTAGGGGTGGACGAAGCCGTCGACCGTGCCGCAGTCGTGGTTGCCGAGCTGTCGGCGGTACCCGGCCGGGATCAGCTTCCCGGCCGTCGTGCCGGGGGAGTCGGCCGCGGCGTAGAGCAGCACGAGCTGCCTGCGCACGACGACCCGTGCCACCTCCTCCGTGCCCGGCGCGGGCCCCGGCTCCGCGTGCGGGGCCGCGCGCCGCACGGCGTAGACGAAGGTGTAGTCGGCGTGGATCCTGAGCTGCCCCGGATTCCCGCCGGCTTCGAAGGACATCCGGCCGCGCACCCTGATGCCTCCCCGGGCCGGTGTGAGCCGGGCGGGGTCGAAGCGGGTGAACAGCTCGGTGGGGTCGGCGTCCGGGAGCCCGGGCTCGCGCAGGTGCGCCGACAGCTCGGCGCGGGCGGGCTGCTGCGGATCGAGCAGTTCCAAGGCATCGGCGGGCCATGCGCCCCGGAGCACCTCCGGGTCCAGATTGGCCGCGACCACGAACTCCCGGGCCCGGAGCAGTCCGTCGAAGACCTTCGCCTTCGTGATCGAACCGACGGCCGTGGCCTCGGGCAGCGGGAGCTCCTCCTGCTCGGTCGCCCAGTTACGGGCGGGTGAACCGCGCAGCGGCAGGCTCGTGGTGGCCGGCCAGGCATCGGGCCAGGCCTGCTCGTCGAGCGCGGCGGCGTACGGCTTGCCGCCGGTCCGCTCGTCCGGGGCGGTCACCAGCCACGCGGTGACGCCGGCGAGCGCCAGGGCGGCGACGGCTCCGACGGCCAGGCGGCCGACGCGCCGTCGGCGCCCGTGGTCGTGCCAGGCCGCCTCGCGGTCCCGGTCCCGGTGCCGGCTCTGGTTCTGCTCCTGGCTCTGGTCCTGGCCCCGGTCCCGGTCCCGGTCCTGGACCGGATCCTGGCCGCCCGCGCGCAGTCGCGTGACGAATTCCGCCGGCTCCGTCATATGAGGCCCCCGCCCGTGTTCTTGGTCCCGGCCCATCTCACAGTGCGTCACCGAGGCGGCACAACCCGGACCGAGATCACGTAACAGTCCTGTGACCTGCGCAGATGCGGAACGGCAGCCACCGATGACCCCGTCGTCGCCGTCCGGTACGGGCTCGATGCCACCCTGACCACGTGGCGTTCACCGGTGTCGTGTGGAATGGCCGCATGGGGAGAAGCGAGTACCAGATACGCCCAGGCGGCCCGGAGAGCCGGACCGAGGGAACGACGGGCACGGTGGCGGTGAACCACCCGCCCGAGCACTGGCGCTACGCCCGGCACCTGGAGTCCCTGGCAGCCGTCTCGGGCCGGCCCGCGGAAGCCGAGGCCGTGGCCGCCGTACTGTGCGATCCGGACGTGGTGATGGCCGAGAGCGCGGTGGTCACGCACCTCGACCGGCGGGCGGCCGGGCTGCTGGCCGACGAGGCCTTTCCGGCCTGGGCGCAGTCCGTCGGAACCGTCCTGGGCGGCCGCACCTTCGCCACCCGCCGGCTGCGCGAGTGGACCCTGCTGAAGGCCGTCACGCGCGGCGAGCCCTGGTCCGCGGCGGACCTCCTCGCCGCCTCCGACTGGTGTCAGCGGACGGCGGCCCAGTCCCTGCACGCGGACGAGGCCCTGCGCCTGCTCGCCGCGGGGGCCCGGACCCGCCGGGTCCGCAACGCGGCGGCCCAGCGCCTGCTGCGGCGGGCCGCTTGAGCCCGTGACCCATCTGACGCGCGGGAGGGCCGGAACCGCATCCGCGGTCCCGGCCCTCCCGCCGTGCTGATTCGTTCCGCCGTACTACTTCGCGCCGCGCCGCACCCGCGCCGCCGCGCGGGCCTCGGCGGCCTGCCGCGCCTCGATGGTCTTGCGGGACTCCTTGCCCTTCCCGGGCCGCCCGGGCCGGGTGCCGATCCCGCGGAAGCCGAGGTCCGAGCCCGAGGGCCGGCCCTTGGCGTCGGTGGCCGCGGCGCCGGCCAGCGGCACGCCGGACGGGGCCTTCGCGCCGGTGATGCGGCTCAGCGCGGCCTCGCCGGAGCGGACCTGGGTGATGGTCGGCCGGATCTTGGCGTCGGCCATCAGCCGGACGATGTCGCGCCGCTGGTTCGGGGTGACCAGGGTGACGACCTTGCCGGATTCGCCGGCCCGCGCCGTGCGGCCGCCCCGGTGCAGGTAGTCCTTGCTGTCGGCCGGCGGGTCCACGTTGACCACGAGGTCGAGGTCCTCGATGTGGATGCCGCGCGCGGCGACGTTGGTCGCGACCAGGACGTTCAGCAGGCCGTCCTTGAACTGCCCGAGCGTCCGGGTGCGCTGCGGCTGCGACTTCCCGCTGTGCAGCCCCTCCGCCCGTACGCCCATGGCCCGCAGGTGCTTCACGAACTGGTCGACCCCGTGCTTGGTGTCCAGGAACATCAGCACCCGGCCCTCGCGCGCCGCGATCTCGGTCGCGGCCGAGACCTTGTCGGCCGCGTGGATGTGCAGCACGTGGTGGTCCATCGTGGACACCGAGGCGGACTGCGGGTCCACGGAGTGTCCGACCGGGTCCTTCAGGTAACGCTGGACGAGCTGGTCCACATTGCGGTCCAGCGTGGCCGAGAACAGCATCCGCTGGCCGGCGTGGTGACACTGGTCGAGGATCTCGGTGACCTGCGGCATGAAGCCCATGTCGCACATCTGGTCGGCCTCGTCGAGGACCACGGTCTTCACGCGTTCCAAGTGCACGTCGCGCCGGCCGATGAGGTCGCTGAGCCGCCCGGGGGTGGCCACCACGATCTCGGCTCCGGTGCGCAGGGCGCCCGTCTGCTTGCCGATCGACAGGCCGCCGACGACCGTGGCGATCCGCAGCTTCAGGGCCTGCGCGTACGGGGCCAGGGCCTCGGTCACCTGCTGCGCCAGCTCGCGGGTCGGTACGAGGACCAGCGCGAGCGGTCGCTTCGGATCGGCCTGCTGACCCGCCGTACGGGCCAGCATGGCCAGGCCGAAGGCGAGCGTCTTGCCCGAGCCGGTCCGCCCGCGGCCGAGGATGTCGCGGCCCGCCAGGGAGTTGGGGAGGGTCGCGGCCTGGATGGGGAACGGCTCCGCCACCCCCTGGTCGGCCATCGTCTTCACCAGCTCAGGGGGCAGGCCGAGCTCCGAGAAGGACTCCACCGGCGGCAGCGCCGGCGTGGTCGTCCTGGGCATTGAGTACTCGCCCTGGGGGCCGAGGGTCCGCGGGGTCTTTCCGCCGCCCTTCGCACCGCCCTTCGGGCTGGCCTTCGCTCCGGCCTTGATGCCGAAGCGCCCATGAGCCGACGGGTTCTTCATGCAGAACCTTCCGTGAGACGTACAAGATGTTCGGAGTGCGACGCGCACATCACCCGCGCGAACGTCGCCAAAATGCAAATTTTACCATCGGCGTTACGGGGCCACGGGCCCCAGTTCCCCGGCCCGTACCCGGTCCAAATGGGCGGTGACCTCGGCCGTCGCCCGCCCGAACCAGTCGGCGATGACGGCGATCTCGTCCGGGGTGTACTCGGCGAACACCGCGCCGAGCCGGGCGTAGAAGGGCTCGTAGACGGCGAAGATCCGCGCGGCGGCGGCCGGCTCCGCGACCACCCGGACCCGGCGACGGTCGGCGGGATCGGGCTGCCGGCTCGCGTATCCGGCGCGCTCCAGACGGTTGAGCACCCCGGTCACCGCGCCGGTGGTGAGCTTGGTCAGCTCGGCGAGGTCGCCCGCGCCGAGCGGGTCCTCCCCGGCGCCCAGGATGTGGCCGAGGCAGGTCAGGTCGGTGACGTTCAGCCCGAGGAGCTGCGCCACCTCCTGCTGGCCGACGATGCCGAGGGCGACGTACCGGTCCATGCGCGACAGCGCTTCCTGGACCGTGGCCGCGGGGCGGGGCTTGCCCTGCACGCGGTTACTCCTTAGCATCTAAGTTACTTAGCTCGTGAGGTAATTGGCTTTCTCTGTAAGAGAACCCTTTCGAGCCTACTGAACCGACGAACCAGGGGAGAACGATGAGCGCTCACGGTCACGTGGACCTCGGCCACACGGTGGCGGGCTGGACCGGCACCGCGATCGCGCTGGTGGGAAGCGCGGTGGCGGGCGCGGCCCTGTGCGCCGCCTGGACCCCCGGCGTCTGGATCGGCCTGGGGGTCGTCGGCGCGGCCGGGGTCACCACCTGGGTGCTGCACCTGGCCGGCTGGGGGAAGCCGAGCGGTCCCCGGCCGGAGAGCCAGTGGGACTGGCGGGTCCGCGACACCGTCGCGCACACCGGCCACGCCGACTGCCTCGGCTGCCGGGTCAGCGGCTCGCGGCGAGGTGTCGCAGCAGCCCCTGGGCTTCGATCCGCCGCGTCGTTGCCCGCTGCGGATAGCACCGCATGAACATCCGGGTGAAGTGCTCGCCGTAGTGGATCACCGCGGGCTCCGGGCCGTCCCCGTCCTGGGCCCGCGCCGGGTCGAGGGGGCGGATCCGGGCGCAGAAGCGCGGCTCGTGGAAGTAGGCGAGGGCGTACCGCTCCCGGTCCGCGAGCCGCACCCGGTGCGGGGTGGACAGCAGTGCGCCGCCGGTCATGAACTGGAGGATGTCCCCGGGGAACACCGTCAGCACCCGCACCACCGGCTGTACGGGGGCCCAGCCGGGCCGGTCCTCGGCGAAGCCCGCCGTGCTCTCGCCCGGCAGCCAGTTGCGCGGCCGGTGCTCGCCCGGCACGGGGGGCCGTACGAAGAGCCCGCCGACCTCGTCCTGGGCGGCGATGACCAGGAGCCCGTAGTCGGTGTGGGCGCCGATCCCGCGCTCGGCGGTCCGCTCCGCGGCGGGGAAGCGCAGCACCCGCATGTGGTGCCAGCCGTCGCGGGTCAGCCCCGCGAGGCGGTCGATGCCGGCCGGTCCGAGGCCGAGCCCGAGTGCCACCAGCCGCAGCAGCCGATCGCCGAGCCCGCCGACACCCGCCAGGTAGGCCTCCATGGCCGCGCGGTAGTCCGGGTCGGGCCAGGGGACCGGGCCGTGGCAGGGCAGGCCCGCGGCCGCGGCGGAAGGGATGTCGGGGGTGATGGTGAAGATCTCCGAGGCGTCCGGCCGGCCTGCCGTCACCTCCTCGCCGGAGGCGATGTACCCGCTGTACGAGGTGTCGTTGACACACGCCGCCTTCTCCGGCGCGGGCCGGGCGAAGAACCGCCGGCTCGCCGCCAACGCGACCCGGGTGCGGGCCTCCTGCCGCCCGTCGGCGGCCACTTGGAAGATTCCGTCGCGCTGCCAGGCGCGGACCATCGCCCCGCCGAGCACGGTGTCCGCCGTGGTTCCCGTGATCCGGGCGGGCACCCGGAACGTCGCGAGCTCACCCATGTCCATCCCCTCTCGAAGACTCCTTCGGAGCGCCCCGCCGCGAGCCCATCCCAGGGCCCGTGCGAAGGCCTGCTCCCCCGTTTCACGGACGGGGCGGAGGAAAGTTCGAATATCCGGAAGCGCCCCGGTTGGCCGCGCTTGGCGTGTGCTCGAGCCGATCAATGGGCAGGATCGGGTCCGGCCGCGCGTGCGGCCGGTGGAACGTTGTGAAGGATCAGTACAGATGGCAACTGGCATCGTGAAGTGGTTCAACTCGGAGAAGGGGTTCGGCTTCATCCAGCAGGACGACGGCGGTCCCGACGTGTTCGTGCACTTCTCCGCCATCCAGTCCAGCGGCTTCAAGGCGCTGGAGGAGGCGCAGAAGGTCGAGTACGACGTCACGCAGGGGCCCAAGGGACCCCAGGCGGAGCGGGTGGTCACCCTCTAGCACCGTTTCACGAGCCCGGCCCGTGAGGTGAGCCCCGCCGCATCTTCCGGCGGGGCTCACGCACGTCCGGGGCGGACGGGTAGCGTGGGCCGGATGATGACCGGCACGCCGGACACCCGGCTGATCGTGCTGCGCGGCAACTCCGCCGCGGGCAAGTCCTCCGTGGCGGAGGGCATCCGCGACCGCCACGGCCGGGGCCTCGCGCTCGTGGGCCAGGACAACCTGCGCCGGGTCGTCCTGCGCGAGCGGGACACCCCCGGCGCGGCGAACATCGGGCTGATCGCGAGCGTGGCGCGCTACGCGCTCGACCACGGCTTCCACGTGATCGTCGAGGGGATCCTCTACGCGGACCGCTACGGCCCCATGCTCGACGCGCTGCGCCGGGCCCACCGCGGGCCGACGCACTTCTACTACCTCGACGTGCCGTTCGAGGAGACCCTGCGCAGGCACGCGGGCAAGCCGCAGGCCGACGCGTACGGCGAGGCGGAGATGCGCGAGTGGTACCGGCCGCTCGACCTGCTGCCCGGCGACTGGGAGAGCGTCATCGAGGCGGAGCTCTCGCTGGAGGAGACGGTCACCCGGGTCATGGACGAGACCGGGCTGGCCGCGGAGAAGGACGGTCCTACCGGACAGTAGCGTTCGCAAACCGGCCGCGTCGGCCCGACAGGTGCCTCCGTGACCGAAATGACATTTCATTTCACTTACGGAATCGATCATTTCGTGCGATTGGTGACCATTTTTCGTCCAACGCCTGGGTCAAGGGCGAGGGCCAGGCGCGCAACTTCACCGTCTCCCCGCCCGCCGGCACCGACCACCAGTGGCTCGAATGGTCCCTGGACGGCGCCGAGTGGACGCGCGTACCCACCGACGGCACCTCCGGTAGCCGGGCCCTCTCCGTCGCCCCGCCGTCGAACGGAACCCACACGCTCCACGTGCGCACCGTCGACAAGGCCGACAACGAGTCCGAGACGGCCGAGTACACCTTCCACGCCGGACCGGGCGGCTTCGTCCAGCCCGCGGCCGGCGAGCGGACGGCCCGAAGGCTGCCGCTGACCGCCGAGGCCGATGGCGCCAAGTTCAACGCGGCGTCCTTCTCCTGGCGCCGCTCCGAGGCCGACCCCTGGGTGCAGATCCCGGCGGGGCACGTCACGGACGGCGGCACGCCCCTGACGGCCTGGCCCGTGTCCCTGACCGCGGGGCGCACCCCGGCAGTGGTCTGGAACGCCACGGACACGGTCGACCCGGACGGCAGCGTCCAGATCAAGGCCGACTTCACCGGGCCGGGAAGCGCCACCGGTGCCACCCAGCCCGTCGCTGTGGTTGTCGACCGCAACGCGAGCGGCGCCGCCACCAGCCCGGTCGGACCGGGCACGCTGAACCTGCTGACCGGCGACTACGAGGTGTCGGCCACCGACGTGTCCGCCTTCGGCATGTCCGTCTCCCGCACCACGTCCTCGCGCGACCCGCACAAGGGCGCCAAGCAGGAGGGCCAGGCCGCGATCTTCGGCCAGGAGTGGGCCTCCGGCACGGCGACCGAGATCGTCCAGTCCGACTACTCGCACGTCGCGCGGGTCTCGGACACGGCCGTGGACGTCGTGACCACCTCGGGTGACGCGCTGCACTTCACCGCCAACGCGGCACGCACCGGCTGGGTCTCCGAGCCCGGCGCCGGGACGATGACGCTGACCGGCAGTGTCAGCGGCTCGTTCACGCTGACCGACGACGGCGGTACGGTCACCGAGTTCACCCGGGCCGACCCGGCGATGACCACCTGGCAGGTCTCCAGCACCATGGTCAGCGGAGTCGAGAACTCGACGACCACGTGGTCTCGGAAATGGTCACCGTCGACACCAAGAAGCCGGCCCGCCCCAAGCGGGTCATCGCCCCGACCTCGGCCGCGACCGCCTCGACCTGCGCCACCACGCCGCAGACCAAGGGGTGCCGCTCGCTGGAGTTCGTCTACGCGACCGCCACCACCGCCACCGGATACAGCACCTCCGCCGACTTCGGCGACTTCGCCGGACAGGTGAAGGAGATCCGGCTGTGGTCCACCGAGCCCGGCGCCGTGAACGCCGCGTCGAAGGCGGTCTCCACCTACCGTTACGACGCCGGCGGCAACCTCCGCCAGCAGTGGGACCCCAACCTGGCGCAGAGCACCCATGCGCATTACGCGTACAACGCCGCTGACCGCATCGACTGGCTGCAGACCAAGTCCGAGCTGCCCTGGTCGTTCACGTACGGCCAGGCGGGATCCGCGCCCACGGCCGGTGACGGCATGCTCCTCAAGGCCTCCCGGGCCGGTCTGAAGCCGGGCACGGCGGGCGAGGAACAGGGCACCGCGGCCACCAGCGTCGTCCCGCTGACCGGCGGCACGGCCCCGTACCCCATGGGCACGGCCGACGTGAAGGCGTGGGGGCAGACCGGCGCATCCACCGACGCGACCGCCGTGTTCCCCGCGGACGCGGTCCCCCCGTCCCACTCCGGTACGGCACTCGCCGCCTCGGCCTACGCGCGGGCGTCGATCACCTACCTGGGCGCCTCCGGACGGCCCGTCAACAGCGCGGCGCCCGGCGGACACATCACCACCACCGAGTACGACCGGTACGGAAACACCGTCCGCGAGCTCTCGGCCGTCAACCGGGCCCTGGCCCTGGGCACGAGCCCCGCGGACCAGGCGGCGCAGGCCAACCTGGGCATCGGCCAGCTCACCGGCGCCGAGCGCGCCCAACAGCTGAGCACCACGACCACGTTCGACACGGCCGGAGTGCGGGAAGTCGGCAAGCTCGGACCGCTGCGGCGCGTCGACCTGACCGCCGACCTGAAGAACGGAGCGACCCTGCTCGTTCCGGCCGGCACCTCGGTGACCGCCCGCGACCGGTCGGTCCTCGAATACGACGCTGGGCGGCCCACCAACGGCACCGCCAGGGTCAAGGACCAGGTCACCAAGGCCACGCTCGGCGCCCAGGTCCGCGAGCACCCGACGGTACTCGGCGAGCCCCACGCCACCGAGACCGTGTACGACTGGGCCAGGGGCCTGCCGATCCGCACCGTCAGGGATCCGGGTGGCTTGGCCATCACGGAGACCACCGAGTACGACGCCAAGAACCGGGTCTCCAAGCAGCTGCTCCCCGGCGCGAACGGCAGCGACGCCGCCACCCGCGTGACCACCTACTGGTCGGCGACGGGTACCGGCACGTGCCAGGGCCGCCCCGAGTGGGCCGACCTGGTCTGCACCGTCGGTCCGGCCGGTGACATCACCGGAGGCGGGGCGAACACGTCCAAGCTCGCGACCACCACCACCGAGTACAACTGGTGGGGCAGCCCGGCCAAGCGGATCGAGACGGTGAACGGGTCCACGCGGACCACCACCACCGAGTCCGACGCGGCCGGCCGGACGACCAAGGTCACCACGACCGGCGGCATCGGCACGGCCGCTCCGGAGGCCACCACCGAGTACGACGCGGTGACCGGCCGGGCCGTCAAGAACTCCTCGCCCACCGGCGGGAGCATCGTCAAGCAGTTCGACAAGCTCGGCCGGCAGGTCTCCTACACGGATGCGGACGGCGGTGTCACCACCACCGAGTTCGACCTGCTCGACCGTCCGACCAAGGTGACGGACAACGTGCCGTCGACCGTCACGTTCACCTACGACAACGCCGCCGAACCCCGGGGCCTTCCGACCAAGACGACCGACTCGGTCGCCGGTGAGTTCCTTCCGTCGTACGACGCGGCGGGAGCCGTCCGCAGCGAGAAGCTGCCCGGCGGGTACACGCTGAACATCAGCACGGACACGGGCGGTGACGCCGCGAAGCGCAGCTACGTGCGCGACAGCGACGGGGTCGTCGTCTACACCGACACCGTGAACGAATCCGTGCACGGCCAGATCACCACGCACTCCGGTCTCTCCGACCAGCGGTTCCGCTACGACACCGCGGGCCGTCTGGCCTCGGTCGAGGACACGGCGAACACCGTCTGCACGCGTCGCACCTACGCCTTCGACGGGCGTTCGAACCGCACCGGTCTGACCACGGCGGCCGGAGCCCCCGGTGCGGACTGCCCCGCCAACGGCGGAACCACCACCACCACCCACACCTACGACAGCGCCGAGCGCCTCGTCGACAGCGGCTACGTCTACGACGAGTTCGGGCGCACCACCACCCTCCCGGGCCACGGGACCGTCACTTACTACAACAGCGACCGCACCCGCCAGCAGACCCTGTCCAACCAGCGGCAGACCTGGGGCCTCGACGCCGCTCAGCGCTACCGCGGGTGGACGAAGGAGTCGTACGACGGCGCGGTCTGGACCCAGACCGCGTCCCGCGTCAACCACTACGGCGACGACGCGGACAACCCGCGCTGGATCGTCGAGGACACCGCGACCGGTGCGGTGACCCGCAACGTCGCCACCGCGAGCGGCCTGACCACCACCAGCAAGACGGGGGACGTCGTCCTGCACCTGACGACGATCCAGGGCTCCGTGGCCGTCCAGCTCCCGCTGAACGTCTCGCAGGCCCCCGTGGTCCTGGACAGCGACGAGTACGGCAAGCCCCGCGCGGGGCAGGCCGCCGCCCGCTACGGATGGCTGGGCGCACACCAGCGCTCCAGCGAGACGCCGAGCGAGCTGGTCCTGATGGGCGCCCGTCTCTACAACCCGTCCACCGGCCGCTTCCTCTCCTCGGACCCGGTCTACGGCGGTAGCGCGAACGCGTACGAGTACGCCAACGCCGACCCGGTCAACCAGCAGGACCTGGATGGGCGAAGCGTCAAGTCCTGGCGCAAGAAGCTCATCGAGGCCCGGGCGTGCATGACGCTCGGCTGGCGCGGCTGCGCCTGGGCCACGGCGATATCGGTAGCGCTGCTCGCGACCTTCAGGTCGGGCCGGGTCAACAACGCGATCCGGCACTTCATGTGGCAGGCGAGCCTGACGTTCTACTTCGGCGCGCGAGCGGCCAAGAGGCTGGGAGACGCGCACGAATGGGGGGAGAGCGGGCGCGACACCCAGATCGATCAGCATAACAACTCCGTCGCCCGGAGCTTCGCCGTGCGCAACTGGTGGAGCATGTACGCGTGGTGGTACTGGGGTACTTTCTGGGCGAACCTCTACTACTACGCGCGCGTCTACATCTCCAAGGGTTACCTGCGCACGAGATAGGGAGAGAACCTGTGAACACGGCACGTTCCCCGCGTCGCGGGCTGTTCCTGGGCCTGGCCGTCACCATGGGCTGCCTGACCGGCCTCGCCCTGCTCGCGGGGTCGGTGTACCTGCTCTTCTACGGGTCGGAGGGCTCGTGCGAGGAGGAGCGGGCGGTCGCGCGCATGGACCAGGTCTCGACCGCGGCGCCCGCCGCCGCGGCCGGTACCACGCTCGTGCCGGAGCGGACCAGCGTCGAGTGCATGGACGACAGCGGCGAGCCCTGGGTCGCCGCGGACAGCACCTACGCGTACGACACGGACGCTCGGGCGTTGGCCACCCGCTACTGGGACACCGCGAGTGAAGAAGGATGGAAAGCGGTCGGCGGCCGGGCGGAAGCCCCGGACGGGTTCCGGAGCGGTTTCGGCATGTGCTTCCAGAAGGAGGTGGCCGGCGAGCCCGCCCTGCTCAGGGTGGGGGCCGACGGGCCGGGACGGTTCGTCGTGACCGTGGAATCGGCACTGGACGGGTCTGCGATCGCTTGCTGAACCGCTGACAGCGCGAGAGGCGCCCGGGGGGCCGATGGCCCGCCGGGCGCCTCTCGCGTTCCCGGCCGTCGCTTTCGGGGGATCACCCCGCCCGGTGGAGGGCGACGAGGAGCGGCCAGATCCGCTCCGCCAGTTCGGCCGGGTCCGCCAGGCCGGCGGGCAGATCGCCGTGCAGCCAGTCCGCGAGCACGGCGGTGAAGGTGGCGGCCACGGCCGAAGCCACCAGCTCGGGGCGCGGGGCGCCCACCGCGGCGCGCTCGGCCCGGCTGCGGGCGCGCAGTTCCCGGTACAGGCGTTCGCCGAGCGGGCCGCCGCCGCCCGGCAGGAGCAGGGTGCGGTAGAGCGGTGCCCGGTCGGCCGCTCCGCCGAGGAAGGCGGCCAGCGCGGCCGGGGGGCGGGCCGGGGGAGGGGCCGTGGGATCCGTCTGCCAGGCGTGCAGGGCATCGACCGCCGCGTGCACGACGTCGGCGCACGCGTCCACCGCGAGCGCGGTGAGGTCCTCGTAGTGCAGGTAGAACGTGGCCCGGCCGACACCCGCCCGCCGGACCACCGCCGAGACGCTGACCTCGGCCAGCGGCCGGTCCGCGCAAGCGGCGAGGAGGCTCTCGCGCAGCCGGGCCTTGGTACGGGTGGTGCGGGGGTCGGTGCGCGGGGCGGTACGGGGTGCGGTGCCGGCAGCAGCCGCGGGGGCGTCGGCCGACACGTCCGTACCGGCGTTCCCCGCGGAGCCCCCGGAGTCCCCGGAGTCCGCCCCGGCGGGCGGCCGCGTGTGCCGGGCGCCGGAGGTCATCCCGCGAGCAGCGCCGCGCCCAGGGCGAGGGCGCCGGGCAGGGCCTGGGCGATGAGGATGCGGCGGTTGGCGGTCGCGGCGCCGTACACCCCGGCGACGATCACGCAGACGAGGAAGAAGATCTGCGTGGCGAGCGAGTCGATGACGAGGGACCAGACCAGGCCGGCGGCGAGGAACCCGTTGTAGAGGCCCTGGTTGGCGGCGAGCGCGGCGGTCAGGCGGGCCGTGTCGGCGTCGAAGCCGGACAGGGCGCGGCCGGGCGGCCGCTGCCACAGGAACATCTCCAGGACCAGGAAGTACGCGTGCAGAGCGGCGACGAGGCCGATGAGGATCGTTGCGACCGTGTGCACGGCCACCTCCCTGGGGCGGGGTGAGCGGAGAGCGGTCTCTCCGACTTCCTGGACAACTGTACAGGAAGTCAACTGCGCGGGAAGTCGGGGCGCGGCCGGCGGTCCCCGGCGCGACTACGCTGACCGCATGACTGCGCTCGTATATGAAGACTTCGCCCCCGGACGCCACCGCGAGGCCACGCTGATCCGGCACGCCCTCGGCAGCGTGCACGAAGAGGCCCTGGTCGCGGGCCTGGCGGGCGGTATCGGCTTCATGTACTTCGTGTTCGAGTACGCGGGCCATCCGCCGGTGCCGACGATCGTCGCCCAGGCCCACCCCGACCCCTGGGTCCAGGTCGCCCTGGGCCGCCTGCGCATCCCCTACGAGGCCACCCGCAGCGCCAAGCCGCGCTGGAACCGGGTCGAGGCCGCTCTCGACGCGGGGGCCCCGGTGTTCTGCACCGTCGACAGGTCGGCGCTGCCCTGGCACGGCTCCGCCCCGATGGCCGAGCTGGCCGCCGCCGATCCGTACGTGGTCGTCGTGGTCGGCTACGAGGGGGACACCTACTACGTCGACGACCCGGCGGCAGGTCTGGACGGGGCCGGCGCTCCGTACGCGATCGGCCGGGAGGAGTTCGGGGCTGCCTGGTCCGGACACAAGAAGGGCCGCCACCAGATGGTGGTGACCACCGGGAAGCCCGCCGGCGAACCCGACCTGGACGCCGCGATCGCCGCCACGGTCTCCCGCCTCACCGGGCCGGTGCTCGGCAACCACTTCGACGTCAACTTCGGCTTCTCCGGCATGGAGAAGTTCGCCGCGCAGCTGCGCGACACCGGCACCAAGACGGGCTGGGAGCGCCGCTTCGCCACCCCCGAGGCCTTCGCCCTGGGTACGCGGAGGCTGTACGCCTGCCTGGAGGAGGAGTGGACCGCCCCGGGCGCCACCCGGCCGCTGTACGCGGACTTCCTCGATCTCTCCGGGCACGGGGACGCGGCCGAGCTCTTCCGCGACTCCGGGCGGCAGTGGTCGCGCCTCGCGGACCTGGCCCGCACGGCCGACCCCGAGGCGGACGCCGCCGGGCGGCGGTCGCTCTTCGACGCCTGCGCCGAGCTGGTGGACGACGCCCTGGTGCTGGAGCGGCGGGCGGCCGAACTGCTGCCGCGGGCGGCCCCCGGCGAGTAGGGGCGGCGTGGGACCGCGTCAAAAGTCGAGTCGCTTGCCCAGCGGGGGCGGGACCTGGACGAGGCCCTGTTCCAGCGCCTGGGTGCCGCCACCCGGCACTGAGCCGGGGGCCCGCTCAGAGGTGGGCGTCGAGGAACACCCGGAACTCCTCGGCCGTCATCGGCCCGGCCCGGGTCGCCAGCACCTCGCCGCCCGCGATGAGGACGGCGGTCGGGGCCCCGGTCACCTCGTACCGCTTGGTCTGGGCGGGGCAGCGGGTGATGTCCACGCGCACCGCCGTCAGCCGGGTCCCGTACTCCTGGGCCAGTGCGGCGACGACCGTGTCCATCGCGCGGCAGGGCTCCAGGGCCTTCGGCCAGCTCCCGCAGAAGTAGGCGAGCACGGGCCCGTCCGTCATGCCGAGGATGAAGTCGAACTCCTGGTCCTCCAGAGGCTGGTGTACCCGACGTGCCATGGATGGTGCTCCGTTTCGTGTGCCGTGCGATCCGAACGGCTCCCATCATCGCCGCTCGGCCCGGTGGCGTTGTCAGTGCCGTCTGTGAAGCTGACCGGTATGGACGACAGGATGCTCCGGCGCCGGGTCTACGGCGCCGACCACGACGACCCCGACCCGGGTCCGCTCCCGGGGCACGCCTACGGAGAGCTCGTGGGCGGTCCCCTCGACGGACTGCTGCTCGACATCACGGGCTGGAGCGTTCCGCAGCTCGGCGAAGAGGCCCGGCTGCCGACGGAGATAGGGCGTTACGGGCCCGGCGGCCGGGCCCACTACCGCCGCCGCGCCGCCGATCCCGGCCACTGGGACTGGACGGGCGACAGCCGCTGACGCCGGGCGCCCCGCCCCGGCGGACTCAGCCCGCCGCGTTCCGGCCGACCTTGCGGGCCCACAGCACCAGCGGGACCTGGAGCGGCAGCCGGCCCAGGGCCACGGCCCGCAGGGCGGGGGAGCGGTGGCGGGCGTCGGCGGCCATCTTGACGTTGGCGGGGAACACGCCGACGAAGAACGCCGCCGTCGCCAGCGCCGCGACCCGGCGGGTGCGCGGGTGGGCCACCCCGGCCGCCAGTGCGAGCTCCGCCACGCCGCTCGCGTACGTCCACTGGCGCGGGGTGCCGGGCAGCGAGCGCGGCACGATCGCGTCGAACTGCTTGGGGGCGACCGCGTGCGCCACCGCCGCGCCCGCCAGAAGACCGGCGAGCAGGAGCGGGGAGGAAGGTGTGCGCGGCATCGGGGATCCTCTCGGAGGGGCTTGGGCCCGGCGATCCTACTCGCCGGTAGCTCCGTGGGGGCCTGCTGCCGGAATCTCCGCCACGACGCGCGTCCCGAAAATCTCCGAAGATTTTTCCGGGAAGCTGTCGATCCCGGCGTCTCCCGTTCGACGCAGGGGTGAGAGGCGGGGAAGGCCCCCGTCCCCCACCACCGAGGAGTCACCATGCCGCGCTTCCTTTCGTTGATCCGCATCGACGAGCAGAACCTCACCCCCGACACCCCCTTCCCGGCCGACTTCAACGACCGCATGGGCGCCCTGATGGAGGAGATCACCAAGGCGGGGGTCATGCTCGACACCGCCGGCCTGCTCCCCACCTCCGAGGGGACCCGGGTCACCTGGTCCGGTGGAAAGCTCAGCTACACCGACGGTCCCTTCACCGAGACCAAGGAGGTCGTCGGCGGGTACGCCCTCATGCAGTGCAAGGACAAGGACGAGGCGCTGGAGTGGACCAAGCGCTTCCTGGAGATCCACCCCGAGAACTGGACGGTCGGCGCCGAGCTCCGCCAGCTCGACGGAAGCTGACGGCCGACGCCGGTCCGCGCCGTTTGCCCTGCCTCGTCACGGCTGCTCTGATGGGTAGCCGTGACGGCAGTGAGGACGACCCGAGCGGTCGAAGCGGTGTTCAGGATCGAGTCCGCGCGCATCATCGCGGGCGTCGCCCGGATCGTGCGCGACGTCGGCATCGCCGAGGAGATCACCCAGGACGCGCTGGTCGCGGCGCTGGAGCAGTGGCCGGCCTCCGGGGTGCCCGACAAGCCGGGGGCCTGGCTGATGGCCACCGCCAAGCACCGGGCCATCGACCTCGTCCGCCGCAAGGAGACCTACGCGCGCAAGCTCGCGGAAGTGGGCCGCACCCTGGAGGACGTGCCGCCTCCCGAGGAGGAGGCCGGGCTCACGGACCCCGAGTCCATCGACGACGACCTGCTGCGGCTGATCTTCACCGCCTGCCACCCCGTCCTCGCCACCGATGCCCGGATCGCGCTGACCCTGCGGCTCATGGGCGGCCTGACCACCCAGGAGATCGCCCGCGCCTTCCTCTGCCCCGAGCCGACCGTCGCCCAGCGGATCGTCCGCGCGAAGCGGGCGCTCGCGAAGGCGGGCGTGCCCTTCGAGGTCCCGTACGGTGCCGACCGCGAAGAGCGCCTCGCCTCCGTGCTGGAGGTCATCTACCTCGTCTTCAACGAGGGCTACTCGGCCACGGCCGGCGACGACCTCGTCCGCCCCGCCCTGTGCGAGGACGCCCTGCGCCTCGCCCGGGTCCTGGCAGGCCTGATGCCCGAGGAGCCCGAAGTGCACGGCCTGGCGGCGCTGCTGGAGTTCCAGGCCTCGCGCATCGCCACCCGGACCGGCCCGGACGGGGAGCCGGTGCTCCTCGCCGACCAGAACCGCTCCAAGTGGAACCGCCTGCTGATCCGGCGCGGAGTCGAAGCCCTGCACCGCGCGGGCACCGGCCCCTACGCCCTCCAGGCCGCCATCGCAGGCTGTCACGCCGACGCCGTCCGCTACGAGGACACCGACTGGCGCACGATCGCCGGCCTCTACGGACGTCTCGTCCGGCTGGTCCCGTCACCCGTGATCGAGCTCAACCGGGCCGTCGCCGTCTCGATGGCCGAGGGCCCGGCGACAGCCCTCCCCCTGGTCGACGCCCTGACGGCGGAACCGGCCCTGCGCTCCTACCATTTGCTGCCGAGCGTACGAGGAGACCTGCTGGAGCGGCTCGGCCGCCCGGCGGAGGCCCGCGCGGAGTTCGAACGCGCCGCTTCCCTCACCCGCAACGCCCGGGAGCAGACCCTGCTGCGCGCCCGCGCGGCCCGCCTCTGAGGCCCGCCGTCGCGAGGCCCGGGCCGGATCAGCCGCGGCGTGCGAAGGCCGCCACGTCGAGCGGAGTCCGCCTCGCCGGCCGGCGCGGCGCGGTCAGCGCGATGGGGCGGCGGAACGAGCCGTGGCGGGCGATCTCCCGGACCGTCTCGCGCAGGGCCTCCAGGAAACCGTCCATGGTGCGGCGCGCGGCGGGTGTGTCCGAGTAGATCGAGTTCATGTGCAGCCCGTCCGTGTCCCGCTGGAACCAGGAGCAGGCGCCGTTGGCCTGCGCCGACCACACGTGGGAGGTGGGCCGCCAGTCCTCGTGGCGCTCGGCGCCCGGGCACTTGCGCATGTCGATGTACGAGAAGAAGTTCACCGGGTACGGCCAGGAGCGGGCGGCGAACTCGCGGGGCGCGAGCAGTTCCCAGGCCCGCACGAACGGTACGTCGAGGTGGCCGATCATCTCGTTGAAACCGCCCCGCACGGAGGCCATGACCTGCTCGAAGTCCCGGCCGGGCGAGGCGTCGAACTCGATGGGCATGGTGTTGACGAACCAGCCGACCGAGTTGCCCCACCCGGCCCGGCCGCGCTCGCTCACCGGCATGAACCCCCGGTAGACCCCCGGCCCGCCCGCCTCGCGCAGACAGACCGCGACGGCGGCGAGCACGCCCATGAACGGCTTGCCGTCCACCGCCAGGCACGCCTTCTCGAAGACCTCCGCCTCGGCGGCGTCCAGCAGCGGGGAGGCCTCGTTCACGATCGAGTACATCCGGCTCGGCTCCACACCCAGTTCCAGCGGGAAGCGCGGGAAGAACTCGCCACCACCGCTGGCCATGAACTCCTTCCAGTAGCCGAGCCGTTCGTCGTCCGCGTCGATGGAGAGGTAGCGGCCGCGCTGCTCCTCGGCGAAGTCGAGATAGCTCGGCGCGGGCGCCGGATCGGGCAACTCGCCGCGCCGGAGGGCCTCGTAGCCGCTTTCGACCTCCTGGACCACGATCGGCATCGACATGCCGTCGCAGACGATGTGGTCGAAGGCCAGGTAGACGGTCGCCGAATCCTCGCGCAGTACGGCACCCATCGTGAACAGCGGCCAGGACAGCGTGTCGATGCTCCGCTTGAACCGCTCCACCAGGAAGCCGGTCAGCTCGTCGGTGCGGTCGAACGCGGCGACCTGAACGGTGTCCAGGGCCAGTTCGGCGGCGGGGATCGGCGCGCACGCCAACTCCCCGGCCAGCCTGCGGAACTCACAGCGCAGCACCTCGTGGCGGCGTACGAACGCCAGCAGCGAGCCGGTCAGGGCCGCCTCGTCCAGCGGGCCCGCGACCTCGAAGGTGACCGCGATCCACGACGCGGTCGGGTCGTCGGCCGCGCGGCTCTCCTCGGCGACGGTGAAGTGCTTGTCCTGGTTGAAGGATGCCCTCCTGTCCGCCGTGCCGTCCGGACCGGGTGACTGCACCCCGGCCGTGGACCGCAACCGCCACTCGACGACCCGGCCGGGTGCCATGTGGTGCATCTCCAGAGGAAACTGCCGCATTCCGTCATCCCTTCGACCCCCGAGTCAACCCCGAGCGCCTAACGACACCCGGGCCACGGAAGTGACGCGCGCACGGCGGTTCGCCGGGAGGCGCGCCGCGCGGACCGGGGGCACGTGCCCGGCGCCCGGATCCGGCGACCCGTCCCCGCCCGGTTCACCGCGGGCGGCGCAGGAGCGCGCAGCGCTCGTCCACGGCATCCGCGGGACGGGTCGGGAACGCGCGGAACTCGGCCCCGTCGTACGGGGTCCCTGGCAGACTCGGCCCATGCCCACCGCTCCCCCCGGAAACGGCGTACGGGCTGAACGGGGCTCCGCGGAGGCCGAACCAGGATCCCGCGGGCGTCTCAGCCCACGGCCGGCTCCTGCCCGCCGTCGCCGTCCCCCGCCGTGGCGGCGGCCGCGTCGTCCGGGCGCAGTTCGATGTGGTCCGCGGCCAGGTCCACCGCCACCCGGTGTTCCATGCCCAGGGCCTCCAGGAACTTCTGCGGGAGCTGCACCCGGCCCGTGCGGTCGAGCATCACGTACTCGCGCTCGCTCACCGACTCGGCACCGTGCTCGTCGGTGACCGTGCGGCGCAGCACCTCGCTGCTGGTACGGCCGTCGCGCATCGCCACCGTGCGCCGGACCTCGCCCGCGACGAGCGGGTCGTGGGTCACGATGACCACCGTCGCGCCGAGATCCCGGTTGACGGTGCGGAAGGCCTCGAAGATCGCCCCACCGGTCTCGGAGTCCAGCTCGCCGGTCGGCTCGTCGGCGAGCAGCACCGCCGGATCATTGGCCATCGCCACGGCGATGGCCACGCGCTGCTGCTGGCCGCCGGAGAGCTCGGCGGGGCGGCGGTCCGCCAGATCGCCGATCTCCAGCGCTTCGAGGAGTTCGCCGGTCCGGACCGCGTGGCGCTTGGCGGCGGCGCGCCGACCGCCCTTCAACTGCATCGGCAGGGCGATGTTCTGCGCCGTCGTCAGGAAAGGCAGCAGGTTCCGCGCCGTCTGCTGCCAGACGAACCCGACCGCCTCGCGCCGATAGCGCAGCCGGTCGCGCGCCGACATCTCCAGCAGGTCGTAGCCGCCGACGCTGGCGGTACCGGCCGTGGGGACGTCCAGTCCCGCGAGGATGTTCAGCAGGGTGGACTTGCCGCTGCCGGACGCGCCGACCAGGGCCATCAGGTCACCCTGCGCCACGGTCAGTTCCAGTCCCTGCAGGGCCTGCACCTCGACCCCGTCCGTACTGAAGATCCGTACCAGGCGGTCGCAGGCGATGGCCGTGTCCGCGCCGTGCCGGCGGGGCTCGGCGGCGGCCAGGGCCTGCCGCCGCAGCTCCTCGTAGGTGGGCTGATCGCTGTTCACCGCTGGTCTCCCGCTCTCAACTCGGTCGTGATCTGTCGCCTGCCGGAGATCGCCGCCTCCGCGAGCACGGCCCCCGTGACGAGGACGGCCAGGCCCAGGGCCTGGGTCAGTACGGGCGGGACGAGGACCCGCAGACCCGTCGGCACCTGGGTGCCGACCAGCGTGGACAGGTCCACGGCAGGGCCCAGCAGTGCGACGGTGCCCGCCGCGAGCAGTGCGCCGCCGAGCGCGGCGGCCAGGGCCAGCGGCACCGACTCCACCAGGATCAGCAGGATCCCCTGCCGGGGCCGCAGGCCCATGGTGCGCAGTCGCGCGAGCAGCGCCGCGCGGTCGGGGGCGGCCCGGACCAGGGTCAGCAGGACCGCCAGCAGCGCGAAGCCCGCGGCTCCGGCCAGCGAGGCCCAGAACAGCCGCTCGGCGGAGCGCTGGAGAGGATCGGATCCCAGCTCGGCCGCCGCGGCGGAGCTGGTGCGGACGCGATAGCGCTCCTCGGCGGCCGACGGTTCCGCGGTCCGGACCGCCTGCTCCAGCCGGTGCTGGTCGACCGGGCCGAGCGCGAACCAGGAGTTGGGCAGTCCCATCTGGGGTACCGCGGCCAGCACTTGGGCGGCCGGCAGTACCACGGTGGTGTGCTTGGCGCCGGGCCGGACGGGGGTGCCGGTGACCACTCCGACGACCGCGAGCTTCAGCTCCCCGCCGTTTTCGAGCCGCAGCTGGAAGCCGGAGGTGTCGTCGTCGGCGAGGTCCCGGCTGATCAGCGCGGGCACCGTCGCGCCCGAGGTGCCGGCGGCTCCGGCCGCGAGGAGTGCCGGATCGAACCGGCCGCTCCCGGCCGCCTCGGACAGTCTCGCGTACTCCACCGGGTCCGCGACGACCACGGAGATCTGGGTGCTGCCCGTCTTGGTGCCGTAGAGGAACACGTTGTCGTCGGTCCACACCTTCACGGAGGACCGTACGCCGGGCAGCGCGGCCGCCGCCTTCGTCAGGGAGTCCGGGAGCGTGCCACCGGGAGCCGAGAGCTGCGCGTCGCCGCCGACGGCCGCGCGCGCCGCCTCGAACCGGGCGTCGGCCACCGCCGTCAGCACCGTGGCGCCGAAGCCACCGGTGGTGACGGCCAGCAGCGTCGCGATCAGCGGCAGTACGGACGGACGTGCCCGGCCGCCGGTGCCCCGCGCGGCGCGCGCCAGCCCGAGGAATCCGATCAGCCCCGGGCCCCGCCCGGCGGCCCGGGCCAGCGCCCCGACCAGGGCGGGCTGGAGCCGGGCCAGCAGCAGGCCGCCGCAGAGCGCGAGCAGCAGCGGGGCGGCGACCAGCAGCGGGTCCACCCCGGCGCCGGCCGGGGCGACCCCGCGCGAGCGGACCTCGAACACGGCGGCCGCGGTGGCCGCCAGGGCGAGCAGCTCGGCGACCAGCCGCCGCCGGTGGCCCGGCGGGCGCTTCGGCGACAGCAGCACGAAGGCCCGTACCGGGACGGCCAGCAGGGCCAGGAGCGTGGCGGCCGAAGCGGCCAGCAGGGTGCCCGCCGAGCGGGGGGTCGGCAGCAGGACCACGGCGAGCGCCGTTGCGAGGGCGGCGGCCGGCAGGACGGTGACGGCGTTCTCCGCGAGCAGCCGGCGCACGATGCCCGCGCGGGACCCGCCGCGGGCCAGCAGGAGCCGCAGTTCGGACTCCCGCCGGTCCCCGGTGAGCCCGGCCGCCAGACAAAACACCACGAACGCCACGCCGGCCACGCCGGCCGGGCCCATCGCGGCGAGCGGCGCGGCGGCCTGGCGCCGGGCCTCGGCAAGCGTGAACTGCTCGGGCAGGTGGGAGGTGATCCGCAGATCGCTGCGACCGGTCTCCTGGGTGAGGCGCGCCGCGGTCGGGCCGCGGACGTACGAGGCGACGGCCTTGGCGGTGGCCGGGAGCTGGTCGGCCCGCAGCGTCCCGGTGTCCACCGGGATCCGCCAGAAGTCTTCGGTGTCCCTCTCGCCCCATTCGGGGAGCCGGTCGAGTGCCTCCGGGCCGACGAGGGCGTCGGTGCGCCAGAACGCCTGCGGCGGATGGGTCGGGGTCTGGGTGAGGCAGGCACGGGTGAGGCAGGTGAGGTCGGTCCAGTAGTCCTCGGCGTCGTCGTTCGCGGCGTACAGACCGACGACCTCGGCCTTCACCGTGGTCATGGCCTGGCCGGCGGTGGTCTCCAGCACCATGCCGACCCGGACGCCGAGGGTCTTGGCCGCACTCTGGGGCAGCGCGACGGGCACGGGGCTGCCGGGCCCGGGGGTCGGCGCGCCCGGCCAGCGTCCCTCCACCAGGCGGACGTGCTCGGAGACCGTGCGCAGGTGGTAGAGGGCCAGCTGGGGCGGGACCCCGTCGGGGGCGGTCAGACCGGGGTTGGCCAGTGGCCGGGCGCCCGCGGCGGACCCGTGGACGGCGCCGGCCGGAGCGACGGCGAAAGCCGGGGCGGTACGGGAGGTCAGGGTCGCCAGTACCTCGTCCAGGTTCTGCGGGCTCTGCTCCCCGTAGCGGGGGCGCGCGCTGACGTACAGGCTGGTCTGAGCCGGCCCGCGCGACTCCAGGAAGGACCGCAGCGCCTGGTCGGTGCCCCGGTCCATGGCACGCGGCAGGGCCGCGGAGAGCAGGACGGCGACGAAGGCCAGGGCCGCGCCGAGCAGGGCGCTCAGCGGTGTCGCGCGCAGCCGGGTCCGCACCCAGGGCGCGGGCGGGGGCAGGGCGCGCCGGGCGGAACCGCCCGCGGCTCCCGGGCCGTTCGGTGCCGGGTCGGCCCCGCCCGGGGTGCGCCGGTCGGCGTTGGTCGCGGCCGGCCCGGTCATATGTCCTCCACGTGCCGCAGCCGGTCGGCCGGCTTCGAGCGGTTCTGATTGCGCCCGCCGCCGAAGACCGCCGACAGCAGCGGTACGGCGGCGATGGCGGCGGCGAGCAGCAGGGTCCGCACCGCGGGCAGGTCCACCAGCACTCCGGGCACCGGGCGGCCGGCGGCCGGCGTGAGCACGGTCAGCGGGACGACGAGGTGGACGATGACCACGCCCAGCCCCACCCCGACCGCGGTGCCGAGCCCCACCAGCACGCAGCTCTCGGCGGTGGCCGTCCGGGCCAGGTCCCGGCGCCGGGCGCCCAGCGCCGTCAGCACCGCGAACTCCCGGGACCGCTCGCGCGCGGCGGCCGCGGCGGAGGCGGCGAAGCCGATCGCCGCCAGCACCGCGCAGGCCACCGCGAGCGCGGCCAGGGCGCCCTGCGGGCCCGCGCTGAGCGGATCGTCGAGCAGGGCCGCGGCCACCTCCTCGCGCAGCCGCACCTGCTGCGAGCCCGCGCCGTCGCGCAGTTCCGCGGTGGCGCGGGCCGGGGCCGGGTCGTCGGCGGAGGCGGCCGGCAGCCACCACTCGCCGGGCGTCGGCAGCTCCCGGCCGCCCGCAGCGAGCAGCCGGGCGGCGGTGTCCAGGTCGACGGCGATCGCGGTGTCGCCGGCCACGGGCAGCGAGCCGACCGCGGCGCTGACCCGGACCGGGAGGGTGACGTCGTCGAGCTTGACCGGCACCAGATCGCCCACGGCCGCGCCGATCGCGGACAGGTACGCCCGGGTGGCGATCCCGGGAATCTCGGCGCCCGGAGCGGGCCCCGGCGTCAGGCCGGCCTGGACGCCTCCGCGTTCGCCGGAACCGTCCCGGTAGCGCAGCTTGACCAGGGACGGGCCGCCCGGCGCGGGCTCGGAGTGCGCGAGCAGTTCGGCGGCCGGGGCGCCGTCGTTGAGCGGCGGGGCCGACAGCTTCCAGTCGGGTGCGGGCGCCGCGACCGGCGCCGCCGCGCCGTCCCGGGTCTGCGCGACCGCGAGGCCGCGTACGGTCAGCTCGTCGAAGATCTTGACGGCACCGGCCTCGCCGGAGCCGGGGCCGGACTCCGCGCCCGGATCGGTACCGGGGAGCGGGCCCTCCCGGTCGTACGAGAACACGAGCCCGGCCAGGCTGAGCGGGGTGGCGGCCGACCCGATGGGGGCTCCGAGCATCGTGCCGACGTGCACCGACACGGTGGCGTCGCCGCTCTCCGGGAGCTGCACCATCGCGGCCCGGTAGGTGATGCCGAACCGGTCGCGCAGCAGCAGCCCGAGGCCGGGGCGGCCGCCCGCACCGGTGGAGCGCACGGAGACCGAGAGGTCGATGCGCTGGGGCCGGCCGGGGAGGGGAACACCGGCGGCAGGCGCGGTGGCGGGGGCCAGCGGGGTGAAGAGCTCGCGCAGGGCGCGCCCGTCGCGCAGGTCGGCCCGCAAGGTGAGCCGGTCGGCGGCGGCCGCCGTGTCCAGTGCCATCAGCTGGCCGGTGCGCCCGCCGGGCAGCTGCTGCCGGGCACGGAGCACCGGCAGTACGCGCTCCCCGCCGGGCAGCGCCGCGTACCGGCCGCCCCGGCCCAGCGCGGGCACGTCGCTGTTGGATATCAGCAGGCCCCCGGCGGTGGTGAAATCGGCCTGGTCGCGCTGGGACTCGGACCACGCCGTGTGCTGGCCCAGTGCCAGGACCCCGCTGGAGACGGCCAGGACGAGCAGCAGCACCGGCCCCGTGGCCCGTCCGGGCCGGCGGGCCAGCTGCCAGCCGACGAGCGCCGGACCCAGTCCCCGGCCCCGGGCGGCGATCCGCGCGCCGAGCCGCGCCGCGAAGGGCAGCAGGCGCAGCACCAGCAGGGTGCCGGCGCACAGCGCCAGCGTGGGGGCGGCGACCAGCACCGGGTCCACGCCGAACAGTCCGCCGGAGCGCGCGGCCGGGCCGGAGCCGCTCGCGCCGTACCGGGAGAGCTGCTGGTAGGCGAGTACGGCCAGGGCCACCAGCGCCAGGTCCGCGCCGGAGCGGGCGGCGCCGGCGACGAGCGCCTGGCGGCGGCCGGTCCGGTGCAGGGCGGACGCGGCGGCACCCCGCAGGACGACCGGGAGGGTGGTCAGCACGACGCACCCGAGGGCGCAGCCCGCGGCGACGGGCCAGAGCAGCCAGCTCCGGGTGACCGTGAACGGGACGTGCGCCAGCGAGCCGTAGCCGCCGAGCAGGCGCAGCAGCGGCGGGGTCAGCAGGGGAGCGAGGAGGGCGGCGGGCAGCGCCAGCAGCAGCGACTGGGCCGCGGTGAGGACACCGAGCCGGCCGCGGGAGGCGCCGCGCGCGGCGAGCAGGGCGCGTTCGCCCTCCTGGCGTTCCGTCAGCAGGTGAGAGACGAGCAGCAGCGCCGCCCCGGCGAGCACGGCCAGTTGCAGCGCCCCGACCAGCAGGGTGGAGCGGGCTACGGTCAGGCCCGACCGCAACTCCCCGAGCAGCGCGGGAAGCTCGGTCGACGGGGCGAGCCCGGAAGTGCCCTGGAGCTTCTTCACGGCCTTGGCGGCCCGGCCGTGGACCGCCTCGGCCCCGGCCGCGTCCACGGTGGAGAAGTCGGCGGTGAGGAGCACGGCGCGGCTGTCCTGGGCCAGCCCGCCCGCGGTGAAGGCGGAGTCGTCCACCAGCAGCGGCCCGTAGGTGGCGAATCCGGCCACCTGGAGTCCGCGCGCACCGAGCGGATCGAGCCGCCAGTACGGGGAGTCCGGGTCGGCCGCCCGGTAGACGCCGGTCACCAGCACGGTCAGCGGGGCGCCGCCGTACCGGTCGTCGAGCCGTACCCGCGCGGGCAGCGCGCCCTCGGCCAGCCCGAGCCGGTCCAGCGCCGCCTTCGGCACGGCCACGGGGAGCGGGCCGCTCCGGTCGGACAGCGGGCCCGCGACGGGCTGCGGCAAGGTTCCCGCGAGGAGCCGCACGCGGTCCTTGGCGAAGGCCGCCAGCAGCGTCAGATCGGCGTCCTTGCCGGGGGTGTGCGGGCCGGGCAGCCCGTACGAACGGCTGCGCGCCACGCTCTCGGCCGCGGCCGGCAGGGGGCCGAACAGCTCGCGCGCGAAGCCCCGTACCGTCTCGTCGTCCTTGGCGCGGTCGGCCGCCGGGTGCGAACCGGTGACCAGTACGGTGCCGCGCGCGAGGCCGGGCCCCTGGAGGGCCTGGCGCAGTCCGGCATCGCCCACTCCGCGGGTGAAGGCGAAGAGCGCGGTGAGCACGGTCGTGGTGATCAAAACGGTCAGCAGAACGGCGGCTGCGAGCGGCAATCGCCCGCGCAGCCGGCGCACGACGAAGCCGAGCATGTGCCTGTTCCTCCCCCGCACCGGACTGGTGGCCCCGGATACCGGACGATGCTGCCAGATTCGAACAGGTAGCGGAAGGGACTTGCGTGAGCGGTGCAACGGATGAACAAATCGTCGGGGCGGGACCGCAAGAACGCCGTTTTCAGCTTGGAGGGGGAGCCGCAGCATGACGCAGGACCAGGACACGGACCAGGAGACGGACCAGGAACGGCGACAGGGCGCCGGGGCACCGCCGATGGTGGTGGTGGACGACGTGCGGCGCAGTTTCGGGACGGGTCAGCAGGCGGTGCACGCCCTGCGCGGAGTGTCCTTCGAGGTCCGCCGCGGCGAACTCACCGCGCTCAAGGGCAGGTCCGGCTCCGGCAAGACCACCCTGCTGAACCTGGTCGGCGGGCTCGACACCCCGACGGGCGGCAGCGTCGCCCTCGACGGCACCGATCTGGCCGGCCTCGACGAGGACGGCCGCCTCGCGCTGCGCCGCGACCGGATCGGCTTCGTGTTCCAGTCCTTCGGCCTGATCCCCGCCCTCACCGCCGCCGAGAACGTCGGGGTCCCGATGCGGCTGCGCAAGATACCGGCGAAGCAGCGCGAGGAACGGGCCCGCACCCTGCTCGCCCTCGTCGGCCTCTCCGAACACACCGAGCAGCGCCCCGGCGAACTCTCCGGCGGCCAGCAGCAGCGGGTCGCCGTCGCCCGGGCCCTCGCGAACGAGCCCGACCTGATCATCGCCGACGAGCCGACGGGACAGCTCGACTCCGACACCGGCCGGCAGATCATGCGGCTGCTGCGCGCGGTGGTGCGCAGCGAGGGGGTCACGGCGCTGGTCGCCACGCACGACCCGGCGCTGATGGAACTGGCGGACCGGGTGGTGGAACTGCGCGACGGGCGCATCGTGGAGGCTTCGTCGGAGACCGTGGCGGGTTCGTCGGGCGAGGCCCCGGCGTCCGGGGCCGCTCGGGGCTGAGTTCGACGTCCACAGCGCACGAACCGCCCCCGGGGTGTTCGAGGGGCGGTTCTGTGCGGGGCTGTGCCTGCGCCTGCTACGGGCAGGTGACCTTCGGGTTGTAGGGCGCGAAGAGGCCGCTGGGGTTGTCCTTCCACAGCCATACGTGCAGCTCGTAGTGGGTGGGCAGACCCGGGACGTTGGTGATGGGCCCCTCGAAGGTCCTGCCGAACAGCTTCGGAGGGGTGACGGTGGTCGGGTCGTTGTCCGCGTCCGGGACGATGTACTCCACCGCGACGAGCTGCCGGACGCCGGCCTTGTCCGTTGCGTACAGCTGGGCGGCGGGGCGTCCGGGATGGAGGGATCCGATGTTGGCGGGGTTGATGTAGTGGTAGCCCATACCACCTGTGCCGCCTTCGACGTCCTCGACGCAGACGTCGGTTGCTGCGTAGCCTGCCGCGACGGCCAGCTCGGGGGAGTGGAAGGCCCCGGAGGCGAAGCGGGCAACCTCGAGGTCGTCCTTGTCGTGGTGGTCGCCGCCCGCGGGGGCGGCGGCGATTGACATCGAGGCCATGGCGGCGAGCGCAAGTGCCGCCGCGACGGGTCGTACGCGCATGCGTGCAACTCCTTGATAGGTGGGATGCGGCGAGTGCCGTCGTGCACACGGGAGGTGCGGCACCCACGCGACCGAGCTTGTGTCCCCGTCCGGGACGCCGCACGTCCAGGGCGTCCATTCGCGCCGTAGCGTCACCCGCGCCGAGCCGGCCGACCGCTCATTCGGAGCGCAGGGCGGAGGCGATGGTCGCCCGGGCCGCCGAGCGGGCCGGGATCAGGGCGCCCAGGACGGCGATCGCGACCCCCGCGCACAGCATTCCGGCGAGCTGCGGCGCGTGCCAGACGTCCTTCATCGACTCGGGGAAGGCGACGATGCCCACGTTGTCCACGACGAGCCGGTGCGCGACGATCCCGAGGGGGATCCCGAGCAGCCCGCCGGCCAGGCCGAGTCCGGTCACCGAGGTCACCGTCATGACGACGACCTGGCGCGGGGTCATGCCGATCGACTTGAACATGCCCAGGTCGCGGCGGCGGTCACGGGTGTTCAGCAGCACCGTGTTGAAGACGCCGAGCGAGGCGACGAGGGCCAGCATGACCGAGAACACCGAGGAGAAGCCGACGACCGTGGTGGTGGCGGCGTTGACCTTGGCGGAGTCCACTACCTCGGCGTGCAGTCCGGGGTCGGCCGCGTCGACGGCGTCCGCGTAGGCGCGGGCGTCCGCCCCCGGGGCGAGCCGGACGGTGTACTCGACAGGGCGGCTGTCCGGGGCGAGTCGGCCGAGGGTCTCCCACGTGGACTCCAGGGAGCGCGCGTCGCTGTCGATCAGCTGGCCGACGACGGTCGCGGTCGTCCGCCTCCCGTTGGCCTCCAGGGTGACCCGGTCGCCTACCGTCAGCCCGCGTTCGGTGAGGAAGGAGGGGCCCACCGCGATCTCGCCGGGTCCGCCGGGCGGCCGGCCCTCCACGAACGCGGCACCGGCGGGGGAGAGGCTCCCGCGGTAGAAGGTCCCGAACGCGGGCTGCGCGTAGCCGACCAGGCCTACTTGGATCAGCGCGCGGGCCCGCAGCTCCTGTGCACCCAGTGACCGAAGCCGCTCCTCGATCTGCGCGTCGCTCAGCAGCGGCTCGACGGGGTTGTTGCCGTGGCCGCCGGCCTGGATGTAGACCACCGTTCCGCCGGGGCCGCGGCCGGTCTGTGCGTACGAGACCATCGTGCTGGTCAGACCGGTCGCCAGGGTCACCGTGGTGACACCGAGGACGATGGCGGCGATGGTCATGAAGGCGCGGCCGGGGCGGGCGAACGGGTGGCCGAGGCCCAGGCTGACGGAGCGCGGCAGCCGCGAGGAGGCCAGCAGGCGCTGGACGCGCAGCCCGCGCCCGGTGCGGGGCGCACCGCCCGCGCTGATGGCCTGCGCGGCCGGCAGGCGGTGTGCGCGCAGGGCCGGTACGAGCGCGGTCAGCAGGACCAGGGCGGGCATCCCGGCCAGGCAGGCGGCGCTGAGCCAGGGTGAAACGGTCTCCACGCCCGCCATCCCCGTCTCGATGCCGGAGAAGGTGATCTGCAGGATGGGCGCGGCCAGCGCGTTGCCGAGCAGGGTGCCCAGGACGCAGCCGGCCACGGCGGGTACCGAGACCATCGTCAGGTACACGGCGACGACCTGGTTCGGTGTGAAGCCGAGGGCCTTGAGCACGCCGATGTGCCGACTGCCGGAGACGACGGCGCCACTGACCACGTTCGCGACGATCAGGGCGGAGACGAGCAGGCCGAGGACGCCGAAGAGGGCGATGAAGGGCAGATAGGCGTCAGCCCGGGCGGCGAAGGCCTTCTTGAGGGTGAGGTAGGTCTGCGCGGCCGTCACCGAGTCCGCGGGGAGTCCGTCCGTGGCCCGGGCGAGGGAGTCGCGCAGCTGCGCGCCGGTCGACGAGTCGGTGAAGCGGTACAGCATCTGCGTGGACGTCGGGTGGAGGGCCGCGGCCTGCTCGGGCGTCACCCAGGCGGCCGCCGACTGGCTCATGCTCGTCGCGAAACCGACGACGGTGAGCGTCGGGAGGCCGGGTACCTCCAGCTTCGTACCGAGGAGACGGGCGTACGGCGAGCCGTTGCCGGCCCAGTTGACGACGATCTCGCCGGGCGCCCCGGCCCAGCGCCCCTGCCGCATCTCGACGCGGTCCACCGGTCCGGCCGGATCCGCGCGGCCCACCACGGTGAGGGGGCCCGGCGGATTCCCGATCCAGTCCGTGGGGACGTCGACGACGGCCTGGGGGAACGGGCCCGCGGCGGCCTCCACACCGGGGCGGTGCGCCGTCCGCGCGAGCTGGGCGTCGGAGACCTTCGCCGGATCGTACGTTGCCACGGTGTGCGCGCCGCGCTGCGCCGTGTACGCCTTGTCGAAGGGGCCCGAGGCGGCGGCGAGCAGGCCGAGCGCGAGCAGGACGGTCGTGGTGGAGCAGAGCACGACGAGGCCGATGACGAACGTCTGGACCCTGCGGCGCTTCACGGCCGCCCGGGAGGCCCGCCACACGGCGCTCACGCGGAACGCTCCAGGGGCTCGCGGTCCAGGGTCCCGCGGTCCGGGGTCTCGCCGTCGGGGGTCCCGCGGTCCGGGGTCTCGCCGTCCAGGACGCGTTCGCGCGCTACACGGCCGTCGGCCATCTCGACGAGGCGGCCGGCGCAGCGGGTCGCCAGGTGCGGGTCGTGGGTGACGATGAGGAGGGTCTGGCCTATCTGGTTGAGGTCGATCAGCAGGTCCATCACCTGCTCGCCGGAACGGCTGTCGAGGGCGCCGGTCGGCTCGTCGGCGAGCAGCAGCGCCGGTCGGTTCATCAGCGCGCGGGCCACGCCGACGCGCTGGCGCTCGCCGCCGCTGAGCGTCGTCGGGTAGTTGTTGCGGCGGTCGGCGACCCCGAGCTCGTCGAGGAGTTCCAGGGCGCGGCGGCGGGCCTGGCGCGCGGAGGTGCCGGTGAGCTGGGCGGCCAGCGCGACGTTGTCGAGCGCCGGCAGGTCGTCGATGAGGTTGAAGAACTGGAAGATCATGCCGACGTCGCGGCGGCGGTAGAGGGCGAGGCCGGTCTCCGTCAGGCCGCCGAGGTCCTGGCCGTGCACGCTGATCGTTCCGGCGGTCGGCCGGTCCAGGCCGGCCACCATGTTGAGCAGCGTGGACTTTCCGCAGCCGGAGGGGCCCATCACGGCGACGGCTTCGCCCCTGCGGATCTCCAGGGACAGGGCGTCGAGCGCCAGGGTGTCGCCGTACTCCTTCGATACGCGGTCCAGTCGGACGACGACCTGGGCGGCGCTGTCGTGATGAGGTGTCATGGCACGAACCTAGAAGGCCGGTCGGACGGGCCGCGTCAGCCCCCGGATGTAAACGGGCGGCCGCGTCATCCTGGGGATGTACGCGGGACAGAACCGGGAGGGGGATGTGGACTACACGGGGTGCCTGCGAGGGTGGGGTGGGAAGATCTTGGAACGAGGCCCATGGGAGCGAGCACCGGGGGCGGGGGAGGGGGAATCGCCGTGACGACGGGATGGGCGGTCGCTGCCGTGGTGGCCGCGGTGTGCGCGGTGTCTGCCGGGTTCGGGCTGACGGTGGCGCTCCTGCGGGCCCGCGCGTCCTACCGGGCGGCTATCGAGGAGCGCGGCTGGCTGCTGGAGCGGGAGCGGGAGACCGCGGCCCGCACCGCGGTGGACGCGGAGCGGGCCCGGATAGCGGCGGAGCTCCACGACATCGTCAGCCACAACGTCAGCCTCATGATCGTCCAAGCCGGGGCCGCCCGCGAGGTGCTGGCCACGATGCCGGTGGAGGCGGCGGCCGCGATGGCTGCCGTGGAGAAGGCCGGGCGTACGACCATGACCGAACTGCGGCACCTGCTGGGCCTGCTCGCGCCCGCGCAGGACGGCAAGGACGAACCGTACGGGGGCGGCGCGCCCGAAAGGCGCGATCCAGCCGTGGAGTTGGCGCCGCAACCGAGTCTGAGCCGGCTCAGTCCGCTCATCGACCGGATAGCCTTCGCCGGCCTGCCGGTCGAGGTCCGGATATCAGGCGAACCGCGGCCGCTGCCGGCCGGGATCGACGTCACCGCCTACCGGATCATCCAGGAGGCGCTGACCAACGCACTCAAACACGGGGACGGGGTGAAAGCCGAGGTGACGGTGAGATACGCGGACCAGGCACTGAGGGTCGAGGTGCTCAACAGCGGGCCGAGCGTCCTGGCCGGAGACCCGATACCCGGACGTGCCGGGAAGTCCGAGGCGGCCGCCACGACCGCGTCCACCGCGTCCACCGCCTCCACCGCGTCCACCGCGTCGCGCCCGAAGGCGGACGGCGCGGGGCACGGGCTGGTCGGGCTGCGCGAGCGGGTCGCCGTGTACGGAGGGGACTTCGACGCCCGCCGCCGCCTCGGCGGCGGCTACCGGGTCCGCGCCCGCCTCCCGCTGGAGCGGCCGTGACCACGCACGCTCCGGCCGCAGAGCCGGACCCGAGGGCCGCCTCGCCCCGGGTGGTCATCGCCGACGACCAGGAACTCGTCCGCACCGGATTCCGCATGATCCTCACCGCTCGGGGGATCGACGTGGTGGGGGTGGCCGCCGACGGGGTGGAGGCCGTCTCGGAAGTGCGACGTCTGCGCCCCGACGTCGTCCTCCTCGACATACGCATGCCCAGGCTGGACGGGCTGGAGGCCGCCCGGCAGATCCTCGCCGAAGCCCCGGAATGCCGGGTGATCATGCTGACCACCTTCGACCTCGACCAGTACGTCTACGCCGCCCTCGCCGCCGGAGCCAGCGGGTTCCTGCTCAAGGACGTCACCCCCGAGTACCTCGCCAACGCCGTACGGCTCGTCGACACCGGCGACGCGCTGCTCTCCCCGTCGATCACCCGCCGACTGGTGGAGCGCTGCGCCTCGGCATCCGCCGCGCGCGGCGGCGGGACTCCGGCATCCCACCCCGACCTGGACGTCCTCACCCCGCGCGAACGGGAGGTGCTGACCCTCATGGGCCACGGCCTCTCCAATACCGAACTGGCCCAGGAGTTCACGCTCAGCGAGGCCACCGTGAAGACCCACGTGGCCCGGATCTTCGCCAAGCTGAGCCTGCGCGACCGAGCCCAGGCGGTCGTCCTGGCCTACGAGACGGGCCTGGTCACCCCGGGGACGGCATAGGGCCCGGGGAAGTCCCGCGGACTTCCCCTGATTTCCCCGGCCGACCTGGCGTTACGGCAACTCGCGGGTGAGCCACACATGCTCACCACGGTCGTCCGTGGCGACGTGATCCCGCTCGAAGCCGATCTTCTCAAGGACACGGAGGGACGGTGTGTTCCACGGGCCGACGGTCGACCAGAGCCGCTTCCGCCCGGTCGCGACGGCGGCATCGACCACCGCCCTGGCCGCCTCGGTGGCGTAGCCGTGGCCGTGCACGCTCTGGAACAGCTCGTACGCGATCTCCGGCTCCTCCAGGGTGGAGCGGCCGATGATCAGCCCGCAGTAGCCGATGAAGTCGCCTTCTTCACGGCGCTGGACGGGCAAGAGGGCGATCCCCGTGGTCGCCGTCGCGGCGAGCAGCTCCGCGATGGACGTCCGGATGTCCTCGACCTCGTGGGTTCCCTTGCCGCGTTCGGCGAGGAGGTCGCAGAACGCGGCGGCGTCCGACTCGGCCCACGGCCGCAGTATGAGCCGCTCGGTTTCGAGGTGGTACGCCATCGTCTCGTACGTAGTAGTCATGCTGCCCACTCTTCCCCACGGATCACCGCGCGCTACGGGCGGAGCACTCGAACGGGCTCTTTCGCATCAGGCCGCAGGCGGGCCGGAGTTCGCCAGGAGGTGCAGGCGCAGGGCGAGTTGGAGCTCCAGTGCGCGGGCAGGGCTGTTCCAGTCCTCGCCCAGGAGCCGGCGGATCCGGTCGAGGCGCTGCACGACGGTGTTCACGTGGATGTGCAGTACCTCCTTGGCCTTGGAGAGGCTCGCCCCGTGGAGGTAGTAGGCCTGGAGGGTGCGGACCAGCTCGGTGCCGCGCTGGGCGTCGTAGTCGATGAGGGGGCCGAGCACCTGGTCGACGTACCCGCCGACGTCACCGTGGTCCCCGAGCAGCAGGCCGACGAACCCCAGGTCCGGCAGGGCCGCCCCGTGGCCCGTGTGGCCCAGCGCGTGCAGGGCCCGCAGACAGCGCAGGGCCTCGGCGTACACGGCCGGCAGGCCGCCCGGGTCGCCCGCCGGCCCGGCGGAGCCCACGGTGACGGGCGCGCCCACCGCCTGCCCCAGCTCCGCCGCCAGGGACCGCGCGAGGTCCCCGGGCCGCTCGGCCGGGGCGAGCAGGACGACGTGGCCCTCGTGCAGCCCGGCCAGCCCGTCGAGCGCGCGGGCCCGGCGCGCGGTCTCCGCCGACAGCCGGGGCCGCAGCGCCGCGTCGCAGTGGAGCACCAGCAGGGAGTGCGGGCGCGCGAGGTCGACGCCGAGCTTGCGGGCCCGGATCGTCCGGCTGCCGGTGTCGGGGGTGTGCCCCGGGCTCCGCGGCGTCAGCAGATCGCTGAGGAGCTCGCCGCGCACCCGGTCCTCGGTGTGGGCCACCGAGCGCCGCAGGAGCAGCAGGAGCGCGGTGACCAGCCCGGTGCGTTCGAACAGCCGCCGGTCGCTGTCCGACAGCTCCGCCCGGTCCGTCAGGGCGATGCTGCCGAGGAGTTCGGGTCCGGCCAGCACGGCGCAGACCCACACGCCGCCGACCGGCACGGCCCGGCCGCCGGAGCGGGAGGCCGCCACCCCCTCGGCGGGCGCGTCGATCGGCTCGGTCGCGACCCGGGCCAGCTCGGTGCCGTCGGCGTCGTGCACGACCAGACCTCCCCGCAGCAGCGCGGCCACCTCCCGGGCCACGTCGGTGACGTCACCGCCGCGCAGGACCAGATCGGTGAGCCGGTCGTGGGTCTCGGTGGCCAGCCGTGCGGCTTCGCTGTGGGCCCGGGCGGTCTCGGTGGCGGCGTTCAGCTCGACCAGCGCCGTACGGGTCTCCTCCAGGAGCCGCGCCCCGTCGATGGCGACGGCGGCGTGGTCGGCCAGCGAGGAGAGCAGCGCCACCGCGTCGGGGGCGAAGTCGCGCACCGACCGGTCGGCGGCGTAGAGCACCCCGATGACCCGCGAGGCGACGCGCAGCGGCACCCCGAGGATGCCCCGCAGCCCCTCCTCGCGCACCCCGGCGTCGATGGTGCTGGTGTGCCGGAAACGGTCGTCGGCGCGGTAGTCGGCGCTGGCGTACGGGCGGGCCGTCTGCGCGACCAGACCGCCGAGGCCCTCGCCCATGCCGAGCCGCAACTGCTGGAAGGCTGCGGAGACGGAGCCGTCGGTGACCCGCATGAACGTATCGCCCACGACGGGGTCGTTGAGCGTGAGGTAGGCGCAGTCCGTACCGAGCAGGGTCCGGGCCCGCCGCACGATGGCCCGTAGCACCGCGTCGAGATCGCGCAGCGCCGCGAGGTCGCCGGCCGTGTCGAAGAGGGCGGTGAGCTCCGCCTCGCGCCTGCGGTGCTGGTCGAGCGTGCGCCGGATGTCGAGGGCCACCCGGGTCGCCGCCTCCACGAGGGCCTGCTCGTCGGCGTCGGCACCGGCGCTACGGGCCTGCGCGCCCGGCCGCGCGAAGTCCTCGACGGGCGCGCCCTGGGCGAGCAGGTCCAGGAGCCGGCGCAACGCGGCCGCGGGGGCGGCGGGATCGTTCACGGGGGCCATGCTGGCAGCCCTTCGGTACGGGGTGGCGAGCGGGTCCGCCCGCCGGACCGGAGGCACCGGTCGGGCGGGCGGCCCGTGGGGCGGGCGGACTAGGCGTGATCGGAGACCGCGCCGGCGTACCCGCTTTCCGCGGCCGTCCCGGCCGGCGCCGCTGCCGCCGCCTTCGGGGTGGACAGGTCGCGGCCCCGGGTCTCGCGGGCGAAGAGGACGGTGAGGGTGGTGACGAGGGCGGCCGCGGACAGGTACACGGAGACCGGCACGGAGGAGCCGTAGTCCTTGAGGAGCTCGACGGCGATGATCGGGGCCAGGGCGCCCGCGATGATCGAGGCGAGCTGGGAGCCCATCGAGGCGCCCGAGTAGCGGACCTTGGTGTCGAACATCTCCGAGATGAAGGCGGCCTGCGGCCCGTACATCGCCCCGTGCAGCAGCAGCCCGGCGGTGACGGCGAGGGTGATGACGGTGAACGACTCGGAGTCGACCAGCGCGAAGAACGCGAACGCCCACAGCGCCATGCCGACCGAACCGATCAGCGTCACCGGCCGCCGCCCGATCCGGTCGGACAGCGCGCCCCAGGCCGGGATGGTCAGGAAGTGGACGGCCGAGCCGATCAGCAGCGCGTTGAGCGCGGTGGTCTTGGGGAGCCCGAGGTGGGTGGTGACGTAGACGAGGAGGAAGGAGGTGAGGACGTAGTACGAGATGTTCTCGCCGAAGCGGGTGCCGATGGCGACCAGCACCTGCCGCCAGTCCTTGCGGAACACCTGGACTACGGGTGCCTTCTCCTCCTCGGCCCGGCCCGAGGCCGCCGCCTCGGCCTGCGCCGCGAGGAAGACGGGCGACTCGGAGACGGAGATGCGGATCCACAGACCGATGATCACGAGGACCCCGGAGAGCAGGAAGGGAATCCGCCAGCCCCAGGCGAGGAACGTCGCGTCCGACTGCACGGCGGCGAGCAGCGCCAGTACCCCGGTGGCCAGCAGGTTGCCCCCGGGAGCCCCGGACTGCGGCCAGGAGGCCCAGAACCCGCGGTGCTCGGCCCCGCCGTGCTCGGAGACGATCAGCACGGCCCCGCCCCACTCACCGCCCAGCGCGAACCCCTGCACCAGGCGCAGCACGGTCAGCAGGATCGGCGCCCAGACCCCGATGCTCGCGTGGGTGGGCAGCAGCCCCATCGCGAAGGTCGCGCCGCCCATCATCAGCAGACTCAGCACCAGCAGCTTCTTGCGCCCGACCTTGTCCCCGAAGTGCCCGAAGACCACCCCGCCCAGGGGCCGGGCGAGGAACCCGATGGCGTAGGTGAGGAACGCGATCAGGGTGCCCGTGAGCGGATCCGCGGTGGGGAAGAACAGCTTGTTGAAGACCAGGGCGGCGGCGGTCCCGTAGAGGAAGAAGTCGTACCACTCGATGGTGGTCCCGATGAGACTGGCGGCGACGATCCGTCTGATGCCGGACGGTGCCTTCGGGTCGGCTGCGGTGGAGGCCATGTGAACCACTTCCAGGGTGTCTGCGGGGACGTCGGTGTGGCCACAACGTAGAAGTCCGCAGGTCGGCGGTACATGTGGTGTGCCATCACAATCAACCCCACCTGAGTGTGGCCGGCAACCACTCGGCCCGAAGTGATCCCCTCGGACCCCTCCTGAAGCGGGGTCTCCAACCGCAGGCTGTCTCTTGCGGCGTCCCGTCAGGGAGCCGGGGAGTCGGTCGCGCGGGCGATGCCGTCGAGGCGGGTGTCGATCCACGCGTGTCGCGCCGCGTCGCGAGCGGCCGGGCGTGCGCCGGGGTGCCGGTCGCGGGTGCGGACGTTCTCCACGACCGCCCAGCCCTTGCCGCCGTCGAAGGTCCTGAACTCGACCAGGTGGTGGTCGAGGTGTCCGGTGATCATCACTGCCATGAGGGACAGGTACTCTCCCCGGAGGCCGGGGGTGAGCTCGTCCTGCGTCCCTCCCAGGAGGACCTGCTGTTCCTCGGCCAGGAGCGTGCACGTGGTCTGGACGGCTCGGACGAGCGCCTCGAACTGCTCCCCGCCCAACCGCGTCCGTAAGAACTCCAGATGGGAGCCGAGGACGTCGGCCTCCGGGCTGCCTCCCGACCCACCGGGATCCACCTGCGCTCCAGGCCCTCCAGGGTCCGGCGGATGATTCTCGGTCATGCTTCCGCCCTTCCCCCAACGGCCGTTGCCCTGCGCAGTGTAGGCATGGGCCGGCGCTCCGACGGCGCTCTTCGGCCACCCGGCCGGCCCCCGCTGCCCACTCTGCGGCACCCCCGGCCCCAGGCACCCCGAACGCAATCGACTATGCCACTTGCACATTCAAAAGGAATGCGATTTCGGCAATTACGGGATGGATTACCCGCGTTCACTTTCTCAACGTTGACAGCGTGCTGCATCTTGGGGGTAAATGAGTTCACAGGTGGCCTGATGTGGTCGCAGGTAGGCTGGATCAGGCCACTCCGTGACCGGTTCATTCCGTCCGTCACCTGGTGTGGCCGCGGCGATGTCGCAGTAGAGGGGGGTTTGGGTCGCGGGTGTACAGCGTGGTCGTGTAGTGAGCGGGTATTGACGCATCCGATTTTTCCGTGGGGGATCAATGGCCCAGCTCAGTTCGTTTTCCGTCCCCGATTTCCACCTTCCGTTCGGAAACTCCAAGCATCCCGGGGCCGCCCGGGCGAACGCCGAGGCGACCTCGTGGGTGGTGCAGCACGAGCTCGTGACCGCCGCGGCCGAGCAGTTCTCGGGCATCGGCGTGGGCCACCTGGCCGGCCGGGTGAGCGGTGACGTCCCCTACGAGCGGGTCCTCTTGCTCGCCGAGTGGATGGCCTGGTCGTTCGTCCTGGACGACCAGCACGACCACCTCATCAGAGCGGGAGAGGTCGCGGCCTGGCGGCCCGTCACCGATGCGATCACCGGCTATCTGCGAACGGGGCGGATCGAGAGGTCGGCAGCGGGCCGAAATCCGTTGGTGACGGGATTCGTCGACCTGTGCGACCGGATCCTGGCCGGCATGTCCGAGGGGACCGCGGCCCGGTATCGCACCCGTGTCCCCCTCATGCTCCGGTCCTTGGACCAGGAGGCGGGCAACCGCGCCGCCGTGAGACGCCAGGGGGTCCAGGAGTACGTCCTCATGCGCCGCCACAGCTCCCAGATCCTTCCGATGATGGTCATGGTGGAGGCCGGGCTCGGGATAGACCTCCCGCAGAACGTCCACGACCTCCCCGAGTTCCACGCTCTCGTCGCGAGCGTGCTCGACGTCATCTCGTGGGGCAACGACGTGTTCTCCCTGCCGAAGGAGCACGCCTGTGGGGACACCAACAACCTCGTCTCCCTCATCTCCTTCTGGGAGAGGTGCTCCCTCCCCGACGCCGTCCAGGCGGTCGAGGGGCGCATTCAGGAGCGCATCGAGCAGTATCTGACCGAAGAAAAACGTCTGATTCAGGCCGTCAACGCGCTCCCCGGGACGGACCCGTCGCTGGTCGACGCGGTCACCCGCTGCGTGCGCAGTTACGAGGACTGGATGATCGGCGCCGATCTGTGGCAGCGTTACGAGTGCACGCGGTACAGCGACGAACGGTTCGCGGCCGGACTGGAGTCTGCGTACACCCGCCCGGATCTTGTCTCCGCGGCGTGACGGAAAGTCAGCCCATGGCATCTGCAGCGCGTTCCGGTCCCGAGGTCCATGCTCCGGTCGCCCCAGGACGGTTACCGCTCCTGGGCCACGCGCTGCAACTGTGGCGCCGGCCGATCGCGTTCCTGGAGTCGCTCCGGGAACACGGCGACATCGTACGGCTCGACATCGGCACCTGGCCCGTCCATGTGCTGACGAGCCCGGAGCACGTCCACTCCGTACTGGTCCAGCAGGCCCAGCAGTTCGGCCGGGGAAGGATCTTCGACAGGCTCCGCCCGGTGTTCGGCAACGGGATCGTGACCACCGACGGCGACTTTCACCGCAAGCAGCGCCGGATGATGCAACCCGCCTTCCACCGCCACCACATCGCCGAGTACGCCGAGGCGATGTGCCGGCAGGCGGAGGTGATGTCCGCGTCGTGGACGGCCGGCCGTGAGATCTCCATGGTCACGGAGGCGCGCGGGTACGCGATGTCTTCGGTCGCCGAGATGATCTTCTCGGGGGACCTGAGCCGGCCCGCCGTCGACGAGGTGCACCGCTCGCTGCCCATCGTCCTGGAGGGCATGCTCGTGCGGGCGGTCATGCCCAAGTCGCTGGACAGGCTGCCCATTCCGTACAACCGGCGGTTCGACGGCGCGGCCGCCCGGCTGCGCCGGGTCATCGACGAGGTGATCGAGCAGTACCGGGCCGAGGAGCCGGCCGAGCGGGGCGGCCGCCACGACCTGCTCTCCTTGCTGCTGGCGGGCGTGGACTCCGAGACGGGCTCGACGATGGATGCGGAGCAGGTGCGGGACGAGGTCATCGCCATCATGCTCGCCGGCACCGAGACCTCTGCGACCACCCTGTCCTGGATCTTCCACGAGATCGGCCGGCACCCCGAGGTGGAGGCGCGCGTCCACGCCGAAGTCGACTCGGTGGTGGGGTCCCGGCCCGTGCGTCCCGAAGACATACCCGCGCTGACCTACACGCACGACGTCTTCCAGGAAGCCCTGCGCCTGCATTCCCCCTTGCTCTTCACCCGCAGGGCCCTGGCCCCCCTCACCCTCGGCGGAATCTCGATCCCGGCCGGCGCGGAACTGGCCTACAGTCCGTACGCGCTGCACCGGGACCCCGTGCTCTTCCCCGACCCCGGCGTCTTCGACCCGGACCGCTGGCAGAAGGGGGCGAAGGAGCGGTCCCGTACCCACAGTTACGTCCCGTTCGGGGCCGGCCAGCACAAGTGCATCGGCGATTCCTTCGCCGTGGCGGAGATCCTCACCGCGGTGGCCACCGTCGCCTCGCGATGGCACCTGAAGCCCGCCCCGGGCATCACCGTGCGCGAACTTCCCGCAGGGATCCCGCAGCCCAGCGCACTGCCGATGATTCCCGTGGCGCGGAAGGTACAACACTCTTCTCATACGAGTGATGAGATACCGCAATAGTGTGCTGAAACAGCATCAACTCCTCCTCCGGCCCGTACACTCTGCCGCACGTGCTGGAGGGGGCAAAAGGATGTCGCAGGTCACGGAACCGAGAAGCTGGAACACTCAGCCCCTGCTGGAGCGGGAGGCTGAAGTCCTCGCGATCCAACGCGCGGTGGACGTACTCTGCGCCGTCTCGGGCAATGGCTCGACCAACCGCAGCGGGGGTGTCCTGACCTTCGCCGGATCGGCCGGCATAGGCAAGACCACCCTGCTGAACGAAGCCCGCCGCCACGCCGCCGACCGCTCCTGCACCGTGCTCTTCGCGCGCGGCGGCGAGCAGGAGCGGCAGGTTCCGTTCCACGTGATGCGCCAGCTCATCCAGCCGGCCCTCGCCGCCATGAGCGAGGACGAACGGCGCGACGCGCTCGGCAACTGGTACGGCATCATCGCTCCCGCGCTCGGGCTGACCGCCGCCCCGAAGGGGCCGACGGGGCCCGACCCGCAGGGCGTGCGCGACGGGCTCGACTGGGTGGTCACGCATTTAGCGGTACGCAGCGCCCCCGTCGTGCTGATCGTCGACGACGCGCACTGGGCGGACGCGGAGTCCCTGAGCTGGCTCACCTCCTTCGCGGCGCGCGCCGAGGAACTGGCCATGCTGATCATGGTGGCCTGCCGGCCCGACGAGATCCCCGCCGACGCCGGCGCGCTGCGCGCCCTCATGGGACGCCAGGGGACGCGCCCGCACGAGCTGGCTCCGCTGACCACGAGCGCCGTCGCGCGCATCGTGCGCGACGCCCTCGGTGAGAACGCGGACAACGTGTTCTGCCGCGAATGCTGGGCGATCACCGGCGGCAACCCCTTCGAGGTGGTCGAGCTGGTCATGAAGGGCCGCGACCGGGGGTTGAAGCCGTACCAGGGCAACATCCCCCAACTGCGCGACCTGGCTTCCGCGGTCAAGGGCAGCGGCCTGATCGACCGGCTCGACCAGCTCGGCCCGTCCACCGTCCGGCTCGCGTGGGCCGCCGCAGTGCTCGGCACCGCGGTCCCCCTCGGCATCGTCGGCGGCGTGGCCGCCCTCGGTGAGGCGCAGGCCGCCGAGGCCATCGACCGGCTGCGGGCCGCACGCATCCTCACCGTCCTCACGGGCGTACGGCGCAAGGAAGTCGTGGAGTTCTTCCACCCGCTCATCGCCACCGCCGTGTACCGCTCGATTCCGCCCGGTGTACGGGTAGCCATGCACGGGATGGCCGCCCAGGCCGTGATCGACGACGGGCAGGGTTCCGTGGCCGCCGCCCGCCACTTGCTGGAGATGCACCCCGAGGGCGACCCGTGGGTCGTACAGCAGCTGCGCCAGGCCGCGCGCGAGAGCTTCTCCGCGGGCGCTCCCGATGCCGCGCGCCGCTACCTGGCACGTGCCCTGCGTGAGCCCCCGGAGGTGGAGGACCGCGCCGAGGTCCTGTTCGAGCTCGGATCCGCCAACCTCCTGCACGACCCCGCGACGACGATCAACCAGCTCAGGGCCGCGCTGGAGGAGCCCAAGACCGACCAGGCACTGCGCGAGGCGATCACGTACCGGCTCGCCCAGGCGCTCGGCCACACGGGTCAGCTGGGGCAGGCGGCAGGGCTCCTCGCGGACGAGGCGCGGCGTGCCACGAGCTCCCGTACGCGGCTGCGCATGCAGGCTGAGCAGTTCAAATGGAACGCCGTCCGGTTCGACGAGGAGAACTCGCCCGCCCGCTCCCGGCTCCTCGCCCAGTTCGCCAAGCGGCTCACCGGTCGGGGTCTGGCCGAGCGGCACATCCTCGGTCTGCGGGCCTGGGACGCCGCGATGCGCGGCGAGTCCGCCTCCACGGCCCTTGAGTACGCGGAACAGGCGCTGGACGGGGGCATGAGCTGGACCGACCAGGACTTCGGCTTCGAGGTGCCCGCCGTCCTCGCGGTCACCCTCATGTACTGCGACCAGCCCGGCCGGGCCGAGGACCTCTTCAACACCGCGATCGTCGAGTTCGAGGGGAAGGGCTGGCGCGGCGCGCACCTGTCGTTCGTCTACACCCTGCTCGGCTACGTCCGCTACCGGCGCGGGCAGCTCGCCGAGGCCGAGGACTTCGTACGCAACGGCCTGCAGATCGCCGACCGCGTCGGCACCGGGATCCCGGCGCAGTGGTACGCGATCGGCACCCTCATCGAGACCCTGCTCGCCCGGGGGAACACCGCCGAGGCCCAGCGCATCGCCAAGGTCTACAAGCTGGCGGACGGCTTCCCCCAGGCCGTGGTCTATCCCGATCCGCAGGCCGTGTGGGGCAAACTGCTCCTGGCCCAGGGCAGGATCGAGGAGGCGGAGCACCACCTCACCGCAGCCGGCCGGCGCCTGGATCTGCGCGGAACGCGCAATCCCTCGTGGAGCCCCTGGCAGCTCGACTTGGCGCTCGCGCAGGCAACGCACGCGCCCGAGCAGGCACGGGCCACGGCGGCCGAAGCGGTCGCACGGGCCCGCGCGTTCGGGACGTCCAGCGTGATCGGGCACGCCCTGCGCGTCGCGGCCGCGGCCACGGACCCGGCCCAGGCGGCGGGCCTGCTGCAGGAGGCGGTGGAGCACCTCGAACAGTCTCCGGCCGCCTGCGAACTCGCGCACGCGCTCATCGACCACGGCGTGGCCCTGCACGCCATCGGCGACCCGCACATGGCGGCGCAACAGACCTATCGAGGACTCGAGTTGGCTGCCGACTGCGGCGCCGACGGGCTCGTGAGCCGGGCCAGGACCCAGCTGGCCTCGGCAGGTCTGCGGCCTCGCCGTCTGCACACCTCCGAGCAGGACACCCTGACCGTCGCGGAGCTCACGGCTGCCCGCCACGCCTCGGCGGGGATGGACAACAGGGCGATCGGCGCGGCGATGCACATCAACGCCCAAGCGGTGTCCGAGCTGTTGTCCGCGGTCTTCGCGAAACTGGGCACCGACCGGCTCGGACTGCACCGGGCGCTCGGAGCCTGATCGCACGGCCGGCCCGGAGGAAGCCCGGGCCGGCGCCTGGTCCGCCCCGGTCCTCGCCGTGCTCAACCCGGACCCGGCCCTCCTGCCCGCACTGCGCCGCCCCGGCGACCACGCCTGCACCGCCATCGGCGACATCCTCGTCCAGGCCCGCACCCACTGTCTGGTCGAGGATCGCGGCGCCATGCGTCGCCTGGTCGCCCGCACCCAGTGCGCGGTATGGACACGGTGTCACCTCCCGTCGTCCAGGTAGTGACGGTGAGTCAAATATTGCTCGGGTTCGAATGGTTGTGGATCGTCATTCTGGAGATACTCCATTTACCGAAGGGCAACGTGCTGGCCGTCAGGTGGCCGGGTGCACATATTCCCTATGCGATCGCGCGACCAGCGGCTGTCCTTCGTGTCATCCCCGACCTCGCTGTCACGGCTGTGAGCTGCCCGTACGCCGTCACCAGGACTCCCAACAGCGAGGACCCGCATCGACCGAGAAGTCGCGCCGCAAAGCAATTGCGGGCGCCCCGAACAGGTGGAGAAAAAGGCCTGTTCGGCTCTCGAAGCCATTTCTCAGAGTTCGGAGGGTTTCCATGCGCATGCGTCGCCGCAGATCCCTGCGTCTCCTGCTGTGCCTGGCACTGTCACTGTCCGCAGTGCCGCTGGCCGTCCTCGCCGCGCCTCAGGCAGGCGCTGCCGGCGGGCCGACCGTGTGGATCCTTGACGCCACCGACCGGCCCTTCACCTCGACCACCCCGCCGGGCGGGGCGCCGACCGGGATCGAGCTGTACGCGGCCCGCAACGCCTACGAGGGGGCGCAGATCCTGGTGCGGTCCGGTTCGGCGCAGACGGGCGTGTCCGTCACCGCCGGGGCGCTGACCGGCCCCGGAGGCGCGCTCATTCCCGCCGCGAACATCACCACGCGCTACGAGTACAACCACCCGAACATCCAGAAGATCGGCAACGTCCAGAACCCGCCCGACGGCGGGATCGCCTACTACGACGCGCTGATGAACAACAGTCCGCAGTCGGTGCCGGCGAACACCACGTACGCCTCCTACTACCAGGTCTACGTGCCGGCCGGTCAGGCGCCGGGCGTCTACACGGGCAGCGCCAGGGTGAACAGCAGCCTGGGCGCCGTCACGGTCCCCGTGTCGGTGACCGTGTACAGCGCCACGATCCCGCCGACCTCGCAGTCCACGTTCAAGATGAACAACTGGTTCTCCTCGGCGGGCTGGGACTACGCGGGCACTGAGGCGTCGATCCCGAACGTCTACGGCGTGCGGATGTACGACGCCAACTGGTGGACCGTCGAAGCCAACATCGCGGCGAACATGGCGCGGCACCGGAACAACGTGATCTACGCCGACGCGGTGGCCCTGCTGATCCCGGACACCACCGTCGACGCCGCGGGCCGCTTCACCTTCGGCTGGTCCACCTTCGACCGGTTCGTCAACCTCTTCGTCAACGCCGGGGCCATGCAGTACCTCTACACCCCGACCCTGCTGGAGCCGCCCGCCTCCGGTCCGCACCTCGACACCCTGGTGCCGGTCAACGGCGTCAGCGGCGCCGTCAAGCACGCGCTCTGCAAGCCCAACTCGGCCGCGGCCAATGGCTGCCCGGACACCAACAACTGGTTGAAACAGCTCTTCCCGGCGCTGAAGGCGCACCTGGACGCCAAGGGCTGGACGAACAACTTCTACATGAGCGCCCTGGACGAGCCCACCACCACGGAACAGGCCACGGCCGCCAACTGGCTCTACACCCTCTACGAGCAGTACTTCCCGAACCCGCGTACCAACGAGGCGCAGCTGACCACCTTCACCGGGAACGCGGCCCACCTGTCGACGCAGACCCCGCTCTCGTCGAACTACGACGCGAACGTCGCGCTCTATCAGAGCTACCGGATCAGCGGGAAGGACCTGTGGCTGTACAGCTGCATCCTCCCGCAGGGCCCGTACATGAACCGCTTCACCAGCAACTACCTCAGCGCGACCAGGCTCCTCCCCTGGCTGACCTGGAAGATCGGCGGCGAAGGCTACCTGCACTGGGGCTGGAACTACTGGCACGACGACTTCAGCGCGCCGTACCCGGCCGCCGACACCTTCAACACGTCGCAGACCGGCGACCACTGGCTGGTCTATCCGAACAAGGCCGCCTACGGCATCTACGACAGCCTCCGCAGCGAAGCCCAGACCGCGGGCCTGCAGGACTTCGAACTGCTGCAGCAGCTGGCCGCGGTCAAGCCGCAGGCGGCACGCACCCTGGCCGAGACGTTGATCACCAACCCGACGGCGTACGACCACTCCGGGTGGAACGTCGAGGGCCGGCACAAGCAGCTCCTCGACGAACTGGCCGCGGCGTCCGGTGACCTGGCGCTGCCGTTCACGGACGACTTCAGCGGCGGCGACCACTTCTGGACCCACACCCGGGGGACCTGGTCGACCAGCGGCGCCCAGTACGCGCAGTCCGACGCGTCGGCGTGGGGGCACGTCTCCTACCTGCGCGGCCGGGGCTACACCGACGTCTCGGTCGGCGTGGACCTGCAGATCACCGGAGTGAACCCGTCGGGTGGCAGCACCAACTGGGCCGGTCTGATGGTGCGTTCGGCCAACGGCACGGACCTGGACTCCGGCTACCTGATCGCCCAGCGGGACAACGGCCAGGTGTTCGTCTACCGCAGCGGCAGAAGGATCGGCTCGGCGCTCGTGCCCGGCTACGTGTCGGGGCAGCGCACCCGCCTGCGCGTAGTGGCGCGCGGGAACGCACTGACGGTGTACTCGGGGAGCGGGCAGGCGCCGGTGCTCACCGTCACCGACGCGGCGTTCACCGCGGGCGCCGTGGGTCTGGTCACCGGCGGCGCCAGCGCGAAGTTCTGGAACGCCCGGATCATGCCGACCTCCGTCGCCCCGGCCGAGAGTGCCGCCGTCACCGCCTCCAGCTCGTACGAGGGCGACGGCTGGGGCATCCGCTCGGCGGTCGACGGGCAGCGGCCGTCGGCGCCCAACGCCGCGGGGTGGAGCAGTTCCGGCAGTATCGCCACCAACCACACCGAGTGGGTGCGGCTGGACCTGGGCTCGACCCGGCCGGTGAGCCGGGTGGACCTCTACCCCCGCAGCGACGGGGCCAACGCCGGTCAGGGCTTCCCGGTCGACTTCACCATCCAGACCTCCACCAACGGCACGACCTGGACCACGGTCAGCACCCGGACCGGGTACGCGAGGCCCGGCGCCACGGCGCAGACCTTCCCGTTCGCGACGGTCAACGCACGCTACGTGAAGGTGACGGGGACCAAACTGGGCACGGATCAGTTCGGCAATTTCCACATGCAGTTCGCGGAGGTCGAGGCCGTCGGCGGAGATCTGGCACTGGGCCGCACGGCGACCACCTCCAGCTCGGTCGAGTACGCCAAGGAGGGCTGGCTGACCGCCAACCTCACCAACGGGACCCATCACACCGACCTGTGGAACTCCTCGGGCTGGAGCAGCGCCGGGGCCGGCTCCCCGAACACCACGCAGTGGGCGCGGGTGGACCTCGGCGGCCCGTCACGGATCAGCCAGGTCACGTTGTACCCCCGCGACGACATCCCGAACACCGGTCGCGGCTTCCCGTCGGCCTTCACCGTCCAGGTCTCGGCCGACGGCACGAACTGGACCACCGTGGTGTCGAGGAGCTCGTACCCGCGCCCCGGAGCCGGCGGCCTTTCCTTCGCCTTCGCCGCCACCACCGCCCGGTACGTGAAGGTCACCGGCACCACGCTCACCGCCGACCAGTTCGGCGTGTACTACATGCAGCTGGCGGGGATCGGTGCCTCATGACGAAGCACCGGATCTGCTTCCTGCTCCAGGTGAAGGCCGAGCTCGGCGACGAGTACCGCGAGCGCCACGCCCAGGTGTGGCCGGAGATGCTCGATGCCCTCCGGGCAACCGGCTGGACCAACTACTCCCTGTTCCTGCGCCCGGACGGCCTGCTCGTCGGCTACCTGGAGACCGAGGACTTCGATCGCGCCCGCGAGGCGATGTCCGCCACCGAGGTCAATGCCCGCTGGCAGGCCGAGATGTCCCGCTACTTCGAGCACCTGGACGGCACGCCGGCCGACCAGGCGATGGCACCGCTGACGGAGGTGTTCCACCTGGACTGACAGGCCTGGCCAGGACGCGTTCGACCGGGATCCGCCTGCCGTGAACGGTCGGCCGGGCATAGCGGTGGGACACGAAGACCTCCGTGTGTGGTGTGGTGCCTAGACACCTCCACCACCACACCGGAGGTCTTCGCCATGAAATCAGCCGGCCCGAAGACCGACGGCCAGCGTCAGTTCGAGGACCCGCTGGGGCGATGCGAGATCCGGAAACAGCTCCCGCAGCTGCGCCATCCGGTACCGGACCGTCTGGGGATGGACGAACAGCGCCGCCGCCACCTCGTCCCGCCTGCCCTGGTGCAGCAGCCACGCCCGCAACGTCTCCTCCAGCCGCCGTGCGGTCGCGACGGGCAAGGTCCGCAGCGGTGCGAGGGCTCGGGCACGCAGGTCTGCGAACGCGTCCGCGTCAGCGCTCAGCACCAGCTCGGGCAGGTGCTCCTCGGTGTCGCGAATATCAGCGGAGAGGGAGCGCGCGCGTACGGCTCGTGCGTACGAGGCGGACGCACGAGTCCACGGCCGGGCCGGGCCGACCACGGCGGTGCGGTCGGTCAGCTGCCGCAAGAGATGTGATCGGTCGGCGTCGGGGACGAGAAGGACACCGGTGGCATCCGGCAGGTCGTCGAGGACGAGGGTGCTCGGGTCGAGCGCGCGGTAGGCAGGCCGGGCCTGGGCGGCGGGCAGCAGGATCGCGGTCAGTGAAACCGGAGGCTGCCACCCGGCCCGTTGAACAGAGGCGAGCAGCACGTCCGTGCTCGCGCCGGCGACGAGGTCGCGGGCCAGGTGTTCCAGGTGGCGCTCGTGGGCCCTGCCCCGGGCGGCCAGTTCGTCGGCGTGGCCCGCGGCGCTCGCGGCCGAGAGCCCGTCGATGTAGGCGAAGGTCAGCTCGGCGAACTTGGCGACCTCGGCGGCGGGCAGACCTGCGGGTACGGCACCCGCTGCCAGGCATCGCCAGGCCACACGGGCGCCGACGCGGTAGGCGCTGAGCAGGGCGTCCATCGAACGGCCGTCGCGCACTTCGCCGCGGCCCAGCTCGTAAGCGGCGTCATCGCCGTCGCCGCCCGCGGCGTTCCCGCTCGCGAGGTCCAGGTAGTGCCCCAGGGCGGTGTGGACGGCTCGGCGGATGGTGCCTCCCATGCGGCCCGACAGGGCGTTGGCGTAGGACGGGACCTCGTCGATGATCGCCTGGACGACCTCGTCGGCGGTGGTCTTCAGCGCGGCCCGAAGTGCTGTGACCGTCGTCTCATCCAGGGTCAGCTCGGTGGCCCTCCGGATTGCATGGCTCATGTTTTTGTTCCTTGCGAACAATTACGCCGACCAGATTTACATCCTGCGGACAGGACTTTACGCCCTGCGGCGCATCAAGCTGGAGTCATGACGAGTACAGCCCTCCGCAGTAGGGCGTGGAAACTGCTGGAGATGGTCACGACGCCGCTGCTGCCGTCGGACTACCTCGACCTGGTCAGCCCCCTGCGTGCGGGCGCCGACCTGCGTGGGCGCATCGAGGCCGTGCACCCCGAGACGGGTGACGCCGCGACCCTCGTGATCAGGCCGGGACGGGGCTGGCGCGGCCACACGGCCGGGCAGTACGTGCGGATCGGGGTCGACGTCGACGGGGTGCGCCTGTGGCGCGCCTACTCCCTCACCTCGCCGACGAACCGCCAGGACGGCCGCGTCACGATCACCGTGAAGGCGATCCCGGACGGCAAGGTCAGCAACCACCTGGTCCGCCATGCGAAACCGGGCACGCTGATCCAGCTCGACCAGCCGACCGGTGACTTCGTGATGCCACGGGTCAAGCCCGCCAAGGTGCTCTACCTGACGGCCGGCAGCGGCATCACGCCCGTGATGGGCATGCTGCGCGACTCCGATTTCGACGACGTCGTCATGGTCCACTCCGCGCCACGGCCGCACGACGTGATCTTCCGCGACGAGCTGCACGACCTGGTCGCGGACAGGAAGCTGCGTCTCACCGAGCTGCACACCGACACGGACGGCATGCTCGACATCGCCCGCCTCGCCGAACTCGTGCCCGACTGGGCCGAGCGCGAGACCTGGGCTTGCGGCCCCGCGGGCCTGCTTGACGCCGCCGAAGAGCACTGGACCGGGCACGGCGTCCAGGAGCGCCTGCACACCGAACGCTTTCGCCCCGGCATCGTCGTCGCCGGCGACGGCGGCGAGGTTACGTTCAGCGTCACCGGCAAGACTGTCGACGCGGACGGCGCCACGCCGCTGCTGGACATCGGTGAGGAGGCCGGCGTGCTCATGCCCTCCGGGTGCCGCATGGGCATCTGCTTCGGCTGTGTCACGCCGCTCAAGGCGGGCGCCGTCCGCGACCTGCGCACCGGCGAGATCACCGAGGCCGAGCCGGGCGTCCTCATCCAGACCTGTGTGTCCGCCGCGGCGGGCCCCTGCGACATCGAACGGTAGGAGCACCTTGACCGCCATCGACCCCACCGCCCACCTCACCGCGGAGCAGATCGAGGAGCTGGGCCGCGAGCTCGACGCGATCCGCGACGAGGTGATCGCCGACCGCGGCGAGAAGGACGCCGCCTACATCCGCAAGGTCATCTCGGCGCAGCGCAAGCTCGAGCTGGTCAGCAGGGGCGTGCTGCTGTTCTCGATCTTCCCGCCCGCGTGGCTGCTCGGCACCGCCGGGCTGTCCGTGGCGAAGATCATGGACAACATGGAGATCGGCCACAACATCCTGCACGGCCAGTGGGACTGGATGCGGGACCCGAAGATCCACTCCACCACCTGGGAGTGGGACCACGTCTCGCCGTCCGAGCAGTGGAAGCACTCGCACAACGAACTGCACCACACGTACACCAACGTGATCGGCAAGGACAACGACCTCGGCTACGGCATCATGCGCGTCGACGAGGACCAGAGGTGGCACCCGTTCCACCTCGGCCAGCCGCTGTGGAACTTCCTCAACGCCTGCTTCTTCGAGTACGGCATCGCGGCGTACGACCTGGAGCTCGGCAGGAACCTGAGCAAGCGCCGCCGCAAGAACCCGGAGTTCCGCGCGCGGGCCAAGGCCGTGGGCCGCAAGATCCGCAAGCAGGTGCTCAAGGACTACGTGATCCACCCGCTGCTGTCGGGCCCGTCGTTCCTCCCCACGCTCGCCGCCACGTTCACCGCGAACCTGGTCCGCAACATCTGGACCCACTCGGTGATCATGTGCGGGCACTTCCCCGAGGGCGTACAGGTCTTCGAGCGCCGGTCGATCAAGGGCGAGACGCGCGGCCAGTGGTACCTGCGCCAGATGATGGGCTCGGCGAACATCAGCGGCAGCAAGGCCATGCACTTCATGACCGGCAACCTGTCGCACCAGATCGAGCACCACCTGTTCCCGGACCTGCCGAGCAACCGCTACGCCGAGGTCGCGGTGAAGGTGCGCGCGCTGTTCGAAAAGTACGAGCTGGAGTACGTCACCGGGCCGCTGCCCAAGCAGGTGTTCTCCGCGTGGCACAAGGTCTTCCGGCTCTCGCTGCCGAACAAGAAGCCCAAGGTCAAGACGCCGGACCGCGAGCAGGAGCTCGTCGCGGCCTGATCCCCGGTACCGGGTTCGGACTCATCGGGCGGGAGGCACGCGATTCTCGATTCTGGAGAGGAGCTCCTGGTGCCGGACGCCGTCGAGGGTGAGGGCGTCGAGCGGGCGCAGGTAGGGGAGGTTGTCGCGGATCGGGTAGCTGCGCCGTAGGCGGGGGTTGTAGAGGAGTTCGTCTTCGGGAACGTGGACGAGCGGGCCTTTGTCCACGGGGCAGGCGAGGAGGCGGAGGAAGCGGGGGTCGGGCTCAGTGGGTTGTTGCACGGCGGGGTTCTCCTTGGCGGGTCGGTGCGGGTGACGGTTCGTCGTGGCGCGGGAGGGTGAGCAGGACGAGGACGGCGAGTGCGGAGCCGCCGAGTCGCAGCGCCAGCCGGAGCGGGTCGGTGGGGAGGTCTTCGTCGAAGACCACGGTGCCCGCGATGACGGTGAAGATGCTGGACACGGTCGTGGTGACCGGGACGATCACGGAGGCGCGGTAGCGCTGGAGCGCGGTCTGGGACAGGGCGAGCCCGGCTGCTCCGGTGGCGACGAGTAGCCAGGGGTGGGGTCCGCGCAGGAGCTCGGGCAGGGCTGCTGTCACCGATCGGTCGGCGAGCACGGCCGAGGTGCCCTTGATGGCGAGTGAGCTCACCCCGTACAGCAGCCCGAGGGCGACGCCGTACGGTACGCCGGAGCTGCTGCGGCGGTGCCGGCGGCCGGCTCGGCGCAGCGAGGCGAGGAACAGCAAGAGTCCGAAGGTGAGGCAGGGGAGGCAGACGGCGAGCAGGGGCAGGACGGCTGCCGCCGCTCCCACCCGGTTGCCGTCGGCGCCGCCGTCGCCGAGCGAGCCGATGACGGCGAGCAGGGCGAGCAGGATGACGCCGGTGGCGAGGAGTTCCCGGCGGCCCGGCCGCTCGCCCAGTGCGACGGCGGAGAGGGCGATCAGGAGCACGGTCCCGGAGAGGAACACCCCCTGGGCGGCGGCGATCGGCAGCAGTTGGTAGACCTTCAGCTGGGCGCCGAAGCCCAGGCCCAGCACGGTGAAGCCCAGCAGCCAGCCGGGGCTGGAGGCCAGCGCCCGGACCAGGTGCAGCGGGCGGCGCGGGTCCAGCACGGGGAGGGCGGCCAGTGCGCGCTTCTCGAGGACGAAGCCCGCGCTGTAGAGGGCGTTGGCGAGCAGGGCGACCGCGACGCCGAGGATCATCGGCCTCGTCCTTCCCGCGCCAGTGCGTCGAGGTTCTCGGCGCAGCGCCGGGCGAGCTCGGCGGCGGCGGGTCGGTCGAGCAGTTGGTGGCAGTGGCGGACGGCGAGGTGGAGGCGGCCGTCGAGGGTGAGGGCGCTGACGGAGAGTCCGCGGGGCATCCGTACGGGTGCCGAGAACCACAGTGCGTCGGGCCGGCCGGCGGGGCCGAAATCGAGCGGATGGGTGACCCGGCCGAGGTTGCTGACCAGGGCGGTGGACGTCCAGGGTGCGGCGGCGCGGCGGAGCGCCCGGGTCAGCGGGGCCTTGGCGCCTACGGGCAGCCAGGGAGTGCTGACCAGGCCGGCGACGAGACCGCCGCTGGTGACGGGGGCGGCCTTGGCGGCGCGGGTCTGCGCGCTGATTCGGCCCAGCAGCGCGGCGGCACCGGCCTCGAGGGAGGGTGTACCGGCCCGGATGGTTGCCAGGTGGTTGTGATTGCCCATGGGGGCGCCGGGGGCGAGTGGCCCGTACGGGCGGTCGTCGATCGGCATCGACAGGTGGATCGGGCCGGTGGGGTGGTCGTGCCGGTGGTTCCATTCGGCCAGGGTCAGCTGAACCGCTGTCAAGAGCAGGTCGTTGACGGTCGGGCGGGGCCGGGGGCGGGGGCTGTTGGCACCGGTCCGGGGGAGCGGGAGCACGCTGAGGTGGACACCGGTGCCCGGAGCGGGGCTTGCGGCGGGCGCGATGCGCACGGGGCGGTCGCCCCGGCCGGCGGCCGCGGCGGAGGCGTCGGCCGCACCGGCGGAGCGCTGCCCGGCCGTACCGGCGGAGCGTTCCCCTGCCGCACCGGCCGAGCACCCCCCGCCCGGGGTGCCGGAGTAGTGGTCGGCGAGGTCGCAGAGCAGCCGAAGACAGGTGCCGGCGTCCGCGAGGGTGTGCGCCGCCGTCAGGAGCAGGGCGGTGCCGCCGCCGGGTGCGGGTGCGGTCTCCAGCCGGAGTGGTGGGCCGGCCGCCAGTGGGGGCGGCTCGGTGAGGGCACGGTGGCGGGTGGTGTCCAGGTCGGCGGTGGCGGCCACGGCGGTGGGGCGGACCGGCGCCGGCTCCCAGTAGTAACGACGGTGCCACCAGCGGGAGTCGGACTGCCGTACGTGGAGCGTCGGGTGGCCGGCCAGGGTCCGGGTGAAGGCGGCCCGGAGCCGCTCGACGTCGACGGTGCCGGGGAGGTGCGCCTCCACGTGGACGGTGTCCGCGTCCAGGTGCTCCTGGAGCAGGTGGCGTGAGTACTCGTCCATCGGGGGGAAGGGGACGCGCCCCTGCCGCCCGGACGGGGTCCGGGCGGCAGGGGCGGCGAAGGACGGGCGGGTCACGGAGCCTCGGCCCGGTGCCTGGGCGCAATGGCCTGGCCGCCCGCCGTGATCAGCGCGGCGGCGACTGCCAGCAGCGCGAGAACCTGGGCGGTCGGGGCGAACGCCCCGGTCGGGGGCGCGAGGACCGCCAGCAGGCCGGCGCCGCCCATGGCCGCCCCGGCGACGTACGGCAGCAGGTTCGGCCACCGGAACGCGATCAGTACCAGCGGCAGCGCCAGCAGTGCGAGCGGACCGCCGACGACGCCGAGGACCAGCAGCGGGAAGACCGTGCCCAGCAGCCACCGGGGCGCGTCGGCCGCGTCCCAGTCCTGCGCGCCGGGGATGTCGGGCCGGCTGCTACGACGCCGCAGCCCCGGCACCACGACCATGCCGGCGAGCACCAGCAGGGCGAGGCCGCCGAGGACGAGCCCGAGGTCGTACGTGGTGGCGGGGGCATAGGAGAGAAGTACGGTTCCGCCGGCGCCCGCCGGGACCACGTAGCCCTGCTGCCAGCCGTCGAGCCGGACGGACTGCAGTGGCTTGCCGTTCAGGGTCGCGCGCCAGCCGGAGTTGGCGTTCTCGTGCACCTGGAGGTAGGAGGCGTCGCCCGCGCCGATGCGCACGCTGCGCTCGTCCCCGGACCAGGACGAGACGTCCACCGTCCGCCGCGAGCCGGGATCGGCGGCCGGGCCCGCGGCACGGGCCGAGAGGGTGAGGTCGGTGACGGCCAGTGCGCCGTCGTCGGAGGAGGACACCCGGTGCTCGCCCCGGCCGAGCGTCAGGGTGGGCTCCGTGGCCGGGCACAGGTTCACGGTGACCGGGTGCCGGTTGAGCAGGGACGCGACCGTGCCGGACACGGAGGTTTGGTGGGCGACTCCGTCCACGGTGACGACCGGGCCCTTGCCGCAGGGCAGAGTGAAGCCGGCGCCCTGGGTGTCCGGGGACTCCCGGCGGATCATCAGGTCGGCCAGGGCCGGGACGTGCACCTCGCTCAGGCCCGCGGGCAGCTGGAGGCTCTGCCCGGCGAGCGGGTTGTGGACGAGGACGGGGGCGGTCGCGGTGACCGTGATCGTCAGCTGGTCGGTAGTCAGCGGGGCGAACCGGACCAGGCCGTTGGAGTCCACCCCCGCGCTCACGGCGTCGGTCGGAGTGCTGAGCTGTACTTGGGTCGGCCGTGAGGAGAGACCCCCGGCGGCACCGAGCACCAGCTGGTCGATGCTGCGGCTGCCCTGCCAGGCGAGGCGGACGGTGGGCTTGCCGCCCGCGATCCAGGCGGTGGTGAGGTCGCCGTCGAGCAGATTGCGCGGGCTGCCGGAGGTGGTGGAGTCGGCCTCGGCGCCGACCTTCCCGGTGGCCCGTCCGGGGGCGACCTGGTCCAACAGGGCGTCCAGAGCCGGGCCGGGGAGGGCGACGGCGCTACCGGTGACCGTGAAGACCCCTGCATCGGTGGTGAGTTGACGGTTGAGCCCGGTCTCGACGGTGCCCGACTGGGAGCCGCCGAGGTCGAGGGTGCGGTGCAGCGAGTAGGTGTCGGCCGTAGCGGCCGGGAGGGACAGCACACGGGTGGCCTTGACGCCGGGGATCGAGATCTCCGAGAACCCGGCCCCGCCTACGCCGGAGGTGGCGGTGACGGCGCCCTCGATGGTGATCTTGACCCAAGCGGCGGGCCCCGCCGGGGCGTTGGCGGCCTGCGCGACGGCCTGCGGCTGAAGCACGCTCACCTTCGAGCCACGGTCCGTGGTGATCCGCACCTTGGTGATGGTGGGCCGCAGCGAACCCCCGGCCAGCGGAGTGACCTCGAGGGTGGCGGGGAGTTCCATCGACCCGTTGAAGTCGATCCGCAGCCACTGACCCACCGGGTCCGCGCTGCTGCCCTCCGCCCACGCCGTGCCGGAGTTCCCGTCGAAGGCCCCGACCGGGTCGTACTGCGGCAGGGCGAACAGCCACGATCCGTAGGAGGAGGCGGTGACGGACTTGGCGCCTTCGATCACCGAGGTGGTCTGCTTGGCTGGGGAACCGGCCGGGCCCGAGGGCAGGATCTGCCTCGGTGCGCCACCGGGGTCCTGGCCGGCGTCCGCCGGGTTGGTCTCCCTGGCCGTGTAGGTGTACGAGTTGTTGCCGTCGACCAAGCCGAAGAGCGTGTCGCCCCGGCGCTGCCCGTCGGCGGAGGCCCGCAGCGCGGCGCCGGCGCCGGCCGGCAGGGGGTCACCGGAGAGGATCACCGGACGGTCCGTCACCGTACCGCTCGCGGAGAGCTGGAGCAGCGACTCGGGACCGCCGCTGACCACCGCGGTGTCGGCGACCGGGCGGGTGGTGACCCGGCCGGGTGCGGCGCCACCGTCGGTGGGGGCGAAGATCTCCACCGCGTCGTATTGCCGGTACAGGCCCTGGACCTGGACCGGGGTGTCGGGCGGGAGCTGTCCGGAGGTCACGGGAGAGCCGAAGCCGGTCACCCGCTCGTAGCCGGAGGCCAGCAGGGTGGCGCGCACCGTCTGCGGCGGGATGTAGCCGGCCTGCGCGGGGTCGAGGTCGTTGCGGACCACCAGGTGGTGCACGCCGGACCGCTCCAGGAAGGCGCCGAGCCCCGGCACCCGGGTGCCGGTCGCCAGAGCCTCCTGGATCGCCTCCAGGTAGCGTCGCTCGCCGGCCTGGCCGAAGGGCACGAAGTTGTACTGCGCCCATGGCGAGTCCGCCAGCACGTCGAGCGGCTCGTCGATGGTCGAGCCCCAGGTGTAGAGGCCGTGCGCGTCGGCGGGGACCACCAGGGCCCGGCTGTCGGATGCCTTTGCGCTCAGGTACGCGGCGGTCTGCTTCCACTGCGAGGGCAGCGCCTTGAAGGAGCCCGGCTGGACGATGTTGCCGTTCAGGTAGGGGAGCGCGAGGCCGGGCAGTACGGCGAGGGCGACCAGCGCCGGGACCAGCCGCGGTCGGGCGGCCACCCGGGGCAGTGGCCGGCCGCACAGGTGCGTCAGGCCCAGGGCCAGCGCCAGCGCGAGGCCCGTCTGGAACTTGTAGATGTTGCGCAGCGGCGCCAGCGCACCGTCGAGCAGCTGCTGCACCGAGCTGTGGAAGGGCGCCCCGAGGGAGCCGCCGTACCCCGCGAGGGTGAGCAGCGCGACCGTGCCGACGACCAGCAGCAGCCAGCGCCGCTCGGGCAGGTCGCGGCGGGCGAGCCCGGCCAGGCCGAGCGCCGCTGCGAGCGCGGAGCAGGCGATCACCAGCACGTTCGCCGCGACGTCCCAGCCGGCAGGCAGCCAGGCCGAGCCGAAGTGCAGGTACGCCACCCAGTTCCCGGCCCCGCGCAGCAGCTCGGTTGCGGACATGGTGGCCGTGGTGGTGGACGCCTGCTCGATGTAGCGCAGGAAGTCGGCGCCGTAGGAGTTGAGCAGGACCAGCGGCACGGTCCACCAGGCGGTGGCGAGCAGCACGCCGGGCACCCACCAGGCGATCAGGCGCCACTTGCGGCGGCCGCCGGGCCGGCTGAGCAGGTAGAGCCCGACCGGAAGCAGTGAGGCCGCGACCGAGGTCGCGTTGACGCCGCCCATCAGCGGGATGACCAGTGCGGAGCGGAGTGCGGCGGCGCGCGCCGAGACGAAGCGGGTGAGCGGCAGCAGGACCCAGGGCAGGACCGCGCCGGGCAGCGCGGCGGCGGAGGTGGAGCCCACCACGATGGTGAACACCGGCCACAGGGCGTAGCAGGCCGCGCCGAGCAGCCGGCTCGGCCGCGAGCCGTACCCGAGGCGTTCGGCGAGCCGCAGAGCCCCCCAGAAGGCGGCGGTCACCACCAGCGACAGCCACAGCCGCTCCGCCAGCCAGACCGGCAGCTGGAGCATGTCGGTGATCAGGTAGTACGGCAGCATCGGGAAGGCGTAGCCGACGTACTGGTTGGACAGCCCGCCGAAGCTGCCCTCGCTCTGCCAGAGCGTTCCGAGCGCGCCGAGGAAGCCCACCGGGTCGAGCGCGACGGCGAGTTTGGTGTCGAAGGCGATCCGCCCGGGCGCGGCGGCCAGGAAGGCGGACAGGACCAGCAGCCAGAAGACGGCGAGCCAGCGGCGGCCGGTACGCGGCTCGGGGCGCGGCCTCGAGGGCGGCGCGGCGGGTAGCTGCACAGTGGGGGCGCTCATTCGGAGGTTCTCCGCATCACCAGGAGAAGATTCCAGGACGCGATCTCGCGCAGGCCTGGAATACGGACGAGGGTCTCGGCCAGGAAGGGCCAGTAGCGTGATCGTGCGGAAAGGATCTCGACATCGCCGCGCCCGCGTACGTGACGCAGCACCGGGCCGATGTGCACTCGGTAGAGGTTTTCGCCGAGGGTGTGCTTGGCACTGTGCCCTGTGCGCCGCTGGTAGCGGCGCCGGGCCCGGTCGGCGCCGAGCAGGTGCCAGGGCGAGGTCTCGTGGCCACCCCAGGGTGAGAACCAGTTGGTGTACGAGACGTACACCAGGCCGCCGGGGCGGGTGACCCTCACCATCTCGCTGATGAAGGTCTCCGGGTCCGGCACGTGCTCCAGCACGTTGGAGGAGAAGCAGACGTCGGCGGCGCCGTCGCTGAGCGGTAGCCAGTACCCGTCCGCGACGACCGCGTGGTCGGGTGTGAGTCCGCCGCGCGAGTGCAGCTCGGCAAGGTCCGGTTCGAAGAGGAAGGCGTGCGCGCCGCGGGCCCGGAACGCCTCGGTGAAGTGGCCGGCGGCGCCGCCGACGTCGGCCACCACCGCCCCGGCCAGGGGTGTGTACCGCTCGACCTGGTCGGCGGCGTCCTCGGCCAGCAACGAGTAGAACGTCTCCGGGTCGCTCTGCTCGCTACGGAAGGCGCGGAACAGTGCGAGGGAGCGTCGCAGAGAGGGATCTTTCACGAGCGCTCCGCCGCGGTCGGGGCCGGGGGCCCGGCCACCATGTGTCCGGACCCGGCCCGCGCGGAGGAATGCAGGGCCACGGCCTCGGCGGCAGCGGCCTGGAAGCGGTCGACGCTGTGCTCCCAGGTGAACTGCTCCGCGTGGCGGCGGGCCGCCGAACCCATCGCGGCGCGGCGTTCGGCGGACAGGGCCAGCGCGCACCAGGCCGCAGCGAATCCGCTCTCGGCCCGCGCGAGCAGGCCGGTGCGACCGTGGACGACGGAGTCCCGCAGGCCCGGAATCTCGAAGCCCACCGCGGGCGTGCCGCGGATGGCGGCCTCTGTGACCACCAGGCCCCATCCCTCCAGTGAGGAGGGGTGCAGCAGCAGCCAGCTCCGGCAGAGCAGCCGGTGCTTCTCGGCTTCGTCGACGCGCCCGGCGAAGACCACGTCGGGCCCCGCCTGCGCCTCCAGACGGGCCCGCTCGGGGCCGTCGCCGACGATGACGAGCTTGCCGCCGGTGATCGGACGGACCCGCTCCCACAGGCGCAGCAGCAGGTCTATCCGCTTGTACTCCACCAGTCTGCCCACGGCGGTGAACAGCGGTTCGTCGGATTCGGGGAGCAGCGGCGCGGGGGCCTCGACCCCATTGGGAACGAGATGGATGCGGTCGGCCGGTACGCCGATCCGCGCCATCGCCTCGGCGGTGGACGGGGACACCGCGACCATGAGGCTGCGGCGGTGGGTCCGGGTCAGTGCCCGGTGCTCCAGCATCCGGCCGGCCCGGGCGACCGGTCCGGGCAGGCGCTGGTCCCAGAGATCGGTGTGCACGTGGTTGACGAGGCACATCACCGGTCCCCGGTGCCACAGCGGCGCCAGGTACGGGACGCCGTTGCAGACCTCGACCAGCAGGTCGGTCTCGCCGACGCTGCGGCCGAACGCGCCCGGGGTACGGAGGAAATGGTCGTACGTGCCGCCGGAGGAGACCACGCGGTAGTTGCGGTCGACGGACGGTTCCGGGCCCCCGCAGAGCAGGGTGACCTCGTGCCCGCGATCGGCCAGTCCGGAGGACAGCCGGTCGACGAGCAGTTCCGAACCACCGGCGGCGGGATTGGCCAGGTCGCGCCAAGCGAGGACGGTGATCCGGCGCGGGACCTCTTGCGACGGTCGCACGGCCCTGACGGCCGGAGGCTGGTGTGGGGACATCTGATGTGCCATGGGAGCTCCTGGGAGGTGCGGTGCTCAAGGCAGTGAGGGCAGGGGTGGGCAGGGAGGGGTACGGCTCAGGGGACCGGGGGGTGACCGGTGGGGCAGTCGCACGGGAGGGACCGGGGGATGTGCGGCTGGCGGCGCGCGGATGGCGCGCGCCGCCAGTGTGGGCTGTTGCTACCGCCCGGTACTACTCACCAAAGTGATAAATTCCGGTCGGGTTCAAAGGGAATGCATGTTGCGTCTGTCACTCCGGCGAGCGACGTGTGTCACTGCGAGGCGCGACGGCGCAGCAGCACGCCGGCCGCCAGCAGGCACACGAGGCCCGCGGTGACGGCCGCGACGGGCGCGGTGGTGCCCACCAGTCCGAGCTTGCGGGCGGCGGTCTGAGCGGTCCGCACCTGGCCGTCCCGGCTCTCCGGCGTCATGGTGAGATCCGCCCGCAGAAGCGCCAGCAGGTCGGGGCCGTCCGCCGAGGTCCGCAGGGTCACCAGTGGCTGCGTACGGGCGTCCATCACCGTGCCGGTGACCGGGTCCACGGTCACGCTGAACCCGCCGTTCGCGTAGTACCGGTCAGCGACGACCTGACTGCGGTCGGCCAGTCCGAGCAGTTTGCCGGGGACCTGCTGGGTCCCGACCTTGGTCGCGCCGAGCACGGTGCCGTAGCGGTAGCCGGTCCGGCCGTTCACGGTCGTGGTGCCCTGGAAGTCGAGGGTGACCGTGCCGCCCAGCGTGGAGTCCCAATAGGCGTACGGGCGCTTGGCCAGGCCGAACGGGAACTTCAGGTACGCCTCGCCGGAGAAGACGGGGCTCTCGCCGTGCGAGTGCAGCGGCAGGTTGGTGCTGCGGTCGGTCACCCAGCGTTCCACCGTCCACTGGACGGACTTCCGCGGGTCGTGGAGCCCGAGCGTGGCGGCGGTGTCGATCTGCGTGGAGATGTCCATCACCGCGCGGGTCGGTCCGCTGAGCGCGACGTTGCCCACCACCCGCCGGGTGAGCGTCAGGTCCTGGACCGGGCTCACGGCGACGGCCTTGGTGTCGAAGACGGTGCCGCTGCCGGTGAAGACGGTGGTGGTGTTGGTGTCGATCGGGGTCTTGCGCAGGTTCGGCAGTGCGTACCAGTGCAGGAGCGGCGCCAGTACGAGGAGGAAGGCCGCGACGGCGGTCAGCACCAGGCCGGTGCGGGACAGGCGGCGGGGCTCCGGGGTCGGCTCGGGGAGTTCCCCGGCGGGGTGGTCGAGGATCTGACCTGTGGGCACGGGCATGATTACGCTCCGTAAGGGGATGGGATGGACGCAGACCGTGTGGCGGTGAAAGCGGTGGTGCGACGAAAGGTCCCCAACGGCTGCCGATCGTGAGGCAGGCCCCGTGTACATCCCCTGAGCGCGGAACCGTAGGTCCCCCCTTGACGGATTGTCAACGTCAGGGCAAAACTGTGCGGGCACGGGACCGGGCCGGTGCGAATGGTGTCGCCTGTCGTTTCGCCCCGCTCGCTCGGGGCCTACGGAAGGGACAATCCGCAGCCATGCGTACCCGACGCCCCGTTCTCGCCGTCATGCTCACCGCCGCGACGGGGGCATTCCTCGCCATCGCCGCCGTCCTCGGCCTGGTCGCTCTCACGACCGCCGCTCCCGACCGGCCCGCCGTGCCGCTCGTATCCTTCACCGGCTGATCCCGGCGCATCTTCAGGGAGGCTGCCCGCATGAGCGTACGAACCGAATTTGCTCCGGCTGCCGCCGCACTGCGGTCGGTCTCCCTGTGGAGCACCGTCAGCGCCGCCGATACCGAGCGGTTCATCCGCCTCGCCTCCACGGAGATCCCCACGCTCTCGGTCGAGGTGATGCGGCAGATCCACGCCCAGTTCCCGCAGGTCGTGGAGATCTTCGACGACGACGGCGTCTCGGGGGTCCTCACCCGGATCAGACTGGCCCTCGGCCCCTTCATCGAGAGCGTCCGGGCTGCCGGCGGCCCGAAGATATCGGGGGACGGCGCCGCACGCTTCCGCGAGGTCGCCGCCTCCCTCGACCGGTGCGAGACCCTGCCCGGGCCGGCGCTCGACTTCATGCGCGCGGTCTACCGCTTCGGAGCCCGGGTGTCCTGGCGCCGGCTCACCGAGATCGCGGACGGAGTGGGGATCCCGTCCGCCGCGATGTACGAGCTGGCCGAGGCCGGCTTCGACTACATCGAAGCCCTCGTCGGCGAGGCGGCCCGGGACCAGCTCAGCAACGAGTCCCTGGCCGCCGGCGAACGGCTCCGCCGCCAGTGCCGCCTGATCGGGCTGCTGCTGTCGGACCAGCCGGCCGACCTCGAGGCGACGGCCCAGTACGCCGCCAACATCGGCTGGCGGCTCCCGGAAACGGTCGCGATCGCCGTTCTCAGCCGCAACGAGAACGTGCTCCTGCCGCCGGCCCTCGGCGCCGGCATCCTGCTCGACTGGGAGAGCGAGCAGCCCCGGCTGGTCGTCCCGGTCTCCGCCCAGGCCGGCCGGGCCGACGCGCTGCGCCAGGCGCTCCCGGGGTGGAGCGGCGCGCTGGGGCCGACCGTACCGCTGGCCCAGGCGGCTCGCTCGTTGCACTGGGCGCAGACGGCGGTCGGCCTCATCGCGGCCGGGGCCCTGCCGTCCCGTGGTGTGCTCGACTGCACCGAGCACACCACGGCACTGCTCCTGCTGCCCCCCGCCGAACTGATCGACGACCTGGCCGCCGACTGCCTCGCACCCCTGGCTGCCTGCCGGCCCGGGCAGGCGGACCGGCTCGCGGAAACGCTGCTGGCCTGGCTCCAGACCCGGGGCGGCGCGGCGGAGGTGGCGGCGCGGATCGGCGTCCACCCCCAGACCGTCCGCTACCGGATGCGCCAGCTCAGGGAACTGTGGGGCGACGCGCTGGACGACCACGATCAGCGCTTCGCCCTGGAGCTGGTGCTCCGCGCCCGGAAGCTGAAGTCGCCGCTCTCGCCGGCCGGGCCGTCGCGCGATCTGATGACGGGCCATCAAGCGGGAGCCGCGTAGGCCGACAGGGCTGGTAGCCGCCGCCGGGGGAGCCCGCCATGCCGAGATGCGGGTGGCGCGGCGCTGTCGTACTCCGCAGACACCCCTCGGAAGGAACCCTCTAGGATGTCGGCCGCGTGCTGATGTCACGTGCGGTTGACGCCACGCCGTCGTGGCTCATGTGCGGTCTTGCGTCCGTGATCCGTCCGACTGGATGCGTCCGGACAGCTGTTCCTACGGGGGAGAACTTCGGTGTTCGGAATCATCAGGCCATGCCGTCATCGCCTGGGCGAGGGCTTGCGTACCGAGTGGATGGCGCATCTGTGCGGGCTGTGCCTCGCTTTGCGCAGCGAGTACGGACAGTTCGCGAGGGTGGCCACCAACTACGACGGCCTGATCGTCTCGGTGCTGACCGAAGCGCAGTCGGAGCGTACCGGGGACTGGCGGCGGGGTGCCGGTCCGTGCCCGCTGCGCGGGATGCGGTCGGCGGACGTGGCGCAGGGTGAGGGTGCGCGGCTGGCGGCGACGGTGTCGCTGGTACTGGCCGCGGCGAAGATGCGTGACCACGTGGCCGACGGCGACGGCCTGGTGGGGCGCCGCCCGGTGGCGCTGGCGGCCCGCCGGATCGCCCACGGCTGGAACCGTGCGGGCGCCGCGGGCGGCGAACGGCTCGGTTTCGACACCGCCGTGCTGATGGGGGCGGTCGAGCGCCAGCCGGAGGTCGAGCGGTCGACCGGCCCCGGTGGCTCGCTGCTGACGGTCACGGAGCCCACGGAGACGGCGACCGCAGCCGCCTTCGCGTACACCGCGGTGCTCACGGATCGCCCGGGCAACGCCGAACAGCTCGCGGAAGCAGGCCGTCTGTTCGGTCGGCTGGCGCACCTGCTGGACGCGGTGGAGGACCTGGCCGCAGACGAGGCGTCGGGTGCGTGGAATCCGATCGCCGTGACCGGCGCGGACCTCGCCGAGGTGCGCCGCCTCTGCGACGACGCCGTCCACGGCATCCGACTCGCCCTGTCCGATGCCGTGTTCGTCGACGGACGGCTGGTACGGGCCCTTCTGGGGGTCGAGTTGGAGCGTGCCGTCGACCGCGTCTTCGACCCTGCGCATCGTCACCATCGGCGCCGCCCCCAGGCGCGGGGCCTGCGCGTGCTGCCCTGGCTGGGACGCCGTACGGCGACGGAAGCGCCCTCGGAGACGGGTACCGGCGCGGCGTGCGGTGTCGGGGCGCTTGCGGGCGCGGGCCTCGAGGGCGCGTCGATGGCGTCGGGCCGGCCGCCGGAGGGGCAGTGTCAGCGGTGTCGCGAGTGGCGCCAGTTGTGCGCCGATTGCAGGTCGTGCTCCAGCTGCTGCCGCTGCTCCGTCGATGACGGAGAGCCCTGGCAGTTCGGCGAGGGCAACCGCAACGGCGGTTCGAGCCGGGATGGTTCCGACAGGGGCGGTTCCGGGGGTGACGGCTGGTTCGGCGGCCAAGGCGGAGGCAACGCGGGTGGCCCGTCCGGCGGTTCGGGCGGCGGTCATGGATCCGGTGGCTCCGGCGGTGGCTCGGGTGACGGCCCCTGCGGGGGCGGTGGCTGCTGCAACCCGTGCAAGTGCTGCTGCGACTGCTGCGACTGAAGCACCGGCCGGTGTTCGACCCATCCAACACGCAGAAGCGTCCTCTCGCCCAGATCCGGGGGCCAAGGAGCTACTGTCTGAGTGAGACCCCGTCGAATCCCCCCCTCGACGGGGTCTCACTGCATGCCCGGAACGGTCTTCGAGCACGGTGACGCCCTGCGCGCGGCCCGGTCCTCGCAGGCCCAGCGTCCGGCTCCGTGGTGATTCCGTCGGGGTCATTTGCTGTCGCAGCCGATGCCGTCGCCGTCACGGTCCAGCCGGTGTGGGTCGGCGGGTCCGACCCACACGGCGCCGGAGAGGCATGGCGACCACCAGGGGACAGCGCGGGAGTTCCGTCTCGCAAAGCCGCGAGGGCCGCGCTGGGGCGAACGTTCTGGCTGCTCATGAGTCCTCCTTCAGGAGGTGGGCCTTGCTTCGGCTGCTCCACCGCAGGGCCCCCGATCGCCGCCGAGGCGATGGTGCGAGAGGGAAGCGCCGGCCGCCCTGTTTCTCCCAAGGATGGAGTCGTTCCCCCACTCACGCCCATTCGTGGCTGTAGCGCAGATCGATTGCTGGAGGAACATACGGAAAAGACCTTGGCTGAGGTCCGTGCCGGTCAGTGCCCACAGCGCGAGGTCCCGCAGACTGCCCGTGCCGGAGGACGGGTGGCATGCAGGACCTTCAACGTCGCGGCACGTCGGGGGCGCTGCACGGGAGACGGCCCGCAGTACACGCCGGACGCCGGTGTGTACTGGCGGACGCCGGTCGTACGGATCCACGGGCGCCGTTCAGCCCGTGCCGGGTCGCGTGCCAGCTCCCGGGTCGGCCGCGGGCTCGACGAGCTGCTCGCGCAGGTACCTCCACACGATCGCGATCAGCGCCGCGGCCGGAACCGCCAGCAGGCTGCCGACGACTCCGGCCAGGCTGCCCCCCAGCGTCACCGCCAACAGGACCACCGCCGCGTGGAGCCCGAGACCGCGACTCTGGATCATCGGTTGGAAGACGTTGCCCTCCAGCTGCTGCACCACGATGATGATCACCAGCACGATCAGCGCGTCCGTCACACCGTTCGAGACCAGCGCGATGAGCACCGCGACCAGGCCGGCGAACAAGGCACCCACGATGGGCACGAACGCGGACACGAAGGTCAGTACCGCCAGTGGCAGCACCAGGGGAACACCGACGATCCACAGCCCCAGCCCGATGAAGACGGCGTCGAGCAGACCGACGAACGCCTGCGAGCGCACGAACGAACCGAGGGTTTCCCAGCCGCGCTCGGCGACCACGGGGACGTCGGTGGCGAGTCGGCCGGGGAGTTGCCGGGTGAGCCAAGGCAGGAACCGCGGGCCGTCCTTGAGGAAGAAGAACATCAGGAAGAGCGCCAGGACGGCCGTGACCAGACCGCTGAAGATGGTGCTCACGCCGGTGACGACCGTCGAGACGGTGGTGCCGACGCTGTTCTGGACCCGGTCGACCGCCGTGTTGAACGCCGCCGTGATCTGGGCGTCGCCAATGTTCAGCGGCGGCCCGGCAGCCCACCCGCGCAGCTGTTGGATCCCTTTGACCACGCCGTCGCCCAGCTCGCCGGCCTGCGACGCCACCGGCACGGCGATCAGCGCCACGACACCTGAGGCGACCACGAGGAAGAGTACGGTCACCGAGGACGCGGCCACGGCGGGAGGCCACCCGCGCCGGCGCAGGAACGCGACCAGGGGCCACGTCAGCGTGGTGAGCAACAGGGCGACGACCAGCGGCCAGACCACCGACCACATCCGGCCCAGGAGCCACAACGTCACGGTCGTCATGACGAGGACCAGGAGCAACTCGGCGGAGACCCGCGCGGACGTCCGTAGCGCGGACGCGGTCTTTCTCGAACTCAGCGTGTCAGACATGGGCCCACCCTATGGAACGCTCGGACGCCGACGGCCGCGGCCCCGATGGGTACGGCTCACGAAGGTGAGACCCGTCCGGGCCCGGCAACTCCCGCGCGGGCCCCCCGGCTTCGCTGGTCTCCACGAGCGACCGGCCCCGGGGTCCGGGCAGTTCCGGACCGCGCACGCACGGCGCCCGCGGCCCCCGTCGGGCCGGGCATGGAGCGGGGAATGCAGGGTATTCGCGGGGCATGACGGCTGGTGGAGCGGTACACGAGGGTGTGGAGACCGCCTCGAGCGGCGGCAAGGCGCGCGGGGTACTGGCCCGGTGCGGCCTGGTGACGCGGGGGCTGCTCTACGTGCTCGTCGGAGTACTCGCGGTGCGCGTCGCCTTCGGCGTGAGTGGCGGCGGGAAAGCGGACCGGACGGGCGCGCTACAGGAGCTCGCGGAGAAGCCCTTCGGTGGTGCCCTCGTATGGGCCGTCGGCATCGGCCTGGTCTGCATGACGCTGTGGCGGCTGTCGGAGGCGGCTCTGGGTGCGGCCGGCCCCGACGGGAACAAGCCCGGCAAGAGGCTGGCCGCGATGGCCAGGGCCGTGTTCTACGGAATCGTCGCGTTCTCCGTGCTTTCCTTCGCCGCGGGCACCGGTGGGGGCGGCCAGTCCGGCGACGAGCAGTCGCGTGATGTGACGGCCCGGGTGCTCGATGTGCCCGGTGGTCCGTGGTGGGTGGGGGCCGTGGGCGTGGGGATCGCCATCGGCGGTGTCGCGATCGCCGTACAGGCGGCCCGGCGGACCTTCCGCAAGCACCTCGCGATGGGCCGACAGCCCGAGGGGGTCCGCACGGCGGTCGAGATCCTCGGGGTGGTGGGCGGTGTGGCGCGCGGTGCTGTCTTCGCCGCGGCCGGCGCCTTCGCCGTGTACGCCGCCCTGAGCTACGACCCGGCGAAGATGAAGGGCGTCGACGGAACGCTCCGCGCGTTCACCCAGACCCCTGCGGGCCCGTGGCTGCTCATGGTGGTCGCCGCCGGGCTCGTGCTGTTCGGGTTGTTCTCCTGGGCCATGGCCTGTTGGCGCCGGGTCTGAGCACGTCGGCGGGCCGGCGTAGGCGGCGTGGACCGTGCTGCCCGGACACAGCACCCGTGCCCGGGGCTCGATCCTGCCGGGCGACACGGGCGGCTTCGACCCGATGTGCGCGCTTCGCCCTTGTCGAACCTGTGCCATGGCAAAGACTTGCCCCCGTCGGGCATTCACGTCGCCGCCATCGGGCCGATAGACCCATGGCATGTTCTTCCCCTCGCTCTCTTCAGCCCTCCGCCGCAGGCGCTGGCAGCTGGTCTCGGCCGCCACCGCGGTACCGCTGCTGGCATCCGGACTCGCCGCTGCGCAATCACCCGCACAAGCCGCTCCGAACAAGCCCCCCGTTCCCGCCCGGTCCTCGGCGACCCACAAGGTCACCCTGGTCACCGGCGACGTCGTCACCGTCACCACGATGGCCGACGGCAAGCAGACCGCCGACATCGACCGGCCGGACAGTGCCGTCGGCGGCGTGAAGATCCAGGAGATCGCGGGCGACCTGTTCGTCATCCCGGACGAGGCGGCGCCGCTCCTGGGCACGGACAAGCTGGACCGGCGGCTGTTCAACGTCACCGACCTGATCGACATGGGCTACGACGACGCGAAGTCGGCCGCGGTGCCGCTGATCGCGACGTACACCGCGCCGAAGCCCCGCTCGGCCGCACCGCCGACGGCCCCCCGGGGCAGCACGTTGGGCCGCGAGCTCAAGGACATACGCGGTGCCGCCCTCAGCACCGAGAAGCGGCAGGCCCGCACCTTCTGGACCGACATCGCGCCGCGCGGCGGCACGACGCTGGGCGCGGGTGTGGCGAAGCTGTGGCTCGACGGACGGGTCAAGGCCAGCCTGAAGGAGAGCGTGCCGCTCATCGGCGGGCCCGGGGCATGGGCGGACGGGTACACCGGCAAGGGAACCAAGGTCGCGGTGCTCGACACCGGCATCGACGTCAACCACCCCGACTTCGCGGACCTGATCGACGGCACGACCAGCTTCGTGCCGGGTGAGGGCGTGAACGACGTCAACGGGCACGGCACGCACGTGGCCGGCACGATCGTCGGTTCGGGCGCAGCCTCCGGGGGCGCCGACAAGGGCGTCGCCCCCGACGCCGACCTGTTCGTCGGCAAGGTGCTCGGCGGCCCGGAGGGGGCCGGCCAGGACTCCTGGGTCATGGCCGGCATGCAGTGGGCCGCCGAATCCGGTGCGGACGTCGTCAACATGAGCCTCGGCAACTCCTACCCGACCGACGGCAGCGACCCGATGTCGCAGATGGTCGACGCGCTGTCCGCGCAGCACGGCACGCTGTTCGTCATCGCAGCCGGCAACTCGGGCCCGGAGAGCATCTCCGCCCCGGGCGCGGCCGCCTCCGCGCTGACCGTGGCCGCCACGGACAAGCAGGACCGGCTCGCGTCGTTCTCCAGCACCGGCCCGCTCGCCCACTCCGGCGGCATGAAGCCGGACATCGCCGCGCCCGGCGTGGACATCACCGCGGCCCGCTCGCAGGAGATGACCGACGGCGGCCAGGGCCTCTACCGGACCATCAGCGGCACCTCGATGGCCACCCCGCACGTCGCCGGCGCGGCGGCGATCCTGGCACAGCAGCACCCGGACTGGACCGGCGCGCAGCTCAAGGAACACCTGATGAGCACCGCGAAGGGCCTGGACGGCGGGTACTCGCCGTACGAGGTCGGCGCCGGCCGTCTCGACGTGGCCGCCGCCGTGCGCACTACGGTCCGCGGCACCGGATCGCTCTTCTTCGGCGACCACACGTGGCCGCACGAGCCGAGCGACGGCGCCGTCACCAAGAACCTGACCTACACCAACTCCGGTGCCGCCGACATCACCCTGAACCTGACCCTCACCAACGACGGCGGCCCGTTCACACTGGGTGCCCCCACCGTGACCGTCCCGGCGGGCGGCGCCGCCACCGTCCCGGTGACCGGTGACCCGCGCAACGCCCCGGCCGGCCGGCACGTCGGCTACGTCGTCGCCGCCGACGCCGCCACGGGGAAGGCGGTGGCCCGCACCTCCGTGGCGTTCGTCAAGGAAGAAGAGCGCTACGACCTGAACATCAAGCTGGTCGGCCGGGACGGCAAGCCCGCCGCCGGCATGGTCGGGATCAACCTGGCCGGCGACAACTGGCCGTGGTCGGTCCACGTCGACGGCTCGACCACCCTGCGCATGGCGCCGGGCCAGTACACCGTCGCGGCGTACCTCGACGTGGCCGGTGAGCAGGGGGACCGCTCCGGTCTGGCCGTGCTGGTCGACCCGGAGACCATCCTGAAGGACGGCTCCGCCGACGTGGTGCTCGACGCGAGCATGGCCCGCCTGCTGCGGACGGAAGCGCCACAGCGCACCGAGGACCGCCAGCGCAAGGTCGACTTCAACGTTCACTACAAGGGCTTCGACGCCTTCATGGACTACCGCAGCGCGTACGTGCTGCCGCCGTCGTACGACGACGTGTACGTCGCGCCGACCGAGGCGATGAAGCAGGGTGACTTCATGCTGGTCACCCGCTGGCGCAAGGGCGAGCCGCTGCTCGCTCTGAGCACGCCGGGCGACCGGATCCGCTTCGAGACCACGGTGCAGGCGGGCAGCGCCCTGGGCACCGCCACGGACACGCTGAACGCCGTCTACGCGGGCAGCGGCACGGTCGCCGAGTACGGAAAGGCCAAGGCCAAGGGCAAGGTCGTCGTCGTCGAGCGCAGTGACGCGCTCTCGCCGCAGGAGCGCGCCGAGGCCGCGGCCGCGGCCGGCGCGAAGGCGCTGATCGTGGTCAACGACGGGGTCGGCGCGCTGCTGGAGTACGTCGGGGAGTCGGCCGTCCCGGTCGCCTCCGTACACCGTGACGCGGGCAGGACCCTCATCGCGATGGCCCGGGCCGGCAACCTCGTGCTGACCGCACGGCAGACCGAGTACACGCCCTTCGTCTACGACCTGACCCGGGACTACCCCGGCCGGGTGCCGGACCGGGCCCTGGTCTACAAGCCGGCCAAGGCCGACCTCGCCCGGATCGACGCGCGCTACTACGGGGCCGCGGGCGACCGGCTGGCGGAGGGCTACCGCTCCGACTTCACCCTCGACCCGTCGTTCAACTTCCCCGACACCGAGTGGCACCCGGGCACCCGCACCGAGTGGGTGACCCCGGGCCAGGTCTGGCGCGAGTTCCACGCGCAGGGCGTCGACGGCGCGCTGCCGTGGACGATGGTGTCCGGCGACAACACGTACGCCAAGGGCAGCGCCACCCGGCTGGACTGGTTCGCTCCGGCGACCCGGCCCGCCCAGAGCGAGTCCTTCGGCGTGTACAACTCCCGCTGGGGAAACTACATGACCTGGAACGTGCAGGCGTGGGCCTCCGCCAGCGACACCATGCGGCTGGGCGGCTACCTGCCGTGGGGTGAGACACCGTCCCACCTGCAGGTGTTCCAGGGCGACACGCTGATCCACGACAACCCGCTCAGCGGAGACATGCAGTGGGTGGAGGTACCGGCGGGCAACCTGCCCTACCGCACCGTCCTCGACGTGGAGCGGCCCGGTGACGTCTTCCGGCTGTCGACGCGCACCCACACCGAGTGGACGTTCATGTCGGACACCGTCGAGTCGGACCGCTTCGAGCCGTTCTCGGCGCTGAACCTGGACTACAAGCTGGAGACGGACCTGCACGGCGACGTCAAGGCCAATGCGACCCAGCAGATCGCGCTCAAGCCGGTGTCCCTGAACCTCTCGGCGGTCCCCGGCACCATCACCACGGTGAAACTGGACGTCTCCTACGACGACGGCGCCACGTGGCGGAAGGTGAGCCTGGCCAAGGACGCCGACGGCTACTGGAAGGGTTCGTTCAGGACGGCCGAGAAGCCCGGCGGCTTCGTCTCGGTCCGTGCGAGCGCCGGGACGGACGCCGGGTTCGGCGTCAAGAACGAGATCATCCGGGCGTACGGCCTGCGATGAACCTTAACGTCGGGCCCCGGGGAGGCGACTCCCCGGGGCCCTTCCCCTCGCACCTGCTCCCACCAGGGACTATTCAGGGTCTGCCGCCATGGCGCATACTCTCCCCGCTGCGACAAGCGGAAGAGAGTCGGTCGCCGATGCTGGATGTTCTGGGCCTGGAACCCGACGACGAGCGCGTCTACCGGGCGCTGCTCGGACTGCCCAACTCCACCGCGGTGCCCCTGTCGGACCTGCTCGCCCTCCCGCGAGCCCGCGTCGACCAGGCATTGGCCCGTCTGGGCGGGTGGGGACTGGTGACCCGGTCGTCGGACGAGCGGTTCACCGCCGCGCCGCCGGCCATGGCACTCGGCGCGCTCATCACCCAGCGCCGGGACGGGCTGCGCACGGCCGAGCGGGCACTGGTGACGTTCGCCGAGGAGCACCGGGCGGCGATGACCGGGAGCAGCATCAGCGATCTGATCGAGGTGGTCACGGGTGTCGACGCCATACGCCACCGCTTCCTCCAGGTGCAGCAGGCAGCCCGCACGCAGGTCCGCAGCTTCATCACCGCGCCGTTCGTCGCCCTGCCGCCCGACCAGAACACCGCCGAACCCATGGCCATCGGCCGCGGCGTGCACTTCCGGGCGGTACTGGACCGGGCCGTGCTGGCAGAGCCCGGCATCATCGACGATGCGATCGCCTCACTGAGCAACGGTGTGGAACTGCGCGTCGCGGACCAGCTGCCGATGAAACTCGTGCTGGCCGACGCCGAGCTCGGCCTCGTCCCGCTCGCCGTCACGCCGGCCGGAGAACCCGGCGCCGCGCTGCTGCACCGCAGCGGCCTGCTGGACGCGATGGACGCGCTGTTCGAGACGGTGTGGCGCACCGCCCACCCCCTCGAACTGTCCGGAACCGGCGGAGAGGCCGAATCCGCCGTCGAGCTCCGGGCGGAAGGCCCGACCGACCTGGACCGCAAGATCCTCGCGCTCCTGCTGGCCGGCCTGACCGACCCGATCGCCGCGACGCAGCTCGGCCTGTCGCCGCGCACGCTGCACCGACGCCTGCGCCACCTCATGGACCTGGCCGGAGTCCGGACCCGGATGCAGCTGGGCGGTCACGCCGTCCGGCACGGCTGGGTGAAAGCGCACTGAACGCGTGCCGTTCTCGGACGCGGCACCCGGACCGGCCGGGCGTCGTCAGTACCCGCTGCTCGAGCCGTCGATGAGGCCGACAAGCTCCCCCATGCTCCGGGGTGTGTTAAACATGAACTAATCAAAGGGGCATTTTGCAGCAGCTCAAGCTCGGAATCATGTCGAAGTCCCGTAAAGAGAACGAGCACCGTCTGCCGATCCACCCAGCGCACTTCGAAAACATCGATGCCGACCTGCGGTCAAGTATCTATCTGCAGACCGGTTATGGAGATCAATTCGGCGTTTCAGACCGGCAGCTCGCACCGTGGGTCGCCGGTTTCCGCTCACGCGAAGAGCTGATCGCGGAGTGCGACGTCATCCTCCTGGCCAAACCACTGCACGAAGATCTGGCCGACCTGCGGGACGGGCAGGTGTTGTGGGGGTGGCCGCACTGCGTACAGGACGAGAAGGTCACGCAGGCCGCCATCGACCGCAGGCTCACGGTGATCGCTTTCGAGGCGATGAACCACTGGACCCGGGACGGCGGATTTAGTCTGCACGTTTTCCACAAGAACAACGAGCTGGCCGGCTACTCGTCGGTGCTGCACGCCATGCAGCTGACCGGGGCGACCGGAGACTACGGACGTCGGCGGCGTGCGGTGGTCATCGGCTTCGGCGCCACCGCCCGCGGTGCGGTTACCGCGCTCAGCGCGCTGGGCGTTCACGACGTCGACGTGCTGACTGCTCGCGGCATCGCCGCCGTCAGCTCACCGATCCACTCCGCGCGGATCGTGCACTTCGATCACGACGTGGCTGATGACACCCTCGACCCGCGGCGCAGCGTCGTGGTCACTGAGAACGGGCCGGAACCGCTGGCCGACTTCCTCGCGGGGCACGACATCATCGTCAACTGCGTGCTCCAGGACACTGCGGCGCCGCTGATGTTCCTGATAGAGGAGGACCTGCCGAAGCTCGCGCCCGGCACCCTCGTCATCGACGTCTCCTGCGACGAGGGCATGGGTTTCGCGTGGGCTCGGCCCACCACCTTCGACGCTCCGATGTTCACCGTCGGCGACCACGTCCTCTACTACGCCGTGGACCACAGCCCCTCCTACTTGTGGGATGCGGCTACCTGGGAGAACAGCGAGGCGCTGATCCCCTTCCTGCGGTCGGTCCTCGAAGGTCCGGCCGGCTGGGACGGCAACGACACGATCCGCCGAGCGATCGAGATCCGCGGCGGCAGCATCCAGAATCCCGCGGTCGTGGCCTTCCAGCACCGCGCCGAACAGTTCCCGCACGCGCTGCTCTGAACCGGCCCGGCGGCCGGCCGTTGGTCGTGCACCCGTCACCGGACTCCTTGCCTGACGTCATCTGTTCGGGCGTGGAGAGGTGCCGGGTGGGACGGTGGGGAGGAGGCTGGATGCATGTCCGCGAAGCTGGTCGTCTATCCACCCGATGAGCGGGGCTGGCGCCGGGTGCGCTACGACGGTGTAGCCATCGGTGTCGCCCGCCGCCCGGCCGACATCCGGGTCTTCCTGGCCGCTGCCGGGCTGGACGACGCCGAGGACGTGGACCTGACCGATCCCGGCTTCGTGGAGTGGCGGGGCGCCGGCCCCGAGGCGTGGGAACCCTCTCCCTGAACGGTCTCGCCCGCTTCCGGCGAGGCGGGCTTGCGGGCGCTGGGCGAGCAGGGGGAGGATCGGAGCGGGCCATCCCGTGCTCGGATCAGGGCAGGCGTGTATCACGCTCGCCGCTCGCTGTGAGGTGAGCTGACATGGACTTCCAGCTGACGGTGAGGCGCTACGGGCCGACCGTGCACCTCACCCCGACCGGCGCACTCGACCTGCACACCGCAACCGCCCTCCACGAGGCGCAGACGGCCCTCGACGACGTCGGTGTGGTGGCCTGCGACATGCGGCTCCTGACGTTCATGGACGTCAGCGGCCTCCACGGTCTGATCGTCTTCGCCCACCGCCTGCAGGCCCGAGGAATCGTGTTCTTCGCCTACAACTGGCAGCCCGAGCCGCAGCGTCTCCTTGACCTCGTGGACGGCCTGGACCCGCGGATCGGCCGCTGGGAGAACCGCGTCGGTCCGACCGGGCCGCTGCGTCGTTCCCTGCGGGATTCCGTTGCGGCCGCCCATGCGGCTGGAGCGGCCCGGGCCAAGCAGGACGCGCTGCGCCGGGCCGTGTGCTGGTCGCGTTAAGACCCGAAAGAGACGGCCTAGGGGTGGGGCAGGGCGCCGGTGTCGTGCTCGGCGTGATCGCGGGCGCGTTGCGCGCGGTCCTGGAGGAGCCGGCGGAAGCCGGCGACGGCGTAGCGTTCCGCGGCAGCCGCCCCGGCTCCGGGGGTGCCGGCGACGGCGGCCATGAGCTGCTGGGGCTGGGGCTGCCAGCCGACGATGAGGGTCCGCAGGCCCAGACATTCGGCGCGCCGGTGGAGGTCCAGGACGTGGAGGAGCCCGTCGGTGTCCATGGCGGGCACCTGATGCATGTCGATCATGAGGACGCGGTCGCTGTTCTCGACGGAGTCCAAGGCCCGCTGGAGGACGGAGTCCGCGTTCTGGTCGAGGGTTCCGGTGATGCCGAGGAGGACCGAGGTGTCGTGGTACTGGAGGGTGGTGGTTGATCAATGCGGCTTCCTTCCCGTCACCGGCGGGCGCCGGTGCCCGCAAAGCCACCATCCTGGCGGTTCCGCCATGCTCGGGAGACCGGGACGCGCGGCGGCCGGTCCGAGCGCCGGCCGCTCGCAGGAGCCGGTTCGATGCCCTGCGGATGCGTTGTGCGGGGTCGGACGGGCAGGATCTGTTCAGGCGCCCACCTCCGGCGCCCCTTCGAAGGCGGTGATCCCCGTGACTGCTGGTGTGCCTGTTTCCCACGGCCGTGAGGCGCGCCCGGTTGACGGGCGGCTGCTCGCGGAGCCAGCCCTCGCGCAGGCAGTGGGCATGCTGATGGCGGCCATCCCGGGCCCGGCCCGCCTCGCCGGGCAGGTGTTGTCGGCGGCCGCGGCCCGCGCCGGGGTGAGCACCGGCGACCTGGCACGGGCCTTGGTCAGCACCCCGGCCGGCACTCCTCTACCGCCGGCCATCGACCGGGCCGTGCGCGATGCCGTACAGGCGGCACGTAAGACCGGCGCTCCTCCGGCGCCCCCGTGGCCGCGGCTGATGCCGAGCCGCACGGAGGTGGAACGGGCGCTCGGCCGGTTCACCGAGGCCAGGATCAGGCTGAACGCGGACCCGGCCGACCGGGCATCGCGGCAAGAAGTGGAGGACGCGGTCTTCACCCTGTGCGTGCTGTGATGGGACAGCCCTCCGCCTACGCGGCGGTGCGTGACGCCACCCAGTTCACCGCTGCCTGACCCGACGCCCGGCCGGACGCGCGCGGGCGGAGCGTGGATGGTGTGTGATCGGGGCGTCCCCGCGTCCCCGCGTCCCCGCGTCCCCGCGTCCCCGCGTCCGCCCGAGCGTCCGGTGCCGGCCGCCCGTCACCGCAGGCGGAGTTCGAAGCCGCTTCGGGGGAGCGTGGGCATCCGGGACAGCGGAATCCCGAGGTTCTGGTCGGGGACTTCGTAGTCGAGCAGCGCCAGTTCCGTCGCGATCGCCGCGAGTGCGGTGACGGTGATGTCCTCTCCGGGGCAGCGGTGGCCGCGCTCCGGGTCCCCGCCGCCTTGGGGGACGAGGTTGTCCAGCGGATCCTGCGGCCCTGCGGGGCCGGCGAACCGGCGCGGGTCGAACCGGTACGGGTCCTCCCACAGGGCCGGATCGTGGTTCTGGCCGTACAGGTCGAGCAGTACCAGGGCGTCCTTGGGAACGTGCTCCCCGTGCCAGGTCAGTTCCCGCGCGGCGAGGCCCGCCACGAAGGGGGCGAAGGGGTAGAAGCGCCGCACCTCGTGGGCGAACGCCTCGGCGTACGCGCCTGCGGTGTCGGCCCGCAAGAGGTCGCGGTGCTGGGGCCAGCGGTGCAGTGAGTGGGCGGCGAACGTCGCGAACCAGGCGATGGCGACCGTGGGCCGGATGATGTTGAGCAGCTCGACCGCGGCGGTACGCGGGTCCAGGAGGGTTCCGTCCAGTTCGCGGTGCCAGGCAACCGTGGCCAGGGCCGAGTCCTCGGCATCCGCCTCCGGGGTGGTGCGCACGTCGCTGATCAGGCCTGCGAGGGCGTCTTCCTGGCGGCGCCGTGCCCGGCGGGCGCGCAGGTGGCGGGGGCCGGGGGTGGCGAAACCGTCGACCATGGACGTGCAGTCGCGGGCCAGGTCGGCGGCCTGCGCGTCGGAGAGGGGGAGGCCGGCCCAGTCGCGGACGGCCAGGGCGAGGACCCGGGCGGACTCGTCGAAGAGCACCACGCGGTCCTGGCGCCGGTCGGCCATCGCTTCGCGCCACCGCCGGGTGACGTGCTTGCCCAGCGCGGCGACGCCGGCGCCGTCCTTGAGGAGGGCGATGAACATCGCTTTGCGCACCCGGTGCGCGTCTCCGTCGAGGGTGTGGACGGCGCCCTGGCCGAAGAGGGTGTCCAGGACCGGGTCGGGCAGGGCCGCGGTCCGTACGACGTGCTTCTCGTCATAGAAGAAGGCGACCGCGTCCGGGCCGCGCAGGGCGATGGCAGGCCGTCCCATCAGGCGGGTCCGGACCGTGCCGTCAAGGCTGCGGCGCATCAGGTTGGGCAGCCACGCGTACCCGTTCACCAGGAGTGCGAGCGTGCTGTCGTTCCACGGGGCTGCCTTGGCTTTTTGGGAGGAGGGCATGGAGCGCGCGTACCCGGCCTGGCACGAGGCACGCGTGCGACGGCCCGGTGTCACTCGTGCGTGGACGTAGGTGGCCGTATGCGTCACGCGCGCTGGGCGCGGTGCAGGAGGGCGTGCAGGCCGTGCGCGCGCAGGGCGGCCCGTGCGGCGTTCGCGCCGGGGGCGCCGTGTACGCCGCCTCCGGGGTGCGCGGCCGCGGATGCCAGGTAGAGGCCCTTGACCGGGGTCTCGGGGCGGCCGGTGCCCGGGGTGGGGCGGAAGATCGCCTGCTGGTGCAGGGCGGTGGTGCCGTTGTTGATGGCTCCGTTGTGCAGGTTCTCGTTCATGGCCTGCAGGCTGGTGGGGGCCAGGATCCGGCGGGCGCCGATCAGGGAGCGGAAGCCGGGCGCGAAGCGTTCGACCTGTGCTTCGATGCGGTCGGCCATGGCTTCCTGCTCGCGGGTGTCCCAGCGGCCGGTGATGCGGTCGGTGCCGGCGTCGGAGGTGATGTGCTGCGGGAGGTGGGTGTAGGCCCACGCCGACTCCGTCCCGGCCGGCGAGCGGGTGGGATCCGCCGTGGTCATCTGGCCGAACAGGGTGAACGGCTCGTCGGGGACCTGACCCGTGGCGATCTGTGCGGCGAACCGAGTCAGGCCGTCGACTCCGTCGGCCACGTGGACCGTGCCCGCTCCGGCGGCCTGCTGTGCCGTCCACGGCACCGGACCCGTCAGCGCCCAGTCGACCTTGAACGTCGCGAAGTCCCATTGGAAGCGTTCCAGGTCCCGCAGGAGGCGGGACGGGAGGTGCTCCTCGCCGACGAGGTCCCGGTACAGGGCCGGTGCCGACGTGTCGGCGAGCACGGCCCGCCGCGCGCTGACGGTTTCCCCGCCCCCGGTCCTGACCCCGACCGCCGCGCCCCCGCGTACGACGACGGACGCGACACGCTCCCCGCAGCGCAGGATGCCCCCGCGGTGCCGCAGGCGACTCACGAGGGCTGCGGTCAGGGCGCCGGACCCGCCGACGGGCACCGGGAAGCCGTGGCTCTGGCCGAGCATCGACATCAGCCAGCCGAATCCGCCGCTGCCGGCCGCCTCCGGGGCCAGGTCGGCGTGCAGGGCGTTGCCGGCCAGCAGGAGCCGGCCGCCCACGCCGGCGAATTCCTCCTCGCCCAGTCGGCGGACCGGCAGGGCCAGTTTCCGGGCCAGCCGCAGACCTCCGGAGGTGCGGAGCGCCGCGGCCAGCCGGAGCCCGGAGCGGACCGGGGGGAACGGCGTGAACAGGGCCTGCACGAGGTCCGGCCCCACCCGGGCCCACGTCCGGTACAAGTTCTCCCAGGCGTCGGCGTCGGCAGCCGCAAATCCGGCCAGGCCCACGCAGGTGTCCTCCACCCGGCGCTCCAGCACCGCGCACCGTCCGTCCAGCAGCGGATGGGCCAGCACGGACGGGGCACGGCTCCACCGCAGGCCCTCCGCGGCGAGGTCGAGGCGCGCGAGCACCGGGGAGGCGGCGGCCAGCGGATAGAAGGCGCTGAACACGTCCGAGACATAGTCCGGGTGCACCCGGCGGTCACTGCGTACGGCTCCGCCGGGCTCCTCCTGAGCCTCCAGGACCTCCACGCTCCACCCGGCGTCGAGCAGCACGTTCGCAGCCACCAACCCGTTGGGGCCGGCGCCGATCACCACGGCGTCAGGCACGGAACACCTCGCCGGGTTGCCGCTCCACGATGCCGGATCCTCTGGGCATGACGCGTCCTTTCGTCGATGCTGTGGTGTCCCGGTCATGGTGCGCGTACCCGATTCACCCCGCATCTCACCCGTGGGGCTGATCGATCCCGTCGGACGAGAGGCCGTCCTGCGGTGCGTCTGGCAGGCTCGAACCGGTCCGGCAGGGAAGCGGGTCACGGGACTTGGACACCCGGATGCGCCACCGTCTCGGAGGGAGACTTGTGCAGACGTTCCTTCCGTTTCCGTCGTTCGGCGCCTCGGCCGCCGCGCTGGACGTGCGCAGGCTCGGCAAGCAGCGTGTCGAGGCCGTGCAGGTCCTGCGGGGCCTGATCGTTCCCGGCTACGGCTGGCGCAGGCATCCCGCGGTACGGATGTGGGCGGGGTACGAGGAGGCCCTCGTACGGTACGGGCTGGACATCTGCGCGGTGTGGACGGCCGAGGGGCGCGCCGACAGCTGCGCCGGCACCTTGGTGGAGGACTTCGGGGCGTGGGAGGACGGGGGAGCCCCGCGGACGCAGGAGCAATTGGCCGCCGCCGGGGACCTGCCCCCGTGGCTGGGCAGACCGGACTTCCACCGAAGCCATCAGTCCGCGCTCGTCCGCAAGGACCCGGCCTTCTACCGGGAGCGCTTTCCGGGCGTACCGGACGACCTCCCTTACGTATGGCCCCAGTCCGACAGGGAGAGGAACGGGCCGCCGTGAGGAGTCGGCCGGCCTGTTCAGCGGCCGCTACCCGAACCCGGCTCCGCCATGCCGCGGTGAACCCCGGCCTTGACGCTGTCGGGCAGGACGCGGTTGGCCAAGCCGTGCGCCTTCGTCTTCCAGGATCCGGCGACGACCTTGTCCTTGCCGGCCATCATCGCGTCGTAGCCCTGGGCAGCCACCCGAGCCGGATCGTCCTTGTCCGACCGGCCGACCTTCGTGTCCAGCATGTCGGCCCGCTCGAAGAACTCGGTCTGCGTGGGGCCCGGCATCAGGGAGGTGACGGTGACCCCGGTGTCCTTCAGCTCGTTCTGCAAGGCCTGTGCGAAGGACTGGAGGAAGGACTTGCTCGCGTTGTACACGGCCTGGTAGGAGCCGGGCATGGTGGAGGCGATCGACGACGTGATCAGCATCCGTCCCTCGCCGTCTTCCACCATGCCCGGCAGGAGCCGTTTCGCCAGGTGGACCGTGGACGTGATGTTCAGGTCGATGATCTCGAGTTCGTCCGCCAGGTCCGTGTCCAGGAACGCGCCGCCTTGTCCGACGCCGGCGTTCAGCGCCGCGGCTGCTACGGGCCGTCGGGTGGCCGTGATCGCATCGTGGAGCTTTTCCACACCCTCGCGGGTGGTCAGATCGGCGCGTACGGCTTCCACGCGCGTGTCCCGGGTGGTCAGCGTCGCGGCGGCGGACGTGATGGCGGCGTCCTCCGCCGCGACGATCAGGTCGTAGCCGTGCTCGGAGAACTGCTTGGCCAGCTCGTAACCGATGCCGCTCGACGCACCGGTCACGACTGCCAACGGGTTGACGGTGTTCATGCCGGGCGCCTACCCGCCCTGGCCCGTCCAACCGTGCGTCCTCCCGGCCGAGCGGCCGGGCATCGGACGACATCGCGAAGATCGCCCGCACGCCGAATGCGGTGGCCTGTTCGGGGAAGCCGCAGGGCGTCCACGGAAGCGGCCGGTACGGGCGCCGCGATTCCCGGAGGGCGATTCCCGGAGGTACGCGATGTCGATGTCCAGTACGGCCTTCACCTCGGACGCGCTCCCTCGGGCCTGGTCGCCCTGCCGAGTGTCTACCGTCCCCAGGCGGACACTTGTCTCCTCGCCGAGGCCCTGGCCCATGAGGAGCTCGACTCCCGCAAGAGCGTTCTCGAAATCGGCACCGGAACGGGAGCACTGGCTCTGCACGCTGCTCGCCGGGGTGCCGCGGTGACGGCGGTGGACGTCTCCTGGCCGGCCGTCGCGTCGGCGCGCGTCAACGCCGTGCTCCAGCGGCTCCCCCTCCGGATCCTGCACGGTGACTTCGCGGCCCGCACGACCGGCCGCTGCTTCGACCTGGTCGTGGCGAATCCGCCGTGCGTACCTGCTCCGGGAGTCCGGCCGCCTTCGCGGGGACCGCAGCGAGCTTGGGACGCGGGTCCGGACGGACGTCTGATGATCGACCGGATCTGCGCGCGGGCCTCGGCCCTGTTGCGTCCCGGGGGAGTCCTGCTGATGGTGCATTCCGGCATGTGCGGGGCCGAGGCCACCGTGGACAAGCCGGCCGGGGCAGGGCTGTCCACGCGGATCACGGCGAAGGCCGCCGTCCCCTGGGGGCCGGTCCTGCGCTCGCGCCGGGGATGGCTGGAACGGCAGGGCCTGGCGGGCGAGGCCGAGGAGTGGGAAGAGCTGGTGGTCATCCGTGCTGGGAAGTCCTGACGGCAACTTGTGCGCTCCGCGTCCGCGGCTCGGGCCGCGACGATGAGCAGCCGTGCTCGACGTGCTTCGCAGTACGGATGTGGAGGCCCACGGAGCGCGGTGGGCGGCAGCTCGCTTCGCGGAGCGGTTCCTCACCCGTCTGGAGGACGGCTGAAGCTCGGGCCGCCTCCCTCTGCGGCCGCCTGCGAGAGGCCCGTCGGGGCTTCCCGAGCCCGCGCCTCCAGGTGCGAGTCCCCCCGGGTGCTGAACAGACTGGAATCCGGCCCGCACACGACTGGTGGCCCCTCACCGCCACCACCTGCAGCGAAGGAGCCCCCCGTGATCGAACGGCAGCCGCCGCATGCTCGGCCCGCTCGCGAGATCAGGGTCGCGTCCGTACCCGCCGGACACGTCTACGTGCGGCACTGCTCCGCACCGCAGCCCGACGGCGTACGCCGACTGCGGGACCCCCGCCCGAACGGAGCGCCCAGTACCTCGCAGCGCTGGTGGCCGCCGGTCATGCTGGACCCGGAGTGGGTGAACGCCCACCACGACGACTTCGACGTCTACCACCTGCATTTCGGCTTCGATGCCCAGAGCCCGGCCCAGCTCTCCGAACTCGCGGACGCCCTCCATCGGCACGGGAAACCCCTGGTCTACACGGTGCACGACCTTCGCAACCCTCATCAGCCGGACCCGGCCACGCACGATGCCGCCCTCGACGTGATCGTTCCCGCCGCCGACCGGCTGGTCACCCTGACCCCCGGCGCGGCCCAGACCATTCGCAGCCGCTGGGGCCGGACGGCGACCGTACTGCCCCACCCCCACGTGGTCGAGCTGCCACGCCTCGCCCGGCCCCGCCCGCCGCGCGAGCGGTTCCGGGTCGGCGTGCACGCCAAGAGCCTGCGCCCGTTCGCAGCCGTCGGCGAAGCGGGCTTCACGGTGCCGGAACGCCTCTGGACGCGTCCCTCCGTCGAGATCGCCCGACTCACGTCCGGCCGCACGGATGCCCCCGCGCTCGGGCTCATCCCGGCCGAGGCCAGTGCGGACCTGCTGTTCAGACTCGTACCGGACCAGCGGGCCGACCAGGTCGCCAACCAGCTGCGTGCCTGGCTGGACAGCCACCGCCGACGGGGTTACACGTACGACCTGGAAGTCGCCTCGACCATCTCCGACCCCTATCGGACGCCCCCCGACCATCCCGCGCTGGCGGTGCTCACGCGCGCGGTCAGCCGTGCCTACGATGCTCCGGCCCGGCACATCGGCAACGGCGGAGCCACCCCCGCCGCACAGCTCGCCCGCGCCTGCAGCGCGCCCGTGGTCTTCTTCGGGACGGGACTCCCCGGGGACCGCTGGCACGGGCCCGACGAAAGGGCGGAGGTCCGAGCGCTGAGCCTCGGTGTCCGCACGCTGGCCGGGTTCCTCCAAGAGCTGGCGTCGGAAACGCAACAAGGAGCAGCACGAGCTGACGGGTGTCCTCTCGGGCCGGAGCGGACTGTACGTCCGCTCCACGGGTCCGAGAACGGTCGCGGCCCCGACAACGAACCCCTCGCGCGGGACGTCGAGCCCGTGGGATGGATCGATCGGAAAGTGATCGACGAAGCGGAGGAGGTCCGGCAGCAGCAGGGCTCGTGGGGAACGCTCAACCGCAGATGACCCCGTGGCGGAGGGGGGGGCGGCTCACAAGGGTCCGCCCCCGCCCGCTGGTGGGGGATCAGCGGTGCGAGAGCCAGCCCGCGGCCGGCAGCAGCCTGCTGTCGTAGCCGAACAGGGCCTGGTTCTCCCAGCCGTTGCCGGAGGCGGGATCGGTCGGGTCCCACCCGTTGCCGGCCACGGCCGTCCAGGCCGGCTCCCAGTAGACGACACCGAGACCACGGCCGTTCGGCACCGCCTCGACGACGTTCATCACGTCCCGCAGCCAGGCGGACTGCCCGGCCGCGCTCGCCGGATAGCCGGTGACCAGCTCGGCCGTGGTGTCGATGATGTTCTCGTGGGCGTCCTCACTGTCCAGCCGGAAGGGATAGGCGGTCTCGACGACCAGCACCTTCTTGCCGTAACGCGCCGATACGTCGTCCAGGTTGGCCTGGAGCGAGGACAGGGCGCCGTGCCAGTACCCGTAGAAGGACAGTGCGATCACGTCGTAACTCACGCCGTGCGCGGCCGCGTTGTCGAACCACCAGCGGTACAGGGAGTTGTCCCCGCCGTGCGCGAGATGGAGCGCGACCTGAGTGGAGGAGGAGACCGCCTTGGCCGCCGAGGCGCCTGACTTCAACAGCCCGGCGAGCTGCGCCCAGTTGTCGGTCGACCCCTCGGGCCAGAGCATGCCGGTGTTGGTCTCGTTGCCGATCTGCACCATGTCGGCGGTGGTGCCCTGCGCCTTGAGGGCGTTCAGCACGTCGTACGTGTGCTGGTAGACGTCCGTCGTGAGCTGGGAGTACGAGTGCCCGGACCAGGCGGCGGGCTTGGTTTGCACGCCGGGGTCGGCCCAGATGTCGGAGTAGTGGAAGTCGACGAGGAGCTTCATGCCCTGGGCCTTGATCCGCTTGGCCGTCGCGAGGACACGGGCCTTGTCGTTGTAGCCGTCGGCCGGGTCGACCCACACCTTGAGCCGGCCGTAGTTGGCGCCGGCGGACCTCAGGATTGTCAGGGCGTCACCGGCGACGCCGCCGCTCGTGCGGTAGACGCCGCCGAGGTCCTCGCTCTTCTTCAGTGAGGAGACGTCGACTCCCTTGACCGCGAGTCCGGTTGATCCGCCGGTGAAGGTCAGATCGTCGACGTTGAGCCAGTTGCCGGCCTTCGCGTCCGAGTTCACGCTGACCGTGCACTGGCCGCCGGTCACCGTCACCGAGGTCACGAGTCGTATCCAGGCCCCGTTGGATGTGGGCGGCAGATCGGTGCGCTGCTCGGCGGACCCGCAGTTGCGCAGGGCGATGTAGGCGGAGTTCTGGCCCCCGCCGGAGCGGACCCAGGCACTGAGCGTGTAACTGCCTGCGGCCAGTCCGGACAGGTACTGGTAGGTCTCCACCTTGTACGCGGACGAGGACCAGTGGGTGAGCCGGTATCCGCCGCTGTGGCCGCCGGGCTCGGTGAAGGAGGCGGCCGTCTGTCCGGTCGCCGAGTACGCGGTCCACCCGGCCGGAGCGGCCGTGCCGGCGCCGTCGGCCTCGAAACCGGTATTGGCCAGGGTGGTTGCCGCCTGCGCCGGGTGCGCGGGCAGCGGGATCAGGAGCAGGGCGCCGAGCGCGGAGACGGCGGCGGTTCGCAGCCACGCACCTCTGAGCAGGTTCAGCCCTCTCAGCAGGTTCCGCGGGGGTGTGCTTCGTACAGGGTGCATCGTCGATGTCCCTTCGACGGGCGGCGGATGGGATGGGTGGTGCGGGTGTGGCCCGGGGGCGGCCGCCGGGCCGCCCCCGGGGGTTCATGGGGACGCCGTCAGGCGTCCAGCCGCACGACCCGGACCGCACCGGCCGGGACGGCGAGCTTCCCGTGTACCGGCGCACCGCCGAGGAGCTCGGTTCCGGAACCCTCCAGCGGTACCTCGGCCTCCTGACCGGAGTGGTTGAGGGCGAAGAGGTAGCGGCCGCCGTCCCCGGAACGCAGTACGACCTCCACGTCACGGGGAAGCGCGTCGCGCGCGCCGATTCCCGCGTCCTCGCAGGCGGCGGCGGCGATCGTGTCCAGCGCGGCCGCGTCGAGCCGGGTGGATACGTACCAGGCGGTGCCCCGGCCCAGCCGGTGGCGGGTGACGGCCGGCCCGCCGGCAGCCGGTCCGTCGGTGTAGGTCCACACCGTTTCGGCCCCGCGGGGCACGACGAACTCGGTCCACACGTCGGCGGTGAGCGAGGCGCCGCCCGGCCCGCCGATCCGTACGGTCTGGTCGTCGAGCAGCGGCGACCACTCCTCGACGGTCAGCCCGAGGACCTCGCGCAGCGCGCCCGGGTAGGGCCCGGGGTGCACGGCGTCGTGCTCGTCGACGATCCCGGAGAAGTACGAGACGACGAGCGTGCCGCCGGCCTCGACGTACGCGCGCAGGTTCCGCCCGGCGGCCTCGGTGGCGAGGTAGAGCGCGGGGACGACCACCAGCGGGTAGGCCGACAGATCGCTCTCGGGGTGGGCGAAGTCGACCGTGAGGTGGCGGTCGTACAGCGTCTCGTAGAAGCTGTCGGCACGCTCGCGGGCCTCGTGGGCCTCGCTCGGGCGCCACTCCAGGCTCTGCGCCCACCAGGAGTGCCAGTCCCACACCATGGCGACGTCCGCAACCGTGCGGGTGCCGCGTACGGAGGCCAGCGAGTCGACGTCGGCGCCCAGGCGGACCACCTCGCGCCAGACACGGGTGTCGGTGCCCCCGTGCGGAAGCATCGAGGAGTGGAACTTCTCGGCGCCGCGCCGGGACTGGCGCCACTGGAAGAACATCGCGCCCTCCGAACCCCGGGCGACGTGGGCGAGCGCGTTGCGGGCCATCTCGCCTGGGCGCTTGGCCGGGTTGCGCGACTGCCAGTTCACTCCGGACGTGGAGTGCTCGAGCAGCAGCCAGGGCGCCCCGCCCGCGACCGAGCGGGTGAGGTCGGCGGCCATGGCCAGATTCACGTGGGTGCGCCGGCCGTCGGTGATCAGGTAGTGGTCGTTGGTGACGAGGTCGACCTCGCGGCCCCAGGCCCAGTAGTCGATCGAGTCGCACTGGCTGAGCGCGGTCATGAAGTTGGTGGTGACGGGGGTGCCGGGCGAGAGCCGGTGCAGGATGTCCCGCTCCATCCGGAAGTTCTCGCGCAGGGTGGCGTCGGTGAAGCGGCGGTAGTCGAGCTGCTGCGCGGGGTTGGCGACGGTGGGCGTGGCGCGCGGCGGGTCGATCTGCTCGTACGCGGTGTAGCGCTGGCCCCAGAACGCGGTGCCCCAGGCCTCGTTGACCGCATCGAGGGATCCGTGCGCGCCCTCGAGCCAGCGGCGGAAATGAGCGGCGCAGCCGTGGCAGTAGCAGGCGCTGACGGGGACCCCGTACTCGTTGTGCACGTGCCAGAGCGCGAGCGCGGGGTGGCTGCCGTAGCGGCCGGCGAGCTCGGTGGTGATGCCGGCGGCGGCCTCGCGGTAGGCGGGTGAGCTGTGGCAGATCGCGCCGCGCGACCCGAAGGAGTACCGCACGCCCTCGCGGCTGACCGGCAGCGCCTCGGGGTGGGCGCGGTAGAACCAGGCGGGAGGCGCCACGGTGGGCGTGGCCAGATCGACCCGGATGCCGTGTTCGTGCAGCAGGTCGAGGAGCCGGTCGAGCCAGCCGAAGTCGTACCGGCCGGGCTCGGGCTCCAGCAGGGCCCAGGAGAAGATCCCGACGCTCACCAGGGTGACGCCGGCCTCGCGCATCAGCCGGACGTCCTCCTTCCAGACGCTTTCCGGCCACTGCTCGGGGTTGTAGTCCCCGCCGAAGGCGAGCCGGTGCAGGCCTTTCGGAGTGGTCTGCGGCATGGGTCTCTCCTGGGTGTTCGAGCTGAAAGTTCCACCGGACTGGGAACGTTCACACATCCGGTCTCAATGCGGCAACGCAAGATAACCGCACTCGATCAACCATTGACAAGTGTCCGGGACGTTTCTCTACTGTGAACGCTCACAGACGCATGGTCAGCCTCCCCTTCCGAGGGTGAGGCCCTTTCGGTCAGGGAGAAGTACCCCATGCCCCACACGACGTACCGCGGAGTTTCGGCCGCCCTCGCCGTCCTCCTCGGCGCCACCGTACTCACCGCCTGCGGATCCTCCGGCTCCGACTCCGGCTCCGGCTCGGCCGGCAAGGACGGTGCCGCGGACGGGTCCGGCCCGGTCGCGCTCACCTACTGGGCCTGGGCGCCCAACATGGACAAGGTGGCCGCGCTCTGGAACCAGAAGCACCCGGAGGTCCAGGTCACCGTCCAGAAGCAGGCTTCCGGCGACGACCTGGTCACCAAGATCATCACCGCGGCCAAGGCGCACCAGGCTCCCGACCTGGTCCAGGCGGAGTACCAGGCGCTGCCGACCCTCGTCAGCAACGACGCCCTCGCCGACATATCCAAGGAGGTCGCCGGAGCCAAGGAGGCCTTCGCCCCCGGTCTCTGGCAGCAGACCACGCTCGGCGGCGACGCCGTGTACGCCGTACCCCAGGACTCCGGGCCGCTCATGTTCTTCTACCGGACCGACCTGTTCCAGGAGTACGGCCTGACGGTGCCCACCACCTGGGAGGAGTTCGCCACCACCGCCAGGGCCCTCAAGGCCAAGGCCCCCGACAAGGCACTGACCACCTTCTCCTCCAACGACTCCGGGCTCTTCGCCGGTCTCGCCCAGCAGGCCGGCGCCCAGTGGTGGACCACCGAGGGCAAGAAGTGGAAGGTCGGCATCGACGACGCGGCCACCAAGAAGGTCGCCGACTTCTGGGGCGGCCTCGTCGCGGACGGTGCCGTGGACAACCAGCCGATGTACACCCCCGCCTGGAACAAGGCCCTGAACACCGGCACACAGATCGGCTGGGTCAGCGCCGTGTGGGCCCCGGGCGTCCTGACCACCGCCGCGCCCGACACCAAGGGCAAGTGGGCCATGGCCCCGCTGCCCCAGTGGGACACCTCCAAGCCCGCCACCGGCAGCTGGGGCGGATCCACCACGGCCGTCACCACCGACTCGCGGCACAAGGCCGCCGCGGCGAAGTTCGCGACCTGGCTGAACACCGACCCGGAGGCGCTGGCCGCGCTGGTCAAGGAGAGCGGCATCTACCCGGCGGCCACCGCCGCCCAGACCGGAGGGGCGCTCGCCCAGGCCCCGGAGTTCTTCGCCGGCCAGAGCGACTTCTACACGAAGGCCGCGGAGATCGCGAAGACCACCGCCCCCGCGGCCTGGGGCCCCAACGTGAACGTGGCCTACACCTCCTTCAAGGACGAGTTCGGCAAGGCCGCCAAGGCCAAGTCGGGCTTCGGCGCGGCCCTGACCGCCATGCAGGGCGCCACCGTCGCCGACCTGAAGAAGCAGGGCTTCGAGGTCGCCCAGTGACGCAGCCCACCACGGGCGTGCGCCGGTCGTACGGGGTCAAGGCGGCCCCGTACGGCTTCCTCCTTCCGGCAGCCCTCCTCTTCGCCCTCTTCTTCGCGCTGCCCATCGGCTACGCGATCCGGCTCAGCTTCCACAAGATCGAGGTCAAGGGCCTCGGTCTCGGCAAGGGAGCCCGGAGCGAGGTCTGGGCCGGCCTGGAGAACTACACCGCGGCCCTGACCGACGCCGAACTCGGCCACAGCGCCCTGCGGATCCTCGGCTACGGCGCGATCGTCGTCCCCCTCATGCTGGGCCTGGCCCTGCTGTTCGCGCTGCTGCTGGACTCCGAGCGGGTCCGGGCCCGCTCCTTCTCCCGGCTCGCGATCTTCCTGCCCTACGCGGTCCCCGGGGTCATCGCCGCCCTGATGTGGGGGTTCCTGTACCTGCCGGACGTCAGCCCCTTCTTTTACGTGCTCGACGCCGTCGGCCTGCCGCAGCCGGACCTGATGGACGGGGGACCGCTGTACCTGGCGATGTCGAACATCGCCGTCTGGGGCGGCACCGGATTCAACATGATCGTGATCTACACCGCGCTGCGGTCCCTTCCCGCGGAGGTGTACGAGGCGGCCAAGCTCGACGGCTGCTCGGAACTCCAGACCGCCCTGCGCATCAAGATCCCGATGGTGGCCCCCTCACTGGTGCTGACCTTCTTCTTCTCGATCATCGCCACGCTCCAGGTCTTCAACGAGCCGACCACGCTCAGGCCGCTCACCAACGGCATCCCCACCACCTGGAGCCCCCTGATGAAGGTCTACAACGACGCCTTCACCGGCGGGAACATCCACGCGGCGTCGGCCACCGCCGTGGTCCTCGCCGCCGCGACCTTCCTGCTGTCCTTCGGCCTGCTCAAGGCCTCCAACCGCCGTACGAAGCAAGGAGCAACCCGATGACCGGGCTCGCCTCCCCGGCGCGCACGCGCAAAGCGGCCCCAGCTGCCGCCACCACCCCGGGCACCTCCCAAGGGCCGCCGCGCCCGCCCCGCACCGCCCTGCTGCCGACGGCGGCCCTGGCCCTCGGCGCGCTCTACTGCCTGCTGCCCATCGCCTGGGTCCTGGTGGCCTCCACCAAGTCGGGCGCGGACCTCTTCGCCACGTTCACCTTCCTGCCCGGCGACTCCCTGGGAGCCAACGTCGCGGACCTGAACGCGTACCGCGACGGCCTCTACTGGCGGTGGATGGGCAACTCCGTCTTCTACGCCGGGCTGGGCGCCGTCCTGTCCACGACGGTGTCGGCGCTCGCCGGCTACGGCCTCGCCGTCTACCGCTTCCGCGGCCGCGAGACGTTCTTCAACCTGATCCTGACGGGCGTTCTGATGCCCCCGGTGATCCTCGCGATTCCCCAGTACCTGCTGATGGCCGAGGCCGGCCTGACGGACACGTACCTCTCCGTCCTGCTGCCGCTGGTCCTCTCGCCGTACGGCGTCTACCTCGGCCGGATCTACGCCGAGGCCGCCATCCCGATGGAACTCGTGGAGGCGGGCCGGATGGACGGCGCGAGCGAATGGCGGATCTTCCTGAGGATCGCGGTCCCGATGATGTCCCCTGGTCTGGTCACGATCTTCCTCTTCCAGTTCGTGGCCATCTGGAACAACTTCCTGCTGCCGTTCATCATGCTGGGCGACGACGAGAAGTTCCCCGTGACCGTCGGCCTGTTCACCCTGCTGAAGCAGGGCGCGGGGCAGCCGGCCCTCTACACGCTGGTGATCAGCGGCGCGCTCCTCGCGATCGTCCCGCTCATCGCCCTCTTCCTGCTCATCCAGCGGTTCTGGAGCCTCGACCTGCTCTCCGGCGCCGTAAAGTCCTGACACACCGGGGATCGAGGGGAATCACAGCATGAGCACAGCAGCGAACAGGCGTCGCCCGACGACGATCCACGACGTGGCACGCGAGGCCGGAGTCTCGCGCGGTACCGTCTCCCGCGTCCTCAACGGCGGGCACTACGTGAGCCCCGCCGCGAAGGCGGCCGTGGACGCCGCGATCCGCAGAACGGGCTACGTCGTCAACCGGCACGCCCGCTCGCTGATCACCGGCAAGTCCGGTTCCGTGGCCTTCCTGCTGACCGAGCCGCAGGAGCGCTTCTTCGAAGACCCCAATTTCAATGTGCTGTTGCGGGCCTGCACCCAGGCGCTCGCCGCCCAGGACATCCCGCTGCTGCTGATGATCGCGGGCACCGAGGACGAGCGCCGGCGCAACCTCCGGTACATCGAGGCCGGCCACGTCGACGGCGTCCTCCTGGTCTCCAGTCACGCCGGCGACCCCGTCGTCGCCCACCTGCACCAGGCCGGCGTCCCCGTCGTCGCCTGCGGCAAGGTCCTCGGCCAGACCGCCAAGATCGGCTACGTCGCCGCCGACGACCGCGACGGCGCCCGCGACATGGTGCGCCACCTGTACGAGACGGGCCGCCGCCGGATCGCCACCGTCACCGGCCCGCGCGATACCCCCGGCGGTGTGGAACGCCTCGCGGGCTACCGGGAGACACTGGCCGAGTACGGCCTGCCCGTCGACGACGCGCTGATCGTCACCGGCGACTACAGCCGTGCGAGCGGCGAGGAGGCGGCGCGCCTGCTCCTGGAACGCTCCCCGGACCTCGACGCCGTCTTCGTGGCCTCGGACCTGATGGCCCAGGGCGTCCTCGACACCCTGGCCCGGGCCGGCCGCCGCGTGCCCGAGGACATCGCCGTGGGAGGCTTCGACGACTCCCCGGCGGCGGTTTCCTCCCGGCCCCCGCTCACGACGATCCGCCAGCCGTGGGACCGGATCAGCACCGAAATGGTACGGATGCTCCTCGCCCGCATAGCGGGAGAGGAGCCGGCCGCGGTCATCCTGCCCACGGAGCTCGTACGCCGCGAATCGGCATAGCCCCTGCCGGCTGCCGTCCGCCGTCTGCGTGGGCCGTCAGTTCATGGTGGAGCCGATCGTCGTGGAACCGGTCGTCAGGAACGTGGTCGCCGGGAGCGAGCCGTCCGCCTTCCTGGCGCCGTACGCGCTGGTGGCGTCCCTGCTGACAAAGGCCGGGGTCGCGATTCCGGGGTCCCAGTTGTTGGCCGCCGAGACGACCGAGGAGCCCCGACGGGCGAGCCCCGAGCCGTTGTCCACGGCCAGGTTCCGGGCCAGCCGGGCCGCGCCGGTCGCGAAGTAGTGGCCCCACTTCCCGTTGGCGTAGGCGGTCGTACGGTTGAGGATGATGGCGCCCTTGTTGCTGTTCTCGGTGAACCCGTTGCCGGCGTTGTCCCAGGCCGCCGAGTTGTTGACGACATGGGCGACCACCTCGCCGTCGCCGCCCAGCTTGTAGCCGTTGCCGTCCCCCGCGAAGCCGGAGTCCGACCAGCGGTTCTTGCCGTTCCCGAACGCCCAGGTGTGTTCGATGGTCACCGGGCTGGACCAGGACCACAGGTCGATGCCGTCGTCGGAGTTGTTGAAGAGCCGCGCCCCGGTGATCAGGTTGCCGGTGCCCGAACCGAACTTGACGGCCACTCCGTCGGCGTTCTCACCGTGGCTGGCCGCGTCGTAATGGCCGTAGGAGTCCAGGTTCCTGACGGTGTTGTTGTTCGTGTCGTTGCCGGTGAGCGTGAAGCCGGAGTCGCCGCCGTTGATCGTCCTGATGCCCAGCCACTCGGTTCCGGCGCAGGAGGTGCAGACGACGGCGCTGTCGGGGGAGTTCTGGAAGGTGATGCCGGAGACGGTCCAGTAGTCGGCGGTCAGTTTGAAGATCCAGGACCCGGCGGGCAGGTTCGAACCGTCGATCTTCACCGTCTCGGATCCGTAGGGCTGGAGCCGGATGCGGCTGCTCGCGGTGCCGTTGGCGGTGGACTGGAGTACGGCGGTGGGGTAGTAGGTGCCGCCGCGGACCTGGATGACCGTGCCGGGTGTCGCGTTCTTGATCGCGCTCGCCAGTTCGGCCGAGGTGGCCACGACGACGCTGGCGGCATGGGCGGGCGCGGCCAGCACGCCGAGGCCGGCGGTGGTGGTGAGCAGGGCCACGGCGAGGAGAGCGCTGCGCAAGGTTGCGTTACGAGACATGACGTGCGGGTCCTCTCGTAGGTCAGGAACAGGCGGGCACGGGACGCCAGTCGGCGAGGTAGTGGTCCCGGGAAGCGAACTCGGCTGCCGACGGGGTGAGTTGGGGGCGGTTCTGCGGGATCGGGATCGCCGCGCCCGGACCGGTGTTGCGGTGTTCCGCGAAGCGCTGGGCCTGCCACGGATGGGCGTCGCGCATGTTCGCGTACGGCGTGGGGGCGTCGATGCCCGGACCGAGCACGCTGTCGCGGACGACGAGGGACGGCCAGGCGGTCGGGTCCGAGCCGGGAACCCAGGGGCGGGCCAGCTTGTAGAAGCCCTCCGGCGCCTCGCTGGTCACCCGGCAGCGGTCGGCCAGGAGGCCGTACGGGTTGCCGCGGGCGGTGGAGGGGGCGAAGACGAAGCCGTGGGGGGCGCCCGCCAGATCGGCGCGCAGCAGCGTACGGAAGTGGCAGTGCTCGAACACCGCGCGGGCCCTGCCGAAGACGAAGTCGACGTCGCCCTCGACGTAACAGTGCGCGAAGTACTGGCGGGCGACGGCCGCCAAGGTCATCGAGTCGGTGTAGAGGGTGTCCTGATGCCCGAGGAACCGGCAGTGGAAGAAGGCGGACCGGTCGCCCTGGACCTTGATCGCGACTGCCTGCGTGCCGGCGTTCCCGGGCAGGTCGGTGCGCAGGAAATCGTTCGCGAAGGTGATCCACTGTGCGGTGAACCCGTCCGCCTGGACGGTCGTGGTCGCGGAGCCGGTCGTACCGTACGTGCCGCCGTCGGGCCGGACGGTACCGGCCGCGTTGTCGTACACGACGACGACGTCGCGCGGGTTCCCGCTCGCGCCGATCCAGGTCATGGCGGTGCGGCCCGGGCTGACGGCGACCGTCTCCCGGTACGTGCCCGGTGCGAGGACCACGGTCCAGCCGGGGCCGTCCGCCGCGTCCACCGCGGCCCGGACGGTGGTGTGGTCCCCGAGGCCACCGGGGTGGACGTACAGGGTGCGCTCGGTGAGCCGGGCGCCGGGCGAACCGAACCGGCCGAACGGGCCGGCCGCCACGACGCCGAGGGCGGCGGCGGGACCGGCGGCCAGGGCGAGCGCGAACGCCGCTCCGGCGCTGGCCCCGGCGGTGAGCAGGGATCGGCGGCCGAGGACGGTGCGTGGGTGGTGCGAGGGCATGGAGAAGCTCCTTCGCTGCGAATAGGGGGAGTGAGCGGCGGCCGGAAGGTCAGCGCAGCCGGCCCGCGCCCGCGCGGTGGCCGACGATGCCGGGCACGGCCTGCGGCACGTCGACCCGGGTGCGCAGGGACGGCGTCCAGCCCGCGTCGGCGCGCAGGATCTCGCCGGGGAACTGGGCGTTGTGGACCGCGAGGAGGTCGAGCGGCGCACCGTTGACGAGGTTGCCCGCAGTGGTGACCGGGGCGTCCTTCCACTTCTTGAGGATCTTTCCGGCCTGGATGCCCCCGGCGAGCGTGAAGGCGTTCTTCTCCGCGACGAGCTGGGACTCGATTCCGATGCCCAGACTGTAGGAGTAGTCCGAACCGGGCACCACGAAGTGGTTGTTGTACGCGTCGACCTTGCCGAAGCGGACCCGCGGCGCCCGCTCCACCACGTTCTTGAAGAGATTGTGGTGGAGGGTGGTGCGCAGCTTGCCGCGGTCGGTGGCGCCCGCGCTGTCGCTGTTGCCGATCATCAGGGTCTTGTCGTGGTCGGCGAAGACGTTCCAGGAGACGGTGACCAGGTCGGCGCCGCGCACGATGTCCAGCTCGCCGTCGTGCTGCTGGTAGGGCACTCCGTAGTACGAGGGCAGGGAACTGTCCGGGTGGGCCCCGTCGGTGAACGTGTTGTGGTCGATCCACACATGGGTGGAGCCGTACACGACCACGCTGTCGTACTCGGAGTTCCACGCCCCCGTCGGCCCGTCCGTCGGATCCCACTGCGGGAAGCAGTCGAGCGGGCTCTCCACGGTCAGGTTGCGCACGATGACGTTGTCGGCGCCCTGGATCTGGAGGCTGCCGCCGGTGATGCCGGCGTTCCTGCCGACGCCGACGATCGTCGTGTTGGCGGGGACGTACGCCTTGATGGCCTTGCCCTGTGCCTTGGCGGAGGCGGCGCGCAGATCTTCCTGCTCCCCGCTGACCTCGGTGTCGTGTCCCCAGACCGCGGGGTCGTAGGCGGCGAGGTACGCCCCGAAGTCGTACCCGGGGGCCTCGAAGGCCGCGCAGCCGGCGGCCGTGGCGTTCAGCGTGCCCACGACCTTGACGATCCGCGGCTCGGTGCCCGCGACCGCGAGCGCCGTACGGAGCTCCTCCCAGGTGGTGACGGTGAAGACGCGGGAGGCAGTCGCGGCGGCGCCGCCGCTGGTTCCCGTACCGTCCGAGGCCCAGCCGTCACCGGTCGGCAGAACCTGCCGGGCCGGGTCGGGCGCGGCCGGACCGGCGTGCGCGGCGGAGGTGGAACCGGTGGCGCCAAGGACGAGAGCGGCGGCGCCCACCGCCCATACCCGTGTGTGTCGCATGTTCAGCTCTCCTCGGAATCGGGCCAGGTGATCCATTGCGCGGGGACTTCCTCGTCGAGGCGGCGGGTGTCGCCCGGTGCGAGGGCGAGGGTGTCCAGGAGTCCGGTGGCGACCAGCCGGGCCACGGCGATCGCCCCCGGCGGGTTGAAGTGGGTGTTGTCCTGCTCGGTCGCCGTCCAGTTGAAGTACGTCTTCGTGGCCTCCGGGCCGAGCGTCTGCCAGAGCGCCAGGGACAGTTCTTGGACGTCGAGGAGGGCTACGCCCTCCTCCCTGGCCACCTGCCGCGTCGCGGCCGGATACTCCCCGTGGGTGCGCAGGGCGGTGCCGTCGGCATCGAACCTGCGGCGCTCGACGGAGGTGGCGAGGACCGGGAGGGCTCCGCAGGCGCGCGCGCCGTCGAAGAACCGGCCCAGGTTTTCCTGATAGGTGGTCCAGGGCTCCGTGTAGCGCGTGGGGTCCGCGGCCTTCTGATCGTTGTGGCCGAACTGGATCAGCAGGAGGTCCCCGGGCCGGATCACGTCCAGGATCGCGGTCAGCCGGCCCTCGTCGATGAAGCTCTTGGTGCTGCGGCCGTTGACCGCGTGGTTGGCGACCGTCACGTGCCTGTGCAGGAAGAAGGGCAGTGCCATGCCCCACCCGGTCTCCGGGGCGGCATCGGCGTACTTCTGCGCTGCCGTGGAGTCGCCCGCGACGTAGAGGGTCCGCACGCGCCCGTCTCCCCGGGGAACGGCCCCGGCGGGGCCCGCGGCCAGGGCGAGCGCGAGCCCGGCCCCGGCCGTGACCGCCCGGCGGCGGGTGAGGGTCACTTGTTCTGCGTCTTCCACTCGGCCTGCGCCGTGTTCAGCTGCTCGGCGAGGCTGTCGAGGAACTCCTTCGACGTGGACTTGCCGAGCAGGACCTTCTGGAAGGCGGGCTCGTTGTCGGCCTTGGAGATGGTGTTCCAGTCGGGCAGGTAGTACGGCAGCTGCACGATCGTGGCCTTGCCGCTGAAGAGGGCCTCGGCGGCGAGCTTGGTCGGCTCGGCCTTCTGGATCCAGGGGTCCCGGGCCGCCTCGATGTTGGCCGGGATCGCGCCCGCCGACTCGTTCCACTTGCTGTTGGAGGCGTGCGAGGCGGCGAACTCGATGAACTTCCAGGCCGCCGCCTTGTTCTTGCTCGACGAGAACAGGGCGAGACCGTCGACCGGGTGGGAGACCTGCACGCGGGTGCCGTCGTCGGTGGTCGGGTTGGGGACGCCGCGGAACTTCTCCGTACCGAGTGCCTTCACGTGGTCCTTGTACGAGCCCAGGTTGTGGCTCACCATGCCGATCTCGCCGCTGTCCCACTGGGCGACCATCTTGGTGAAGTCGTTGTTGACGTCGGCCGCCGGGGTGTTGTTCTTGAACAGCCCGACGTACTTCTCCAACGCGGCCACGTTCTTGGGGTCGTTGACCGTGGTCTTGTCACCGTTCCAGAAGTCGGTGACCCCGCTCTGGCCGTACATGGCGTCCAGCGCCTGGGCGATGGAGCCCGCGCCGCCGCGGATGGTGTAGCCGAACTTGTTCTCCTCCTTCCGGGTCAGCTTCTCGGCCGCCGCGTAGAACGCGGACCAGGTGTCGGGCGCCTGCAGGCCGGCCGCCGCGAACAGGTCGGTGCGGTAGTAGAGGACACCGTTGCTGGCGGAGGTGGGCACGGTGAAGAGCTGGTCCTTGCCGCCCGCCGACTTCACGCTCTCGACCATGCCCACGTTGAGCTTGCCCTTGAGCGCGCTGGAGTCGACGCGGGCGTCGAGCGGCTCCAGGGCGTTCTGCACGGCGATCCCGGCGAGCATCGCCGCTCCGACGCCGCCGACATCGGGCAGGCCGCCGCCCTGGATGGCCGTGTCGTACTTGGACTGCACCTCCGTGGAGGCGATCCCGACGTAGTTCACCTTGATCTCGGGGTTCTGCTTCTCGAAGTCCTGGATGATCGCCTTCCAGACGTCGGTGCGGACACCGCCGTTGTTGTCCCAGAAGGTGATCTGTCCCTTGCCCGGGCCCTCGCCGCCCTTGTCGCCCGCGGCTCCGCTGCCGTCGTCTCCGCAGGCGGTGATGGTCAGGGCGAGCACGGTGGTCATGGCGAGGGCGCAGACGGCTCTGCGCCGCCCGTGACGGAAACTGGTCATCGTCGGCTCTCTTCTCTCAGGATCTGTCGGGAATCTGCTGGGAATCTGCTGGGGTGCTGGGGTGCTGGGGGAACAGGGGAGCACTCGGTGCGGGAGCCCGTGGGGGGAGTGCGGTCAGGGGTGACGTGCCGCGACGGCTTCGCGCACCAGCGCCGCGGCCTCGGCCCGCCCCGGACGGCCGTCGGCCACCACGGTGACCACCCGCCGTACGACGCTCGCTCCGGCCGGGACGGTCAGGCGCCGGTCAGCGGCGAGGGAGGAGCCCACGCCCGGATACTCGGCGGCGCGCACGAACCACGGATCGCGCCGGGTCTCCTCGGTCGCGCCGGCGAAGAGCAGCGTCCAGCCCCGGCCGGCCAGCGCCACCCAGTCGGCACGGGAGCCGTGCACGGCCTCCTCGCCCTCGGCGTCCGCACTGAAGACGACCGGGGGCGCCGCCTCCTTGGGGGCGCGCCAGAAGAAGCCGCCGTAGGCCGCGCCGGGGCGTCCGTTGGTGGCCGGGCTGCCGATGGACAGGTCCCGGCCCGACACCTCGGTGAGCGTGAAGCCGAGGTCCAGGGCCCAGGCCGAGTCGCTCAGCGCCGCCGTCACCACGGTCCGGCGCTCGCGCAGCAGCACCCGGTCCCCGGCCGTCCAGCTCAGTTCCTCCACGAACCCGTTCTCGTCGAGGCGGCTGAAGCCGTCGTGCCGCTGCACGCCGTGGTTGTCGAGCGCGGTCGGCCCCCGGTCGCGCACGAAGGTGCGCCCGCCCCAGAAGTTGTGGCCCCCCACATCGGGCACGGCCACGCCCGCGCCCAGGTGGTGCGGGTGGTCCCCGGGCATCAGCTCGGTGACGGGGACCCCCGCCAGGGTGGTGACCGGATGCAGGCAGGGCCGGGGCGAGCGGTCCCGCGCGGGGTCCGCGTCGCCGGCCGTGTAGCGCGCCACCGGACGGCCCGCGCAGCGCAGGGCGAACGACGCGTTCACCGGGTCCGCGCCGTGGTCGCGGCCCAGGGGGCGCCCAGTTCCGAGTAGAGGCCGAGCGCGTGGGCGCTCCTGTCGACGAGCGCGTCGATCCCGTGGACGACCCGGCGCGGCGCGCTCGGTCCCGGCTCGGTCCGCCAGTACGCGTCCGGCAGTGCCACGGGGTCGGGCGCCAGCCGGACCGCCTCGACGACCCGCATGAACGCGCCGGTCTCCTCGGGCGGTACGCGCAGTGCCTCGCCGCCGGTCACGTGGCCGACGAGGTTCTCCAGGAGATCGGTGCGGCCGTGGACGGTCTCCTCCGGGCCGTGCCCGGCCCGCTGGAGCAGCACCCGGTCCTGCCGGTACCAGAAGGTGATGCGCCCCCGGCTGCCGTGGACCACCACGTACGGATCCGAGCCCGTCTCGGCGCACAGGGTCACCGCGACCGTGAGCCGGAGGCCGGACGGGGTCACGACGCGGACGCAGGAGGTGTCGTCGGCCTCGATGGCGTTGGCGCGCAGGAGCTCGGTCTCGACGGACCCGATGTCCTCGGCCCGAGTGCTGCCGGCTACGGCCAGCGTGGTGGCGACGGCGTGGGCCAGCGGGTTGGTCAGGGCCCCGTCGACGACGTCCGCACCGTCCAGGCGCCGGCGGCCGGCCCATGGCGCGCGCCGGAAGTACCCCTCGTCGCGGATCCACGCGCCGGCCGCGCCGACGCCGAGGAGTTCGCCGATCTCGCCCGCCCCGATGAGCTCCCTGATGGCCGGCACCGCGTGCGAGCCGAGGGACTGGAAGCCGATCTGGCAGGCCACGCCGGCCGCCGCCACCGCGTCCGCGATCCGGCGGAACTCCGCGTACGAGGGTGCCGGGGGCTTCTCCAGGAGGAGGTGCGCGCCGTGGCGGGCGGCGGTCAGGGCCAGCTCGGTGTGCGTCTGGATCGGCGTGGAGAGCACGGCGATCCGGGCCCCCGTGGAGGCCATCAGCGCGTCGAAGTCGGGGGACTGCTCCGGGGTCCCGAACCCGTCCAGCTCATCGGCGTCGAGCGGGCGCAGCTCGCAGACGCCGGCGAGGCGGACCAGGCCGAGGTGTTCGAGGCGGCGGATGTTGAGCAGGTGGGAGCGGCCGTGGCCGCGGGCGCCCGCCAGGACCACGGGCAGGGGAGCGGGCGCGGCGGCGTTGCTCATCCCTTCACCGCCCCTGCGCTGAAGCCGGTGACCAGCCACTTCTGGATGAACGCGAACACGATCACGACGGGCACCGCCGCGATCACGCCGCCCGCGGCGAGGGCGCCCAGGTCGACGCTGTCCGCGCCCATGAGGGTGTTGAGGCCGACCGGGATGGTCTGCTTGTCCTGGCTGCTGAGGAACATCAGCGCGAAGAGGAAGTGGTTCCAGGCGTGGACGAAGGCGAAGGAGCCGACGGCGACCAGACCGGGCCGCAGCAGCGGCAGGACGACGACACGGAACGCGCTGAAGCGGTTGCAGCCGTCCACCCAGGCGGCCTCCTCCAGCGAGTACGGCACGTTCTTGATGAAGCCGCTGATGAGGATCATGGACAGGGGGAGCTGGAAGACCGTCTCCGCGATGATGACGCTGCCCAGCGAGTTGATCATCCGCAGACTGGCGAAGGTCTGGAACAGCGGTACGAGCAGCAGCGCGCCCGGGACGAACTGCGAGCACAGCAGGGCCAGCATGAAGCCCCGCTTGATCCTGAAGTCGAAACGGGCCAGGGCGTAGCCGCCGGCGAGCGCGATCACCGTGGTCATCACCAGGGTCGCGAGGCCGATGAGCAGACTGTTCTGGAAGAAGGTGGCGAAGCCCCGCTCGGTCCACACCTTCTCGAAGTGCTCGGTGGTCATGGGCCACGGCACGAGGGAGGTGGAGCCCGCCGGCCGCAGGGCGAAGAGCAGGATCCAGTAGAAGGGGATCAGGGTGAAGAGAAGATAGATGCCGAGCGGCAGGTAGATCTGCCACCGGGGGACCTCGTCCCAAGCACGTCGCCGTCTCACTTGCTGTCGCCTCCGAACTTGCTCAGGCGCAGATAGACCATCGAGCAGAAGAGAAGAATCACGAACGCCACCGTCGTGAGCGCGGAGGCGTATCCGAAGTTGTGCGCGTCGACACTGGTGTTGGCGACGTAGAGCGGCAGTGTGGTCGTCTCGCCCGCCGGGCCGCCGCCGGTGAGGGTGTAGAGCAGGTCCACGTTGTTGAACTCCCACACCGCCCGCAGCAGGGTGGACAGGACGATCGCGTCCCTGAGGTGCGGCAGCGTGATGTGGAGGAACTGGCGCAGCCGGCCTGCCCCGTCGACCTCGGCGGCCTCGTACAGGTCCTTCGGTACGGACTGGAGGTCGGCGAGGATGAGGATCGCGAAGAAGGGGACACCGCGCCACAGATCGGCGACGACCACCGCGGAGAAGACCGTGGAGGTGTCGGACAGCCAGGAGGTGCCGTACTCGCCGATTCCCACGTCCGCGAGGTAACGGGTGATGCCGGTCTGGGAGTTGTAGAGCAGCACCCAGATGGCTGACGTCAGCACTCCGGAGACCGCCCACGGGGAGAACACCAGCGCCCGGCCCAGGGCGCGGCCCGCGAACGTCTGGTTGACGATGAGCGCCAGGGCCAGGCCGAACAGGAGCTGCAGGCTCACCTCGACGGCGACCCACTTCGCGCTGAAGGTCAGCGTGCCCCAGAAGTGCGGATCGTCGGTGAAGATGCGCACGAAGTTGTCGAAGCCGGCGAAGCCGTTGCGCCAGGGCTTGGTGGGGTTGTAGTCCTGGAGGCTGTAGTAGAAGACGCTGAGCACGGGATAGGCGATGAATCCCAGCATCAGCAGCCCGGCGGGGGCGATCAGCAGGTACGGCAGTCGGCGGGGGGTGGCTCCCGTACGGCGGGTCACAGCTGAGGCCATGACGGTGGCTCCGTTCTCGGTGTTTCGGGCAGGCGCACGCGTCGGCCGCGCACAGGAATCAGCCCGCGTAGGGATCGGGAGTCGCCCCGGGCCGGGCCAGGAACTCGAAGTCGCATCCCGTGTCGGCCTGGGTGATCTGCTCGGTGTAGAGCGCCCCGTAGCCGCGCCCGAAGCGGACCGGCGGCGGGGTCCACGCCTCGCGTCGGCGTGCCAACTCCTCGTCGGAGACGTGCAGATGGAGCGTGCGCGCCTCGACATCAAGGGTGATGGTGTCGCCCGTGCGGACGAGGGCCAGGGGCCCGCCGACGTAGGACTCGGGTGCGACGTGCAGCACGCACGCGCCGTAACTCGTGCCGCTCATACGGGCGTCGGAGATCCGGACCATGTCCCGTACGCCCTGCTCCAGCAGGTACGTGGGGATCGGCAGCATCCCGTACTCCGGCATCCCCGGGCCGCCCTTCGGCCCGGAGCCCCGCAGTACGAGTACGTGGGCCGCGGTGATCCCGAGCTCCGGGTCGTCGATGGTCCGCTGCATCGTGCGGTAGTCGTCGAAGACCACCGCCGGGCCGGTGTGCTTCAGCAGGTGGGGTTCGGCGGCGATGTGCTTGATGACGGCGCCGTCCGGGCAGAGGTTCCCGCGCAGCACCGCGACCCCGCCTTCGGGTGCGAGGGGCCGTGCGCGTTCCCGGATCACCTCGTCGTTGTGCACGCGGGCGCCGTCGAGCTGCTCCCGCAGAGTGTCGTGGGAGACGGTGGGCCGGTCGAGGTGCAGCACGTCGGTGAGCCGGGAGAGGAATGCGGGCATGCCGCCGGCGAAGTGGAAGTCCTCCATGAGGAACCGCCCGCCGGGGCGGAGGTCGGCCAGCACCGGCACGGTCCGCGCGATGCGGTCGAAGTCGTCCAGAGTGAGCCGCACCCCCGAACGGCCGGCCATGGCGATCAGGTGGATGACCGCGTTGGTCGACCCTCCGAGCGCCAGGACGGCCGCGACCGCGTCTTCGTACGCCTCCGGGGTCAGGATCCGCGACAGCCGCAGGTCCTCCCGTACGAGCTCCACGATCCGCATCCCGGAGGCGGCGGCCATCCGGTCGTGCCCCGAGTCGACCGCCGGGATCGAGGACGCGCCCGGCACCGTCACGCCCAGGGTCTCGGCGGCGGCGGTGAGCGTGGAGGCCGTGCCCATCGTCATGCAGTGACCGGGGGAGCGGGCCAGCCCGCTCTCCAGCTCGGCCATTTCGCAGTCCCCGATCAGGCCCGCACGCTTGTCGTCCCAGTACTTCCACATGTCGGTGCCGGAACCGAGGGTCTCGCCCCGCCAGTGGCCCGGCAGCATCGGCCCGGCCGGCACGAAGACGGTCGGCAGGTCCACCGAGGCCGCGCCCATCAGCAGCGCCGGGGTCGACTTGTCGCAGCCGCCGAGGAGGACCGCGCCGTCGACCGGGTAGGAACGCAGCAGTTCCTCCGTCTCCATCGCGAGGAGGTTGCGGTAGAGCATCGGCGTCGGCTTCTGGAAGGTCTCGGAAAGGGTGGAGACCGGGAACTCGAGGGGGAAGCCGCCGGCTTGCCACACGCCCCGCTTCACGGCCTGCGCGCGATCGCGGAGGTGGACGTGACAGGGGTTGATGTCGGACCAGGTGTTGAGGATCGCCACGACCGGCTTGCCCAGGTGCTCCTCGGGGAGGTAGCCGAGCTGGCGGGTGCGCGCGCGGTGGCTGAAGGAGCGCAGCCCGTCCGTGCCGTACCACTGGTGGCTGCGCAGGTCCTCGGGCCGCCTGCTCATGTCCGCCATCCGGCGGCTATCGCGGCGACCTCGGCGCGTGCGGACACGGGCAGTTCGCGGCTGGGCGGGCGGATGTCGCGCCGGCACAGACCGAGCGAGGCGAGGGCCTCCTTGACGACCGTGACGTTGTCGGCGCTGCCGTCGGCGGCCCGCAGCTCCTCGAAGCGGCGGATCCGTTCCCACACCTTCATCGCGGCCGGGTAGTCGCCCGCCCGCAGGGCCGACAGCATCTCCAGCGAGAGCGCCGGGCAGACGTTGACCAGGCCGGAGGTGAACCCCGTCGCGCCGCTCGCGAAGTAGGACGGGGCGTACGGTTCGGCGAGCCCCGCCACCCAGACGAACCGGTCGATCCCCGCGTCACGGGCGAAGCCGGCGAACCGGGCCGCGTCCGGGACCGCGTACTTCACGCCGACGACGTTCGGGCAGGCGTCGCCCAACTCCGCGAGCCGGGCCCCGCTCAACTGCGGGTTGCGGATGTAGGGGACGACCCCGAGTTCGGGCACGGACTCGGCGATGGCCCGGTGGTAGTCGACCCAGCCGGCTTCGGAGACGTACGGATGTACCGGCTGATGGACCATCAGCATCTGCGCTCCGCAGGCGCGTGCGTGCCGGGCGGCCGCGATCGCCGTCGGGACGTCGTGGCCGACGCCGACCAGGACGGTGGCGCGCGCGCCCGCTTCGTCGATGGTCAACTCGGTGACCAGACGGCGCTCTTCGGGTGTGAGGGCGTAGAACTCGCCGGTGTTGCCGTTCGGTGTGAGCGTGCGTACGCCGGCCTCGATCAGGCGTCGCAGGAGAGCGCGGTGCGCTTCGGTGTCGAGCTCTCCCGACGCGGTGAAGGGTGTGACGGGGATGGCCACGACATCGGCGAGTGCGGTCTTCAGGTGCTCGAACGTCATGCTCATGCGCCGGCACCGCCGTCCAGGGGGAAGGCGCGCTGGACGAAGGAGGCGATGTGCTCGTGGACGGCCCGGCCGGCCCGCTCCGCGTCTCCCGCGACCGAAAGCCGCAAGATCTCCTCGTGTTCGGCGGCCTCGTGCTCCCAGGAGGGGACGGCGGCCCAGGCGACGGTGGAGACGAGGGCGGCCTGGTCGCGGACCTCGTCGAGCATCCTGCCGAGCAGGGGGTTGCCGCAGGGCAGGTAGAGCGCGCGGTGGAACTCGCGGTTGGCGAGCGAGCGTTCGGCAGGGTCCTCGGCTCCCGCGGCCCGCGCCAGCGCCTCCCGGGCGGCGTCGAGCGGGGCGCGTGCGGCCACGGTGCGGCGGACCGCCTCGGGCTCCAGGAGGAGCCGTACGTCGTAGACCTCGCGGGCCATGTCGGCGTCGACCATGCGCACGGTGACCCCCTTGAACTGGCTCATCACCACGAGCCCACTGCCGGCGAGGGTCTTGAGCGCCTCGCGCACCGGGGTCTTGGACACCCCGAAGCGCGAGGCGAGTTCGGTTTCGACCAGGGCCTGACCAGGGCTCAGGCCTCCGGTGAGGATGTCGTGCTTGATCGCCTCCAGGACGTACTGGGTGCGGGACGGGATGGGGCTGGGGGCGAAGGTCATGACGCACTCTCAGATCTCGTGTATCGCGTCTCATATATGACGTACGAAGTGCAATGACGAGAAGCTAAGCGGCCGTTGGTGTTTCGTCAATGCTTCGCGCACGAGTCGTGGAAAGCGCTTTCTATCGGGCCGGGTCAGTGCGGCCAGCGCGGCGGGTCGGTGCAGAAGCGGCCGCCCACGTACAGGTCGTCGGGGTCGCCCTCGTCCGGAACCCCCAGCTCGGTGACGAGCCGCTCGGCGAACCGTTCCGAGTCGTCCTGCGGCTCGTATCCGATGGCCCGGGCCGAGGAAAGGTCCCACCACAGCCGGGTGTTGGCGGAGGATCCGTACACGACCGTGTGTCCGACGCTCTCTGCGGTCAACGCCGCGTGCAGGAGCCGTGCGCAGTCGGCCGGGCTCAGCCACAACGACAGCATCCGGACCGAGGTCGGCTCGGGGAAGCAGGAGCCGACCCGCACCGAGACGGTCTCGATCCCGTGGAGGTCCCAGTAGAGCTGGGCAAGATCCTCGCCGAAGCACTTGGACAGGCCGTAGAAGCTGTCGGGCCGGCGCGGGGTGTCGACGGGGACCAGCGGGCCGTCCCCGCGGGGGCGGGGAGTGAAGCCGACGGCGTGGTTGCTGGAGGCGAAGACGACGCGGCGCACTCCCTCCTCGCGGGCGGCCTCGTAGAGGTGGTGCAGCCCCGTGACGTTGGCGGCCATCACCTTCTCGAAGGTGGACTCCAGTGATATCCCCGCGAGATGGACGACCGCGTCGACGCCGCGGACGGCCTCCCGCAACGCCTCGCGGTCGGCGAGATCGGCGACGATCGCGTCCGGTTCGCCGTCGACGGGCACCACGTCGAGCAGCCGGAGCCGGTATCCGTAGCCGGGAAGCAGTTCCCGCATCAAGGTGCCGACGCCCCCGGCCGCGCCGGTGAGCAGAACGGTGTGGGGCGTACGCGTGTGTGAGGTCTCCATGCGGGAGAACGTAGTCACATACGTGAACGCGAGGAGGGGCGTTTCGAAAGATCGTCCACGGCGGGCGGTTGCTTGACGATGTCACGAGCGGATGCCTACTGTTCGCAACGCTCGTGGCCTTGGCCTGAGTTCACAGGTATGAACATGCCCGAATCCACGCACAGGCGGTGAGGTTCCGATGGTGACGGCGACCGGATACGCGTATCCCTGGGACTTCGCCGGTGATCCCGAAGCCGCCGGCCGGGCCCGTGAGGCCGGCGTGGAGACGGTGGCCGTCGCGGCGAACTACCACAGCACCCGCGCGGCCACCCCGCTCCACCCGCACCACCGACTGGTGGACGCCGAACACGCCGCCTGCTACCTCCCGGTCCGCCCCGCCGCCTGGCAGGGCATGAGACTGGTGCCGCGCGTTCCCCGCTGGACCGTCCCCGACTCCTTCACCGTGGCGAGGAAGGCTCTCGTCGCGGCGGGACTACGGGTCGCCGCCTGGACCGTCCTCACCCACAACAGCGTCCTGGGGCGCGACAATCCGGACCTCGTACGGCGTAACGCCTTCGATGAGCCGTACCCCTACGCCCTGTGCCCGCAAGCACCCCAGGTCGCCGACTACTGCGCGACCCTCGTGCACGAGGTCGCCCTGCTCGGCGAGGCCGACGGCCTGATCCTGGAGGCCGCCGGTCCCCTGGGAGTGGACCACGGCGGGCACCACGACAAAACCGAGTTCGCACAGTGGACCCCCGTCCAGCGGCAGCTGCTCTCGCTGTGCTTCTGCGCCTCCTGCCGACGCGTCCAGCGGGCGTCGGGCCTCGACCCCGAACACCTCGCGGCCCAGGTGCGTGCGGCCACCGGGCCGGCGCGGCCGCCGAGGCGCCCCGAGGACGCCCTCGGGGTGCAGGCGGCCGCCGTGCTGCGCGCGTGCGCAGACGCGTCCGCCTCCGCCCTGCACACCCGGCTGGTCGCCACCGCGCGGACCGCCGCGCCCGGCATCCGCATCACCGTGCACGGCTCCGCGTCCCCTTGGGCCACCGGGGCGTTCGCGCCCCTCGGGCCGACCGTGACCGAGGGCATCGACGCGGTGGTCGCCAACTGCTGGCCGGCCGACTCCGCGTCCGGGCCCGGCGGAGGTCCGGTCGCCGCCCTCCGTGATCTGGCGCCACCCGCGACCGCCGTCGGCGGGTACTTCCGTCCCGAGACCCTGCCCGCGGACGAAGAGGGCCTCGGCGCGCTGGCCGCCCGCCATGTGGCCGCGGGGCTCAGCGAGGCACACCTCTACCACCTCGGTCTGGTCCCGCGTGCGGGCCTCGACCGCTTGCGGGACCTCGTCGCCGCGCTGCGGAGCGCCTGAGCCGCATCGGACCGGGCCTGCTCCCTGGTGGGGCCGGCCTGCCGAGACAACTACCCGCACATGGCGGCGAGTTGCCCAGGTACCTCGCATTGACGGGTGCATGACACGTACGTAAGGTGGTAAGCGCTTTCTATCTCTCGATCGAGAGAAGCCGCATGCCATTTCCCGCGAAGGGCCGCGGAGAAGCGCAAGGGCCCCTGACCGGCCTCGTCCGGCACCTTCATTGACGCCCATTGGCGACCCCCCCTGCGCAGCTAGCGCTTTCTGATTCTTGGTCGAGAGCCGCACTGTCATGCCTGCATGCAGGCGACTACGGAGAAGGAACCAGGCCCCCCATGAAACCGAAATCCTCCCTGTCCCTACTTGCCTGCGCCGCGCTGGCGGCCGGCGCGTTCGTGGCGCTCCCGGGCGGCACGGCCGCAGCCGCCCCGGTCCGCTACGAGGCCGAGAGCTCGCCCGCGCTCTGCACCGGCACCATCGATTCCGACTGGGCCGGCTACTCCGGCAGCGGATTCTGCAACGGGACCAACGCGGTCGGTGCCTACGCGCAGTTCACGGTGAACGCCCCCACCTCGGGTACGGCGACGCTGAAGGTCCGCTTCGCCAACGGGACCACCACCGCGAGGCCCGCGGCCGTCACCGTGAACGGCTCGGCGGCCACATCGGCGTCCTTCGAGAGCACCGGCACATGGGCGGCATGGGCGACGGCGACGCTCGCGGTGGCCCTCACTCCGGGCAGCAACACCATCCGGCTCAGCCCCACCGCCTCCGCCGGCCTGCCCAACATCGACTCCCTCGATGTCGAAGCGGAAGCCACCACCCCGCCACCGTCGGGCGCCGCGCTGTACGTGGCGCCGAACGGCAGCGACAGTGCGGCCGGTACGCAGTCGGCCCCGACGACGCTCACCTCGGCGATCGGTCGCGTCCCTGCCGGTGGAACGATCTATCTACGCGGCGGGACGTACCGCTACTCCCAGACGATCACCATCCCGCAGGGCAAGAACGGAACGTCGAGTGCCCGCACGCAGCTGAGCGCCTACCCCGGTGAGCAGCCGGTGCTGAACTTCTCGGCGATGAGCGAGGATCCGGCGAACCGAGGGCTCGCCGTCAACGGTTCGTACTGGCACGTCAAGGGCATCGTCGTCGAGCGCGCCGGCGACAACGGCATCTTCGTCGGCGGCAGCAACAACATCTTCGAACGCACGGTGACGCGCTTCAACCGGGACACCGGGCTGCAGCTCTCGCGGATGGCCTCCACCACCCCGCGTGACCAGTGGCCCGCCAACAACCTCGTCCTGAGCGCGGAGTCGCACGACAACGCGGATTCCGATGGCGAGGACGCCGACGGCTTCGCGGCGAAGCTCACCGTCGGCCCCGGGAACGTCTTCCGCTACGCCGTGGCCCACAACAACATCGACGACGGCTGGGACCTCTACACCAAGACCGACACCGGCCCCATCGGTCCGGTCACCATCGAGGACTCCCTGGCCCACGCCAACGGCACCCTCTCCGACGGCACCGTGAACTCCAACGGTGACCGCAACGGCTACAAACTCGGCGGCGAGGACATCGAGGTCGACCACGTCATCCGGCGCAGCATCGCCTACCGCAACGGCAAGCACGGGTTCACGTACAACAGCAACCCCGGCACCATGTCGGTCTCGGGCAACGTCGGCATCGACAACGCCCAGCGCAACTACTCGTTCGACGCCGGGACCTCGCTGTTCCGCGACAACGTCTCGTGCCGCAGCGGCAGCGGAACGAACGACAGGACCATCGGCGACGCCGACGGCTCGAACCAGTTCTGGGCCGGCTCCAACGGATCCCGGTGTTCCTCCTATGCCGGCGCGCTGAACTGGTCCTTCGCTGCCGACGGCCGCCTCGCCGTCACTTTCGGCGGCATGCCGGTATCTCCGTAGGCAAGCGCGTCACCGGCCTGGGCCGGCCCGTCCGGAACGAACCGGACGGACCGGCCCGGGCCGCTTGCGGCGTCCCGGGTCAGTCGGTCGCCGTCAATGCCGCGTGTGCGGCGGTGAGGATCTCCTCGGAGAGCGGGGAGCCCTTGGTGGCTCGGGCCAGGACGAGAGCGCCGAGCATGGTGCAGAGCCGGCTGATGCCGTCCTGATCCTCGGTGGCGAGCCATTCGGCGAAGTCGCTCACTCCGTCGGTGTAGACGCGGCGGGCCTCGCGATCTCCCGGTTCGCGCGCGATGTCGGTGGCGAGGGCGGCCGCGGGGCACCCGTCTGCCGCGCTGTCGCGGTGCTCGACGGAGAGGTACGTGTCGATCAGCGCCTGCTGGGCGGCGTCGCGCCGTCCGGCGTGCTGGTCGAGTCCGTCCTTGCGGAGCCGGGTCAGTTCGTCGAACGCATGGGCGGTGGCCTCGTCGATGAGCGCCTCCTTGGAGGCGAACTGCTTGTAGAAGCCGCCGTGGGTCAGGCCGGACGCCTTCATGAGGTCGGCGACGCTGACGTGGGTTCCCTGCTCCCTGAACAGCCGGGAGGCGGTTTCCACGACCCTCCTGCGGTTCTCCTCCGCCTGTGCCTGCGTTACGCGGCCCATGGCCACCTCCCGAGTGGATGTCGTTTGACATCTATCCTACGTCAGGGTTTAGATTGCTTACGTAATCTAATTCCCGCGGGCAGCTCGACGCCCGCGACGACGCTGGGAGCGGACATGGAGCTGAAGGACGCGGTAGCGGTGGTCACCGGCGCCAACAGGGGACTGGGGCGGCATCTGGCCGCCCAGCTCGTGGAGCGCGGGGCGAAGGTCTACGCGGCGGCCCGCCGTCCCGAGACGGTGGACCTGCCGGGCGTCATCCCTCTTCTGCTGGACGTGACGGACGAAGAGTCGATCCGGGTCGCGGCCCGTACGGCGTCCGACGCGACGCTGCTGGTGAACAACGCGGGCATCTCCACCGCCACGCCGCTGATCGCGGGCGGCCTGGACGCGGTGCGCCTGGAGATGGAGACGAACTTCTTCGGTCCGCTCACCGTGACGCGGGCCTTCGCCCCCGTCATCGAGGGCAACGGCGGCGGCGCCGTGCTCAACGTCCTGTCGGTACTGTCCTGGCTGCACCCGGCCGGCCTCGGGTCCTACGCCGCGGCCAAGGCCGCGGCGTGGGCACTGACCGACGCGGCCCGGGAGGAACTGGCGCCCCGCGGCATCACCGTCTCGGCTCTGCACGTGGCGTACATGGACACCGACATGGCCGCGGCCGTTCCCGCCGATCAGAAGACCGATCCCGCCGATGTCGCCGCACAGGCCCTGGACGGGATCGAGAAGGGCCTGCCCGAGATCCTCGCCGACGAGACCACCCGGTACGTCAGGCAGGGCCTCGCCGCTTCACCGAACGCGGCGTGAGAGACCGGGAGGATCACGTCCCCTCGCGGACGAGAAACGGAGACGACGATGAAGACCTTCATGATCGAGCGGTACGGCGACAAGGCCGGCGTGCGCGCCGGCGAGATGCCCGACCCGCGGGTGGGAGCCGACGACGTCCTGGTGCGGATCGCCGCGGCGGGCGTCAACCCGCTCGACCTCAAGATCCGCGACGGGGCCCTCAAGGCGATCCTGCCGTACCGTCTCCCGCTCGTCCTGGGCAACGACCTCGCCGGGGTGGTGGTCCAGGTGGGGCCGGCCGTCACCCGGTTCGCGCGGGGTGATGAGGTCTACGCGCGCCCCGGCAAGGACCGTATCGGCACCTTCGCCGAACTCATCGCCGTCCACCAGGACGACGTGGCGATCAAACCGGCCGCGCTCACCATGGCGGAGGCCGCCTCCCTTCCCCTCGTCGCCCTGACCGCCTGGCAAGCGCTGGTCGAACGGGCACGAGTGCGGCCGGGCCAAAAGGTCCTGATCCACGCCGGTGCCGGCGGCCTCGGCACCATCGCCGTCCAACTGGCGAAGGTGCTGGGCGCGCACGTGGCCAGCACCGCGAGCACCGCCAACGTCGACCTGGTCAAGGAGCTCGGCGCGGACGTCGTGGTCGACTACAAGCTGCAGGCGTTCGAGGCGGTCCTCGACGGCTACGACGTGGTCCTGGACACCCTCGGCGGCGAGACGCTCGAGAAGTCCCTACGGGTACTCAAGCCCGGCGGGAAAGTCATCAGCGTCGGGGGTCCTCCCGACGCGGCGTTCGCCCGCGAGTTGGGCGCGAACGCGATCCTCCGCCTGGCGATGAGCGCACTCAGCTTCACGACCCGGCGCCGCGCCGAGCGCCTGGGCGTGTCGTACTCGTTCCTGTTCATGAAGGCCAGCGGTGACCAGCTGCGCGAACTGACGCCCCTCATCGACGCCGGGGAGATCCGTCCCGTGGTCGACCGTGTCTTCCCGTTCGATCAGACCCGGGAGGCCATGGAGTACGTCGAGAAGGGCCGCGCGAAGGCCGGCAAGGTCGTCGTCGCGATGACATGAGGGCGGAGACCCTCACCGGAGTTCCGGTGCCGGGCGGCCGGGAGGGGATGATCGTGCCAGAGGCCGGATCTGGCGAGCGAAGGGTGTGGCGGGTGGGCGAAGGTGCGGGGATCGGTTCGGCACGGGAGGCGGCGAACGACGAGCTGGTGCTCGCGTTCGGACGGCTGCAGGGGGCCGCGGGGCGGCTGGAGTACCTGCTCGGCGGTGCGATCGAGGACGAGTTCGGGATCAGTCACCTGATGTACGAGGTGTTGCTGATCGTGGGCAGGGCGGGCGGCGCGGGCATGTCCATGCGGGCCGTCGCGCAGGAGCGCGTCTTGACCACGGGCGGGATGACCCGCCTGGTGGACCGGATGGAGGCGGCCGGCCTGGTGGTGCGCGCCGACGACCCCGCGGACCGCAGGGGCAAGCTGGTACGGCTCACCGAACAGGGCGAGGACATCGTGGTGCGGGCCAGCCGGCTGCACGTGGAGAACATCCGCCGTCACTTCCTGGCGCCGCTGCCCGAGGAGGCGAGGGAGCAGTTCATGGAGTGCCTGCGGATCCTCTCGCACTCGGCGCGGGACGCGCTGCCCCGCCTGCGGTAGGGGCGGAAGCCCTGGGGGGAGGGGTCCTTCGCGGCGTGGGAATACCTGACGTAGCAGATACTGTTCAAGCAGGTACATCGCTTCGGTGTCGGAGCGACTCCCTCATGCGAAGGCCTCCCCATGAAACTCGTCTACGTCTTCGACGCCTACTGCGGCTGGTCCTACGGGTTCGCCCCCACACTGGCCGAGGTCACCCTGCGTCACCCCGAACTGCCCGTCGATGTCGTGTCGGGCGGCTTGTTCACCGGGCCGCGCGCCGTGCCGATCCGCGAGTTCGGCTACGTCCAGGGCGCCAACGCCAAGATCGGCGAGCTGACCGGCGTCGCGTTCGGCGCGGGGTACGGGCGGCTGATCGCCGACGGCTCGTTCGTCATGGACTCCCTGGACGCCGCCCGGGGCATGGCGGTGCTGCGGCAGGCGGCCCCGGAGCGGGCGGTGGAGCTGGCCATGGCCGTGCAGGCCGCGTTCTACCAGGACGGCCTGAGCCTGTCCGACCCCGACACCTTCACCCGGATCGCCGCGGCAGCCGGCCTGGACGCGCCGGAGGTCGGCACCGCACTCGCCGCACCGGCTGCCTCGCTCGCGGCCGAGGCCGACTTCCGGCGGGCGGCAGCCCTGGGCGCGCGGGCATACCCGACCCTCCTGGCGCAGGACGGCGACCGGACCGCGGTCCTAGCCGTCGGCCACGCCGGTCCCGACGAGATCGACACGCTCCTGGAGCAGTTCGGCGCCGCCCGCACCCACTCGGCCGCGTCCGGCCGCTGAATCCCGGCCGACACACCGGCACGGTCGGTGCCGCCCGCACCCGATGGCGCGAACCTGAACCCACAGGGCCGGCCACCAGCTCCTACCCCGCCCCATACCGCCCCGCCCCACCCCTACGCTGATCCTGGCAAAGGACATGATGATGAGCACCCTCGACTTCAAGGTCATCGACCTGGACTTCCCCGTCGGCTCGAAGAACAAGACCGCCGCCCTCGTCACCGGCGAGCGCGACGCGTTCCTCATCGACACCGGATTCACCCGCGCCGACGGACACCGGCTGGCCGCCGAGATCCTCGACTCCGGCAAGCACCTCACCAAGGTGTTCATCAGCCACGCCGACCCCGACTACTACTGGGGCGCCGAGGTCATCGCCGACGCCTTCCCCGATGCCGAGATCCTGGCGACGCCGCTGGTGATCGAGCACATCAAGGCCGCGTACGAGGGCAAGCTCAAGGCCTGGGAGCCGGTGGGCGCCAACCGCCCCACCCGCCTGGTCGAGATGGCCGAACTCACCGGCGACCTCACCTTCGAAGGCCACGTCTTCCAGCTCAAGGGCGGCCACCCGGGGCTGCCCGACCGCCACTACCTGTGGCAGGCGGAACACCGGGCGATCGTCGGCGGCGTCCTGCTGTTCCAGAGCGAGCACGTCTGGGTCGCCGACACCGGCAAGCCGCAGGACCGCGCCGTGTGGATCGAGCTGCTGGACGAGATGGCGGCCCTGGACCCCGCCTTCGCCGTCCCCGGCCACCGGCTGCCCACCGCCGCCGCTCTCGACGCGAGCCCGATCGCCTACACCAGGGACTACCTCACCGCCCTCGAGGAGGAGCTGGACAAGGCCGACAGCGGCGAGGCCCTGACGAACGCGCTGGTCGCCCGCTACCCCGGATCCGGCATGCTCATCGCGGCCCAGCTCGGCGCGAAGGTCGCCAAGGGCGAAATGACCTGGGGCTGACCCACCCCGACCACGATCCGACCCTGGAGACCTACGGCTACCTCGCCGTGTACCTGATCGCGCCGGTCCTCGGCGCGATCATCCACCAGTCGTTTCGACGCTAGGCGGGAGCCAGGCGCGTACCCCCTACCGCCTGTGCCCCACCAGCGCCCCCGACCCCATCTGAGAAAGGCCGTAGCCCATGGAGACCACCGACTTCCACGCCTCCGCCGCCCCCGCCGACGTGGTGCGCCGCCAGTACGTAGCCTCCGCCAACGGCGACCTCGAAGCCCTGCGGGCCACCCTGGCCGACGACGTGGAGTGGACCGAGATGGCGGGCTTCCCCCTGGCCGGCACCTACCGCACCCCCACCGGCGTCACCTCCGCGGTCATGGAGCAGCTCGCCAAGTCCTGGGACGGCTGGGCAGCCCACGACGACACCTACGTCGTCGACGGCGAGAACGTCGTCGTCCTCGCCCGCTATACCGCCACCAACAAGGCCACCAGCAAGCCGCTCAACGTGCGCGTCTGCCACCACTTCGTCGTACGCGGCGGAAAGATCGTCCGCTTCGAGCAGTTCGTCGACACCGCCCTGGTCCGCGACGCCATGCGCCCCGGCGCATGACCACACCGGCCTACGCCGGGGGTGCCGTCGGAGCCTGAGGCGCAGCGCCGGGCCCTTTGGACGTGCCGGGGCAGCGGAGGGTGTCGGCGGTGACGGGGGCGCCTTCGGCCGTGTTGCGGTCGTAGGTGACGGTCTTGACCTGGACGGGCCGGGTGCCGACCGTGACGTCGAAGGACTTGTCGTGACCTGGGACCGCTTCGAGGCGGGCCCCGGGAAGGGCTGCCGCCAGGGTCGCCGCATCCGCTTCCCTGCCAGGGGCGTAGCTGATGCGCGGCGGTCCGTCAGGGCGTACGGGGGGTGCGGACTGCGAGGTGTCGGTGACCACGAACTTGTTGCGGCGCAGGGCCGCGGCGGTGGCCGGGTCGTCGACGCGGACGCTGATCCCGGCGGGGTTGGTCGCTGCCGCGGTTTCGGGGACGGGCTGGATGCGCGGGTCGCCCGTGAGGGGTCGGTCGGCGGCGAGGGCGTCCCACAGGGCGGCGGAGCGGGCTTCGTGCCAGACCAGGGTGGAGCCGACGCCGGGGACGCGATGGTCGAAGAGCCGGATGGGGACGGTGGCGAACTCGGTCTGCTCGGCTTTGAGGCGGCCGAGGGTCCAGCCGATGCGGATCAGGTCGTCGAGCCCGGTCTTGTCGTCGGTGCGTACGGACTTGAGCAGGGTCCGGGCCGTGCGGGCCGCGCTGACAGGCCCGGACAGGGCGCCTTCGGCGGTGAGGCGGGCCAGCAGGTCGTTGACGGTGCGCTGCTGGCGGCGGACCCGGCCGAGGTCTCCGGGCCGGTTGATGTGACGGGCCCGGACGTACCGGAGCGTCTGGTCGCCGTTGGTGTGGTGGGTGCCGGCGGTGATGTCGAGGCCGGAGCCGTCGTCCTTGAGGGGTTTGTCCGTGCAGACGGTCGCACCGCCGAGGTTGTCGATCGCCTGCTCGAAGCCCGTGAATCCGGTCTCGAGGTAGTGGTCGATGCGCAGACCGGTGGCCTTCTCGACGGTGCGTACGGTCAGCGGGCCGGCCCCGATCGCGTACGCACCGTTGATCTTTCCGAACCGGGGCGGCCCCGGCACGGCGGGCGGGGCGGCGGGATCGGCGTACTGCACGTAGGAGTCGCGGGGGAGCGAGACGATGCTGGCGCGGCGCCCGCTCGCCGAGAGGTGCACGAGCATCATCACGTCCGTGCAGTTGCACCCCTTGCCACCCACGTGCAGACGGCGCTTCTCGGCGGCGGAGAGACCCGCACGGCTGTCGATGCCGACGATGAGGATGTTCGTGCCCCGGCCGGCCGCGTCACGTTCGGCGGAGAGAGCCGGCGGGCCGGAGTAGGAGCCCGCGGCGAGGGTGGCCAGCAACGTGAGAGCAACCGTGAATCTACGCAAAGTGTCCCCTTGTTGAAGTGACAAAAGCCGCATAAGGGACGCTAGCGCCGTTGTCCGCGGCAGACGGTGCTACTCGCCGGGAGCCGTGGCCGTGTCGCCGTAATGGGCGGCCGCATTGTCCTGGGCGGGCCGGGCCTGCCCTGCCGGACCTCGCGAGAACGCCTGGAGGACGTTGGCGGTGACGGTGCGGGTGAAGTGCCCGGCTCGCGCGTCCAGACCGTGGTTGGCCTTGCCGCCCGCGGGTCCGGTCGCATCGAGGGCCTCGACCCAGCGCATGGTTCCCGTCGCGAAGACCGCTGCCCCGCCCGCGAGCGACAGGTAGGCGGTGTCGGCGTACGAGGGCCGGCCCTTGCACACCACCGGCGAGTGCGCCAGGACCTCGATCGGTCGTGGCGTCGGATGCCCGGCCGGATTCACCCGGTCGTACTCGACGCCCACCAAGTGCGGGAAGGCATCGCCCGCCCTCGCCCCGGTGCCCGCCAGGAGCCAGTGGTCGGGGTGGGTCACCACGTAGGGGGCGTCGACCGGGTAGCCGTCGTAGATGACGCCGAGCAGGGAGCTTTCCGGGTCGGGGGCGGGTGCACGCCGGAAATCGTTCGTGGGCGCGGATCCCCGCCGGTAGCCGGGATCCTTGGCGTAGTCGTCCTTGTAGCAGACCACGATGCGCTCCGGGCCGAGGGGAGAGGCCTCGAAGCGGATCCGCCGGTAGCAGCAGTTCGCGCCCAGCACGGCCAGGTTGGTTCCGGCATCTCGGGCGGAGGTGACGTTTCGGCGCTGCTCGGGGCTCCAGTACTCGTCGTGGCCCAGTGAGACCACCGCGGCCGCCCCGCACAACAGCCGCGGTTCACGGGCCACATCCACTCCCGTGGTGTAGGCCAGGGGCAGGCCCATCTCCTCGGCGAGCGCGATCAGAGGCGCCTCGTACACGAGGAACTGGCCGGCTCCGTTTCCGCCCGCGTAGGGACGGTCGAAGGAGACCTGGAGGGACCTCGACCCCTTCTTGCCCGTCGTCCCCTTGTACAAGTCCGCGCCACCCCAGCGGTTGTAAGCCTGCCAGGTGGCCACCGCGTTCACCACCACCGTACGGCCGACGGCGGAGGCGGAGCGCACGGTCACGGGCACGAACCGCTGCGCCTGCCCGTCCGCCGTGTCCAGGCGCAGCAGGTAGCAGCCTTCGGGCCATCCCGAGGTGTCCACCTGCGCCGTCCGGCGCCAGTCCGCGCGGACCATCCGCGTCGCGGGGTCTACGAGGCCCTGCGGCTGGACGATGCCCGGCAAGGGGCCGGACTGCCACACCAGACGGGCCCTGGCGCCCGCGTACCAGCCCATCCGGAACGCGGAGACGGTGTAGGACGCGGCCGTCGTCGACACCCGCAGCCCCAACGGCTCTCCCGCGCGGACACTGACCCGCTCGGCGAAACCCTCGACCGCCCGCGCGCGACCCGGCCGGGTGATCCGCCAGTCCGGCGAGCCGGGCAGCGCGTTCTCGGCCCTCGTGTCCAGGCCTCCCGCCGTCCGGAGATCTCCTGCGGAGCCATGGGAGCCGTGGGAGCCGTTGGCCGCACGAGCCGGCGTCCCGGGCCATGACGTGATCACGGCGGCAGCCAGACCCAGGATCAGCCGACGTCTCGGTTCCCTGCCTCCGGACCCGCTCGGAACACCTGTCCGGTCCACCGCGTCACCCCCAAAACTCCGCATCGGCTGGCCCCCGTTCTAGCCCACACTCCACTCCTGACCCCGTCAGGACACGCAAAGGGTCGCCCCCAGGGCGTGAAGGAAGCCGGCCGGAGCCGTCGGTTCGGCAGTGGTCCGAGGAGGACCTCGGCGGGCGGCAACCTTTCGTGGAGCTGTGGCGACTCACGGGCGACCGAAGACGATCACACCCACGGATCGTCCGATCACACCGCCGCTTGCTGCCGAGCACCGCTGACCAGAGCCGGTGTACGAGGCATGCGAGGCAGGCTCGGAGCGAGGAGCAACCCCCCCCATGAACGAGACCGATCCCACCGCGCACGGTCGCGGACGGCGCGATCGCGCGGCCGGTGGCGAGCGACGTACGCGCGGACGCCACCGCCGGCGCTGGACGACGATGGGTCTGGCGCTGGGCGTGCCCGGCGTGCTCGGCCCCTACCTGCTGTTCGTGCAGGCCGACTCGGAGGCCGCGACGCTGGATTCCGACGCCTACTACGAGGTGGTGTCCGTGCGCAGCGACAAGGTGCTGGACGTGCCCGGCTCGGACACGTCGGACGGCGCCTGGACGCGGCAGCAGAGCCGTGTGTCCGGTGCCGCGAGTCAGCAATGGCGGCTGAGGCCGACGCGGGACGGCTACTACGAGCTGGAGAACCGCAGCAGCAAGAAGGTCCTCGGTGTGCGGGGTGCCTCCATACAGTCGGCGGCGGCCGTAGAGCAGCAGTCCGACCACGGCGCCGCCGCCCAGCAGTGGAAGATCGAGGACGTCGGCGGCGCGGCGGTGAAAATCGTCTCCCGGAGCAGCGGCATGGTGCTGGACGTGTGGGGTGGCTCCCGCGACGACGGCGTGCCGCTGATCCAGTACGCCGACAAGGGCAGCACCAACCAGCACTGGAGACTGGTGAAGGCGGCCGGCGCGGGCGGGTACACCTGGCACAACGCCCAGATCGTCGGAGGCGGCTTCGTCACCGGGCTGGTCTTCAACCCCGCCCGCAAGGACCTGCTGTACGCCCGGACCGACATCGGCGGCGCCTACCGCTGGGACGCGACCGCCGCCCGCTGGACCTCCTTGACCGACTGGATCGGCGGAGCCGACTGGAACCTGCTGGGGATCGAGAGCCTGGCGACCGACCCGGTCGACCCGAACCGCCTGTACCTCGCGAGCGGCACCTACACCAACGACTGGGCGGGCAACGGCGCGATCCTGCGCTCCACCGACCAGGGCAGGACGTTCCAGCGCACCGACCTGCCGTTCAAACTGGGCGGCAACGAGGACGGCCGGTCCATGGGCGAGCGGCTGGTGGTGGACCCGTCCGACCACGCCACGCTCTACCTGGGTACCCGCAAGAACGGGCTCTGGCGCAGCACCGACCACGGCGTGACGTGGAGCCAGGTCGGCAGCTTCCCCGTGAAGGACGGAGCGAGCAGCGGCGTCGGCCTCTCCTTCGTGACCTTCGGCCCGGCCGGCAGCCGGACGATCTATGTCGGGGTGGCCGACAAGACCACCTCGTTGTACCGCTCCACCGACGGCGGCAGCACCTGGCAGGCCGTGCCCGGTCAGCCGAAGGGGCAGTTGCCGCAGCACGGTGTGCTGTCCGGCGACGGCTCGCTGTACCTGACGTACACCAACGCGCCGGGCCCGAACGGCGTGACGGCCGGTTCGGTGTGGAAGCACACGCCGTCCACCCGGGGCTGGAAGAACATCTCGCCGTCCAGCGGCGGTTACGGGTTCGCCGGCCTGGCGGTCGATCCGCAGCGCCCGTCCACGGTCATGGTCACCACGCTGGACCGCTGGTGGCCCTCGGACGAGATCTACCGGTCGGTCGACGGCGGCGCCTCCTGGAAGGCGCTCGGCGCGACCTCGGTGCGGGACAACTCCGCAGCGCCCTACGTGGGCACCGGGATCGGTCACTGGATGGGCGCCTTGGCCATCGACCCCTTCGATTCCGGGCACGTGCTGTACGGCACGGGATCGGGGATGTGGGGCAGCCGCGACGTGACCGCGGCGGACAGCGGGCGGGCGACGCACTGGACGATCCCGGCCAAGGGCCTGGAGGAGACCGCGACGCTCGGACTGATCAAGCCGCCCGGCCTTCCCCTGATCAGTGCGCTCGGCGATGTCAGCGGGTTCCGGCACGAGGACCTCACCAAGGTGCCGGCCAAGGCGCTGTCCGGACCGCTGTTCACCAACACGACGGGCATCGACTTCGCCCAGTCGAAGCCGCGGTTCATGGTGCGGGTCGGTCTCGGTGGCGAGCAGCACGGCGCCTACTCGGCCGACGGCGGAGCCGGCTGGGTGCCGTTCGCCACGGCGCCGGTGCGTGACGCGGGCGGCGGTTCCACGGCCGTCTCGGCGGACGGCGCCACCGTGTTCTGGACCCCCGCCGGCCAGGTTCCGTTCTACTCGACCAACCGCGGATCGGCCTGGACGGCGGCCTCCGGCCTCCCCAAGGACACGGCGGTCGTGGCCGACCGGTCGGCGGCGAACACGTTCTACGCCCTCAGCGGCGGAACCTTGTACGCGAGCACCGACGGCGGGAAGCACTTCACCGCCCGGGCCACCGGCCTGGGCGGCGGGCAGCTCAAGGCGGTTCCGGGCCTGGCCGGTGACCTGTGGATCGCCGGCGGGGACAACGGACTCCTGCACTCGACCAACGGCGGTACGAGCTTCGGCAAGCCCGGCGGCGTGCAGCAGGCGAGCGCCGTCGGCTTCGGCAAGCCGGCCCCGGGTGCCCGGTACCAGGCGCTGTACCTCAGCGGGAAGGTGAAGGGCGTCACCGGGCTGTTCCGCTCGACCGACGGCGGCTCGGCCTGGGTCCGGATCAACGACGACCGCCACCAGTTCGGCGGGATCGCCGTCAACGTCATCAGCGGCGACCCCGACGTGTACGGGCGGGTCTACCTGGGCGCCTACGGCCGTGGCGTGGTGTACGGCGACCTGTCCTGATGCTCCGGTCCGTGGGCGGGCGGCGGTCCGCGCCGTCCGCCCACGGGCCGGCGAACCGGCACGGCCTCATCGTGCCGCGGTGAAGCCGCCCCAGACCGAGAGGGCGCCGCGGGGACCGCCGGCGTCGACGCGGTAGCCGTCGTGCTCGACCTCGCGTGCGCCGGTGGCGTGGTTGTACTGGCCGGCGAAGACGTGCTGTCCGGCCGGCACCGTGCGGCCCGGCTTGAGGATCCAGCGGTAGACCACTGCTGCGCCCTCGTTCTGCACGGTGACGGTGAAGTCCTCGACGGGCAGTGTCCGCCAGCTGCCGGTGCTCTCCACGGCACCGGTCTGCGTGATGCGCAGTTCCACGGTGAGCGCGGTGAGCGGTTCGGTGGACTTGAGGGTGATGTTGCTCTGCGCCCAGAAGCTGTTGCTGTTCGTCCCCAAGGAGCCGGCCGACGACAGAGGCCCGTCCTGGAGGTGCGCGGTGCCCGGCCGGGCCGAGCCCGCGGCGCCCGACGCCGAAGGGCCGGGGCCCGTCGGGGACGAACGGTCCGGCGTGGCCGGGCGGTCGGGGGCGGGTGCCGACGGCATCGACGGTGCCGATGGCGTCGACGGTGTCGGCCGGTGGGTCCCGGACGGCGCGGACGGCGCGGCGGGGGTGGCCGAGACCTCCGGCTCAGCCGGGGGCGACTGGACGATGGCGGCGACGGCGAAGCCGCCGACCGCCAGAGTGCCGGCCGCGGCCAGGGAAGCGAGCGCGATCCTGGGCCAGGGCCTCGCGCCCGAAGACGCGCGGCGGCGGACGGGGGCACCGGACATGCCGCGTTCCACGCGTGCCAGGATCCGGGCGCGGTCGGGCTGGTGGGCCTCGGCGGCCTCGCGCAGCCGCCTGGTCAGTTCCTCGTTCAACGGCTCCTCCTCCCCGCCAACAGTTCCCCGGCTGCCCCTGTGGTGCCCAGCATCCGTTCCAGCTCGGCCATCCCCTTCGAGGTCTGGCTCTTCACCGTACCGACCGATATTCCGAGCGCCAGAGCGGTGTCCTTCTCCGACAGGTCGAAGGCGTGCCGCAGGACCACGCAGGAGCGCTTCCGGAACGGCAACCGGGCGAGAGCGGTCCGCACGTCCACCACGGCGGCCACGTCCGGACCGTGCGACGGCTCCGCACCGCGGGACCAGAACAGGGCGATCCGGCGGCGCTCGCGCACCGTGCTGCGGATCCGCGACCGTGCCAGGTTGGCGACCACGCCACGGGCGTAGGCCAGTGGGTGCTCGGCCTGGCGCAGCCGGTCCCAGCGCTGCCACAGTGCGATCAGGGCGTCCGCGGCCAGATCGTCGGCGCCGTCCGGCTCGCCCGTCAGGAGACGGGCGAACCGGGCGAGTTCGGCGTAGTGGCGTTCGAAGAAGTCGTGGAACTCCGCGGACGCGTCATCGAGGACCATGTCCGTTGGTCGTCCCCTCCGCAAAATGTGTGCGCTAACATCCGGGCGGCAGCGTACCAGTGGCCGGTTGGCCACGGCGCGGCGGTGCGGCGCGCCCGGTTCCGCCACCCCGCCGCGGTGAGGTTTCAGTGCGCGGCGAACTGGACCCTGGTCGGTTGTGCGACGTCCGGCAGCAGCGCGATCCCGTCGACCGTCAACTGCTCTCCGTAGATGTCGGTGATCCTCATCGCGCCGCCGCACCCGCCGCCATCGGCGGAGAGGAAGTAGTTGTAGTCGGTACGGGGCAGCTTCCGCCAGCCCTTGCCGGTGCGCACCTCCAGCCGTGCGACCGGATTCCGGTGGTCGATCACCTGGATGCCGCACCAGTGGGCACTGGACCCGGTCTTGTACCGCAGGGAGAGGGTGTCGGACGTGCGGGGGCTCACCAGGCTCCAGGTGATCGGGATACGGCCGGCCTTGGGATCGGTCAGTTTCGCGAAGGCCTGTTCACTGAGGTCCAGTTGTCCGGGTGCGCAGGGCAGCGGACATTCGTTGGTGATCCGGACCGTGATCGAGGCGCCGTTCGCGGCGCGGACGCGCACGTACGCGCCGCAGGCCCTGGCCGACTCGTAGTCGGTGGTGTTCATCGCCGCGATCATGAGGTCGTCGCTCGGGCCGAACAGGCAGGCGCCGTTGCCGTCGGCCGCGGCGTAGACGGTGGCGACGCCCTTGTAGGTGGTGTCCGGCCGGATGCGTCCCGCCGACGGTGCCGGGGTGGATGCCGCCGGTCGGCTTTCCTTCGCCGTAGGCGGGGGCGGCGCCGCGCTGGTCGCTGCGGCGGTCGCGCTCGGGGTCGCCGCGGCATGCGAGCCGGTCGTCGGAAGCGCCGGGCTCGCCGGGGCCGAGGGCGTGGCTCCCGTGGTGGTGGGGGCGGGGGCGGCCACATCGGCCCCAGCGCCTGCCCCGGCGCCTGCCCCGGCCACGGCCCGGGGGCCGGGGAGCATGGCTGTCACCAGGCAGAAGAGGACGCCCGCGGCGGTCAGTATCACCGCTGTACCGAGCATCAGCCTGTGTCTACGCCTGCGCTGCCGCGCGGCCTGCCGTGCAGTCTGCATGTCCGTCCGTTCGAAGATTCGAGTCGAGGTGCACTGCCTGGTCGCCGCAGAACGCGAAAAGGTTGCCGACGGTTGAAAGCGGGCGCACAACGGGTTCTTCGGCGGCCGGGCAGCGGTGCCCCGTACCGGTCGGTTCACAGAGCGAGGGGGTGCGGAAAACGGGCTCGGCGGCACGGATGGCGCGGTTCGTGGCGCGCGGGTCGCCGCGACTGGAAGCCGTGGTCCCGGCGGAAGTGAACACCGAGGGCTTGACGGTGCTTGCCGACGGGGGTGCCACCGGTGCGGCACGGGACGCCGCTGTCCGAGTCCTACGCGGAGGGAACACCTCGTGGGCCGGTCGCCGTACGACGGCTCGGGCCGCACCTCGCCCACCACGGGCGGCGGCGCCGAGCCGAGGAGGGGCCGGGTCAGCCTCCGGCCTTGCGCTTGTTGTAGACGTCGAAGCCGACGGCCGCCAGCAGTACCAGGCCCTTGATCACCTGCTGGTAGTCGGTACCCACGCCGACCAGCGACATGCCGTTGTTCAGCACGCCCAGCACCAGACCGCCGGTGAGCGCGCCGATGACGGTACCCACACCGCCGCTCGCGGAGGCGCCGCCGATGAAGGCGGCGGCGATCGCCTCCAGCTCGAAGTTGATGCCGGCCTGCGGCGTACCCGCGTTGAGTCGGGCGGCGAAGACCATCCCGGCCAGGGCCGCGAGGACGCCCATGTTCACGAAGGCCAGGAAGACGACCCGCTTGCTCTTCACCCCGGACAGCCTCGCCGCCGCCTCGTTCCCGCCGATGGCGTAGGTGTGCCGGCCGAGGATCGAGTTGCGCATCACGTATCCGAAGCCGACCAGCAGGACGCCGAGGATCAGGAGGACGATCGGCACCCCGTGGTAGCTGGCCAGCAGGAGCGTGAAGGCCACCACGGCCGCGGTGATCGCCCCGAGCTTCACCAGGAACAGACCGGTCGGGAGCGGGTCCAGCCCGTACGAGGCGGCCCGCCGCCGTCCGCGCACCTCCTGCAGGATCGCGACGGCCAGCACCACGAAGCCCAGCAGCAGGGTGAGGTTGTGGTAGTTGGTGTGGGGGCCGACCGCGGGGAGGAAGCCGCTGCTGATGTTCTGGAAGCCCTTGGGGAACGGCGCCACCGACTGGCCCTGAAGGAGGATCTGGGTCCCACCGCGGAACAGCAGCATGCCGGCCAGCGTGACGATGAACGAGGGGATCCCGAGATAGGCGATCCAGAACCCTTGCCAGGCTCCGGCGAGGGCCCCGATCAGCAGCGCGGCCACCAGCGCCACCGGCCACGGCACCTGATGCTTGACCATCATCACCGCCGCGGCCGCCCCGACGAAGGCGGCGAGCGAGCCGACCGACAGGTCGATGTGCCCGGCGATGATGACGATCATCATGCCGATGGCCAGGATGAGGATGTAGCCGTTCTGCTGGATCAGATTGGTGATGTTGAGCGGCTGGAGGAGGATGCCGCCCGTCCAGAACTGGAACAGCAGCACGATCAGGGCCAGCGCGAGCAGCATCCCGTACTGGCGGAGGTTGCCGCGCAGCGCTCGGGCCAGTACGGCACCGGCCGACGGCCGTCGGCCGGGCTCCCGTGTGCGGGGCGTGGTGTCGTCTGGGGTGGTCTTGGTCTGGGCCATGCCTCACACCTGCTTGTCGGGGTATGCCGCGCTCATGGTCATGAGCCGCATGAGGGATTCCTGGGTGGCTTCCGCGCGGTCGACCTCACCGGTGATCCGGCCTTCGGCCATGGTGTAGATCCGGTCGCACAGGCCCAGGAGTTCGGGGAGTTCGGAGGAGATGACGAGCACCGTCTTGCCCTGGGCGGCGAGGTCGGCGATGACGGTGTAGATCTCCGCCTTGGCGCCGATGTCGATGCCCCGGGTGGGCTCGTCGAGGATCAGCACCTCCGGCTCGGCGAAGATCCACTTGCTGAGGACGACCTTCTGCTGGTTGCCGCCGCTGAGTTTGCCGGTCTCCGCGAACACCGAGGGGGCCTTGATGTTCATGGTCCGCCGGAACGATTCGGCCACCCTGGCCTCCTCGTGCCGGTCGACCCAGCCCCGCCGGGCGACCTTGCCGAGGGCGCTCAGAGAGATGTTCCGGCTGATGTCGTCGTTGAGGTTGAGGCCGAGCTGCTTGCGGTCCTCGGTCACGTACGCGATGCCGTGCCCGATCGCCTCCGGCACCGTCCGGGTACGGATCTCCCGGCCGTCCAGCCGCACCCGGCCGCCGGTCCACCGCCCGTACGAGCGGCCGAAGACGCTCATGGCCAGTTCGGTGCGGCCGGCGCCCATGAGGCCGGCGATGCCGACGATCTCGCCTCGACGGACGTTGAGGGAGACGCCGTCGACCACCTTGCGCCGGTGGTCGATCGGGTGTTGGACGCTCCAGTCCTCGATCTCGAAGGCGACCTCGCCGGTCTCCGCCCCTGGTGCCGCGTAGGGCTGCCGATCGGGGAAGCGGTGTTCCAGGTCGCGGCCGACCATGCCGCGGATGATCCGCTCCTCGGAGATGCCCCCGGAACCGATCGCGATGGTCTCGATGGTCCGCCCGTCGCGCAGGATCGTGACGGCATCGGCGACCCGGGCGATCTCGTTCAGCTTGTGCGAGATGAGGATGCAGGAGATGCCCTGCGCCTTGAGTTCGAGGATCAGGTCGAGCAGCTTGCGGCTGTCCTCGTCGTTCAGGGCGGCCGTCGGCTCGTCCAGGATGAGCAGCTTGACCTTCTTGGCGAGCGCCTTGGCGATCTCGACCAACTGCTGTTTGCCCACGCCGAGATCGGCGATCCTGGTGTGCGGGCTCTCGTCGAGTCCGACCTGCCGGATCAGGGCGGCGGCGTGGGTCAGCGTCTTGTGCCAGTTGACGACGCCCCGGGTGGCGTGTTCGTTGCCGAGGAAGATGTTCTCGGCGATGGACAGGTAGGGCACCAGCGCGAGTTCCTGGTGGATGATCACGATGCCGCGCTGCTCGCTGGCCCGGATGTCCCGGAACCGGCAGGGCTCGCCCTCGAAGTAGATCTCGCCCTGGTAGCCGCCGTGGGGGTGCACCCCGCTGAGTACCTTCATCAGCGTGGACTTGCCGGCGCCGTTCTCACCGCAGACGGCGTGCACCTCACCCGCGGCGACGGTGAGGTTGACCTCGGAGAGGGCCTTGACACCGGGAAACGTCTTGCTGATCGACCGCATCTCGAGAACGGGTCGGGCCATGGTTGCGCATCCGTATCGTCGGGGCGGTGCGGCACCCGGCGGTCCCGCGGGCGTCGCACCGCCGTTTCGTCGTCGCCGGACCCGTCGGTCGGGCTCCGGGGGCTACTTGAGCTGGTCCGCGGTGTACTGGCCGCTGTCCACCAGGACCTTCTGGTAGTTCTCCTTGTCGACGCTGACCGGCTGGAGAAGCTGCGCCGGTACGGTCTTGACGCCGTTGTTGTACTGGCTGGTGTCGTTGACCTCGGGCTTGCCGCCCGTCAGCAGCGCGTCGCCCATCTGGACCGCCGACTTGGCCAGTTGGCGGGTGTCCTTGTAGACGGTCTGGGTCTGCTCGCCCGCGATGATCGACTTCACCGATGCCAGCTCGCCGTCCTGGCCCGTGACGACGGGGATGGGCTGGCCGGCGCCGTAGCCGACGCCCTTGAGCGAGGAGATGATGCCGATCGAGATGCCGTCGTACGGTGAGAGCACGGCGTCGACGCTGGCGGCGGTGTACGACTTGCTCAGCAGGTTGTCCATCCGGGACTGGGCGAGGCCGCCGTCCCAGCGCAGCGTGGCGATCTGGTTGAAGGAGGTCTGGCCGCTCTGCACGACCAGCTTCTTGTCGTCGATGTACGGCTTGAGGACGCTCATCGCGCCGTTGAAGAAGAACGTGGCGTTGTTGTCGTCCGGCGAGCCGGCGAAGAGCTCGATGTTGAACGGGCCCTTGCCGTCCTTGAGGCCGAGCTTGTCGACGATGTAACTGCCCTGGAGAACGCCGACCTTGTGGTTGTCGAAGGTCGCGTAGTAGTCGACGTTCCCGGTGCCGCGGATCAGCCGGTCGTAGGAGATGACGGGGATGTGGGCGTCGGCGGCCTTCTGCAGCACGTTGGTGAGCGAGGAACCGTCGATGGCGGCGATCACCAGCAGCTTGGCGCCCTTGGTGATCATGTTCTCCACCTGGGAGACCTGGTTCTCCACGACGTTGTCGCCGTACTGGAGATCGGTCTTGTAACCCTTGGCCTGGAACTCCTTGACCATGTTGGTGCCGTCGTTGATCCAGCGCTCCGACGACTTGGTCGGCATCGCGATGCCGACGAGGCCGCCCTTGGCCTCTCCTCCGCCCCCGCCGGCGCCACCCTCGCCCGCGCCGTTGGCGCTCTGGCCGCAGGCTGCCAGCGACAGCGTCAGACCCAGGGTGACAAGGCCCGTCGAAAGCTTCCGCACAGTTCCTCCAGTGATGTTCCGCGACCGGCACGGTGCGACCCGGTTGGGTGACCGGAAGCGGTCGGGCGGGGCAGGCCGAGAGCCGTTTCCTCGCGCTGCGCCAGGCCGGGCTCGCAGTGGATCCGCCCTGGAGTTACATGAGTGTTAACGCTCACAAGAGTGGCGTCAAGGGTCTGTTCGATCACCGTTGAGCCAACAACGCGCAGGCGATCAGGCTCCTGGCGGGGCCCGGGTGGGAACCGGCGGCGCCGGGACCGGGCGGCGCACCCGGGAGCGGGTGCTCTCCGCCTTCCGGGAACGGGACCGCCGCCCCGACTCTGCGGCCCGCGCGCTGGTCACGCGCCGCTCCCGAACCCCGGGCGCGGCCGGCTTCGGGTCGATCTCCTACGGTCCCGCCTCGATCCTGTGCGCCATCGAGCGGGCGGCACGCGGTGCGGGCCATTTCGTCAGCGTGACCCGCCTTCGCTCGCTGGACGGCCCCCCGGTTCAGGTGGCCGTCGACCGGCCGTGCGGCCAGGTGTGAAGGGCGTCGCCGCGATCGCGTCACAGCTCTCCACCGTCTGCGCCGTGGCCAGGCTCTCCAGCCCCGTGCCGGTCGTGGCGGGAGGATCGGGGAGCCAGGCGCGGGTTCCCGTGGTCTCGGTGGACAACCGGTCCGGCGCCGAAGCGGCCGGGCGCCTGCTCGACCTGGCGGGCCACCGCACCGTGCACCACCTGGCCGGACCGGCCGCGCGTGGGTGGAAGCCGGGACCGCGAGGCGGGCCGGCGCGGCGCGCTGGACGCTGCCGGAGCCCCCGCGCCGCAGGTAGAGCGCGGCGACTGGAGCGCGCGGCCGGGCTGCCAGGCGGGCTTGTGGATCGCCGAACTGGGCGACGACGTCACCGCCGTATTCTGTGCCAACGGCCCTATGGCGCGCGGCCTGCGGTGCGCCCTGCGCGGGGCCGGACGCTCGACTGTCAGCCCTCATCGGCGTGGTGGGCTTCGATGGCATCCCTCTCCGGGGCCGCGTACTTCACCCGCCCTCCTCGCCACCGTGCGCCAGGACCTCCGGCGAGCTCGGCCGCCGGGCCCTGGAACTGCTCGTCGAGGAGCGGGGGCGTCGCGCACGCCCGCACCCAGGTGCGGATCCGTCCCAGCTGGTGCCGTGCCGCAGTGAAGGGCCGGCCGTTCGCCCGCTGAGCGGGGCCGCAGGGGTGCCGACCTTGGGCCTGACGTCACGGCGCTCCGCGCTCGCCGCCGGATCTCTTGAATGCGGTACTGTTAGCGCTAACAATATTGCGTCCCTCATGTTTGCATTTGGGTCTCCGGGGCGCCCTGTCGGCCGCCGGTGTGCCGATCGCCTGACGGCGGAGTCCGGTCTCCAGGGCTGCACCGGGCGCCACTTGGGCGGCATGTCGGCATTCCGGCATGCCGCCGGGTCGCTCCGGTCGCTCGTATGTCGCGTTGGTCGGGTGGGTCCGCACGTCGCGCAGGTGCGTACGTCCTGGAAGCCTCGTCCGCCGGGGCGTAGGCCGGCCGCCGGCTCCAATATGGGTCGCTCCTGGTGCTCGCGTCGGTGCGCTTTCGGGAGTCCGCGCCGCAGGCGGACGGCAGGGGCGCGATCGCTTCGCCCCGGCGATCGAGGCGGCGGCGTGCGTCAGGTCTGCGACGGCACGTGGGTCTCCTGGTGGGGCCCGTCTCGTCGAGCTGTCGAAGCGCTTAGATTTCGTGGCGCGGGTCGGCCTGCCCGTCGGTGTTTCGCTAGAGCCTGAATCATGCGGCAACTGCTTGTGCCAGGGGCGGTTAACAGTGACACTCGTTCATGTGAGCGTCGAAGCGCTTCGATGAATCATCATGATGCCCAGCCTGCCGAGGGGTTTTCACGTGAGTTCCCTATCCATGACCGCAGCCGGTCCGCCTCCCTTCCCGTGCGCACCGGCGGTACCGCGTTGCGGCCCCGGCTCCTTCCGAACCGGCAGTGAGGCCCTGCACAGGCTCTCCTGGATGGGGGTGGCGGCCGTCTCCCCGCAAGCCGTCGGCCTCGAACCCTGACGCTGGCGCGGGCCGATCCGGCTCGGCCCGCGACACCGCTCTTCCGTGTGCCGATCTCTCCGGGGCGGTCCGGGCGGAGGCCGAGACCGCCCTTGAGCACGCGGGTTCCGGGGCGGCGCGGTCGGAACTCCGGGCCCGCGAAAGACTGCCCGCCGAGATCGGTGTCCCGGTCACCGACGACCGCTCCGCGTGGACGACCGTCGCCGCCGCCGAGCTCGCCGCTCCGCTGGAGGGCGTCCGCGACCTGCGGCTGACGCTGCACGGCGGCTTCCGGCCGGCCGCCTTCGGCTTCACCGCGTCCGGCGGGACCGCCTGAGTCCCGCATCCGCGATACCGGCGGCCCGTCCGGAGGGCGGGCCGTCTCCCCTCTCGCCATCAGGCAGCCGGACCTGCTGGGCGCGGCCTCCCGCGGCCACTAAGCTGCTCCGTCACCTCTTCGCCCCTCACCTCGTCAGCTCTCCGACCGGAGGAAGCCACCATGCCGCTCACCGATATGGGCGCGGACGAACTCGTCCGTTACCGACCAGAGTTGCCCGATCCGACGAACTTCGACGCCTTCTGGCGGCGGACCCTTGCCGAAGCCCGGTCGCACGGCGGAGCGGTGAAGGTGGAACGGGTCACCGCCCAGCACCTGCTGCACACCGTCGAGGTCGACGACGTGCGCTTCCCCGGCTGGAACGGCGAGCCGGTGGCCGCCTGGCTGCTGCGCCCGCGCAACGCCGCCGGACCGCTGCCGGTCGTCATCACCTACATCGGCTACGGCGGCGGTCGGGGACTGCCCACCGACCACCTGGTCTGGTCCGCCGCGGGCTACGCCCACCTCGTCGTGGACAGCCGGGGTCAGGGTCACGACACCCCCGACCGGGGCGTGGGTGACGGTACGCAGTGGGTCGAGGGCTTCATGACCCGGGGCATCGATTCTCCCGACCATTACTACTACCGGCGACTGATCACCGACTGCGTGCGGGCCGTGGACGCGGTCGCGGAGCTGCCCGGACTCGACGGCCGCCGGATCGTGGTGGCCGGAGGCAGCCAGGGCGGCGGTCTCGCGCTCGCCGTAGCCGGTCTCGCCGGGGACCGCGTGGCGGCGTCGATGCCGGACGTCCCGTTCCTGTGCCACTTCCGCCGCGCTGCCGAGATGTGCGACGACGGCCCGTACCAGGAGATCGCCAAGTACCTGCGCTGGCACAGCCGCCACCGCGTGGAGCCGGCCTTCGCCACCCTCGACCACTTCGACGGCGTCCACTTCGCCCGGCGGGCCACCGCGCCGACGCTGTTCAGCGTGGGTCTGATGGACCCCGTCTGCCCGCCCTCCACGGTCTACGCCGCCTTCAATCACTACGCGGGCGAGGACCGCACCATGACCGTGTGGCCGTTCGGCGACCACGGCGGCGGCTTCGGCTCCAACCCGCCCGTCCAACTGGCCTGGCTGCGCGAGCGCGGCCTGGCGCCGGAGTTCTGACCGGCCCGCCACCGGACCGGGCAGACGCGCGCGGGCGGCCGCTTGGCCGCCCCGCGCACTGAGCTCCGCCCCCGAGACCGAGGAGCCCGAGAGAAGCCCACGACGAGGACGGCCGCGGTCCGTCCCTCTGGGACACCTTCAGCCACACCCCCGTCCGTACGCTCGACGGTGCCACGGGCGATACGGCCTGCGACCACGATCACCGCCACGGCGAGGACGTCGCCCTGCCGCGCGGGCTCGGCGCCGCGGCGCGGGCGGCGCTGGTCCGCAGCCGAAGGCCACCGCTTCTCGATCTCCCGGCCCCCGGCTGCCCCGGGGCACCGGAGCGATCCATCCCAAGGGCCTGGACCTTGACGCCCCCTGATGGACGACCTGCCGACCGCCCGACGGCCGGGTCCACGACACCGAGCGGAACGGCTGCCTCGCGGACCACCTGGGCCGTCTCTTTCGGATCTTGCCCGGCCCGAAAGAGACGGCCTAGCCGCCGTCGAACGACACCCTGACCCGAACGCCCAAGGACGGCTACCACTGCTACCGGGGCCTGATCACCGCGCACCACGCGCGGACGGAGGAAGCGACCCGATGAAGTTCACCGACGGCTACTGGCTGATGCGCCCGGGCGTCACCGCGCGTTACGCCACCGAGGTCGCGGACGTGCAGGCGGACGAGCACCGGATGACGCTCTACGCACCGGTGAAGCACGTACGCGGCCGCGGCGGGATGCTCAACAGCGCGCTGCTGACGGTCGAATGCCGGTCGCCGGCCGAGGGCGTGATCGGGGTGCGCGTCACCCACCACGCCGGTACGGTGCCGCGCGGGCCGGAGTTCGCGCTTCCCGGCGCCCAACCGGATGTGGGAAAGGTGTTCCGCGACGGCCCGGTGCTCGAGCTCCGTACGGGTGAGTTGTCGCTGCGCGTGGACACCTCCCGGCCGTGGCACCTGGAGTTCACGGCCGACGGGCGGATGCTGACCTCCGTGGGAGAGCGCGGCACCGGCTTCGTCACCGACGCCGCCGGCCGGCACTTCATGCTCGGGCAACTCTCCTTGGGCGTGGGGGAGTCGGTGTACGGGCTGGGGGAGCGGTTCACCCCGTTCGTCAAGAACGGGCAGGTCGTGGACATCTGGCAGGCCGACGGCGGCACCAGCAGCGAGCACGCGTACAAGAACGTCCCCTTCCACCTGACCAACCGGGGGTACGGGGTCTTCGTCAACCACCCCGGCAAGGTCAGCTACGAGGTCGGCTCCGAGTCGGTCGGCCAGGTGCAGTTCAGCGTCGAGGACCAGTCGCTGGAGTACTTCGTCGTCCACGGCCCGACACCCAAGCGGATCCTGGAGCGCTACACGGCCCTCACCGGCCGCCCCGCCCTCCCCCCGGCCTGGGCGCTCGGCCTGTGGCTGACCACCTCCTTCACCACCGACTACGACGAGGCGACCGTCAACAGCTTCGTCGACGGCATGGCCGAGCGCGGCATCCCGCTGAGCGTCTTCCACCTCGACTGCTTCTGGATGCGCGAATACCAGTGGTGCGACTTCGAGTGGCACGCGGACACCTTTTCCGACCCGGCCGGCATGCTCGCCCGCCTGAGGCGGCGCGGACTGCGGATCAGCGCCTGGATCAACCCCTACATCGCCCAGAAGTCGGCGCTGTTCGCCGAGGGCATGCGCGAGGGCTATCTGGTGCGCCGCCCGGACGGCAGCGTGTGGCAGTGGGACCTGTGGCAGCCCGGCATGGCCCTCGTGGACTTCACCAACCCCGCTGCCCGCGACTGGTACACCGGGAAGCTGCGCACCCTGCTGGACCAGGGCGTGGACTGCTTCAAGACCGACTTCGGCGAGCGCATCCCCACCGACGTCGTCTGGTACGACGGCTCCGACCCGGAGCGGATGCACAACTACTACACCCACCTCTACAACCAGGCCGTCTTCGAGCTGCTGCGGGCGGAACGCGGCGAGGGCGAGGCGCTGCTCTTCGCACGCTCCGCCACCGCCGGCGGCCAGCAGTACCCCGTCCACTGGGGCGGCGACTGCGAATCGCACTTCCACGCCATGGCCGAGTCGCTGCGCGGCGGGCTTTCCCTCGGCCTGTCCGGCTTCGGCTTCTGGAGCCACGACATCGGCGGCTTCGAGGGCACCCCGACCCCGGCCGTGTTCAAGCGCTGGGTGCAGTTCGGCCTCCTGTCTTCGCACAGCCGCCTGCACGGGAGCAAGTCCTACCGCGTCCCGTGGGACTACGGCGAAGAGGCCGTCGAGGTCACCCGGGAGTTCACGCTGCTCAAGCACCGCCTCGCTCCCTACCTCCAGCGCGCCGCCCAACAGGCCCACGCCACCGGCATCCCCGTCATGCGCGCCATGGTGCTGGAGTTCCCCGACGACCCCGCCGCCGCCGCGCTCGACCGGCAGTACCTCCTCGGCGACGACCTGCTCGTCGCCCCGGTCTTCACGGACGACGGCACGGTCGACTACTACGTGCCGGAGGGGACGTGGACGAACGTCCTGACCGGCGCCCGGATCACCGGTCCGCGCTGGGTCCGCGAACAGCACGGCTTCCACACCCTGCCGCTGCTGGCCCGCCCCGACTCCGTCATCCCGCTCGCCGCCGACGACCAGCACCCCGTCTCCGCCTGGGCGGACGGCGTCGAACTGCGGGTGCACGCCTTCGCCGACGGCGCCGAGCGCACCGTCGTGATTCCGCGTACCGACGGCCCCGGTGAGACGGCACGCTTCAGCCTGCGCCGCCGGGGCGACCGCCTCCACGTGAGCACCGACAGTCCGCATCCCTGGCAGCTGCGGCTCGGCGGACCGGCCGGAACCGTTCACGTCCGGCCCGCAGGCACCCTGGAGGCCTCCGTCGCCTACCCGGCCTGAGCCGGCACGGTCGAGCCGGGCCGTGGAACATCACGGCCCGGCTCTTGGGCGCACCGGCTCAGCGGGCGCCGAGGAGGTGTTCGAGGGCGAGCTGGTCCAGCTGCTCGAAGGCCATGCCGCGGCGGGCGGCGGCGTCGACGTCGAACGCGTCGAAGGCGGACGGGTCGGCCAGCAGCCCGGCCAGGCCGTCCGCGGCGGTGGGAAGGGCCAGCTCGGGCAGCCGGGAGGCGGCGAGCGCGGCCTGGACCTCGGGATCGGACCGGAAGGCGCGGGCGCGCTCCGCCAGGAGCAGGTAGTTGCGCATGCAGCCGGCCGCCGAGGCCCAGACGCCGGCGGAGTCCTCGGTGCGCGGCGGCTTGAAGTCGAAGTGGCGGGGGCCGTCGTAGCCGGCCGACTCCAGCAGGTCGACCAGCCAGAAGGCCTGGCGCAGGTCGCCCGCGCCGAAGCGCAGGTCCTGGTCGTACTTGATGCCGGTCTGGCCGTTGAGGTCGATGTGGAACAGCTTGTCGTGCCACAGGGCCTGGGCGATGCCGTGCGGGAAGTTCAGCCCGGCCATCTGCTCGTGGCCGACCTCCGGGTTGAGGCCGACCCGCTCGGGCCGCTCCAGCTCGTTGATGAAGGCCAGGGCGTGGCCGATCGTGGGCAGGAGGATGTCGCCGCGCGGCTCGTTGGGCTTGGGTTCGATCGCGAAGCGCAGGTCGTATCCCTGGTTCTCGACGTACTCGCCCAGCAGGTCGAAGGCCTCCTTCAGCCGGTCGAGGGCGCAGCGCACGTCCTTGGCCGCGCCCGACTCCGAGCCCTCGCGGCCGCCCCAGGCGACGTAGACCGAGGCGCCCAGCTCCACGGCCAGGTCGATGTTGCGGATCGTCTTGCGCAGCGCGTACCTGCGCACGTCCCGGTCGTTCGCGGTGAAGGCGCCGTCCTTGAACACCGGGTGGGTGAAGAGGTTGGTGGTGGCCATCGGCACCTTCAAACCGGCCGTGTCGAGTGCGGTGCGAAAGCGCTTGACCGCCTGCTCGCGTACGGCGTCGCCGGCCGCGAAGGGGATCAGGTCGTCGTCGTGGAACGTGACGCCGTAGGCGCCGAGCTCGGCCAGCCGCTCCACGCTCTCGACCGGGTCGAGGGCGGGTCGGGTGGCGTCGCCGAAGGGGTCCCGGCCCTGCCACCCGACGGTCCACAGACCGAAGGTGAACCTGTGCGCGGGAGTGGGGACGAGCGGGTCGCTGGTCATGAGGAGCTCCGGTTCAGGGCCGAGGGCTATTTGTAATGGCGAAAAACAAATTAGTATGCCGAGACGCCAGAAGGAACCCCACCGGAGGAACGCATGTCTGCTCAGCGTGTCGTGATCGGTGTCGACAGCTCGACCCAGTCCACCAAGGCCCTCGCCGTCGACCTGGACACGGGCACCGTCCTGGGCGAGGGCCGTGCCGCGCACGCCGTCAGCTCCGGCGCCGGACGGGAGAGCGACCCCGAACAGTGGTGGCGGGCGCTCGGCGAGGCCATGGCGGACACCGGCTGGGCGGATCGCGCCGCCGCCTGCTCGATCGCCGGCCAGCAGCACGGCCTGGTCACCCTCGACGCGGCCGGACGGCCGGTGCGCCCGGCACTGCTCTGGAACGACGTCCGCTCCGCCCCGCAGGCCGCCGACCTCGCAGCCGCGTTCGGCGCTGCAGAGCTCGCCCGCCGCACCGGAAGCGTCCCCACGGCCGCCTTCACGGCCGCCAAGTGGGCCTGGCTGCACACGAACGAGCGTGCCGCCGCCGACCGCGTCGCGGCCGTCCGGCTTCCCCACGACTTCCTGACGGAGCGGCTGACCGGTGCGGCGGTGACGGACCGCGGAGACGCGTCGGGAACCGGCTGGTGGGGCCCGGACGGCTATGACCGGGACGTCCTCGACCGGATCGGCCTCGACCCCGGGCTGCTGCCGCAGGTCCTCCCGCCGGGAGCCCGGGCGGGCATCGTCCGGGCCGGGATGCCGCTGCGCGAGGGCGTGCCGGTGGCGACCGGGACCGGTGACAACATGGCCGCCGCCCTCGGCCTGGGCCTGACACCCGGACGCCCGGTGCTGAGCCTCGGTACCTCCGGGACCGTCTACGCCGTCGGCCGGACCCGGCCCACCGACCCGAGCGGAACCGTCGCCGGCTTCGCCGACGCCCTCGGCGGCTGGCTTCCGCTCGCCTGCACGCTCAACTGCACCCTCGCCGTCGACCGCTTCGCCGCCCTCGTCGGCCGCGACCGCGAGGACGTCGAAGGAGGCGGCACGGTGGTGGTGCTTCCCTATCTGGACGGCGAGCGCACCCCCGACCTCCCGGGTGCCTCCGGCCTGGTCCACGGCCTGCGCCACGACACCACGCCCGGGCAGCTGCTCCAGGCCGCCTACGACGGCGCCGCCCACGCCCTGCTCGCGGCCCTGGACGACGTGCTGCGTGCCGGCGGCGAGAGCCCCGCCCCCGACGAACCACTGCTGCTGATCGGCGGCGGAGCCCGCGGCAGGGCCTGGCAGAGGACCGTCCTGCGACTGTCCGGCCGAGCGGTCCAGGTGCCCGAGGCCCGGGAGCTGGTCGCGCTCGGGGCCGCCGCCCAGGCCGCCGCACTGCTCAGCGGTGAGCCTGCCGACGCCGTCGCCCGGCGCTGGCGGACCGCCGAGGGCCGGGTACTGGAGCCCGTACCCCGTGACGACGACGCGCTCGAACGGATCACCAGTACGCTGCGGCGGGCGCGGGCCCTGCAGGAGGTCCCGCCGGGAGAGCGCTAGGAGGGTCGGGTCGATGACGGGGACCGGCAGGGCGGGCGGGGGCGCGGAGGCCGCGCCCGCCTCGCAGCAGGGGATGCGCCGGCGGAACCTCGCGGTGGTGATCGGCGTGGTCGCCGCGCACGGACCGCTCTCCCGGGCGGACGTGGCCGGGCACACGGGCCTGACCAGGCCGGCCGTCTCCTCCATGGTCGACGAACTCATCGGTCGAGGAGCGCTGACCGAGACGGAGACCGCGCCCAGCGGACGGGTCGGACGGCCCGGCCGGGCACTGGCCCTGAACGACCGGGGTCCCGCGGGCCTCGGCCTGGAGATCGGCGTCACCCATCTCGCCGCGTGCGTCGTGGACCTGCGCGGCGAACCCCGGGTCTGGCGTCGCGTGGAGCGGGCCAACGCGGGACGGCCGGCCGCAGAGGTGCTGGCGCAGGCCGCCGCGCTGGGCGCCGAGGCGGAATCCGAGGCCGCAGCCCTCGGCCTGCGCGTCGAGGGCCGCGTCCTGGCCGTGCCCGGGGTGGTGCCGAACGCGCCGAGCGGGCTGGTCGCGAACGCGCCGAACCTCGGCTGGCAGGCGGTGCGCCCCGCCGACCACTGGCCCGACCCCGACACCGCGCCCGAACCGGAGAACGAAGCCAACCTCGGGGCGCTGGCCGAGCAGTGGCACCGGGGCAACCCCGCCGAGACCTTCGTGCACGTCTCCGCGGAGGCCGGAATCGGTGCCGCACTGGTCATCGGCGGGCAGCTCTTCCGGGGCGCCCGCGGCTTCGCGGGCGAACTCGGCCACCTGCCCGTCCACCCGGAGGGCGCCCCGTGCGCCTGCGGGGCACGCGGGTGCCTGGAGCAGTACGCGGGCGAAGCGGCCGTGCTGCGCGAGGCCGGGCTGGGAGGCGTCGGCGACCCCGTGGCCCTGCTCGCCGAGCGGGCGGCCGCCGGGGACGCCGCGACCCTGCGCGCCCTGGACCGCGCAGGACGCGCCCTGGGCCTCGCCCTGACCTCGGCGGTGAACCTGATCGACCCGGACGGCCTCGTTCTGGGCGGCGCCTACGCCGAACTCGCCGACTGGCTCCTCCCGTCGGTACGCGCCGAACTGGCCGCCCGGGTCACCGTGCGGCCCTGGAACCCGGAGGCGGCGCGCCCCTCCGCCCTGGGGCGCCGCGGACCGGTGCTGGGCGCGGCGTGGTCGACCGTCCGGCAGATCATCGCCGACCCCGCCCGCCTGCCGGCGCGCTAGGCCGAGCGACCGGGGGCAGTCCTCGATCGCCCCGAGCGGGTCCAATCGCCCGTAGCGGGTCCAACGGCGGGCCCGCGCGGAACGGGAACGTGACCGGGGCCGCCCGAGTGCCCCCGGCCAGGCGTGCCGCGTGAGCACGCCGACCCGGCGGCTCGCTCAGACGGAGAACGTGACGCGCGCGAGCCGCACCGGACCGCGCAGTCCGAGGCGGACCGCGTGCACACCGGCCGCCACGGCGGCGGGGGCGCTCACCGTGGCGGAGTCGTAGGGCCCGGCCGTGCCGGGGGACAGCGCGAGCACCGCCAGGACCGGCCCGTCACCCAGCGAGAGTTCGACCGTGCCCTCACCCGAGGCCTCCACCGTGATCCCGGCAGCCCCCTTCGCGAAGTCGCAGTCACGGAACACCAGCTCGCCGCGCCGGCCGGCCACGGGGGTGACGGAGTCGCCCGAGGTCTTGGCGCGGTCCACGATCTCCGTGTCGCTCTGGTCGTCGAAGTCCACCGCGTGCAGGCCGCCCGTCATGACCGGCCGCGGGACGGACGGCTCGCCGTCGAGGTCGACCGTCCGCGCCAGGCGGACGTCCTCGCTGGACGCTCCGACGAGGATCTCGTAGGGGCCCGGTTCCACCCGCTGCCGTCCCTGCGCCACGTCCCAGAACGCGAAGGCCGGCATCGGCAGCCGGAAGGCGATCTCGGTGACCTCGCCGGGCGCGAGCGTCACACGCCGGTGCGCGGCCAGTTCCCTGCGGGGCCGCGGCACCGACGGCTCCACGGCCCGGGTGTAGAGCTGGGCGACCTCGTCCGCGGTGACGTCACCGGTGTTGGTGACGGTGAAGGACACGTGCAGCGTCCCGTCCTCGACGCGGGTCCCGAGGCCACCGTAGGAGAAGGACGCGTACGACAGGCCGTGGCCGAACGGGAAGAGGGGCCTGCCCTCGAAGTAGAGGTACGTCTGGCGGCCGCCGATCACGTCGTAGTCGAGCAGGCCGGGCAGGTCGGAGTCGTCGGCGTACCAGGTCTGCGGGAGGCGGCCGGCGGGGGAGACGTCGCCGGCCAGGACGCGGGCCAGGGCCGTGCCGGCGGCCTGGCCGCCGTGGGCCGTCCAGAGCAGCGCCGGCACCTCCGCGTGATCGACCGCGTACGGGTACGCGGAGACCAGCGCCAGCACCGTGTTCGGGTTGGCGGCTCGGGCCGCGCGCAGGAGGCGCTCCTGGTGGGCGGGGAGGGCCAGGGTCGTACGGTCCTCGGTCTCGCGTCCGTTGATGTGCGGATCGTTGCCCGCGACGACCAGGACCACGTCCGTTCGCGAGGCGACCGCGCGCACCGCGTCCTCGCCGCTTTCGACGACGACGACTTCGAACTTCTCCCCGTTCTCCTCGGCAACCTTCAGGCCGTCGGCGGCGACAGAGACGAGGTGACCCGTAGCGATGTGCCGAAGGAGGTGCCCGTTCTCGTGCGGTTCCAGACGGAACGTCTCCTGGACGACCCAGCCTCCGGGCTGGTCGGCGGAGGCCCGGACGCGGCCGTCCTCGGCGACGGAGAGGTAGCGGCCGTCGGGGGCGCGCAGGGTCAGCACGCCCCCGCCCCAGTCGGTGAGGGAGAGTTCGCTGCCGGTCGCGTCGGTGGTGAGCGGGGGCAGGTCCGTCCGGCCCGCGAGCAGGGCCGGGTCCAGCGCGCCCTCGGCACCGCGGACCTCTTCGTCGGTGTCCGCCTCGGGGACGTGCAGGAAGGTTCCGGCCGAGGTCTTCAGCAGGATCCGGTCCACCCCCTCCGTGAACCGCACGTTCTCCGGGCCGAACCGCTCGTACAGGCCCGCCAGCGGCGTGGAGCGGTGCAGGAGCGCGCCGCTGTACCAGTCGAGCTTGCACTCGTCGGCGAGCGGGCCGACCACCGCGAGCCGGGTGCCGGGCGCGAGCGGCAGCAGGCCACCGCTGTTCTTGAGCAGCACCACCGCTTGCTCGGCAGCCTCCTGGGCGAGGGCCCGGTGGGCCGGGGTGTCGAAGTCCGTGGTGAGCGCGTGCGGGTCGCACTCCGGGTCGAACTCGCCGAGGCGGAATCGGACCGAGAGCTGGCGGCGGACGGCCGCGTCGACGTCCGGCTCGGTCAACAGGCCCTGTGCCAGGGCGCCGCGGATCCGTGCGGTGATCTGCGAGCTGTCGGTGCCGTGGTCGGTGAAGCTGTCGACGCCGGCCAGCAGCGCGGCGGCCGTAGCCTCCTCGTGGGTGTCGAAGTAGTGCTCGGAGTCGACCAGGTTGGAGGGCGCGCCCGCGTCCGAGCAGACCATCAGCTCCTCCCCGGTCCAGGTGCGCAGATGCTCGCGCAGGTACGGCGAGACGTGGTTCGGGCGGCCGTTGACCAGGTTGTACGCCGGCATCACGCCGGCCACGGCGCCCGCCTCCACCGTCTCGCGGAAGGCGCGCAGGTCGTATTCGTGCAGGACGCGCGGGCGGACGGAGGAGGACGTGACGTCGCGGCGCGTCTCGTTGTTGTGGGCCAGCCAGTGCTTGAGGACGGGGGCGGTCCGCCAGTACGCCGGATGGTCACCGCGCAGGCCGCGGGTGTAGGCGGTGGCGATGGCCGAGGTGAGCTTCGGGTCCTCCGAGTAGCCCTCCTCGTTGCGGCCCCAGAGGGGGTGGCGCAGCAGGTTCACCGTCGGGGCCCAGACGTTCAGCCCCACGCGGTCGTCGCGGGCGCGCATCGCCCGGACCTCCTTGGACACCGCCTCGCCGACCCGTCGTACGAGATCCGTGTTCCAGGTCGCGCCCAGGCCCACCGCCTGCGGGAAGACCGTGGCCGGCCCCATCCAGGCCACTCCGTGCAAGGCCTCCTGACCCGTGCGGAACGCGGCGACGCCGAGCCGCTCCACGGCAGGCGCGAACTGGTGCAGAAATCCGATCTTCTCGTCGGGGGTGAGCCGTGACAGGAGGTCGTCGACGCGCTTGGCGACGGGCAGCTGCGGATCGCGGAAGGGCGGTGCTGTGTGCGGCGGGTGTGCGGACACCTGGATCCCCCTGAGGTGGAGCGTGAATGTATTCGAAGCGCTTCGATGCTCATCAGACATCGGGAGAGTGTCAAGGGATCGGCGTCGTTACATCAAGCAGGACAAACGGAGTCGGGCAACCAGGGAGGCCCCACCAGGCCTTGGAGGAATCCGGAAACGACTCTTGTGCGCCCCTGGGTGTTCACTTAACCTCACTGCAACATCGAAGCGCTTCGACTGCGCATCGCCTCGCAGTCGTTGGACGACCGCTTCAGTTCCGTCAGTTCCAGTCACGACACCGATCCCGACGGCCGACCGTCGGGTGTCCAGGTGCGCCATGAAGGGTTGACGCAATGACGCCGAATGCCGCCTCCTCCGGACCGAGCCGGAGAAGCTTCCTCGCCTCCACGGCGATCGCCACCGCAGCGGTGGCCGGGGGAATGCCGCTGCTCACCGCCTGCGGCGGTTCGGACAAGACGTCGCGAGCGGGCAACACAGCCGGCAAGGCCGCCGACCAGCTGATCCCGACGTACGTCGCCGGCACGCTCGCCCAGCCGGACCTTCCGTCGAAGAACGGTTCGGCAGCCGGCTACACGGCCAAGGTCGACCTCGCGTCCCTCGCCTCCTCGGTCCCGGACAAGCTCGGCACCGGCGCCTCCTTCAAGATCATGTCCCCGTTCTGGGGCACCCCGCCGAATCCCGACTGCGCCTACTACACGGGGCTCGACGCCGCCGCGGGCACCAAGGTCACCTGGCAGAACCAGGACGGCAACACCTACGGCGAGAAGCTCGGCGCCGTCCTCGCCTCCAGCTCGATGCCCGACATGGTGGTCGTGCCCGGTTGGGAGCTGGTCGGCAAGATCGCGAACGCGGTCACCGCGAAGTGCATGGACCTCGGACCTTATCTGGCGGGCGACAAGGTCAAGAAGTACCCGAACCTCGCCGCGATCCCCTCGGACTCCTGGCGCATGAGCATCTTCGGCGGTGCGCTGCGCGGCATCCCGATGCCCTCCGCCGCCGCGAGCGCCATCGTGCCCTACTACCGCAAGGACATCTTCGACGCGAAGGGCTACTCCGTACCCAAGTCGGCCGACGAGTTCCTCGGCTGGGCCAAGGACGCCACCAGCGCCAAGGCCAAGGTCTACGCCTGCGGTGACATGACCTGGGTCTCGGCGGGCATCTTCGGCGTCCGCCCCTCCGGGCCGCTCGGCTGGAACATCGGCGACGACGGCAAGCTGACCTACCGCATCGAGGATCCGGCGTACCTGGAAGCCCTGGAGTGGAGCCGCAAGCTCTTCGACGCCGGCGTCGTCCACCCCGACGACAAGGCGCGCTCCGGCGACGCGGGCCAGCGCTTCACCGCCGGACAGATCCTGGTCTTCAACGGCGACATGTCCGCCTGGTACGTCAGGGCCGCCGAACAGGCCCGGACCAACCCGGCGTTCCGGATCGAGGGCATGGACATATTCGGCGCCGACGGCGGCCGCCCCACGATGTACGCGTCCTCGCCCGCCACCATCTGGTCGATGATCCGCGAGGGCGCCTCGAAGGAGACCGTGGAAAACGCGCTGGCGGCCGCCAACTTCTCGGCCGCGCCCTACGGCACCAAGGAGCGGATGCTCGTCGACTACGGCGTCGAGGGCACCCACTACACGGTCAAGGACGGCGTGCCGGTCAAGAACGACCGGGGCAACTCCGAAGTGAACAACGCCTGGTCGATGCTGGCGGCCCCCGCTCCCTACTACGCCCACCCCGACCACCCCGACATCGCCCGCAAGCAGGTCGAGTGGCAGCAGCGGATGGGGGCCGGCCTGAAGAAGACGACCACGTACGGCATGAACATCGTCGAGCCGACGAACTACGCCAACCTCTCGAGCCAGTTCGGGCAGCTGGAGATCGACTACGTGCGCGGCAACAAGAAGCTGTCCGACGTGCAGGCCGCCATCTCCACCTGGCGCTCCTCCGGCGGCGACAAGCTGCGCGACTGGTACAAGGAGCTCATCGACAAGAACGGCAGCGGCAACTGATGTCCATCACGGCAGGGAGCCGGCCCGACAGGGCGCGTCCCGCCGCGTCCGCCGAGGAGCCGGCGCCCGCGGTCGCCGCCGCCCGGGCGAAGGTGCGGGCGAAGGCGAAGGCGCGGGCGCCGCGCGGGACGGGCGAGGCCGGCCGGGTTCCCTGGCGGATCCGGCTGCGCCGCGACCGGACGCTCATCCTGATGACCTTGCCCGTCATCGCCCTGCTCCTGCTCTTCAACTACGTCCCGCTGCTCGGCAACGTCGTAGCCTTCCAGGACTACGATCCGTACGTCTCCAGCAACGGCATCACGGCGATCTTCCACAGCCCCTGGGCCGGCGTGGAGCAGTTCGCCCGGATGGTCGACGACCCGCTGTTCTGGAGCGCCACGGAGAACACCCTCGTCCTGTTCGCCCTCCAACTCGTGCTCTTCTTCCCGATCCCCATCGCTCTGGCGCTGCTCATCAACAGCGTGGTCCGGCCCCGGGTGCGGGCCGTGGCGCAGGCGATCATGTACCTGCCGCACTTCTTCTCCTGGGTCCTCGTGGTCACCGTCTTCCAGCAGGTCTTCGGCGGCGCGGGCATCATCGCCCAGACCCTCCAGGACCACGGGTGGAGCGGCTTCGACCTGATGACCAACGCGGACCTGTTCAAGTACCTCGTCACCGCGCAGGCCGTATGGAAGGACGCCGGCTGGGGGATCATCGTCTTCCTCGCCGCGCTGGCCGCCGTCAGCACCGATCTGTACGAGGCGGCAGCCATGGACGGCGCGGGGCGCTGGCGGCGCATGTGGCACGTGACGCTGCCCGCCCTGCGCCCGGTGATCGCGCTGCTGCTGGTCCTGAGGGTGGGTGACGCGCTGAGCGTCGGATTCGAGCAGTTCCTGCTCCAGCGGGACGCGGTCGGACTCGGAGCCAGCGAGGTCCTCGACACCTACGTGTGGAACATGGGCATCCAGAACGGCGACTTCAGTTACGCGGCCGCCGTCGGCCTGGCCAAGGGCCTCATCGGCGTCTGTCTCGTCCTGGGCGCGAACAAGTTCGCCCACCTGCTGGGCGAGCAGGGGGTGTACAAGAAGTGAGCAGCCTCGATACCCAGCTCGTCCGCAGCCTCAAGGCTCCCGCCCGACCCGTGTGGGAGGAGCCGCCGAGCAAGGCGGGTCTCACCGTCAAGGGCGGGATCCTCCTGCTCGCCTGCCTGGCCGTGCTCGGTCCGCTGTGGATCGTGATCGTCACCAGCCTCTCTCCCAAACCCGTGATCGACCGGGTCGGCGGCCTCGTCGTCATCCCCCGGGGCATCACCTTCGTCAACTACACCGAACTGCTCAGCGGTGGCCAGGTAAGCCGGGCGATCGCCGTCTCGGTCGGCGTCACGCTCGTCGGCACGCTGTTCTCGATGGCGGTGTCGGTACTGGCGGCCTACGGCCTGTCGCGGCCCGGGAGTCTGGGCCACCGGTTCTTCCTGATGACCATCATGGCGACCATGTTCTTCGGGGCCGGACTCATTCCGACGTACCTTCTGGTGCAGTCGCTGGGCCTCACCGACACGTACCTCGCCCTGATCCTGCCGAGCGCGGTCAGTGTCTTCAACATCCTCGTCCTGCGGGCCTTCTTCATGGGGATCTCACCCGAACTCACCGAGTCGGCCCGCATCGACGGCGCCAGTGACCTGCGCATCCTGCTGTCCGTCATCATGCCGCTGTCACGCGCGGTGCTGGCGGTCATCTCGCTGTTCTACGCGGTCGGGTACTGGAGTGCCTGGTTCAACGCCTCCATCTACCTCACCGACCAGGAGATGATGCCGCTGCAGAAGGTGCTCATCCAGCTGGTCCAGAAGAACACCGAGGCGCCGACCGGCCTCCAGCAGGCGGTCCGCACCGGACAACTCTCCTCGCTGGGACTGCAGATGGCCGTCATGGTCCTCGCGCTGATCCCCGTCGCGGTGGCTTCCCCCTTCGTCCAGCGGCACTTCAAGAAGGGCATGCTCACCGGAGCCGTCAAGGGCTGAAGCCCTGTCGTCCCGCGCCGTCGATCCCGCTCGGCCTCCCCCCTTCGTCCAGACCGAGGTGTGTCATGAACACGTCTACACTCAGCCGGCTCTCCGCTCTCGCCGGTTCCGCTGCCGCCGCTGCTGCCGCCGCGGTCGTCTCCCTCCCGACGGTTGGGGAGCCGGTATGATGCCCGGTCTGGGTGACGTGACACGAGGCCGCCTGCTCTTCGGCGGCGACTACAACCCGGAGCAGTGGCCCGAGGAGACCTGGCACGAGGACGTCCGGCTGATGAAGGCGGCCGGGGTCAACTCGGTCACCCTCGGCGTCTTCTCCTGGTCGATGCTGGAACCGGAGCCCGGCGCCCGGGAGTTCGGCCGCCTCGACACGCTGATGGACCTGATGCACGAGAACGGCATCGGCGTCGTCCTCGCCACCCCGACCTCCTCGCCCCCGCCCTGGATGGGCCGCCTGCACCCGGACACCCTGCCCGTCACCGAGGACGGCCGCACCGAGTGGTGGGGCGGCCGCCAGCACTTCTCGCACTCCAGCGCCACCTACCGGCGCTACGCCGCCGCCATCACCGAGGACCTCGCCGTCCGCTACCGCGGCCATCCGGCCCTGACGATGTGGCACATCAACAACGAGTACTGCACCTTCGACTACGGCGACCAGGCCGCGGCCGCCTTCCGTCGCTGGCTGCGCGCGAAGTACGGCACTCTCGAAGCCCTCAACGAGGCCTGGGGCTCCGCCTTCTGGAGCCAGGGCTACGACACCTGGGACGGCATCCTGCCGCCCCGCCTGCCCCACTACATGCGCAACCCCACCCAGGTGCTGGACTTCCGGCGCTTCACCTCCGACGCGCTCCTGGAGTGCTACGCCGCCGAGCGCGACATCGTCCGCCGCCACACCCCGCACCTGCCGGTCACCAGCAACTTCATGCCGCTGTGGATCGGCCAGGACGCCTGGCGCTGGGCGGCGGAGGAGGACGTCGTCTCCGTAGACATCTACCCGGATCCGCGCGACCCGCTGGGCGCCCAGAGCGGCGCCCTCGTCCAGGACATGACCCGCTCCCAGGCACGCGGGCCCTGGATGCTCATGGAGCAGGCCGCCGGGCCCGTCAACTGGCGGGGCGTGAACCACCCCAAGCCGCGGGGCCTGAACCGGCTCTGGTCCCTGCAGGCCGTGGCCCGGGGCGCCGACGCCGTCTGCTACTTCCAGTGGCGCCAGTCCCGGCAGGGCGCGGAGAAGTTCCACTCCGGCATGGTCAGCCATGCCGGGGAGGAGGGCCGGACCTACCAGGAGGTCAAACAGATCGGCGCGGAGCTGGAGCGGATCGCCTCCGAGGTGACCGGCGGGAACAACACCGCGGACATCGCGGTCCTGCACGACTGGCACGCCTGGTGGGCCGGAGCCCAGGACGGCCGCCCGTCCCAGCGGGTGGAATACCCGGACGTCCTGCGCGCCTGGCACCGAGCCCTCTGGCAGGCGCACCTCACCACCGACTTCGCCCATCCCGAGCACGACCTGACACCGTACTCCGTGGTCGTCGTGCCGCAGCTGTACGCGCTCACGGACGCGGCCGTCGACAACCTCCTCGCCCACGTCCGGCGGGGCGGCACCCTCGTCTGCGGCTTCCAGACCGGCGTCGCCGACGAGGACGACCGGGTCCGCGCCGGCGGCATGGACGCCCGGCTGCGGGAGCTGTTCGGGATCCGCACCCTGCACGAGTGGTGGCCGCTGGACGCGGGGGAGACCGTCACCTGTGAGGGCTTCGGGGCGTCCCTGTGGTCCGAGGAGCTGGAGGGCGACGGCACCGCCGAGGTGACCGTGCCGTACAAGGGCGGTGAACTCGACGGGCTGCCGGCCGTCTTGCGCAAGGGCCGGGCCTGGTACGTCTCCACGCTCCCCGAGCCGGAGGCACTGCGCGACCTCCTGGCCCGGATCGCCGGCGGGGCGGGCGTCCGGCCGCTGCTCGACGGCCTTCCCGACCAGGTCGAGGCCGTCCGGCGGGGCGGGACGCTGTTCGTGCTCAACCACGGCATCGAGCCGGTGGACGTCGAGGTGCCCGGCACCCACCACGACCTCCTGACGGGGACGGACGTCACCGACCGGGTCACCCTCGGCCGCTACGGCGTGGCGGTGCTCCGGCCATGACCGCGGTCGACGGGCCCGTCCACGGCACGTGGGAGCCGCACCCGGCCACCCGCTGGGAGGACGGCTTCCTGAGCGGCAACGGCCATCACGGAGCCCTGGTGTTCGGTGATCCGAACGCGGAGCGGGTCGTCGTCACGCACCACACCCTGGTCCGGCCGAGCGGGGACGGCCCGCACCGGCGGCCGCCCCGGCTGGCCGCCGGACTCGCAGGGCTCCAGGACCTCCTCCTGGCCGGCGACCGCACCGCCGCGGAGGGTTTCACCGACGGGCGTCCACACCAGTGGGTGCAGCCCTTCCACCCGGCCTTCCAGGTCAGCCTGGTCCGGCCGGCCGCCGATGGCGGCTACGGGGGCGGCGGCTACGGGGACGGCGACGGAGGCGACGGTGGCTACGGGGGCGACTACCGCCGTGACGTCGACTTCACGACGGGTGTCGTACGGACGGCCGGCGCCGGCCGGACCAGCCGGGTCTTCGTCTCCCGCGCCGACGACGTGATCGTCCAGCACGTGACGGCGCCGCCCGGGGTCGCCCTCGACATCTCCCTTGACCACCGGCTCCCCGGAGCCCCCGCCGCGCTGGCCGTCGGCCACGGCGCCCTCGTCACCCCCGAGGGCGCCCTGCTGAACCTGCGCGCCCGCTACCCGGAGGACGACCGCGCCTTCACCGGAGTCACGCTCGCCGTGGTCACCGGTGCCAGTACGGTCCTCGCCGCGCCCCGGGTGCGCGTCGAGGGCGCCCCGTCCGTTCTGCTCCTCACGCGCGTCCGGCGGCACACCGGCGAACTCGACGTGACCGCGGAGGCCCGCGCCCTGCGCGACCTGCCCCTGGACTACGACGCCCTCCTCGACCGCCACGCCGCCCTCCACCGCTCCGCCTACGAACGCGTCGCCCTCGACCTCGCCGCCGATCCGGCCGAACGGGCCCTGCCGGGCTCGGAGCTGCTGAAGCGCCCGCGCGATCCCGCGCTGCTGGAGCGGCTGTTCGCGGCCGGCCGCTACCACCTGCTGTCCTCCAGCGGCCTCTTCCCGCCCCGCCTGACCGGCCTGTGGACCGGCGACTGGAACACGGCCTGGTCGGGGGCGTTCACCAACGACGCCAACCTCAACCTCCAGACCGCCTCCGCCGCGGCCGCGCATCTGCCCGAGGTCACCGAGGCCCACGCCGCCCTGATCCAACGCCATTTGCCCGACTGGCGCGACAACGCCCGCGCGGTCTTCGGCGCCCGGGGCGCCGTCGCCCCCGCCCACACCGACGGCGAGTCCGGCCACTCGTACCACTTCAGCCGCGAGTACCCGCTGCACCTGTGGACCGCGGGCGCCGACTGGCTGCTGGGCCCCCTCGTCGACCACGACGAGACCCACGGCGTCCGCGACCCGCGCACCGCCGCCGCGCTGGCCGAAGTCGCGTTGTTCTACGAGGACTTCCTCAGCCGAACCGACGAGGACGGCCGACTCGTCGTCGTCCCCTCCTACTCACCCGAGAACCGCCCCGCGGACGCGAGCTGGGTGACGGTCAACTCCGCCATGGACCTCTCGGCGGCCCGGCACGCCCTGCGCACCGCGGCCGACTACCACCCGGACACCCCGGACGCCGACCGCTGGCTCGCCCTCGCCGACCGGCTCCCGCCGCACCGGATCAACGAGGACGGGGCGTTGGCCGAGTGGGCCTGGCCGGATCTGGCGGACTCCTACGACCACCGTCACCTCAGCCACCTCTACGGAGTCTGGCCGCTCCAGGAGATCACCCCGTACGACACCCCCCGCCTGGCGGCCGCCGCCCACCGCGCCCTCGAACTGCGCGGCGCCGAGAACGACTCCGCGCACGGCCATCTCCACCACGCGCTCATCGCGGCACGGCTCCGGGACGGCGGACGCCTCGCCCACGCCCTCGGCCAGGTCCTGGCCGGCGACTTCTTCCACGCCTCCCTGATGAGCGCGCACTACCCGAACCGCGACGTCTACAACGCCGACGCCGCGCACACCCTGCCCGCCGTGCTCATCGAGGCGCTCGTCCAGTCGACACCCCGCCGACTGGTCCTCCTGCCCGCGCTGCCGGCCTCCCTCCCGGCGGGCCGGCTCACGGGCGTGCGCACGCGGTTCGGCGCCGAGGTCGATCTGACCTGGGCGCCCGGCCGGGCGAGGGCGGTTCTGAAGCCGGCCCGCACGGTCCGTATCGACGTCAGAACTTCTTCCGGCGACGCGGAGGCGATCGATCTCGCCGCCGGAGAGGACCACGTCCTCAGTATCGGGACGTGGTAGTACCCACCCCCACATTTCCCCCCACCCGTGGAAGGGACACCATGGTGAACCGCACGATAGGCAAGATCACGATGGCGGCGTTGGCGCCGGCGCTGGCGCTCGGCGCCACCATCGGCCTGGCCGCCGCACCCGCTTCGGCAGCAGTCTGGAACTCCTGCGACCAATGGGGCAACACGAGCCTGAACGGCTACAAGCTCTACAACAACATCTGGGGATCCGGTGCGGGCGGCCAGTGCTTCTGGGCCAACTCCGGTACCAGCTGGGGCGTCTGGGCCAACCACCCCAACACGGGCGGCATCAAGTCCTACCCCAACGCGACGAAGACGATCAACAAGACGATCGACTCCCTCGGCCGGCTCACCAGCAGCTACAACGTCAGCGTCCCGTCGTCCGGCGCGTACAACACGTCGTACGACATCTGGGACACCGACCACCAGTACGAGATCATGCTCTGGGTCAACCACAACGGAGCCGTCGGCCCCATCGGAACCTGGCAGGCGAACGTCGCACTCGGCGGCCACACCTGGAACGTCTACAAGGGCACCAACGGCTCGAACCAGGTGTTCTCGTTCCTGCGGGCGTCCGACTCCAACTCCGGCACCGTGGACGTCAAGCCGATCCTCAACTGGATCGCGTACACCAAGGGCTGGATGCCCGGCAACGAGACCATCGGCGACGTTCAGTTCGGCTATGAGATCACCTCCTCGTCCGGAGGCCTCAACTTCACCACCAACAACCTGACCATCAGCGGAGGCTGACCGGCACAGCAGGGGCCGGGGCCGGTCCGCGTCCCCTTCCCGGGAGCGCGGCCCGGCCCCGGCCCGCGGTGCGCTGCGGGAGCCGGCCATCCTCGCGCGAAGCCGTCGGGGTCAGGAGGCGGCGGTGGGCGCCGGCCCCGTACTCTCCCGCACGGTCAACTCCGGTGCGATCAGGATGACGTCATCAGTGCCGCGGCCGTCGAGCTTGGCGACCAGACGCTCCACCGCGTGCCGGCCCATCTCCTGGGCGGGGATGGAGACCGACGTGAGCCGCACCGAGGCCTGTACGGCCACCTGGTCCGGGCAGACCGCCACCACCGACACGTCCTCGGGCACGGCGCGGCCCTGGCGGCGCAGCAGGGCGAGCAGCGGCTCGACCGCCTGCTCGTTCTGCACGACGAAGCCGGAGGTGCCCGGGCGCTCGTCCAGGATGCGGGCGAGGGTGACGGCCATCGCGTCGTAGCCGCCTCCGCACGGTCGGTGCAGCATCCCGATGCCCAAGTCCCGTGCCCGCGACCGGAGTCCCTCGAGAGTGCGCTCGGCGAAGCCGGTGTGCCGTTCGTAGACCGCCGGGGCCTCGCCGATGACGGCGATGTCGCGGTGGCCGAGCATCGCCAGGTGCTCGACGCACAACGCGCCGGTGGCCTTGAAGTCGAGGTCGACGCAGGTCAGCCCCGAGGTGTCGGCGGGCAGGCCGATCAGCACGGACGGCAGGTCGGTGCCGCGCAGCAGCGGCAGACGCTCGTCGTCGAGTTCGACGTCCATCAGGATCATCGCGTCGGCGAGCCCACTGCCGGTGACGCGGCGGACGGCGTCGGGGCCCTCCTCACCGGTCAGCAGCAGCACGTCGTACCCGTGCGTCCGGGCCGTCGTGGCGACCGCGATGGCGATCTCCATCATCACCGGCACGTACATGTCGGTGCGCAGCGGAACCATCAGCGCGATGATGTTCGACCTGCTGCTGGCCAGGGCCCGCGCGCCGGCGTTCGGGTGGTACCCCAGCTCGTGGATGCTCTCCTCGACCCGGAGCCGCGTGGTCGTGGAGATGGACCGCTTGCCGCTGAGGACATAGCTCACCGTGCTCGCCGATACTCCGGCGTGCCGGGCGACCTCGGCGAGGGTTACCATCCAGCTCTCCCAGCTTTGTGAAACGCTTCGACAGAGCGCGCGGCTCGTGCGCGCACCGAAATGTACGCTGACCATATCGTCGGCCCTGCGCGCGTGTCCATCTCTATGTCGAAGCGCTTCGACACGCCGCTTCGACACGCCTTCGACATGCCGCTTCGACGCGTCCGCGAGACGCCCCGGCCGCCCGGGGGAGCGGGCGGCCGGGGCGGGGGTGCGGCAGGTCAGGAGACCGTGCCGGTGACCGTCGTTCCGGACTTGGTGACGTGGTAGGTGACGGTGGCGCCGCTGTAGAAGTGGAAGACCAGCGTCGCCGGTTCCCCGTCGCGGAGCGCGTTGAGGAACTCGGGGGTCAGGATGATCGTGCCGTTCGGGTAGTCGGGCGAGAACGCCTTGTTGAACTCCTGGTACGGGGTCCAGCCGGTCTGGCCGGCGTTGGTGCCGTCGGCGTACGTGGCGTGCATGGTCGCCAGGTCGTTGCCCCGGTACTGGGTGGGGACGGTGAACGAGCCGGTGGTGCCGGTGGCGCCCGACAGCACCGGAACGTCGTGGGTGACGATGTCGACGTTCCAGGGCAGGCCACTGCTGAACCGGGCCTGAAGCGTCGAGTTGACGCCGTAGGCGCGGTTGCCGACCAGGCGGGTCAGCGCCTTGGCGGTGAAGGTCAGCCGGTCCCCGGAGACGGTGTAGTCCCGTCCCGCGAGCAGCCTGGTGCCGCCCTGCCACACCCCGCGGAAGGAGGTGCCGTTGAGGTTCAGGGTCAGCGACTTGGCGGTGACCGGGCCGGACTTGGGCACGAAGACCTTGTCGAACGAGGCCGTGCCCGAGCGGGTGGTCCAGCTCGACTTGATCGCGGCGAACAGGGCCGGGTCGCGCCACTGCAGGGTCTCGCGGTTCAGGTAGGCGAACGGGTCCCACAGCGCGGTGGTGATGCCGTACGTGCGCGCCCCGTAGCCCGCGTGCTCGTAGTACTTCAGCGCCTCGCCCCGCTCGACGCGGGAGGGGTGGAAGTGGTTCGGGTAGTCGAGCAGACCGTACTCGCCGAGATAGACCGGGATGCCCTTGGCGACGAAGGTGTTGTGGATGTTGGCGAAGGTGTCGTCCAGGTGCTTCTGCGCGACGGCGTCGTACAGGGTGCCGCCCGCGACGTTCACGCTGAAGGGGTACCAACTGTAGAAGTGAACCTGCGCGATGAGCTGACGGTCGTTCAGCGCGGTGACCGTGGTGTAAAGGTCGTCCATGAAAGCCTGGTCGGGGCTGCCGGCCGGCGTGGTCAGCGACAGCATGCGGCTCGCGTTCGCGCCGCCCGAGGCGCGGACCACGGAGTGGAACGAGGTCTGCAGCTCCCTCAGGTACTGGAACTTCTGCGCGGTCGTGGCGCCGGCGAAGCTCGGCTCGTTGATGCCCTCGAAGATCAGCGTGCGCGGCGCGTCACGGAAGGTCGTGGCGATCTGGGACCAGGTGGAGTTGAACCGGGCCATCACGTCGTCGTGGTCGCTCGTGATCTTCTCGACCCACATCCACGAGTCGTGGTGCACGTTGAGCACCACGTAGAGGCCGTCGGCCAGGGCCCAGTCGACGAGCTGCTTGACCCGGGCCATGTAGGCGGCGTCGACGGTGTACGGCGCGGTGGCGGACTGGTGGTCGGTCCAGGTCACCGGGATGCGGACGCTGCGGAACCCCTGCGCCGCGATGGTGTCGAACGTCGCCTTGGTGGTCTGCCCGTTGCCCCAGGACCCCTCGTCCGGGATGGCGTCCAGGGTGTTGCCCAGGTTCCAGCTGGGCTGCATCCGCGCGACCGCGTCCATCGGGTCGTCCGGAACCCAGACCGCCGCCGGCGCAGGCTTCCGGTGGCCGTCGGGCGCGGCCAGCGCCGTGCCGCCGGCCAGCCCCAGCGTGACGACGAGCGCCAGCAGCAGGGCGGCCAGCCTGCCCGGGCCCCGGCTGCGGTGCTGCGCGGGGTGTCGTATGTCCTTCATGTGGCATGCCCTTCGGTCGGTGTACGGGCGGGGGGCTCGGTTCAGGCGTCGACGGGCTCGTATGCGAACCAGTCGAAGTGGACGGCGCCTGCCGCGGCGTACATGCCGATGACGCGTCCGGTGAAACCACCGGCGACCTCGGTCGACAGGTAGCGGCCGTCGAGGGCCGCGAGCTCGGTGAACGAGCCGTCGGGCAGCTCGACGCCGAGGGAGACGACGTCGGGTCCGGTGCACGGTCCGTGCGGCGGCGGCTCGGTGATCGTGACGGCGAGCACCACCGGCCCGGCGGGCACGGACCGAGCGGCCACGACCGTGCGCAGGGGGCCGACGCGCGCGATGACCCGTACCTCCGTACCGGACGCCTCGATCGCGTAGTGGTGCTGCTCGTCGAGCCGGACGGCAAGGCCGCCGCGCCCTGCCGACGGGTCGGTCAGGGTCCGCGCCCGGCACGCGAGGTGCTGCTGGCGGCGTCCGGTGAACACCACGTCCGGTTCGTCCAGCGAGCCGCCCCGCGCGCGCAGAGTCAGCCAGCCGGGACGCTCCTTCGTGGTGCAGTGCTCGGCGGGCCGGTCGCGCAGGGAGATCCAGGACGGCCGCAGCTCGGCGAGGTCGAAGTCGTCCCGCCGCTCCTCGACCGGGCCGGGGGAGAGCGGCCACGGGAGCTCGGGCAGGTCCAGGGCGACCTCGCCGACGACCGGCCAGTCGTCCACCCAGGTCACCGGGGTCAGGAAGGTCTCCCGGCCGAGCACGTGCCAGCCCGGCGTGCCGCCGCCCGGCCGGACTCCGAGCAACACCGTCCACCAGGAGCCGTCGGGCCCTTGGACCAGGTCGGCGTGCCCGGTGTTCTGGACGGGGTGGTCGGTGCCGCGGTGGGTGAGGACCGGGTTGGCCGGGCACGGCTCGAACGGGCCGGCAGGCGTACGGCCCCGGGCGATCGACACGGCGTGACCGCGTTCGGTGCCGCCCTCCGCGATGAGCAGGTACCAGTAGTCGCCGATCCGGTACAGGTGCGGCGCCTCCGGGGCCTTGGCGCCTGGCCCGCCGGACCAGACAGTGTGCGGTGTTCCGTACGTCTGCCCGGTGGACGGGTCGATACGGACCTGCGAGCCCCCGGCGACCGTGCACCAGCAGGTGCCGTCCTCGTCCCAGGCCAGGTCGGGATCGATGCCGAGGACGTCCGGCGCCCAGATGGGGTCCGACCACGGGCCGGCGGGGTCGGTGGCCGTGACGAGCAGGTTGCCGCCGCCCTCGCCGCAATGGGTGACGATCAACCAGAAGCGGCCGTCGTGGTGGCGCAGGGTGGGGGCGTAGATCCCGCCGGAGGACGCCATGGAGGCGGGCATCCGCAGTTGCTCCGGACGGTCCAGGGCGTTGCCGATCTGGGTCCAGTGCACCAGGTCACGGCTGTGGAAGAGCGGTACCCCGGGGAAGTACTCGAAGCTGGAGCAAGCCAGGTAGTAGTCGTCGCCGACGCGGCAGACGCTGGGGTCGGGGTGGAAGCCGGGGATCACGGGGTTGGTGCGGCGGTGGTCCGGCTGGCGCGGAGCGGGCACCCGAGGGGTCCTCTCGTCGATGCGTGATGCGGGCGTGGGCGGATCGCGTGGGGTGGATCAGAACCCGGGAGCGGGTCCGTGGGGGTGATGCGGAGCAGTACGGCGGACGGCGCGGCGGGCAGGGCCAGCCTCAGCTCGGCCGTGCCGGGCATCCACTCGGAAACGGCCCGGCTCGCTGAGGGGTAGAGCACATCGACGCGGGCGGAGGTGCCCCGGAGCCACGGCAGGTGAAGCGTCGCCGTGGCGTCGGTTCCGGGGCGGCGCCAGGCGGTGAGGTACGTGAGGGCGGGCGTGTGCAGCGCCAGGGCGACCCAGGGGTCGTCCCAGGCGGGCAGGCCCAGTGGCCAGGACGGCACGGCTCGCGGCAGGTCGGCGCGGATGGCCTTGTAGACCGCCACTGCCTCGTGGACCAGGGCCCGGGCCTCCGTTGCGAGTTCGGGAATGCGGCCGGAGAGATGGATCCGGCCCAGGAGCGCGTTGGTCATGGTGAAGGCGACCTCGTCGAGGGAGTCCTCCGGCTGGGGGTACGCCCAGACGGCACCCTGTTCGGGGGTGACCGCGGTGGGCGCGGAGGCCGCGATGGCCGCGTAGAGGTGGAGGTTCTGCTGGTCGCTCGTCGACTGCAACTGCATCCGGGAGAGCAGGGCGTCGTCCCAGCGCATGCCGCCGGAGGCGCAGTTCTCCACCATCAGGTGCGGATGCCGGTCGAGGACGCCGTCGAGCCAGTCGAGGTGCGCCCGGTTGTGGCCGAGCAGGCCGGCGCCCGGGGTCTCGCCGGGGTGGGCGCTGGTGCCGGAGCCGGGATCGATGTTGTGGTCGAGTTTGAGGTAGCCGACGCCCCACTCGCCGACCAGGCGGTCCACGACCCGGTCCAGGTGGACACGGGCGGCGGGGTGGCGCAGGTCCAGATGGTGCCGGCCGGCCTCCGTGACGCGGGCGCCGTCGCGGCGGAAGAACGCCCCGTCGGGCAGGGACTCGGCCATGGGGCTGCGTACGCCGATCACCTCCGGCTCCAACCACAGGCCGGGAACCATGCCGCGCTCCCGGATGCGGTCCAGCACCTCGTGGATTCCGCCCTTCCCGGGGAACCGGGAGGCGGCGGGTTCCCAGGCGCCGACGGTGGTCCACCAGCCCCCGTCGTCGTTGTCGTACCAGCCGGCGTCGATCACGAAGTACTCGGCGCCCGCGTCGGCCGCCGCGTCGATGTGCGGCAGCAGCTTCTCGGTCGTGGGGTCGCCCATCAGGCAGTTCATATAGTCGTTGAAGACGACGGGCAGGCGCAGGTGGTCGGCGTGCGGGCGGCGCCGGGCGCGGCGGTAGCGGGTCAGCGCGGCGAACGCGGCGTCGGGGCCGCCGTCGGCGCTGAAGGACAGGGCGGCCGGCACGGTGCGGAAGACGGCGCCGGGCTGCAGGGAGTGCCGCCAGCCGTGGTGGGTGTCGGTCGGCCCGAACAGCGCCGCGTAGGCCGCCTTGTCCCGCTCCTGGCATTCCCAGCGCCAGCCCCCGCCGTTGTGCTCGATCTGCCACACCCAGGTGCGGCCGGTACGCCGGTCCGTCAGGCCGCCCATGGGCAGACGTCCGCAACTGGACCAGGTGCCCCGTCCGTTGAGGGCGAGGCCGGCTCTGCCGTGCCCGTTGCTCACCCGTCCGCCGTGGGCCGGTGTGGTCACGCGCATCGGCTGGCGCCGCCAGCGGCATTCGGCGAGCCAGTCGTTCTCCGCCCACAGCAGGTCCGCGGCATCGACGGCTGCCGGATCCTGGGGGGTGAGGCAGCCCACCGCGAGCGAGCTGACCGACTCCAGGTGCAACGTGGCCTGCCCTTCGTTGCGCAGGACCACCTCGCCGCGCAGCACGGGGATGCCGTTCGGTGATCGGTACGTCACCTCCGCGACGAGCCCGGTTTCCGGATCGTGGAGGTGCACGGTCAGTGTGTGCCAGTCGGCGTCGAGGGTCGCGCGGTGGCTCCGGTGGCGCATGCGCCCGCCGATGTCGGTTCCGATCAGGCGGTCGCCCGACCAGCCACGGCCGTGACCCGCGGCCGTCACCTCCACCAGGGGCAGCGACGCACCGGGAATGCTCCCTGCCCTGCCGGGCACCCCGAGGTGCGTGAGGCGCGGCCTGCCGTCGTCATCGAGGACGATCTGCAGCTGAAGGGCGCCGTGCCCCCAGTGGAAGGTCCCTTGTTCCTTGTTCGTGGCGGACACGGCGGACTTGGCGGACACTGCGGTCATGGCGGCCCTTTCGAGGTCAGTGCACGCGCAGAACAGCGCAGCCGCCGGGCGGCAGTTCGTGCGCGAGGGCATCGGTGAGCAGGTCGTGGGCGGGTACCGGCAGGGGCAGCGCCTCGGCGTCGTGGTTGAGCAGGATCTGCCAGCGGCGGCCGTCGGGTGCGTGCCGGGTGACGGCTTCGACACCGGCCGGAAGGCCCGGCACGTCCGGCCCGACACCGGCCTCCTTCAACAGGCGGCCGACCAGGGCGGCGTAGTCGGCGTCGTCCAGGAGGGTGGAGAGGTACCAGCCCTGTCCGGTGCCGTAGCGGTGCCGGGTCAGGGCGGGGCAGCCCGCGAGCATGCCGTGGGTGTAGGTGGCGAGCGTCCGCGCGCCCTCGGTGCGCAGGGATTCGCTCCAGACCGTGCCGTGCGACCCGTCCGACAGGGTGATGCGCTCCTGCGTCCGCAGCGGCCGGTGCTCCTCGACGCGGATGCCCAGCGCCTCGCGCAGCGGGCCCGCCGGATAGCCGCCCAGCCGGGCGTGCACGCGGTCGTCGACGTATCCGCTCGCGTGCTGGACGAGGAGCGTGCCGCCGCCCTCGACGTAACGGCGCAGGTTCTCGGCGCCCTTGTCGGACAGCAGGAACAAGGACGGGGCGATGACCAGCCGGTAGCTCCTCAACTCGTGTTCCGGGTGCGCGAAGTCGGCGGTGACGCCGGCGTCCCACAGCGCCCGGTGCGCCCCGGCGAGCGGCGCGTGGTAATCCAGCCGGGCGGAGGGCAGGCCGTCCGCCTCCAGCGCCCACATGGCGTCCGGGTCGTCGAGTACGGCGACCCGCGCGGTGACCGTGGACCCTGCCAGCTCGCCGAGCCGGGCGACCGCCTCGCCCGTCCGGGTGACCTCGCGGAAGATGCGGCTGTCGGGACCCGCGTGCGGCAGCATCGCCGAGTGCCAGGCCTCGGCACCGGCCCGGGACTGGCGCCACTGGAAGAAGAGTGCGCCCTCCGAACCGCGTGCGATGTGGCCGAGGCTGTGGCGCAGGATCTCGCCGGGCTCCTTGCCGAGCACCTGGTCGCCGTCGTAGACGGTGCTGGTGCCCTGTTCCATCAGGAGCCACGGGCGGCCGCCGGCCAGGGAGCGGGAGCGGTCGGCGTAGAAGGCCACGTGGGCTGCGGAGTCCGTGCCCGTCCCGGACGGGTACTGGTCGGAGCTGACGACGTCGAGTTCGCGCGCGAAGGCCCACAGGTTGAGCCTCAGGTAGTAGGGCAGCATCAGGTTCGTCGTCACCGGGCGGTCGCTGTGCGCGCGGATCGCGTCGCGCTGTTCGCGGTACGCGGCGATGATCTCGTCGCCCCAGAAGCGGTGGAAGTCCACCGTCTGGCCGGGATTCTTGTGGTACTGCGTCGCGCGCGGCGGAAGCACCTGCTCCCAGGAGGTGTAGCGCTGGCTCCAGAAGGCCGTCCCCCAGGCCTCGTTGAGGGCGTCCAACGAGCCGTGGCGGGCACGCAGCCACACCCGGAACGCGGCGGCCGCGTGGTCGCACCAGCAGAGCGTGCCGTACTCGTTGTGCACGTGCCACAGCGCGAGGGCGGGGTGGCCGCCGAACCGCTCGGCGAGCGCGGAGGCGATCCGGCGGGCCGCGCGGCGGTAGGAGGGGGAGGCGAGGCAGTAGGCGTCGCGGCTGCCGTGGACGAGGCGGGTGCCGTCGGCCCGGACCGGCAGCGCATCGGGGTGGGCCAGGGTGAACCAGGGCGGCGGGGAAGCGGTCGGGGTGGCGAGGTCGACGGCCACGCCGTTCGCGTGCAGGCGATCGATGTGGGCATCGAGCCAGGTGAACTCGTAGCGCCCTTCCTCCGGTTCGAGCAGGGCCCACGAAAAGACGCCCACCGTGGCCAGGTTGACCTTGGCCCGGCTCATGAGCTCGTCGTCCTCCTTCCAGACCGGCTCGTCCCACTGCTCGGGGTTGTAGTCCCCGCCGAAGGCCAGGCCGCCCAGGCGGTCGGTGATGCTGCGCGTCGTCATGGCGGTCCCTCGGGTACGAGAGTCGAGTCGAGTCGAGTGGAGTCGTGCTCTGACGAAGGCCAGAGCCGGTGGAAGCAACACGAGACGACGGGCCTTCTTACGGCGATCGTCGAAGCGCTTCACTTGAGGCGACAAAAAGTAACGGACAAGTTTCGTGGGAAACAAGGCCCTCTACCCGGAGATTGACGTCTGCCGGACCGCCAGCGCCCGTTTGTGCTGGTGATGGCGTCGAAGCGCTTCGATTCGAGGGATTCAGATCCGGCTACAACCTCGGCTTGCGAGGTGCGCGACGTGAACCCGGCGTTGGACATGCCGGACGGCGCGAGGTCCGTCGTACGACCACGCGCCGATTCGGCGTTGTCCCGGGACCCGAGCCCGGACAACGGGCTCAGGTCCCGGGAGCGGGGGTCATCCGGCCGTCAGGGCGGTCCACTTCTGGTTGGAGCCGCCGTGGCAGTCCCACAGGTGGAGCTGCGTGCCGTCGGTCGTGGAGAAGCCCGGGACGTCGAGGCAGCGGCCGGAGGCGGGGTTGCGGTAACCGCCGTTGTAGGGCTGCCAGATCTGGTTGGAGCCGCCGTGGCAGGCCCAGATCTGCACCTTGGTGCCGTTGGCGGTGCCCCCGCCGGCGGCGTCGAGGCAGGCGCCCATGGAGCGCAGGGTGCCGCCGGTGTAGGCGGACCAGAGCTGGTTGGCGCCGCCGCCGCAGCCCCAGATCTGGACGGCGGTCCCGTTGGCCCGGTTGGCGCCGCCGACATCCAGGCACTTGCCGGTGGTGCCGGACTCCACGCGTGCGGCGGCGGGGGCCGGATTCCGCAGCCACCCGGCGCTGTCCGCGGCCTGGACGCCCCGGTGGAAGGCGCTTGCCATCTTCTGGTAGCCCGCGTCGTTGGGATGCAGGGCGTCGGCCAGGTCCGCGGTGGTCAGGCTGCTCATGTCCACGTACGCGACGCGCTTGCCCGCTGCCTGTGCCTCGCTCACGATCTGAGGGATTGCCTGGTTGTACGCGGCCCTGTACTGCTCCTCCGAGCCGCTGGTGGACACCACCAGGGAGGCCACGAGGACGGTCGCGTCGGGGGCGGCGGCGGTGATCTGGTTGACCAGCGCCTTCAGCCGCGCGGCGGCGGTGGTGGGCTGGTAGCTCCCGTTGAGGTCGTTGGTGCCGATCTCCAGCGTCACGACGTTGGGCCGGTACCGCGTCAGGGAGGCGTCGGCGAGTGCCGCGATCTGGTCGATGCGGTATCCGGAGTGGCCTTCGTTGTCGGCGTCGGACATCGAACCGCCCCGCAACGTGCCGACGAAGTCCAGTGGATGGCCGTCTCCGGCCAGCTTGTCCCACAACGGTCCCCGGTAGCCGTTGCCCGTACTGCTCCCCACACCCCAGGTGATCGAGTCGCCCAACGCCATGACCCGCAGCGGCGTGGTCGAGGCGGCGGAGGCAGGGGGCACACCCAGGGCTGCCACCCCGAGCGTGGCGGCGACCAGAGCGATGAGGGGAAGAAACCAAGGCCTTCTCATGCGGGCGTCCTCTTCTGTGTGTGATTGCTCCATCGGCGGGCCCTCTTTCCCGCGTGCGGCTGTCCGTCCGCGGGGGTGTGCCGGGAGCAGGGTCGGCCGAGGTGAAGGTCGATGCCGTGCGGACCTCGAACGTCCGCCGGGCAGGCCCGTGTCACAGGAGCCGTCGCTCCTGAACCGTTCCTTGAACCGCGCCGTGTCCCGGGACGCGGCGCCGCACGGCGGCCGCAAGCCGCTCCGTCGGGAGGCGCCGCCTAGTAGTGCGCCCGACGGCATGAACGTCCGCCTGAGGACGGTCACTTGGAGTGCCGAGGATTCCTGATCCGTGGAATCCGGTCGGTTCCGTCGCAGGACAGTAGGCATGCTGAGTGCCCCCGTCAATAGGTGACCCAAGATAGGCGCCTCTCAACAGGCGGGCGGGGGTGCTCGCCGTCGTGACCGGCCTGATCGCGGGGCTTTTAACCGGCCTAGGGGAGGGGCTGCGCGCACCAGATCGTCTTGCCGCGGGCGGTCTGTCGGGTGCCCCAGCCTTGGGTGAGCTGGGCGACGAGCAAGAGGCCGCGGCCGCCCTCGTCGAAGGTGCGGGCCCGGCGCAGGTGCGGAGCGGTGTTGCTGGCGTCGGAGACCTCGCAGATCAGCGAAGCATCGCGAATCAGTCGCAGCCTGATCGGTGGCTCGCCGTATCTGATGGCGTTGGTGACCAGTTCGCTGACGACCAGTTCGGTGACGAACGACGTCTCCTCCAAACCCCAGGCGTCCACCTGGTTGACGGCCAGCTTCCTGGCACGCGGCACCTGCGCGGGGTCGGGCTCGATTTCCCAGGTGGCGACATGGTGCGGGTCCAGAGCGTGCGTGCGAGCGAGCAGCAAGGCGGCGTCGTCGGTAAGGCGTTCGGGGAGCATGGTGTCCATCACCGAGTCGCACAGGGCCTCCAGCGAGGGAGCCCCGTGGTGGAGGACCCGCTGCAGTTCGATGATCCCCCGGTCGACGTCCCGCTCGTGGCTTCCCACCAGCCCGTCGGTATAGAGGGCGACCAGACTGCCCTCGGCCAGCTCGATTTCGGTGGCCTCGAAAGGCAGCCCACCGATTCCGAGCGGCGGTCCAGGTCGTGCGCGTACCGAGGTCCTGGCGCCGTCCGGAGCGATGATCAGCGGCGGCGGATGGCCGGCGCTCGCCAGCGTGAAGCGGCGGGAGACCGGGTCGTAGACCGCGTACAGACACGTTGCCCCGAACTCGCCGGTCGCCTCGAAGTGGTCGGCCGGCCGAAGGTCGCTGGACAGGTGGAGGACCAAGTCGTCAAGGTGGGTGAGTAGCTCGTCCGGCGGGAGGTCGACGTCGGCGAGGGTGCGGACCGCCGTACGCAGCCTGCCCATGCTCGCCGAGGCGTGCAGGCCGTGGCCGACGACATCGCCGACGACCAGGGCGACCCGGGCGCTTGACAGCGGAATGACGTCGAACCAGTCACCGCCCACCTCCGCGCCGGTTCCGGCGGGCAGGTAGCGGGATGCCACGTCGACCGCCCCTTGGTTCGGCAGCACCTGCGGCAGCAGGCTGCGTTGCAGGGTTAGCGCGGTCGTGCGCTCGCGCGAGTACCGGCGGGCGTTGTCGATGGCGACGGCTGCCTTGGCGGTCAGCTCTTCGGCGAGGATCAGGTCGTCGGCGGTGAAGGCCTCGGGCCGGGCGCTGCGGGAGAAGGTGACGACGCCGAGCAGCGCGCCGCGCGCCCGGAGAGGCACGGTGATCCGGCCGGTCAGCCCGTCCGCGGCGATGGACCCGTCGATCACCGGGTTGCCCGGTGGCCAGTGGGCCGGGTCGGCGGCGAGCCCGGGCCCGAAGGCCCATTCGCCGCCCTGGCCCGGCTCGGCGGCGAGCTCGACCGTGGACGTGCCGGTGGCCATGCAGCGCGCGGCGACGGAACCGGGGGCGTGGCCGACCTGGGTGGTGGGCCCGGGCGCCAGGTCGGTGTCCTCCTTCGCGCTGTGCCGGGCGGCACGGCTGAGTGCGATGGTCTCGTCGGGGACGAAGGCTGACCCGGAGGGCGGTTCCTCGCCGCGCAGCACCTCGTCGAAGAGATCCACGCTGACGAGGTCGGCAAATCCCGGCACCGGGGCCCGGGCCAGTTCCTGGGCGGTGCCGATCACATCGAGTGTCCGGCCGATGCCGCCGCCGGCCCGGTTGAGGATGAGCAGGCGTTGCCGAGCCCAGTACTCGGCGCTCATGTCGAATCCCCAGTTGGCGACGGCGCCGATCCTGCCCTCGGCATCCCGGACGGGCCACATGCTGGTGGCCCAGGCATTGGCGTAGTTGCTGCCGAGCGGGCGGAAGACGGTGATGAGACGTGCCGGCTCGCCCGTCCTCGCCACCTCGGAGAGCCGGCCGGTGTAGGCCATGTCGTCCAGTTCGGGGAACAGCTCGCGGTACTTCTCACCGAGCACCTGCTCCTCGGAGTGCGCCATCACCCGGCAGGCGGCGGCGTTGACCCACAAGAAGCGCAGCTCAGGGTCGTAGACGCCCAGGGCGAAGGGGCACTGCTCGAAGGCCCGGTCCGCGATCACCGGACGGCCACCCCAGGGCTGGGCTGTCACCACGTGGCCCAGCGGACGGCCGCCGGCGCCGCACAGCGCATGGGACGTCAGTACGGCGTCCACCGTGGAACCGTCCCGGTGGCGCAGCGGGACGATGCCCGTGAGGCCGGAGCCGACGCCGCGGTGGCCGGGGAGGCCGGGTGGCCGCTCGGCCAGCAGGCCGGCCACGGGCCGCCCCACGGTCTCTTCCGCCGTCCAACCCAGGAGCAGTCGCCCACCCTCGCTCCAGCCGCTGACCGTACCGTCCGCGTCGACCACGAGGGAGGCGGTCGGGGCATCCTGCCTGGCAGCCATCTCCACGCGCCACGCCTCCGTCCGGACAGCGGTGCTCGCCGGGACCGGTGTCCAACGGCTGCTTCCAGCCTAGGTCCGCGGGGACTAGCGTGCCCCTTCGGTCGCTTTCCGTACCGGATGAAGGGCAAGGAGTAGTCGAAGCCAGCCGTTAGCGCTCCTGGGCGGGCAGGGGGAATGTGCCCCGATGGGCCGCGCCGGTGGTCATGGCGCCGACGCGGTGTACAGGGAGCACGGCGCGGAGGGACGGCCCGGCGGCTGTCGGCGAGAGTCGCCGAAAGCATTGACACGCCAATTGTGAGCGTTAACACTCATGCAGCGGGTGGGCGCCGCACCTCTCAGGACGGCGACGCATACCCGCGCAAAGGGCTCCACCATCAGCATCTCCTTCGACGGCATCCGGCGCCGGCACCCGGATGTCCATCGGTCATGTCGACCGCCCCTTGGTTCGGCAGCACCTGCGGCATCCGGTTGAAGCCCAACAAACTTTGCCCGCCGCTTCCTTGGCTGCCGCAACCCCCGACGCTGGCCCCGTTCCCCAGCAGTACATGGACGCAGCGAACGCGACGCGACCGCTCGCCGGCGGCCCGCACCGCCTCCTGCGCTGCCCACCCGATCCCGTGCCCGCCTCCTTCGCTTACGGACCAGGGAGTTCTCCTTGCCGACTCACCCCTTCAGCCGCCGTTCGTTGATCAAGGCGGCCGGTGTCGTGGCCGCCGGCCCCGTCCTCACCCCCGTCCTCGGCTTCGCCTCCGCCGCGGCGGCCGCGCCACCGGTCAGGTCCGACGTCGGAGTGTGGACGTTCCCGTTCGACCTCGGTCAGGTCCGGCTCTCCAGCAGTCGATGGCTCGACAATCAGAACCGCACGCTGGCCTATCTCCGTTTCGTCGACGTCGACCGCCTGCTGTACAACTTCCGTGCCAACCACCGGCTCTCCACCAACGCCGCTGCCCCGACCGGCGGCTGGGACGACCCGGCGTTCCCCTTCCGCACCCACGTGCAGGGCCACTTCCTCACGGCGTGGGCCCAGGCGTACGCCGCCGTCGGGGACACCGCCTGCCGCGACAAGGCCGACCGCATGGTGGCCGAACTCGCCAAATGCCAGGCCAACAACCCCACCGCGGGCTTCTCGGCCGGCTACCTCTCGGGTTTCCCCGAGAACGACTTCACCAGCCTCGAATCAGGGACGCTGAACAACGGCAACGTCCCGTACTACTGCATCCACAAGACCATGGCCGGTCTGCTCGACGTGTGGCGCCTCATGGGCAGCACACAGGCCCGCGACGTGCTCCTCGCGCTCGCCGGCTGGGTCGACCGCCGCACCGCCGCACTCAGCCGCAGCACGATGCAGGCGTCGCTGGGCGTCGAGTTCGGCGGCATGAACGAGGTGCTGACCGACCTCTACCAACAGACCGGCGACGCACGCTGGCTGAGCGCCGCCCAGCGGTTCGACCACGCCGCGGTCTTCGACCCCCTCGCCGCGAACCTGGACCGACTGGACGGCCTGCACGCCAACACGCAGGTACCCAAGTGGATCGGAGCCGTGCGCGAGTACAAGGCCACGGGGACGACCCGCTACCGCGACATCGCCGCCAACGCATGGACGATCTCCACCACCTCGCACACCTACGCCATCGGCGGCAACAGCCAGGCGGAACACTTCCGTGCCCCGAACGCCATCTCCGCCTTCCTCGTCCGCGACACCTGCGAACTCTGCAACTCCTACAACATGCTCAAGCTGACCCGAGAGCTCTGGCAGCTGGACCCCGACCGGGCGTCGTACTTCGACTTCTACGAGAAGGCGCTGCTCAACCACGTCATCGGCGCCCAGAACCCCGCCGACCCACACGGACACGTCACCTACTTCACCCCCCTCAACCCGGGTGGCCGGCGCGGGGTCGGCCCGGCCTGGGGCGGCGGCACCTGGAGCACCGACTACGGCACGTTCTGGTGCTGCCAGGGAACGGGCGTCGAGTCCAACACCAAGCTGATGGACTCCATCTACTTCCACGACGGCACCACCCTCACGGTGAACCTGTTCCTCCCCTCCGTCCTGAACTGGACCCAGCGAGGCATCACGGTCACCCAGACCACCTCCTACCCGGCCTCCGACACCACGACGCTCAAGATCACCGGCAGCGTCGGCGGGACCTGGTCGATGCGCGTCCGCATCCCCGGATGGACCTCGGGCGCCACCGTCAGCGTCAACGGCGTCGCGCAGACCATCACGGCCAACCCGGGCACCTACGCCACCCTCACCCGGTCATGGGCCTCCGGCGACACCGTCACCGTCAAGCTCCCCATGCGCGTGGCCCTCCAGGCCGCCAACGACAACCCCGCTGTCGCGGCGATCACCTACGGCCCCGCCGTCCTCGCCGGCGACTACGGCAGCACCGCACTGTCCGCCCTCCCGGCCCTGGACCCCTCCTCGATCACCCGCACCAGCAGCACCGCCCTCGCCTTCACCGCCACCGCCAACGGCACGAAGGTCGGCCTCGGCCCGTTCCACGACGCCCAGGGCTTCAACTACACCGTCTACTGGCGGACGGGCAGCTCCGGCTTCCGTCTCGTCAACGCGGCCAGCGGACTCGTCCTCGGCATTCGGGACATGTCCACCGCCGACGGGGGCCTCGCCCTGCAGTGGACCGACTCCGGCACCCCCGACCACGACTGGCTCCTCATCGTCGACGGCGCCGCACTGCGGCTGCGCAACCTCAACAGCGGCAAGGTCCTCGGCGTGAAGGACATGTCCACCGCCGACAACGCCCCGATCCTCCAGTGGGCCGACACCGGAACAGCCGACCACCGCTGGACCGTCGTCGACGCCGGCAACGGCCACCACGAGTTCCGCAACGTCCACACCGGCAAGCTGCTCGGCATCGCGGGCGGCTCAACCGCCAACGGCGCCGCAGCCGTACAGGTACCCGACACCGGCGCCCTCTCCGGGCAGTGGGCTTTCGTCCCGAACGGTGCCAAGCGCGTCCAGAACGTCAACAGCGGACTCGTCCTCGGCATCCGGGACATGTCCACCGCCGACGGCGGCGCCGCCGTCCAGTGGGACGACAACGGCACCGCCGACCACCTCTGGACGGCCGTCGTCGACACCGGCGGCTACCTGCGCCTGCGCAACTCCCACAGCGGCAAGGTCCTCGCCGTGGCGAACGGAGGCACCGCCAACGGCGCCCGGATCGTCCAGTGGACGGACAACGGCGCCACCGACCACCGATGGCGCCTGCGCCACGGCGGCGGTGACACCTTCAAGATCCAGTGCGCCGGCAGCGGCCGCGTCCTCGGCGTCTCGGGCGCCTCCACCGCCCGGGGAGCCCAGACCGTCCTATGGGACGACAACGGCACCACCGACCACCTGTGGCGCTTCATCTGACCCGGAGTCCTGCTTCGGTTCCGGCTCCAACTCGCATCGGCGGACTCCGCGTTCACCCTGACCACTCATCCAGGGAGGGGAGTTCGACCGGTGCCGGACAGATCCGGCGCCCGGTGTGATCGAACACGTACAGTTGCCCCAGATCGACCAGCAGCGGAATCTGGGCGCCCACCCGCACCCGGACGTGGGGTCCCGTGCGCACCACGAGGTCGCTGCGCACCGCCCCCTGTCGCGGCGAAGCGGTGTTCGCGTCCGTGTCGTGGGCTGACGGCGGCGTCTCCAGGACCGCGACCGAACCGGACAGCCGTTCCCTGGCCCGGTCTCTGAGCCGGCCGAGGCCGCTCTGGTGCTGCCTGTGGCTGCGTCTGGGAATGGTCGGCTGCCGGGGGGACTCCAGATCCGTCACCACTGCGGGGCGTGAACCCGTGTCCACGTGGACCAGGGCCTCGTGCCCCTGGTACTCGACGTGCTCGACGATGCCCGTGATGGGCACCTCGCCCGGCCGTGCCTGGCTCGGAGGTGCGATCCTGACCGCCTCCGACCGCAAGCCGACGATGATCGGGCGCTCCTGCTGGATCCGGAGGAGCTGGTGATCGGTGCTGAGCGGTTCGGGCAGGGGGAGGCGTTGCCGTCCCAGATCGACGGACATCCCGGCGTTCAGCGGTGCGTGGACCACCGCCTGGAGCAGGCTGATGCGGGGCGTGCCGATGAACGCGGCCACGAACACGTTCGCCGGCAGGGAGTAGGTGTCGCGCGGTGTGCTGACCTGCTGGAGGACACCGCCGCGCATGACCGCCACGCGATGGCCGAGAGACATGGCCTCGGACTGATCGTGCGTCACATATACGGTGGTGACGCCCAGTTGCGCGGTGAGTCGGGCGATCTCGGCCCGCAGATGGCCGCGCAGCTTCGAGTCCAGGCTCGAAAGCGGCTCGTCCATCAGGAACACCGACGGTTGGCGTGAGATGGCCCGCCCCATCGCAACGCGCTGGCGCTCGCCGCCGGAGAGCTGCCCCGGCAAGCGGTCGAGGAGGTCCTCGATGCCCAGCATGCGGGCAGTCGCCTCCACCTGAGGCCCGTGATCACCGCGGGGGTCGCGTAGCTTCAGGGGAAAACCGATGTTGCCCCGCCCCGTCATGTTCGGATACAACGCGAAACTCTGGAACACCATCGCGATGTCCCGCTCGCTCGGCGGCATGTGGTTGGCGTACTCGCCGTCGAGGAACAACTCGCCCTCGGTGATGTCCTCCAGTCCTGCGATCATCCGCAGGACGGTCGACTTGCCGCAGCCCGATGGGCCCAGCAGGACCAGGAACTCGCCCGGTGCGACGGTGAGGGAGAAGTGCTCCACGGCGTGGGAGTCCCGGCCGTAGCTCTTGCTGACGTCGCGCAACGCAATGGAACGACTCATGAAGATCCGCCCGGAGCTGGGGATGGTGGGATGGGGGCCGTGGGGGAGATGAGGCCAGAAGCTAGCCCACGTCACCACGCCGGGGGAACACCTGGAGCAAGACCGAAGCAGCCGAAACAGCATCGCGGCGACTCCCACCGGAACACCGGGTGAGGAGCCGCCGCGATCACCCGCTAACGGAACCCGTCCACCGCGCCGCGGTGCGGCACCGTGGGCTACGCGTCGCCAGGAGCGTGCAGCTCTCCCGTCCGGGCCACGCTGGCGTACCAGTGCGCGCTCGACTTGGGTGTGCGCTTCAGAGTGTCGTAGTCGACGTGGATGGCGCCGAAGCGCTTGGCGTACCCGTACGACCACTCGAAGTTGTCGAGCAGCGACCAGAGGAAGTAGCCGCGTACGTCCGCCCCGTCGGTGATCGCCCGGTGCACGGCCTCCAAGTGGGCGTGGACGTAGGCGGCGCGCTCGGGGTCGTGGACGGTGCCGTCGGGTCCGGTCTCGTCCTCGTACGCCGCTCCGTTCTCGCTGATCACGAGCGGCAGTCCGGGGTAGCGGGCGGCGGTCCGGGTCAGCAGGTCGTACAGGGCGCCCGGATCTACCGGCCAGCCCATCGCGGTGCGTTCGCCCGGCGCCCGGTGGAAGGCGACCTCGTCCGCGCCGGGCCAGGGGGAGTGCTCGCTGTTGCCGTGGCCGTCGTCCTGAGGCTTCTGGTCGCCGGGCGCGACGCGCGAGACGACCGTCGGGGTGTAGTAGTTGACGGCGAGCAGGTCCAGGGGCTGGTGAATCGTGGCGGTGTCGCCGTCCCGGACGAAGGACCAGTCGGTCAGGTGCGCGGTGTCCGCGAGGAGGTCCTGGGGGTAGGCGCCCTCCAGCATGGGGCCCAGCCAGATCCCGTTGCCGACGGCGTCGATGCGCCGGGCCGCGTCCTGGTCCTCGGGCGAGGGAGTCAGGGGGCGGACCTCGTGGAGGTTGAGGGAGACCGCGAGCTTGGCGTCCGCGGGCAGTGCGGCGCGCAGGGCCTGTACGGCGAGGCCGTGGCCGAGGTTGAGGTGGTGGGCCGCGCGCAGGGCGGCGACCGGGTCGGTGCGGCCCGGGGCGTGCACGCCGGAGGCGTAGCCGAGGAACGCACTGCACCAGGGTTCGTTGAGGGTGATCCAGTGCTTCACCCGGTCTCCGAGGGCATCGGCTACGAGGCCCGCGTACTCGGCGAACCGTGCGGCGGTCGCGCGCTCGGGCCAGCCGCCCGCGTCCTCCAGGTCCTGGGGGAGGTCCCAGTGGTAGAGGGTGAGGGCGGGGGCGATGCCGGCGGCGAGCAGCTCGTCGACCAGCTTGCGGTAGAAGTCCAGGCCCTTCTGTACGGCCGGTCCCCGGCCGGTCGGCTGGACGCGGGACCAGGAGACGGAGAACCGGTAGGCTCCCAGGCCGAGTTCGGACATGAGGCGGACGTCTTCGGGGAAGCGGTGGTAGTGGTCCACGGCCACGTCGCCGGTGTGGCCTTCGAAGACCTTTCCCGGGGTGTGGGAGAAGGTGTCCCAGATGGACGGGGTCCGTCCGTCCTCGCGGGCGGCGCCCTCGATCTGGTACGCGGCGGTGGCCGTGCCCCAGAGGAAGTCGGACGGGAAGGTGCGGGTGGCGGCGAGTGGACGGGTCTCGGACGCGGTCATAGGAGAGCGCTCCCAACGTGAGTGTGGTTGAAGACGTGCCGGATGAACCGGTGCCGGAAGAGGGCGGGCGCGAACAGGACGACGAGGTGGGCCGTCCTCGACGAACGCCGTCAGTTCTTGACGGCGCCGGCGGTGATGCCGCCCACGATGTGCTTGCCGAGTACGGCGAAGACCAGCAGCAGCGGCAGGGTCGATATGAGTGCGCCGGTCAGTACGACGGCCTGGTCGACGGTGTGGTTGCCCGCGCCGAGACCGGCCAGGGCGACCTGGAGGGTCGGGTTGCCGTCGGGGGTCAGGGCGATGAAGGGCCAGAAGAAGTCGTTCCAGGCCTGGACGAAGACGAGCATGCCGAGGACCGCCATCGCGGGCCGGGCCACCGGGAAGACCACGTGCCAGATGATGCGCAGGCTGTGCGCACCGTCCATCCTGGCCGCCTCCACCAGTTCCACCGGCAGCGCCTCGATGAGGTACTGGCGCATGAAGAAGACGCCGAAGGCGGCGACCAGCGAGGGCAGGACGACCGACTGGAGCTGGTCGACCCAGCCGAGGTCGGTGATGATCTGGTAGAGGGGGATGACGCTGAGCTGCGGCGGAATCGTCATGGTCGCCACCACCAGTGCCAGCAGGGCGCCCCGGCCCTTGAAGGGCAGTTTGGCGAAGGCGAAGCCGGCCAGGGTGGAGAACAGGACGGTCGACAGGGCCACGAGCCCGGCCACGATGGTCGTGTTGACCAGCGCCTCGCCCATGTCTACCTGGTTCCAGGCGAAGGTGAGGTTGTCGAAGAGCCGCGGGCCGGGCAGGAGCGGGGCCGGGGCCTCGACCACGCGCTCGCCCGAGTGGGAGGCGGCGACGAGGTTCCAGTACAGCGGGAAGAGGGAGACGAGGGCGGCCAATCCCAGCAGGACGTAGGTGAGCGGTCCCGCATGGTGCTGCCGGCCGGCCGATGAGCGCAGACGCCTCGCGCGCGGCGCCGCGGCGGTGGTCTTGTCGAGTGTGCGGGCCATGGGTTCAGCTCCCCGCCTTCGTGCGGATGTGGCCGGCGCGGCTGCCGGCGCGTTGGCTGCGACGGCGGTTCGAGCGGGAGATCAGGGCCTGGATGCCGCCGATGAGCAGGAGGAGCAGGAGCATGACCCAGGCGATGGCGGAGGCCTGGCCCAGTGCGCCGGTCACCCAGCCCTTCTCGTACATGAGCAGGCTCAGCGTCTGGAACTGGTTCCCGCTGCCCCCGCTGATGCCGACGCTGCCGCCGAAGAGCATCGGTTCGCCGAAGAGCTGAGTGGCACCGATCGTGGAGACGATGACCGTGAAGAGGATCGTCGGCCGGATGGAGGGGATGGTGACGCTGAGGAACTGGCGCCAGCGCGAGGCCCCGTCCAGGGCCGCGGCCTCGTACAGGTCCTGCGGCACGGCCTGCATGGCCGCGAGGTAGATGAGTGCGTTGTAACCGGTCCAGCGCCAGGTGACGATCGTCGAAATGGCGATCTGGGCGGGCCACTTGGAGGACTCCCAGGAAACCGGTTCGAAGCCCACCCATCCCAGGGCCGTGTTGATCAGGCCGTAGTCGGTGTTGAAGAGCTGGGCGAAGACGAGCGTCGCCGCCGCGATCGAGGTGGCGTACGGGGCGAGCACTGCGACGCGGAAGAAGCCGCGGCCCCGCAGTTTGTAGTTGAGCAGGTGCGCGAGGCCGAGGGCCATCAGCAGCTGGGGAACCGTGGAGATCACGCCGATGGTGAAGGTGTTGCCGAGCGCGTTCCAGAAGAACTCGCTGGTGGCCAGGGAACTGTAGTTCTCCATCCCCTTCCACTGCGCGCTGCCGCCGAGTTCGACCCGGTGGAGGGAGAGCCAGCCCGTGTAGATGAGGGGGAAGAGCCCGAAGGCCGCGAAGGTGAGGAAGAAGGGAGCGATGAAGACGTACGGGATCGCCTTCAGATCGAGGCGGTAGAGCGTGCTGCGCCAACCGTTCCGGTCCGAGCGCCGCTGCCTGTGGGAGCCGGGGCCGGCGCTGGAGCCCGGGGCTTGTGCGGCGGGCGGCGCGGAGCCGCCACCCGTCGCCCGTACGGAGGTGGCCACGGGGGCGTCCTTCCAAGTCGATGCGTGCGGTGATGCGATGGGTGCGGACGGTTGACGGCCCGCCGCCACCCGCGGGGAGGCAGCGGGTGGCGGCGGGCCGTCACACTGCCCCCGTTACTGGTCGATCTTGTCGGCGACCAGCTTCTTGACGTTCTCCCAGGCCTTCACCGGGTCGGTGCCGCGCTGCTCGATGTCGAGGATGCCGTTGTCCGTGAGGAAGGTCTTCACCTGGCCGTCCCAGCGGCTGATCGGGGCGGGCGTGATGCCGGCCGCGGCCTCCGAGTAGATCTTGCCGACCGGGGTGTCACCGAAGTACGGCAGCTTGGCGCCCTGGACCGCCGGGGAGCCGAGGGTGTCCTTGGAGGAGGGGATGTTGCCGTTCACGCCGAAGACCTTGGCGTGCTGGGCCGGCGCGGTGAGCCAGGCGGCGAGCTCGGCCGCCTCCTTGGCGTGCTTGCCCGACTTCGGCACGGCGAGGAACGAGCCGCCCCAGTTGCCGGCCACGGGCGGCGCGGCGATGTCCCACTTCCCCTGGTTCTCCGGGCCCGCCTGCTCCTTGATGATGCCGGTCATCCAGCTGGGGCAGGCGACGGTGGCGAACTTCGCGTTCTTGAACGCCGCGTTCCAGGTGCCCTTCTCGTCGAACTGGCGCAGCTTGCCCGTCAGTTCACCCTTCGCCGCCGCCACGGCGGTGTCCCACGCCTTCTTCACGCCCGGGCTGTTCTCGTAGTCCAGCTCGCCCTTGGTGTTCGCGTACTGCACCGGCTCGCTGGAGATCACCGCGTTGAACAGGCCGCTCGCGGAGTCGTGGAAGGCGGTCCCCGCCGGGGCGCTCTTCTTGTACGTCTCACCGGTCTGGATGAACTTCGCCCAGTCGCCCGCCCACAGCTTGGCGACCTCGGCGCGCTCGGTCGGGAGCTTGGCCTGGGCGAAGAGGTCCTTGTTGTAGCAGATGGCCATCGGGCCGATGTCCGTGCCGAGGCCGATCACCTTGCCGTCGCCCGTGGTGGCCTGCTTGACCTTCCAGTCGAGGAACGCGCCGACGTCCGCGCCGCCGGTCTTGCCGAGGTCGGTCCACTTGTCCGCCATGGCCGGACCGGTCGCCTCCGCGATGTAGCCCACTTCCAGAGCCTGGATGTCCGCGAGACCGCTGTCGCGGGAGAGGCGCAGCTTGAGCGTGTCCCAGTACTTCTGGCCGTCGGCTACGTTCGACTCTTCGATCTTGATGTTGGGGTGGGCCTTCTCGTACTCGGCGTAGAGCTTGGCCCCGGTGGTGTTGTCGTAGCCGAAGGACCCGAAGGTTCCGATCCGCAGCGTGATCTGCTCGCCGCCGGCCGCGCCGTCGCCCTTGCCGTTCTCGCCGTCGCTGCCGCAGCCGGTGAGCAGGGCCGTACCGGTCGCCACTGCGGCGATCGCGGCGACCGCGTTGATGGCGGTGCGGCGTCCGCGTCCGTGTCTGCTGCTGGAAGTGCGCATTCCACTCTCCTCGTCCAAGGTGGTGCTCGTTGTGCGCCAGGGGATCCGGCGGGCTGTTCGCGGCTCGGCGAGGGCCCTGCCCGGACCTGATGTGAAGGCCGTTCTCGCATCCCACAGTGGGAGCGCTCCCACGTCGTTGCCGGAAGGTTGCTGCCTGACGGGTGCGAGTGTCAAGAGATGAACGCGGATTCATTACACAGAGGCCTTCGACGCGCGCTCACCCGTCACTTCGCGGGCGCGGCCCCGTCGGGTTGTGAACGCGGGCGTGGCGTGTCCAAGCAATCAAGAGTAGTGTGGGAGCGCTCCCATGCGATGTGTCGGCGTAACGTGGTCCACGCGACGCGGTGGGTCCATCATCTTGCCCGATTCACTTGATCAGCTGGCAGGGCCGGCGCGGAGTGCGATGTCGCACGAGGGGAGTACGAGGGTCGTGAGCGGACGGCAGAACGGCAGACCCACCCTGGAAGAGGTCGCGGCCCTGGCCGGTGTCGGCCGGGGCACGGTCTCCCGGGTGATCAACGGCTCGCCGCGGGTGAGCGAACAGGCCAGGGACGCCGTCGCCCGGGCCGTCGCCGAGCTGGGGTACGTACCCAATCAGGCGGCCAGAGCGCTGGCCGGGAGCCGGACCGACGCGGTCGCCCTCGTCATCCCGGAGACCGAGGCGAGGTTGTTCTCGGAGCCGTACTTCCTGGACCTGATCCGCGGGGTCAGCGCTGAACTAGCAGAATCCGACAAGCAGTTGCTGCTCACCCTGGTCCGCACCGAGGCCGAGCGGCGGCGCTTCGAGGACTACCTGGCCGCCCAGCGGGTCGACGGCGTACTGCTGGCGTCCGTCCACGGCGACGACCCGCTGCCGGACCGGATCGCACGGCTGGGGCTGCCGGTCGTCATGAACGGGCGCCGCTCCGAGGCCGAACCCGTCGCCTACGTGGACTCCGACAACATCGGCGCGGGCCGGGCGGCCGTCGCCCACCTGGTGGGGCGGGGCCGGAGCAGGATCGCGACCATCAGCGGGCCGCTCGACATGTACGTGGCCCGCGCGCGTCTGGGCGGCTACCGCGCGGGACTCGCGGAAGCCGGGTTCCGGCCCGACGAGTCGCTGGTGGCGACCGGGGACTTCACCGAGGAGGGCGGCCGGCTGGCGATGCGCGAGCTCCTGGAGCGCGCCCCCGGCCTGGACGCGGTCTTCGCCGCCTCCGACGTGATGGCGGCCGGCGCGCGCGGGGTGCTGCGCGAGGCCGGACGGCGGATCCCCGAGGACGTGGCCCTCGTCGGGGTCGACGACTCGACGGTGGCCCGTCTGATGGACCCGCCGCTGACGAGCGTGCGCCAGCCGATCGAGGAGATGGGCCGCACGATGACCCGGCTGCTGCTCCAGAAGATCGCGGAGGCGCCCGGAGCGGGATCCGCGCCGGGGCGGGAGAAGGACGAGGAGCCGCGCAGGGTCCTCCCGACGGAACTGATCGTGCGGGATTCCTCCTGAGCGGCTTCGGCGGCCTGCCGAGCGCCCGGCAGAACCTCGGCAGCCCGCGCCCCTCACCCGATCGGCGTCGCGGTGATCGACAAGGCGGTTGCCTCGGTGCCCTCGGTGCCCTCGGTGCCCTCGGTGCCCTCGGTGCTTTGGGCGGCCTAGGCGGCCGCGGCTCGAAGGCCCGCCGTTCGTCTTGGCAGCAGCTGCGCGTCAGCGGCGGACGAGGCCTCGCGGGGCCCGTTCCTTCCGGGCGTGCCGAGGCCCGGAGCCCCGCGGAAGGGAGTGCTTCCGTAAGGCTCCGGGCTCGTCACCCGTTCCGCGTCAGAGTGCCGGGTGGGCGTTCTTCATGAGCTCCTGGAACTGGGCGGAGAACCACTGTCCGGCGAGCGGCGCGTTCGGGAGGGACCCCGACATGCTGTTGCCGTTGCGTACGTTGCCCGTGTAGGTGGGGTCGCACATCCGGTCGAAGCCCTTGCCCTCGTCGTTCGGGATCTCCTTGCTCGCGCCGTCCGACTCGCCCGGAGGCTTGACCCACACGTACGCGTCGATGCCGGCGGCGGGTGCCGCCTGCGGCCGTTCGCCCAGGCCGGCGCCGGACTGGTTGCACCAGTTGCCGAGGTGGATGCGACGGTCGAAGCGGCCGCCGTTGACGAAGGTGTCCACGTTCGTCAGCGCGCCGGGGCCGGCAGGGCGGGCCGTGCCGCCCCAGCCGTTGCGGGAGGTGTCGATCAGCATGCCGATGCCGGCGTCGAAGCCCAGCGAGACCAGCTTGGTCCGCATGCCCTGGGCGTAGGACAGCTCGTCGGTGTAGCGGTTCCAGTCGACCCACTTCGACTGGCGTACGGAGGTGCCGTTGACGGAGTCCTCGATCTTGAAGTGGTCCTCCTTCAGGGCGCTGTAGTTGGCGGTGTTGACGATGAAGCCGTGCACGTTGGAGAGCGTGGAGCCCTCGGCGGTGGCCGCCTGCTTGAACATCTCCGCGGAGGCGCCCAGGTTGTCGTCCCAGCCGAGCCAGCCGTGGTGGCCCGCGTCCACGTAGTTGTAGACGTTGGCGATGGACCCGAGCTTGTTCAGGGCGTAGCCGACGCCCTTGATGTAGTTGCCGTTGGTCTTCATGACGTCGCAGTTGGCGACGGCCGTGGGGCGGCCGGAGACGTTGGTGACCAGGTTCGGCAGGGAGTCGATCTCGACGGTGTTGACGATCCGCAGGCCCGCGTACTTGGGGTCGGCGAGGATCGCGGCGATCGGGTCGATGTACTGCGTCTTGTACCTGTCGATCTCCGTCGGCCCGAGCTCACCGTTGGAGGCGAGCGCCGAACAGTCGCGTCCGGGCAGGTTGTAGATCACGAACTGCACGACCATCTCGCCGCTGCCCTTCTGTGCGAGCGCCGCGTCGAGGTGGGCGCGCACGCCCATCCCGCCGTTGACACCCGCGATGGCGGCGGTGCGGTCCAGCCATACGGCGGTGGGCTGGTTCGCCACCCTGCTGCCGCCCGGTTCGGCGGCGGCCTTGGCGGACCACTCCGGGTTCACGTACATCTTGGCGCCGGCGTACGGGTTGTCGACCTTGCCGCCGGTCGGCGGCGGGGTCGTGGGGGGAGTGGTGGGCGGGGTCGTCGGGGGAGTGGTCGGCGGGGTGGTCGGGTCGGTCGCGCCGTTGCAGGTGACGCCGTTCAGCTTGAACGTCGCGGGGACGGCGTTCGTGCCGGTGTGCGAACCGTTGAATCCGAAGGACGTCGAACCGCCCGTGGCCAGTGACCCGTTGTAGGAGAGGCTCTGCGCCGTCACCGCGGCGCCGGACTGGGTGATCGTGGCGTTCCAACCCTGAGTGACCTGCTGGCCGTTGGCGTAGGACCACTCCAGGGTCCAGGAGGCGACCGGGTCACCGGTGTTGGTGACGATCACGTTCGCGCCGAATCCGGTGTTCCACTGGTTGGGGACCTGGTACTCGACCTTGCAGCCGGCGGTGGCGGCGCCGGCGGAGGTGCCGAAGACCGTCGCGGTCGCGCCGGCTGCCGTGACCAGACTGAGCGCCGCCAGAAGTGCGGTGCGGGGGATCGTGCGGCTCATTTCGTGGGTGCCTTTCAATGGGGGGTGCGCAGGCGGGCGCGCGGCCCGGCGGCGCATCGGATGGATTGCCCTCGTTCGAGGTGTCGGGCCGCACCTGGGGATCGGCTCCAGGTGTTCCGGGTGCGGCCGCGGCACGGAGGGCGCGGGCGCGGACCACGCCTCGACGACGTGGACGACCGCGTGACCGCAGGTGTTCGCGCAGGCCTCGCCCGTCAGCCGGGGAACCCGGATGGAAGGCGGACCGGACGGCGGGCGGGGCGGGGGGTGTTGGAGTCTCAGCGTTGCTTGCTGGGGGAAGCGGTGGTGGAGCCGTGGACGTGCCAGGCGGCGGCCGTACGGCCGTCACGCCAGGCCGGCGCTGCTCCGCCGAGCAGCGCCGACAGGCGCGGCGATGTCACTTGGGCGAGTCCTTGCGACGGGGTCGGACTGTGCCGGCGCGCCGACTGATGGAACCGCTCCCACTGGTTGGGGCCAGACCGTAGCGTCAACTACCGCCAAGCAAAAGAGGTGTTGAGTAAATTCCTCACGGAATGCATTCGACTCTTCACGCATCTTGACGCCGCAGGTGCCGCCTCTGCATGGTGGGAGCGCTCCCACTGGTCAGAGCTTGTGCGCAATCGTTCTTCCCCACCCGTCTCCCCGAGCCGCGAGGAGAACCATCCGCATGTCTACGCACCCCCCACCCAGACCACACGCCCGACGCAAGCTGCTGACGGCGTCGGCCGTGGCCGTCTCCCTGTCCCTCCCCCTCGGTCTCACGGCCGTCGGAGCCACTACGGCAGCCGGAGCGACCGCGGCGGTCCAGTGCAGCGTCGACTACAAGACCAATGACTGGGGCTCGGGCTTCACCGCCGAGCTCACCCTCACCAACCGGTCCGCCGGCCCGCTCGACGGCTGGACCCTCAGCTACGACTACGCCGGCAACCAGCAGCTCACCAACGGCTGGAACGGCGCCTGGTCCCAGTCCGGCAAGAAGGTCAGCGTCACGGCCGCGGACTGGAACAAGACCGTCGCCGCCGGCGCGGCCGTCACCGCCGGCGCCCAGTTCGCGTACAGCGGGACCAACGCCGCCCCCACCGCCTTCGCCGTGAACGGCACCCCGTGCGCCGGAGCCCACCAGCCCCCGGTCGCCGTCCTGACCAGCCCCACCGCGGGCGCCGTATACACGGCGGGCACTCCCGTCCCGCTCGCCGCCACCGCCGCCGCGGCCGACGGCGCCACCGTGGGCAAGGTCGAGTTCTACAGCGACACCACGCTCCTGGGCACGGACTCCACGGCGCCCTTCACCCTGGATGCCACCGGCCTCGCGGCCGGTTCCCACTCCCTCTACGCGAGGGCCTACGACACCCTCGGGTCCTCCGCCGAATCGGCACCCGTCGGCATCACCGTCGCCGCCGGCCCCGCACTCGTCGCCACCCCCGCACAGCTCTCCGTACGCCGCGGGGAGACGGGCACCTTCGACCTGAAGCTGTCCAAGCAGCCGGCCGCGAACGTGGCGGTGGGCGTCGCCCGCACCTCCGGGAACACCGACCTCGCCGCGGCGCCCGCCACGCTCACGTTCACCCCGGCGAACTGGAACAACGCCCAGAAGGTGACCGTGACCGCCGGGACCACGGGCAGCGGCTCCGCCGTCTTCAGCGTGACCGCCCCCGGTCACGCGAAGGCCGAGGTGACGGTCGCCCAGCTGGCCGCCGACTCCACGTACGACGCCCGCTTCCTGGACCTCTACGGGAAGATCACCAACCCGGCCAACGGCTACTTCTCGCCCGAGGGCATCCCGTACCACTCCGTCGAGACGCTGATCGTGGAGGCCCCGGACCACGGACACGAGACGACCTCGGAGGCCTACAGCTATCTGATCTGGCTGCAGGCGATGTACGGGAAGATCACCGGAGACTGGACCAAGTTCAACGGCGCGTGGGACATCATGGAGAAGTTCATGATCCCCACCCACGCCGACCAGCCGACGACGGGTTCCTACAACGCCTCCAAGCCCGCCACCTACGCCCCCGAGCTCGACCTCCCCTCGCAGTACCCGGCCAAGCTGGACGGGGGAATCGCCTCCGGCGTGGACCCGATCGCGGGCGAGCTGAAGAGCACGTACGGCACGGACGACATCTACGGCATGCACTGGCTCCAGGACGTCGACAACGTCTACGGCTTCGGCAACGAGCCCGGCAAGTGCTCCGCCGGACCGGCCGCGACCGGACCCTCGTACATCAACACCTTCCAGCGCGGACCGGAGGAATCGGTCTGGGAGACGGTTCCGCACCCCACCTGCGACAAGTTCGCCTACGGCGGCAGGAACGGCTACCTCGACCTCTTCACCGGGGACGCCTCCTACGCCAAGCAGTGGAAGTTCACCAACGCCCCGGACGCCGACGCGCGCGCCATCCAGGCCGCCTACTGGGCCGACATCTGGGCCAAGGAGCAGGGCAAGGGAACCCAGGTCACCGCGACCGTCTCCAAGGCGGCCAAGATGGGCGACTACCTGCGGTACTCCATGTACGACAAGTACTTCAAGAAGGCCGGGAACTGCGTCGGCCCGACCGCGTGCCCCGCCGGCACGGGCAAGGACAGCGCGCACTACCTGATGTCCTGGTACTACGCCTGGGGCGGCGCCACCGACACCGCGGCCGCCTGGTCCTGGCGGATCGGCTCGAGTCACGCCCACGGCGGCTACCAGAACCCCCTCGCCGCCTACGCGCTCAGCGAGTACGCCCCGCTGAAGCCCAAGTCGGCGACCGGCTCGGCGGACTGGGCGACCAGCCTCGACCGGCAGCTGGAGTTCTACCGCTGGCTCCAGTCCGACGAGGGCGCCATCGCGGGCGGCGCGACCAACAGCTGGCAGGGACGGTACGCGCAGCCTCCGGCCGGCACCCCGACCTTCCACGGGCTCTTCTACGACGAGAAGCCCGTCTACCAGGACCCGGCGTCCAACCAGTGGTTCGGCTTCCAGGCCTGGTCCATGGAGCGGGTCGCCGAGCTCTACGAACAGACCGGGGACGCGGGCGCCAAGGCCGTGCTCGACAAGTGGGTCGGCTGGGCGCTGTCGAAGACCACGATCAACCCCGACGGCACGTACCGCATCCCCTCCACCCTCAAGTGGTCCGGCGCGCCCGACACCTGGAACGCGTCCGCCCCCGGCGCCAACGCGAACCTGCACGTCACCGTCGCCGACTACACCGACGACGTGGGCGTGGCCGCCGCCTACGCCAAAACCCTCACCTACTACGCCGCGAAGTCCGGCAACGCCGAGGCCAAGCGGGTCGCGAAGGCCCTGCTCGACGGCATGTGGGCCCATCACCAGGACCCCCTGGGCCTGGCCGTCGAGGAGACCCGCACCGACTACAGCCGCTTCGCCAACCCGGTGTACATCCCCAGCACGTGGACCGGCACGATGCCGAACGGCGACGCGGTGAACTCCTCGTCCACCTTCGCCTCGATCCGCACCTTCTACCAGGACGACCCGGCCTGGCCGAAGATCGAGGCCTACCTCGCGGGCGGCGCGGCCCCCGCTTTCACGTACCACCGGTTCTGGGCCCAGGCGGACATCGCCCTGGCCATGGGCTCGTACGCGGAGCTGCTCGAATAACAGCCCGCCCCGCCTGAAGAGCAGCTCCGCGTACGACGAGGCCGGGCAGCCCGCAAGGGCCTGCCCGGCCTCTACCTCCGGCGGGTAGTGCACGAGCAGGTGCACGGTCTTGTTCGCCGTTGAACTGCTTCAGCTCGACCTCGAAGTCGGCGTAGACCTCACGCATGATCTCTTCGGTGCGGGTCAGCATGGTGTCGGTGAACGCATTCCGCCTGTACTTGGTGACGCAAACGAAACGAAGGTGCAGGTTGTAGACAACATGGCGACCGGTTCTGACATCGTGCCCGGCTTGCGCCTTCTCCTGCCAGGGTGTTGAAGACCGATGGCCAGGCGCACGCGGCCCGCACTATGTGGAACCTGTTGCACGCCTGGTGGTGGATGATGCCGAAGGATAAGCGGACCCTCGTGAACGCGGACGCAGCGATTCGCCAGGCCCGTGAGGACGTCGACTTCCTCGCCGTCCTGCCCGCGCAGGCCGCGCAGGCGGTGCTCAAGACGTACTTCCAGGCGTGGAAGAACTGCTGGGACGGCCGCGCAGACGCCCCGAACTTCAAGGGCGGGTTCCGCACGGTGATGTCCGTGGACATCCCGCAAGGCCGGGACCTGAACATCGTGCGGGTGCACCGCCGCTGGGGCACGGTCAACATTCCGAAGGTGGGCCGGGTTCGCTTCCGATGGACCAAAGACCTTCCGGTCGGCAAGCGTGCCAACACCGAGAACCGGATCACCGGGGCACGGCTGATCAAGGACACGCTCGGCTGGCACATCGCCTTCCGTGTTCAGACCTTGGAGGTCACGCCAGAGCCGCACCCAGGGGCCGGACGTCGGCATCGACGTGGGAGCCACCGTGCCCATCGCCCTCTCGGATGGCGAGACATACGAGCACGGCGAATGGCTGACCGGCAAGGAGAAGGCCAAGCTCCTGCGCCTGGAGCAGTGCGCCGCGCAGCGTAGGCAGCACAGTAGGCCAGGTGAGCGCACCAGCCGCCGGCTGCACCGCACCTACGACCAGATCGCAGGACTCCGCGCGAAAGCCAAGCGCCGGGCCCTGGACTGGCAGCATCAGACGACCACCGTCATCGCCCGTACATACGGCACGGTCGTGGTCGAAGCACTCAGCATCACGAACATGGTCAAGTCCGCCAGGGGAACCATCGAAGTGCCGGGGAAGAACGTTGCCCAGAAATCTGGGCTGAACCGTGCCATCAGCGGGGAGGCATGGGGCCGGACGGTCACCATGCTGGCGTACAAGACCGTCCAGAACGGTGGCACCCTGCACAAGGTCCCCGCCCCCGGCACCTCCCAACGCTGCTCGGCGTGCGGCTTCACCACGCCCGGCAACCGGGAGAGCCAGGCCGTGTTCGTGTGCAAGAACCCGGACTGCGGCTGGTCAGGAAACGCCGACCACAACGCAGCCCGGAACGTCTTGCACGTGTACCGGATGGGCCTCGCGCTCATCCCGGTTGCCGGAAGGGCAGTCGTCAGGCGCGCGAGACGCGTTAAGCCCGCTGCCGCAAGGTAAGTAGGGATCTCCCGGCTTCAGCCGGGAGAGCACTTCAAGCGCCCCCACGTCACCCGGTCCCCCGGGAGCCGGGGCCGCCTCGGTGTCGGTGACGGGGGGACACCCCAAGCTTCGGCTTCACAGGCCCTGTGCCAGCCGGTAGTACGCCTGGTTCCAACGGAGATCGCGGCGGAACTCCCTCGGGGTGGTGGTCTCGTCGATGAGGGCCAGTTCCAGGCGGAGCATTTCCGCCAGGTCGTCGAGGTGGTCGGAGGTGAGGGCGGTGCTGAGGACGGTGTGGTGCGGTCCTCCGGCCGTAAGCCAGGATTCGGTGGAGGTCCGCAGGTCGGGGTGGGGCCGCCAGACCGCACGGGCGACGGGCAGGGCGGGGAGCGGGTGAGGGGGCGCCACCACGTCGATGTCGTTGGCGATCAGGCGGAAGCGGTCGCCGAGGTCGGCGAGGCCGACCACCACGGCCGGGCCGGGGGCCGCGTCGAAGACCAGGCGCACCGGGTCCTCCCGCCCGCCGATGCCGAGGGGATGGATCTCGCAGCTGGGCCTGGCGGCGGCGATGGTGGGGCAGACTTCCAGCATGTGCGCACCGAGGATGAGCTCGTTGCCGGGTGTCATGTCGTAGGTGTAGTCCTCCATGAAGGAGGTGCCGCCCGGAAGGCCGGCGGCGGCCACCTTGAGGGCGCGCAGCAGGACGGCGGTCTTCCAGTCGCCCTCTCCTCCGAAGCCGTACCCCTGGGCCATGAGCCGCTGGACGGCGAGGCCGGGAAGCTGCCGCAGTCCGCCCAGATCCTCGAAGTTGGTGGTGAAGGCGCGGAAGCCGCCCCTTTGGAGGAAGACGCGCAGGCCGGCCTCGATGCGGGCCGCGTAACGCAGCGCGTCGTGCCGTTCCCCGCCCGGTCGCAGCTCCGGGGCCAGGTCGTACAGGTCGGTGTACTCCTCGACGAGGGAAGCGACCTCGGTCCCGTCCGCGCTGTCGACGACCTCCACCAGGTCGTTGACGCCGTAGGTGTTGACGGAGACGCCGAAGCGCAGCTGGGCCTCGACCTTGTCGCCCTCGGTGACGGCCACGTCGCGCATGTTGTCGCCGAAGCGGGCGACCTTGAGGGTGGCCAGTTCGGCTCGTGCGGCGGCCGCGCGTGCCCAGACCGCGACGCGTTCGACCGTGACCGGCTCGGTGACGTGTCCGGCCACGGTCTTGCGGGGTACGCCGAGACGGGTCTGGATGTGCCCGAACTCGCGGTCCCCGTGCGCGGCTTGGTTGAGGTTCATGAAGTCCATGTCGATGGTGTCCCAGGGCAGGGCCACGTTCGACTGGGTGTGGAGGTGCAGCAACGGCTTGCGCAGCGCGTCCAGTCCGGCGATCCACATCTTGGCCGGCGAGAAGGTGTGCATCCAGGCGATGAGCCCGATGCACCGGTCATCGGCGTTCGCGTCGAGGCACACCCGGCGGATGGCATCGGCGTCGGTCAGCACCGGCTTCCACTCGACACGGGCGGGTATGCCGGAGGCGTCCGCCAGGGCGGTGGCCATCTGCCGCGACTGTTCGGCGACCTGCTTCAGCGTCTCCTCCCCGTACAGGCCTTGGCTGCCGGTGAGGAACCAGATCTCCTGGGCGGGGGATGTTCGGCTGGACACATGGACTCCTGAAGGTGACGTCCCGCGGTGCTGGTGAGGGCGGCGGGCGGGTGCGGGTTCGGGAACGGACGACGGGAACGGACGACGGGGGCGGGGGTCAGCCCGCGGTGCGGGTCGTGTCGCGGATGTGCCGCAGGCGGTGCAACAGGCCGCCCGTGGCGAAGTGGTCGTGCAGGAGCCGGTATTCGGCGAAGAGGGCGTCGTACGCGTCCGCCCGGGGGGCGTCGGGCAGGTAGACCGCCGGCAGTCGGCGGCCCATGGCGGCGGTGGCCGTCCGTACGTCGTCGTGCGCGCCGGCGGCCACGGCGGCGTGGATGGCCGACCCGAGGGCGGGGCCCTGGTCGGACGCGGCCAGGGAGACGGGGCGGCGCAGCACGTCGGAGTAGATCTGCATCAGCAGTTCGTTCTTGGCCAGTCCGCCGGCGACGATGAACTCGTGGACCGGTACGCCGCCCGCCTCCAGGGCCTCCACGATGACGCGGGTGCCGAACGCGGTGGCTTCGAGCAGTGCGCGGTAGACGTCCTCGGGGCGGGTGGCGAGGGTGAGACCCACGATGACGCCGGAGAGGTGGTGGTCGACGAGGACCGACCGGTTGCCGTTCAGCCAGTCGAGGGCGACCAGTCCGTGTCCGCCGACCGGCTGGCCGGCGGCCTTGCGGGTCAGCAGGGTGTGCAGGTCCTCGCCGCGCTCGGCGGCCTCGGTGAGGTAGTCCGACGGGACGCCTTGGTCCAGGACCCAGGCGAAGATGTCGCCGACCGCGCTCTGGCCGGCCTCGTAGCCGTAGGTTCCCTCGACGATCCCGCCGGCCACGACACCGCAGATCCCGGGGACGTCCGCGAGGACGGGGGCGTTGACGACGTGGCAGGTGGAGGTCCCCATGATGGCGAGCAGTTGCCCGTCCTCGACGGCCTGGGCCGCCGCCGCGGTGACATGGGCGTCGACGTTGCCCGCGGCGACGGCGATGCCGGGCCGGAGCCCCGTCCACGCTGCCGCCTGCGTACTGAGCGAGCCCACGCGTGAGCCCAGGGCGGAGAGGGGGAATTCGAGGCGGGTGCGTGCGAAGTCGGCGAACCGGGGGTTCAGCGCGGCCAGGTACTCCTCGCTCGGGTAGGTGCCGTCCTGGTGGATGCCCTTGTATCCGGCGGTGCAGGCGTTGCGGGACTCGGTTCCGGTGAGCTGCCACACGATCCAGTCGGCGGCCTCGATCCACCGCGCGCAGCTTTCGTAGACGAGCGGATCCTCCTCCAGGAGTTGGAGGGCCTTCGCGAACTGCCACTCGGCGGAGATCCGGCCGCCGTAGCGGGAGATCCACTTCTCCCCGCGGGCGTGGGCGAGTTCGTTGATGCGGTCGGCGTGCGACTGGGCCGCGTGGTGCTTCCACAGCTTGGGCCAGGCGTGCGGCCGTCCGGCGAGTTCCGTCTCGGCGAGGGGGGTCCCGTCGGCGAGCGTGGGCAGGACGGTGCACGCCGTGAAGTCGGTGCCGATGCCGATCACCGCGGCGGGATCGATCCCGGCCGCCGCCACGGCCTCGGGGACGGCGTGAAGCAGTACGTCCCGCCAGTCCTGAGGGTGTTGCAGGGCCCAGTCCGGAGGCAGTTGCGCCCCGCCCTGCGGCAGGTGCCGGTCGATGACGCCGTGCCGGTATGCGTGGACCGCCGCGGCCAGCTCCTGGCCGTCGCGAACCCGCACCACCACGGCGCGGCCCGACAGCGTGCCGAAGTCGACGCCGACCGTGTACTGCTCCGATTCCCCGGAGGGAGGGGTGGGCGCGAGGAGATGGGGTGACGTCAACAGAGTGCCTTTCGAAGGAGCCGTGGGCGGCACGCGGCGCGGCCCGGCAGCCGGAGATGCCGTCCCGACCATCCTGGCGGTCGGCGGAGGATGCGATGAGCTTGCAGTGTGAGCGCTAACAATGTCGATAGGCAAGGGGTCTGCGTGGATCATGTGGGAGACCCCCTCGGTGCGGCGGCCTTCGTATACGGGGCGCGGCCTCGATGACCCGTTGATTCGGGCGGGTTTGAGTTCCCCCTTCGGGTGGCGGGGTCGGTGATCGCGCGAGTGGGCAAGGTCCGGCTCGTTGTCGCGCGTAACGAGGTAACGGACAGGTAACGCGCGCAAGGGGGTTGAGAACCCGGCTTGTTAGCGCTCACAATGCGACGGCGCCCCTTCAAGGCCATCCGGCTCCTGTCACCCCCACCCCCGGCCCCGCTACGCCCTGACCACGGGCACATCCCGGCACCGGCCGGGTGCGGAGCCTCATCCGTACCCCCCGAAAGGACACCCGTCATGGCTCGCAGAGCAGCCCTCGTCCTCACCGTCGCCCTTCTCACCTCCTCGGCGTTGACCGCCTGCTCGACCGCGGGCCCCGCCTCCGGCACCGCGTCCGCCCCGGCTTCCGGGGCCAAGGCGGACGCCGGTGGCGCGATCACCATGGGCTTCGCCCAGGTGGGCGCCGAGAGCGGTTGGCGTACCGCCAACACCAAGTCCGTCCAGGAGGCGGCGAAGAAGGCCGGGATCGAGCTCAAGTTCTCCGACGCGCAGCAGAAGCAGGAGAACCAGATCAAGGCGATCCGCACCTTCATCCAGCAGAAGGTCGACGTGATCGCCTTCTCGCCGGTCGTGGAGTCCGGCTGGGACACGGTGCTGAAGGAGGCCAAGGACGCGGGCATCCCGGTCATCCTCACCGACCGCGCCGTGGACACCAAGGACACTTCCCTCTACAAGACCTTCCTGGGCTCGGACTTCGTCAAGGAGGGCAAGTCCGCGGGCGAGTGGCTGACCGGCGCGTACGCGAACCAGCAAGACCCGGTCAACATCGTCGAGCTCCAGGGCACCACGGGCTCCGCACCCGCCAACGACCGCAAGGCCGGCTTCGCCGACGTCATCCGTACCGACGGCAAGTTCAAGATCGTCGCTTCCCAGTCGGGCGACTTCACCCGCGCCAAGGGCAAGGAGGTCATGCAGGCGTTCCTGAAGTCCCAGAAGGACATCGACGTCCTCTACGCCCACAACGACGACATGGCCCTCGGCGCCATCCAGGCCATCGAGGAGTCCGGCAAGAAGCCCGGTACGGACATCAAGGTGATCTCGGTGGACGGAATCAAGGACGCCTTCGTCGCCATGACCGAGGGCAAGATCAACGTCGTGGTGGAGTGCAACCCGATGCTCGGCGACCAGCTGATGGAGCTGGCCAAGAAGGTCGTGGCGGGGGAGAGCGTGCCCACCCGGGTCGAGACCGAGGAGGGCGTGTTCACGCAGGACAAGGCCGCTGCCGCCCTGCCGACCCGGAACTACTGACGCGACAGGTTCCGGTGACGGAGGAGGCCCGGCCCCGGTGCCTCCTTCACCATCCGGAGCCCGCTCCACCACCCCACACATGAGAGGAGGGCGGATGACACATCCGTCCACCCCCCCGGCCACGGGCGCCGGCGGCCCGCGGCCGGTCCTGGAAGCCCACGGCATCCGCAAGCGGTTCCCGGGCGTGCTCGCGCTCGACGGAGTCGCCCTGCGGCTCTTCCCCGGTGAGGTGCACGCCCTGATGGGCGAGAACGGCGCCGGAAAGTCCACCTTGATCAAGGTGCTCACCGGTGTCCACCCGGCCGACGGCGGCACCATCCTCGTGGACGGCGGCCCCCACGCGTTCACGGACCCCCTCCAGGCGCAGCGGGCCGGAATCAGCACCGTCTACCAGGAGGTGAACCTCTGCCCGAACATCTCGGTCGCAGAGAACATCCTCATCGGGCGCGAACCGCGCCGGTTCGGTCTCATCCACTGGTCCGCGATGCGGCAGCGGGCGGCCGAGCTGCTGACAGAGCTGGACCTCGACCTGGACGTCACCAGCCTGCTCGATTCGCATTCCCTGGCAGTGCAGCAACTGGTCGCGATCGTACGGGCGGTGGACGTGTCGGCGAAGGTGCTCGTGCTGGACGAACCCACCTCCAGCCTGGATCGCGAGGAGGTCGCCCAGCTCTTCACCCTGGTGCGGCGCCTGCGGGACCGCGGTGTGGCCATCCTGTTCGTCACGCACTTCCTCGACCAGGTATTCGACCTCTGCGACCGCGTCACCATCCTGCGCAACGGCCGCCTGGAGGGCGAGTACCCCATAGGCGAGCTCACTCCGGTGACACTGGTCCAACGCATGATCGGCGGAGAACTGGCCACCCTGGACCAGCTGTCCGGCCGTGCCCACGAGGAAGCGGCCGAACGGGCGGCCGGCGAGCCGTTCCTCCGGGCACGACAGCTGACCCGCACGGGCTCGATCGAACCGTACGACCTCGACATCCATGCCGGCGAGGTCATCGGACTGGCCGGCCTCCTGGGCTCGGGCCGCACCGAGGTGGCGCGCCTGCTGTTCGGCGCGGACAGCGCGGACGGCGGAGAAGTGAGCATCGAGGGCAAGAAGGCAGCCCTGCGCACCCCCCGTCACGCCATCGCCCGGGGCATCGCGTTCTGCTCCGAGAACCGCAAGTCCGAGGGGCTGGTGGGCGAGCTCACGGTCCGCGAGAACATCGTCCTCGCGTTGCAGGCCGCCCGCGGCTGGACCAGGCCGCTGGCCCGTGCGAAACAGGACGAACTGGCACGGCACTGGATCGAAGCCCTGGACATCCGCCCCGCCGACCCCGAAGCGCAGGTACGCCACCTCAGCGGAGGCAACCAGCAGAAGGTCCTCCTCGCGCGCTGGCTGCTGACCGAACCCCGGCTCCTGATCCTCGACGAACCCACCCGGGGCATCGACATCGGGGCCAAGGCGGAGATCCAGAAGCTCGTGGCCCGGCTGGCGGGCGAAGGCACCGCCGTGCTGTTCATCTCGGCGGAACTCGAAGAGGTCCTGCGCCTGAGCCACCGCATCGCCGTTCTCCGCGACCACCGCATGGTGGCCACCCTCGTGAACGACGACACCGTCACGCCCGAACGCCTCCTCACGACCATCGCCACCGGAACGGACTCATGACCACCCAGCCCGCCAAGTCCGAGGCGGCCGCCGCGATCGGGAGACGGCTGGCCGGCCACCGCCTGCTGTGGCCCGCGCTCATCCTGCTCGCCCTGCTCCTCGGCAACCTCGCGTTCCAGCACGACTTCTTCTCCGTCCGCGTACGCGACGGCCACCTCTACGGCAGCCTCATCGACATCCTGCAGTTCGGTGCGCCCCTCGTCCTGGTGGCCCTCGGCATGACCCTGGTCATCGCCACCCGCGGGATCGACCTCTCGGTGGGCTCCACCGTGGCCATCGCCGGCGCCCTCGCCTGCGGGTACATCTCCACCGCCGCGCGACCCGGCAGCGTCGCCACCATGCTCACGGCCGTCGCCCTCGCGCTCGGCGTCGCACTCGTGCTGGGCCTGGCCAACGGCTTCCTGGTGTCCGGGCTGGGGGTGCAGCCCATCGTGGCCACCTTGATCCTCATGGTCGCGGGCCGCGGCGTCGCCCAGCTGATCACGGACGGCCAGATCGTCACCGTGACCAGCGCCCCCTACAAGATGATCGGAGGCGGCTACTGGCTGACCGTCCCCTTCGCCGTCCTCCTGGCAGCCGCCCTCGTCGCGCTCACCGCCTTCGTCACCCGCCGCAGCGCACTCGGCATGCTGATCGAATCCGTGGGCGGCAACCCCGCCGCCAGCCGCCTGGTGGGCATCCGCGCGGGTGGCCTGCTCGCCCTGGTCTACGTCTTCAGCGCGCTGTGCGCCGCCGTCGCCGGGCTGATGATCAGCTCCAACGTCTCCAGCGCCGACGGCAACAACGCGGGACTGTGGATCGAGCTCGACGCGATCCTCGCCGTCGTGGTCGGCGGCACCGCGCTGACCGGCGGACGCTTCTCCCTCGGCGGCACCGTCTTGGGCGCCCTGATCATCCAGACCCTGTCCACCACCGTCTACACCCTCGGCGTCCCGCCCGAGACCACCCTCGTCTTCAAGGCCTTCGTCGTCATCGTCGTCTGCCTCGTGCAGTCCCCGGTCTTCCGGGCCAAGGTCCTGCGCCGCCGCAGGACGACCACTCCCCGATCCCACACCACGGCGGGCGCCGCCCCGCAGCAGCAGGAGGTACGCGCATGAGTACCGGCATCGCGAGCGCCGCCGCGCACCTCACCCGTCCCTTCGCGACCGTGTCCCCGCGCACCCGCACCCGTCTCCCGCTGATCGTCACGGCCGTCCTGCTGGCCGTCATGTTCAGCGTCGGATCGATGCGCTACGAGGGCTTCCTCTCCGCGCAAGTCGTACTGAACCTGCTGATCGACAACGGCTTCCTCCTGGTCGTCGCGATCGGGGCGACCTTCGTCATCCTCACCGGCGGCATCGACCTGTCCGTCGGCTCCATGGTGGCCCTGTCGACCATGCTCACGGCCTGGATGGTCGAGTCGCACGGCTGGCCCCTGGCCACCGTCATCCCCCTGGTCCTGCTGGTCGGCGCCGCGAGCGGGGCGGTCATGGGATGGATCATCCACACCTACGAGATCCAGCCCTTCATCGTCACCCTGGCCGGCATGTTCCTCGCCCGGGGGCTCTGCTACACGATCAGCACCGAATCCATCACGATCAGCGATCCCACCACGGCGGGAATCGCGCAGACCAGGCTGTACGGCCCCGGCGGACTGTTCGTCTCGATCCCGGTGGTCATCGCCCTGGCGGTGCTGGTGATCGCCTTCGTCGTCCTGCACCACACGCGCTTCGGCCGCAACGTGTACGCGCTGGGCGGCAACGAGTCCTCCGCACGCCTGATGGGTCTTCCGGCGGGCTCCACCAAGATCGCCGTGTACGCCGTCAGCGGCCTGTGCTCGGCGCTCGGCGGCCTGCTGCTGACCTTCTACATGCTCTCCGGCTACGCCCTCCACGCCATGGGCATGGAACTCGACGCGATCGCCGCCGCCGTGATCGGCGGCACGCTGCTGACCGGAGGCTCCGGCTTCGTCCTGGGCACCGCCCTCGGCGTGCTCGTCCTCGGCACGATCCAGACGGTGATCAACTTCCAGGGCACGCTCAGCTCCTGGTGGACCCGGATCGTCATCGGCGGCCTGCTCCTCGTGTTCATCGTGCTGCAACGCCTGATGAGCGGCCGCCGCGCCGCCGCCGACTGACTCCGGCTCCGGCTCCGGCTCCGCAGACCATCAGCCCGTGCCACCGCGTTCGCGTGCCGCGATCACAGCTTGCTTCCCGGCACGCCCTCCGGTGGACCGACTTCCAGGGGATACCGCCATGGAACACGTACACGAATCTGTCGACCAGGCCGCCGAGCCCGGGCCGACGGCCGCCTGTCCGCGGACGGTCCGACCCCTGCGCCTGGACGATGAGGGAACGGGGGAGAGGTGGCGGTTCGGCTTCCCCGGCCGGGCCCGCGCCGAGGTCCACACGCGCGGTGCCCGGCTCCTTTCCCTGATCCTGCCGGACCGCTGGGGCCACACCGCCGACGTGGTGCTCGCGGCCCGCGACCACCCCGCGCACGAGGGTTCCGCACGCTACTTCGGTGCGACGGTGGGCCGTTACGCCAACCGCGTCGCGCGGGGCCGGCTCGTCGTCGACGGAGTCACCCACCAGCTCGCCACCCAGGAGACCGGGCACACGCTGCACGGCGGTCCCGACGGGTTCGACCAGCGCCTGTGGCGGTGCGAACCGTTCCACTCGGCGCACCGCACCGGTGTCCGCCTGTTCCTGCACAGCCCCGACGGCGACCAGGGGTTCCCCGGTGCTCTGAACGTGCGCGTCACCTACACGCTGGACCGCGACGACAACCTGACCATGTCGTACCAAGCGGTCGCCGACGCGCCGACGGTCGTCAACCTCACCAACCACGCCTACTGGAACCTCGAGGGGGAGGGGCGCGGCAACGTCCTGGCGCACCACCTCCAGGTCGCGGCCCCGCTCTACACCCCGGTCGATGCCGAGTTGATCCCCGACGGCCCCCACCGCCCGGTCAGCGACACCCCGTTCGACCTCCGGCGGCACCGGCGACTCTCCGACGTCCTGACCCATACGGAGGCGCAACTGACCCTCGCCGGCGGTGGCTTCGACCACAACTGGGTCCTCGAAGGCGCCCGGCGGGCCAGTCCCCGGAAGGCCGCCGTGTTGTACGCCCCGGCGTCCGGGCGCCGCATGGACGTCTTCACGACCGAACCGGGCATCCAGGTCTACACCGCCCAGGGCCTGACCGGTGACATCACGGGCAAGGCAGGCAGGCCGTACCACGCCTACGCGGGGATCGCGCTGGAGACCCAGCACTTCCCGGACTCCCCGAACCGCCCCGACTACCCGACGGTCGTGCTGCGCCCCGGTGAGCTGTACCGGTCGACCACGATCCACAGTTTCACCACCGTCGCCGCCTGAGAGGGTCGTCGACGGTCGTAGCCGCTGTCCGGCGCCGCAGGGGAGCGCCGGACAGCGGCTTTCGCGCTTGTACCGGCTCCCCCGTGCGAGGTGCCCCGGGGGCCCCGGTCCTTTGCTCGGAGGGGCCGACAGCGGGGCAGGTGGGGGTCATTCGCCCGAGGGAGCGATCCTGCGGGCCGTGCTGGCGCGCACGATGAGCTCGGGCGCCACCACTAGATGGGTCGACTCGTCGGTCCTGCCCTCGATGTGGTCCAGGAGCAGCCCGATGCTGTCGCGGCCGAGCGAGGCGAAGTCCTGGCGGATGGTCGTCAGCGGGGGCGGGAAGAACTCCGCCTCGGGGATGTCGTCGAAGCCGGCGACCGCCACGTCCTCGGGCGTCCGCAGACCCGCTTCCCGCAAGGCCCGTAGGACACCGAGGGCCATCTGGTCGTTGGCGACGAACACCGCGGTGAGACCGGTTCCCCGTCCTCGTGACGCCAGGACCCGCCCCGCCAGCTGCTGGCCGGCGTGGTATCCGGACATGGGACTCCAGTCGCCGCGCAGCACGGGCGGCACCTCGGCGCCGGCATCGCGCAGCGCGTCCTCCCACCCCTGGGTGCGGGCCTCGCTCTCGAGCCAGTCGAGGGGGCCCGCCACGTGCCACACGGTGGAGTGGCCCGACGCGAGGAGGTGCTCCGTGATCATGCGGGCACCGAGGTTCTGGTCCAGCGACACCCCGGGCAGGTCGAGGGTGTGGCCGCCTTCCACGGTGACCACGGGGCAGGGTGCTTCGAGTGCCGCCAGGGCGCGCACCGCGGCGCGTTGCGGAGTGACGGCGACGATCCCCTCCACGCCCCACCCGGCGAGGTGCTGCATGGCCTCGGCGAGGGCCGTCTGCGTGGCCGTTCGCAGCGTGACGGCGGACGTCAGGTAGCCGCGGTCCCGGGCTGCTTCCTGCACTCCCGCCACGGTGCTGGCGGGGCCGTGGAGCGTGGTGTTCACGGCGATGACGCCCAGCGTGTGGGTCCGGCGGGTGGCCAGGGCCCGGGCCGCCGAGTTGCGGCGGTACCCCAGCTGCTCGATGACCCGCGTCACCGCTTCCCGGGTCTTGGCACTGACGTTCGGGTGGTCGCTGAGCACCCGCGAAACGGTCTGGTGGGACACGCCGGCGACGCGCGCGACGTCCGTCATCGTGGGCGCTCGCGAGACGTCTGGGAGCTGGGTCAACTCTCTTCCTTTCCTCATCGAGCGGCCTTCCCTCAAGGTACCGAACCAGCCGCGGCCCGCACACACCTCGGACCGACCGGAAGATCGTCGACGAGGTATAGATGTTGGCGTTCACATTATGCAGCGTTGATCGCATGTTGGGGGCAGGAATCTTCTCCTACCTCTTGAGATTGAGGCATGTTAGCGCTCACAATCTGATCGGGGGCGGCCGAGGTAGGCCAGCCGCGTGCCTGCTGCGGCCCCCGATGAGTCCAGCCCACCCATGCGCGACCGCGACGCCTGCCGGACACCGGTCCGGGAGAAGCCCGCCGCGCATGCCGGATAGACGGTGAGAGCGCAGTGAGCGAGACCTTCCTGGGGGACCTCCGTCGCGAGGTCCTCGCGGCCAACCTGCGCATTCCGGAGGCCGGTCTGGCCACCCTCACCTGGGGGAACGTCAGCGGAGTGGACCGAGACGCCGGGGTCTTCGTCATCAAGCCGTCGGGGGTCTCGTACGCCGACCTCACCGAGGAGGACCTGGTGGTGGTGGCACTGGATGACGGGCGGGTCGTCGAGGGACACCTCAGGCCGTCCACCGACACCGAGACCCACCGGTGCCTCTACCGGGCCTTCCCCTCCATCGGCGGCGTCACCCACACGCACTCGACGCACGCCGTCGCCTTCGCCCAGGCGCGCCGCCCGATCCCCGTACTCGGCACCACGCACGCCGACACCTTCAACGGGCCCGTCCCCGTGACGGAGGACCTCACCGCCGAGCAGTGCGCGCGGGACTACGAGTACAACACCGGACAGGTGATCGTCGCCCGGCTCGACGGCGACCCCCGGCTCGCCGACGAGGTCCCCGGAGCGCTCGTCTCCCGGCACGGGCCCTTCACCTGGGGTGCCACCGCGAAGGCGGCGCTGGAGAACGCCGTCGTCTGCGAGGCCGTGGCGGAGATGGCGCTGCACACTTTGGCGCTGGGGTCCCGCCTCGGGGAAGCCTCCGAACCGCCGAAGCACCTGCTGGAGCGGCACTTCACCCGCAAGCACGGACCGGACGCCTATTACGGCAACGTCCCCCGCGCCCCGCGCGTCTGACGCCGCACGCCGTCTCGCCGCGGAAATCCGCGGCGGGCTGCCGGCGCTCCGCGAAGCCCGTGGGGGAGGGCGTCGCGGAGCGCCGGCAGCGCTGTTCCCCGCGGCGCGTCACTTTGACCGCTGAGTGGATGGCGCCCACGGCCGCCGATGCCCACGGCCCTGGCCGACCGCGGCCACCCGCACTTCGGCCACTGGCCGGCCCTCGTCGCCCGCCGCGGCGGCGCGGCCGGATCGCTTGCGCCGGCCCCCATGGCGGGGCGCGCCCTTGCCCGGGAGCTGCCCGCCAGACTCGCGCCGCCGCTGGTCGTCGATTTCGCGCCACCGGTTCACGTGCGCCGAAGGCGAGGTGTCAGCCCGGTCTGTTCTCGAAGCGGGGACGCTCAACTACCGGTTTAGGTACGTGGCTTGACGCGCTCGCAAGGGGCCTGGCTTGATTGGGAGCGCTCCCATGAGCCCCCACCCCCTAGGAAGGCTTCGCTATGCCTCCTGTCACCTCCGCCCGCGGCGTGCCACGTCGCGCGGCCGCCGTGCTCGCCGGCCTCGCGCTGGCCGTCGGCGGCCTGTCCACGACCGGGCTGACCGTTCCGGTCGCGGCGGCCGCCACCGTGGCAGCCGCCGCCGACACGCCCGTACGGGTCAACCAGCTCGGCTACCTCCCCGACGGACCCAAGCGGGCCACCGTCGCCAGCTCCGCGACCGCCCCGCTCGCATGGCAGCTGCGCGACGCCTCAGGCGCGGTGGCCGCCTCGGGCGCCACCGCGGTGCGCGGGGCCGACCAGGCCTCCGGCCAGTCCACGCACCTGGTGGACTTCGGCGCGTACACCGGCACCGGCACCGGCTTCACCCTCGCCGTCGACGGCCAGGCCAGTCACCCCTTCGACATTTCCGCCTCGCTCTACGACGGGCTGCGCGCCGACAGCATGTCGTTCTTCTACCAGCAGCGCAGCGGCATCCCGATCGACGCCGCCCTGGCGGGCGGCAGCTCCTACGCCCGCCCCGCCGGGCACCTGGGCGTCGCCCCGAACAAGGGCGACACCAGCGTCCCCTGCCAGGCCGGGGTGTGCGACTACCAACTGGACGTGCGCGGCGGCTGGTACGACGCGGGCGACCAGGGCAAGTACGTGGTCAACGGAGGCATCTCCGTCTGGGAGATGGTCAACTCCTACGAGCGGGCCCGCCGTTCTGGTGGCGACGCGGCGCTCGGCGATGCGACGCTGCGGGTGCCGGAGCGCGGAAACGGTACGCCGGACGTGCTGGACGAGGCCCGCTGGGAGCTGGAGTTCCTGCTGCGGATGCAGGTTCCGGCAGGGAAGCAGCTGGCCGGGATGGCCTTCCACAAGATGCACGACGCCAAGTGGACCGCCCTGCCGACCCGACCCGAACTCGACTCCGAGCAACGCGAGTTGCACAAGCCGTCGACCGCCGCCACGCTGAACTTGGCGGCCTCGGCCGCGCAGTGTGCCCGGGTGTACGCGCCGTACGACGCCGCGTTCGCCGCGCGCTGCCTGGACGCGGCCCGCCGTGCCTGGACGGCGGCCAAGGCCAACCCGAACGTGCTCGCTCCCGCGTCCGACAATGCCGGCGGCGGTGCGTACGAGGACGCGGACGTCTCCGACGAGTTCTACTGGGCGGCGGCGGAACTCCTGGTCACCACCGGCGAGTCACAGTACCGGGACTCCGTCACCTCGTCAGCACACCACACCAAGCCCGTCGACGGGTTCTGGTGGGGCGGCACGGCGACGCTCGGCCGGATCACCCTCGCCACCGTCCCCGGCGCGGCCCTGCCCGCCGACGACGTCGCCCGGCTGCGCGGCCTGCTGACCGCGGCCGCCGACGGCCACCTGACCACCATGGCCGGACAGGGCTACGCGGTGCCGCTGGCCCCCACCGCTTACGTGTGGGGCTCCAACAGCTCCGTCACCAACAACGCGATGGTGCTGGCCGTCGCATACGAGCTCACCGGGCAACAACGCTACCGGGCCGGAGCGTTGGAGTCCCTGGACTACCTGCTCGGCCGCAACGCGCTCGACCTCTCCTACGTCACCGGCTACGGCGACCGCTACGCCGAGAACCAGCACCACCGGTTCTGGGCGCACCAGAACGACGCCTCGCTGCCGCACCCGCCGGCCGGATCCTTCGCGGGCGGGCCGAACGCGGGGCTGGAGGACCCGGTGGCCAGGGAGAAGCTCGCGGGCTGCGCGCCGGCGGCGTGCTACGTGGACGACATCGGCTCGTACTCCACCAACGAGGTGGCCATCAACTGGAACGCCTCGCTCGCCTGGCTGGCGGCCTTCGCGGCCGAGCGGCGCGGCGGCCCGGCGGCGCCCGTGGTCCAGGTGGCCCCGGCTGCCGTGACGGTCCAGGAGGGCGGTTCCGCGCCGGTCGGCGTACGGCTCTCGGCCGCGCCCGCGCAGAACGTCACGGTGACGGTGGCCCGGAACTCCGGCGACCAGGACCTGTCGGCGGCCGCGAATCTGGTGTTCACCCCGGCCGACTGGGCGACGGCGCAGCAGGTTTCGGTCTTCGCCGCGCAGGATGCCGACGCGGCCTCGGGCAGCGCGAGCTTCACCGTCGGCGGTTCTGGCGTGCAGCCGGCGACCTTCACGGCGACGGAGGCGGACGACGACGTGTCGGCGGCCTCCTGCACGGTGGCGTACCGGATCGACAACGCCTGGGGCAACGGTTTCACGGCGACGGTGACCGTGCGCAATACCGGAACCTCGACGATCTCCGGGTGGACCCTCGGCTGGAGCTTCGCGGGTGATCAGCGGATCAGCAACGCCTGGAACGCCACGGTGAGCCAGACGGGCAGTACCGCCACCGCCCGCGACGCCGGATGGAACGGGACACTGGCACCCGGCGGCAGCGCGAGCTTCGGCTTCCAGGCGACGTACTCGGGTACCAACGCGAACCCGGCGCGCTACCTGCTCAACGGTGCACTCTGCTCCTGAACGATCGTCGCCCCGTCCGCCCACCGACCAGGTGTGGCGGGCGGAGCGCGTCGGACGGACGACGGAGTGGAGCCAGGTCATCCTGACTCCACTCCGTGGTGCGGGTCGTTTGCCTAGGGGATCCGTGACCCTTGGCTAGGACGGGTCAGGTCCTCAGGTCCTCAGGTGCGGGTCCAGCGCTGGTTGCTGCCGTTCGAGCAGGAGTAGAGCTGGATCAGGGTGCCGTTGGCGGTGTTGTTGCCGACGGCGTCGAGGCAGAGGCCGGACTGGACTCCGACGATGGATCCGTCGGAGTTGAGGCGCCATTTCTGGTTGTCGCCGCCCCAGCAGCTGTAGATCTGGACCTTGGCGCCGTTTCCGGTGCCGGCGGCGTCGAGGCACTTGTTGCCGTAGACCCTGAGCTCGCCCGCGGCGGTGTACGCCCACTGTTGGTTGGTGCGGTTGTTGCAGTCCCACAGGTTGACCTGGGTGCCGTCGGTGGTGCTCGTACCGGGCACGTCCAGGCAGCGGCCCGACCCGACGCCCTTGATCTGTCCAGAACCGGGCGAAGGGGTCGGAGTGGGAGTGGTGGAACCGGCGTTGAGTGCGTTGAGGACGGAGGAGTAGGCGGCCTTCTTGCTGCCGTCACCGTTGAACAGCAGCGGCGAGTGCTCCGGTCGCCAGGAGTCGGTGTCGCGCACGCCCCAGACGGTGATGCCGAGGCAGCGCGGGACGGCCAGGCAGTCGTTGGTCACGTTGGCGTACGTCGTGCCCGAGGCGCCCTGGATGTCGAGTTCGGTGACGGCCACGTCGACGCCGAGGGCGGCGAAACTCTGCAGGGTGGTGCGGAAGTTGCTGTTGTAGGGGCTGTCGCTGTTGAAGTGGGACTGGAAGCCGACGCAGTCGATCGGCACGCCCCGCTGCTTGAAGTCCCGGACCATGGCGTACATGGCCTGGGTTTTGGCCCAGGTCCAGTTCTCGACGTTGTAGTCGTTGTAGCAGAGCTTGGCGGCCGGGTCGGCGGCCCGCGCGGTGCGGAAGGCGACCTCGATCCAGTCGTTGCCGGTGCGCTGCAGGTTGGAGTCGCGCCGGGCCCCCGAAGTGCCGTCCTCGAAGGCCTCGTTCACGACGTCCCACTGGCCGATCTTGCCCTTGTAGTGGGACATCACGCCGTTGATGTGGTTGTTCATCGCCTGGCGCAGCGTGCTGCCGCTGAGGCTCTGCATCCAGCCGGGCTGCTGGGAGTGCCAGGCCAGGGTGTGGCCGCGCACCTGCTTGCCGTTCTGCACCGCCCAGTTGTAGACGCGGTCACCCGCGGCGAAGTTGAACTGGCCCCGCTGGGGCTCGGTGGCGTCGATCTTCATCTCGTTCTCGGCCGTCACCGAGTTGAACTCGCGGCCGGCGATCGTCGTGTACGCCGAGTCGCCCAGCCTGCCCGAGGCGATGGCCGTACCGAAGTACCGGCCGCTCTGCGCCGCCGCGCTGCCGAGCGTGCTCTCGGCGGCGTGTGAGGCCGGAGGCGCCACCAGCGCGGCGGCCGTACCGAGGACGCCGACGACCAGCGCCGCGCACAGGCCGCCGATCTTCCGGCGGACGCTGGGCGGGGGAATGGCTTGTGAGTCCATGAATGAGCCTCCAGAAAGGAAATCACGGAAGGGTTGGATCGCGGCATTCTGAATCCGCGTGAACGGCGCCCGCGTCCATGGGAAAGGGACGCGCATGAGCGCGTAGAGATTCGAGGACGGCGCCCGGAACCGGACACGGACGGGCCACACCGCCTCGGCCATCAGTCTGGAAACACCACCGAAACAAGTCAAGAGTTTCGAAAGCATTTCGAGAGTCTGTCTCCGGACGGGCGCCTATGAGGCCCTTTTCATTGAACGGTCCTCATCGAAACTATTTCGATGAGGACCGTTCAAGCGGGATCTGTAGAGGAAAGCTGTAAGCGAGCGTTTCCTTCGGTCAGCGCACGACCGTGTTGAACCTCAGGGCGGGTTTGGCGTTCCGGACCAGGGACTTGGCCTGCTCCGGCCACCACACGCCGGCCGCGGGATCGACGATGCCGTACTCCGGGTCGACGGTGCCGCCCGGGATGCCGCGGTCGCACTGGCCGTCGGACTGGCCGACGGTCTTGATCCACAGTTGGGCGTCGACGAGCGGGACGCCGGTGTTCGCGGTCGGCCGGTCGCCGACGCCGCGATCGGGAGCGTTGCACCAGGTTTGCGGGTCGCCGCTGTACTTGCCCGCGGGCGGGGTCCAGGCGCCCCGGCCGTTGCGGCTCGTGTCGACGATGAGGGGTGAGTTCCTGCGCGGGAGGGGTGCCGACGTTCTGCTGGAACCACCGGTCGGTCCAGTGCCACGTGGACGGGTCGTCCACGTTCACGGAGTTTCCGGGCTGCCCGTCGTTCGGTGCTGCGGGGGAGTCGTACTGGCTCGCGCACCAGTCGGCGTGCCCCCTGGCCCAGTCCGGGCCCTTGGTGGCGAACCACAGGCACTGGGAGACCCAGGTGCCGTCTGGTGGGCCGCGTCGCTGTCGGGATCGACGTAGAACCGGGTGTTCGTGGGAAGCGTGTGGGAGGCGGGCGCGGAGCCGGCCTCGGCTGCGGCCGGGGTGGCGGCGCCGAGGAGCGGCGCGAGTGCGCCGGCTGCCAGGGCTAATCGGTGCAGGGGGGTGCGCACGGGGTTCCTTCGGTAGGGGTTCGGCCTTGCGGCGAGGGGAGGGGCTCAGTAGCCGTAGATCATCTTGTAGGCGACCTCCGGCAGGAACTGCCCGGCCGAGGAGCCGGCCCCGACGCCGCAGTTGCCGTCGGACTCGCCGGGGACCTTGATCCACAACAGCATCTCGGCACCGCCGCCGCGCTGGCTGGGCGTACCGATCCGGCGGCCGGCCGGGTTGCACCACTGGCCGTTGGAACCGTTGCCGTTGCGGCTGGTGTCGACGACGAACGGCTTGGTGTAGCCGTAGGAGCCCAGGGCGGAGTTGACCGCGTTTCCGTAGGCGGTGTTCTGGTCGGTGGTGAAGTAGTTGGAGACGTTGAGCACGAAGCCGCGTGCTCCGCCGACACCGGCCGCGGCGAGCTGGCGCGCCATGGTCGGGGCGTCGACCCAGCCGGGGTTTCCGGCGTCGAGGTAGACCCAGGTGTTGGGTGCCTTGGCCTTGAACTGGGCGACGGCGTTCTTCAGCATGGCGTTGCGCTCGGCGACCTGAGCGGCCGTCATGCAGCTTTCGTGGCCGAGCGCGTCGGGTTCGAGGACGACCACGGCAGGACGGTTGCCGATGCCACTGGCGAAGGCGGCGATCCAGGCGTCGTACGCGGCGCGGCTCCCCGCGCCGCCGCCGGAATGGCCGGCGCAGATGTCCCGGTGGGGGATGTTGTACGCGACCAGGATCGGCAGTTTGTCGTAGGAGTCCGCGCGGCCGACGTAGGCGCCGGCGGCCGCGCCGATGTCGCCGCTCCAGTTGCCGAACCAGCGGGCTGCCGGGGTGTTGGCGATGGAGGTCCGGATCGCCGACGCCCGCCCGTCGCCCGGGTTGGTGTTGGCCCACCGCAGGGCGGAGCTGTCGGGGTCGGCGTAGAAGCCGCTGGTCATGGTGGTCGGGTCGGCGGCGTACGCCGGACCGGCGTTGATCACGGCGAGGCCGGCGGCGAGGACGCCGGCCAGCAGGGCGGACGTGGCTCGGACGGGCTTGCGCATGGTTCTTCCTCCGGGGGGTGGGGAAGGGGAAGTGGAAGCGCTTCCAGTTTTGATGAGGGGTGGGACAGCGCTGATGGGATGATTGGGCGGGTCGCCGGGGCGTGTCAAGAGGTTGAACACAGAAGTACCGCCGTGGGCCGGTAGGGCTCGATAAGTTGGAAGCGCTACCGAATCGAGACCAGCGGCAGCCTCGGCGCGCAGGCCGAAGTCGGGACGGGGCATGGAATCATGGCCGCTGTTGGCCGTCCGCGTGAGCGCGAGGAGCAGTTCTTCCATGGAGCCGTCACCCAAGCGCATGCCGACTCTCGACGAGGTGGCCGCACGTGCCGGTGTGTCGCGCACCGCGGCCTCCCGGGTGATCAACAACGCCCCGCACGTCAGCCGCGCCAAGCGGGAGGCGGTCCAACGGGCGGTGCGCGAACTGGACTTCGTGCCCAATCCCTCCGCGCAGGCCCTCGCGAGCCGCAGGGTCGGAGCGGTGGTGCTGGCGGTCTCCAGCGACGAGCCGGAGCTGTTCGCGGATCCGTTCTTCGCCGAGGTCATCGTCGGCGTCAGCGCGGCGCTGGAGCAGACCGATCTGGAACTGATCCTGCTCCTGGCCAACACCCCCCGCGGCCGGGAGAGGTTCGAGCGGTTGCTTCGCTCCCGCCGGGCCGACGGCGTCATGCTGATGGCGCTGCGCGGCGACGATCCGCTGGGACGCCTGGGCGAGGAGGTCGATCTCCCCGTCGTCTTCGGCGGGCTCCCGCTCGTCGGGGAGCCCACCTGGTACGTGGACGCCGACAACCGGGGCGGCGCCCGCCTGGCCGCCGAGCACTTCGCGCGCACCGGCCGCCGACGCCCCGTCATGATCACCGGCCAGGCGGACACCAGGGCTTCCGTCGCGCGGGAGCAGGGGTTCACCGACGGTCTGACGCTGTCCGGCCTGTCGCTGCTCGGGGTCGAGCCCGGGCAGTTCACCGAGGACGGAGGCGCCGAGGCGATGGAGCGGCTGCTCCGGACGCACCCCGATCCCGACGCGGTGTTCGCGGCCTCCGACGCGATGGCCATCGGCGCTCTGCGCACCTTGCGGGAGCGGGGGCTGCGGGTGCCCGAGGACGTCGCGGTGATCGGCTTCAACGACCTGGCGAGCGCCCGGCACACCAGCCCGCCGCTGACCACGGTCCACCAGCCGGTGCGGGCGCTGGGACAGGAGATGGCCAGGATGCTGGTCAGTGCCATCGAGGGCAACCGCCCGAGCCCGCTGATCCTCCCGACCCGCCTGACCGTGCGCGAGTCCGCCCCCGATCTGCCCGCGCCGTCCTGATCGGCGGTCACCTCGGGGGCGGGCCACGCACGGCCCCTACCGGGGCACCGGGCACCGGGCCCCAGATCCTAGTGTCCAGGCGGTTCCCGCCGGCTCGGGTAGGTGATGTCGAACCACGCGAAGTGGGCTTGGCTGGTGGAGGGGCGGCCGTTGGAGGTGGCGTAGAGGCCGAGCTGGACACTGGTGAACAGCGGGGTGAGGAAGGTGGCTTCGACGGTGGCCAGATCCTCCCAGACGCCGTTCGGAGCCGCGTGGGCGAAGGTGTGGCTGAACCCGCGGATGCGGACCCCCAGGCGGACGGGGCCCGGGGGGAGGGGAACGCCGGCCAGGACCTCGTCACCGTGTCGGAGGCTGAGTCCTTCCGCGGTGCGAAGGAGGAGGAGGTGGGTGTCGTCGTCGAGGACCACGGCGAGCCCCGCGTGTTCGTCCGGTGCGGCCGGGGCGAAGTGGAGTTCGGTGGAGACGTCGCAGTCGGGCTGTTCCTGGGGCCGGACCAGCAGGGACGGGGTCGCGCGTTCGCCGAGGCGTTCGGGGCGGAGCCGGAGCCGGAGTCCGTCGCCGGTGGACCAGAACCGCGCGGGCGGGGTGCGCAGGATGCTCCAGTCGGCGGACAGGGTGGCGAAGGTGTCGTGGAGGGGGCGGCGGAGGCCGGTGTGGACGACGGGGGAGAAGAGGGGCCAGCCGTCGTCCCAGGTGACCCGGCTGAGGAAGGTCTCGCGGCCGAGGGCGGAGCCCGGTCGGACGCCCAGGAGGACGGCCCGCCAGTCGCCGTGCGGGGTTTGGACGAGGTCGGCGTGCCCGGTGCAGGTGACCGGGCCCTTGGCGGGCGGTAGCACCGGGTTGCCGGGGGCACCTTCGTAGGGGCCGGTCACGCGGTCGGCGCGGGCGGCCACCACGGTGTGGTCCACGTCGGTGCCGCCCTCGGCGGTGAGCAGGAGGTAGCTGCCGTCGATCTTGTAGAGGTGCGGGGCTTCCGACCAGCGGGCGCCCGGGTGGCTTCCCGACCACAGGACGTGCTCGGGTCCCGTGAGCCGCCGTTCGCGGGGAAGGTATTCGCGCATCCAGATCTCGGTGTGGCCGGCGGCTTCGTCCACGACTCGTGCCGCGGTGAACCAGGCTCGGCCGTCGCTGTGGTCCGGCCCGTCGTCGGCCGGTCCGCCGTCGGCCGGTCCGCCGTGGGCCGCACCGTCGTCGGCGGGCCCGCCGTCGCCAGGCGCGTCGTCGAAGAACAGGGAAGGGTCGAAGCCCTCTCCGTCCAGCCAGTGCGGCTCTGACCACGGCCCGGCCGGGTCGGTCGCCGTGACGACGAAATGGCCGGGACCGTCCATCAGCGTGCAGACGAGATGGAAGACCCCGTCATGGTGCCGGATCGTGGGTGCGAACAGCCCCCGCGAGGGCCCGCACCCGTCGAGGTCGAGCTGGGACGCCCGGTCCAGCGCGGATCCGATGCGCCGCCAGTTCACGAGATCGCGGCTGTGGAACACGGGAAGGCCCGGGAACCATTCGAAGCTGGACGTCACCAGGTAGTAGTCCGCTCCTACCCGGCAGACGGACGGGTCGGGCCGGAACCCGGGCAGCACGGGATCGCCGAAGACGGAATCATCGAACGACTTGGTCATGGACCCGCTCATGGAACCGGCACGATCTCGACCGGCACGGACAGCACCCGGTCGGCCGCCGGATGCCGTACGGGGCCCTCCAGGGTGAAGGCGCCGTGGAGCGGCAGATCCCCGCTGGACCGGCCGACGGCCACGCCGATCTCCCCGGGCTCCACTCTCCTGCGCAGGTCGAGCCCGGTGAAGGAGGTCCGGTCGGCATGGACGGTGAAGGTGATCCGGGCGGCCGCGCCCGGCTGCAGCTCGACCCTGGCGAATCCGGCGAGCCACCGCTGCGGCCGGACGACGGACGCCACGGGGTCCGAGAGGTACAGCTGGACCACCTCGGTCCCCGCCAGCTCGCCGACGTTGCGCACGGTGACCGCAACGGACACCGCACCGTCCGTGGCGGCAACGGGATCCACCGCCAGCTCCGAGCAGGTGAAGCTGGTCCAACTCAGCCCGTGCCCGAAGGGGAACAGCGGGGTCGGGTCCACCGAGCTCCAGTCCGTGTGCCCGCCGAGCCTCGCGTGGAGGTAGGTGCCGGGCTGGCCGCCGACCTGGCGGGGGAGGGAGACGGGCAGCCGCCCGGACGGTTCCGCGGCCCCGCTGATGATCCTGGCCAGCACCGTCCCGCCCTCCTCGCCGGGGAAGAAGGCCTGCAGCACGGCCGATGCGCGCTCGGCCAGTGTGCCGAGTGCGTAGGGCCGTCCGGAGACGAGGACCAGGACGGTCGGCACCCCGGAGTCCAGAACGGTGGAGGCGAGTGCGGCCTGGTCGCCGGGCAGGTCGAGGGTCTCGGCGTCGCATCCCTCGCCGGAGGTTCCCCGGCCGAACATGCCGGCCCGGTCCCCGAGCACCAGTACGTTCACGTCCGGATCGTCCGCGGTGACCGTGAATCCGGCAGCGGTGAGCGCTTCGCCGAGCGTCGGGATCTCCAGCCCGAGATCGCCGGGCAGGGCGACGTGGTTGGGGAAGGAGTAGCAGCCGAGGAAGGACTGGGGGTCGTCGGCGTACGGCCCGATGACCGCCACGCGGCACGGCCGCATCGGCAGGATGCCGTCGTTGGCGAGCAAGACGGTGGACCGTTCGGCCAGGAGCCGGGCGAGTGCCCGGTTCTCCGGCGGGTCGAGGTCGACCGGCTCGGCCTTGACGGGTTCCCAGTCGGGGTCGAGCAGGCCGAGTTCGGCCTTCTGCCGCAGGACCCGTTCCGCGGCCCGGTCGATGAGCTCCTCGGGTACGCTTCCCGACCGCACGAGTTCCGTCAGGGGTTCGCCGTAGCAGCGGGCGGTGGGGAGCTCTACGTCGATTCCGGCGGTCAGGGCCAGCGCGCCGGCCGCGCCGCGCGATCCGCTGACGCCGTGCCGGGTTTCCAGGAAGGAGACGGCGTAGTAGTCGGCGACGACCACACCGCCGAAACCGAGCTCATCCCTGAGCAGTTCGGTCAGCAGGCGTGCGTCGGCGGCCACCGGGACGCCGTCCACATCGGTGTAGCTGTTCATCACCGACCGGGCGCCTCCCTCGCGCAGTGCCCGTACGAAGGGCTCGACCAGCACGTCGGCGAATTCCCGCGGCCCCGAGGAGACGGGGGCCATGTTCCGGCCGCCGCGTGAGGCGGAGTACCCGGCGAAGTGCTTGAGCGTCGCCACGATCCCGGCGCCTTCCAAGCCCTGCACGTAGGCGGTGCCGATCGCTCCGACGAGATAGGGGTCCTCGCCGATGCACTCCTCGGTCCTGCCCCAGCGGTAGTCGCGCACCACGTCGAGCACCGGGGCCAGCCCTTGGTGCACGCCGACCCGTCGCATCCCCGCCCCTATGGCGGCGGCCATCTGGCGCACGAGCCCGGGATCGAAGGATGCTCCCCAGGCCAGCGGCCCGGGGAAGACCGTCGCCCCCAAGGTCATGAACCCGGTCAGGCACTCCTCGTGAGCGACCGCCGGGATGCCGAACCGGCCGGATCCGGTCACCTGCCGCTGGAGCGAGGCGAGCCGCTCCATCCCGGCCTCCGCGGTGATCGGCGCGGTGCCGTACACCCGGGTCAGCTGGCCGAGCCCGTGGGCGACGATGTCGTCGAGGCCGGGCGCGGACTCGCCGGAGTCGTCTTCCATCGGCGCGACCGGTGTCCCCGGATCCGACGGCAGCGCCCAGAAGCCGGTGAGCTGACCCGCCTTCTCCTCCAGGGTCATCCGTTTCAGCAGATCGGCGACTCGTATGGACACGGGCAGGAGGGGGTCACGCCAGGGCTCGGTCAAGGAGTTCTCCTAGGGGTGTCTAGTCGATCGGGCCGGATCAGGGAGCGGCGTCTGGTGCCGTGCATCGCAAGGCGGAGTAGGGAGTCGACGCGGAGCGTCGGCGACCGACGACAACGCGGCGAGGCGCGGCACCAGACGCCGGGAGCCCGGCCCGACCGACAAGACACCCCCTAGGGACTTCCACGGCACTAGAGACGGGGAGGGGCGGTGGAGAGCCGGACCTTGAGCTCGGTCGAGAGCTCCATCCGGGGACTGACCAGGGGCTGGCCGTCCAGGAGCTGGAAAAGGGTGCGGGCGGCGAGCCGGCCCATCTCCTCCAGCGGCTGGCGCACCGTCGTCAGCGGCGGTGACAGCCATTCGCACATGGGCAGGTCGTCGAAGCCGACCACGCTGAGGTCCTGCGGGATGCTCAGCCCGGCCTGCCGGGCGGCTTCGTAGACGCCCATCGCCTGCTGGTCGCTACCGGCGAAGATGGCGGTCGGCGGCTCGGGGAGGGCGAGCAGTTCCCGGGCGCGCTGGAACCCGCCCTCGTGCTGGAAGTCGCCGAACCGGATCAGGTCGCGGTCGACCTCGATGCCGGCCCGCTCCAGCGCGGCGCGGTACCCGTCGATGCGTGCCTGGCTGCAGAGCATCTCCTTGCGCCCGCCGATCGTGGCGATCCGGCGGTGCCCCTGCTCCAGCAGGTGCTCCGTGGCGGCGAGGCCGCCCGCCCAGTTCGTCGCGCCGATGCTCGGCACACCGTTGCCCGGCAGGTCGATCGGGTCGATGACCACCAGCGCCACGCCGGCCTGTTCGACCTGGGCGCGCTGGGCTTGGGTGACCGAGGCGGTGACGAGGATGACACCGTCGCTGTGGTGCAGGACCGGCAGTGAGGCCCAGCTCGACGGCGTGGCCTCGCCCGGCGGGACGAGCGATACGACGGTGCCGACGCTCCGCTGGGCGCACTCCGCCTCGACGCCGCGCAGTATCTCGACCGCCCACGCACTGTCCAGACCGCCGATGATCAGGTCGACCAGCCCCGACCTGCGGGCCCTGGTCTGCCCGCCGGGGTGGAGGTAGTTGTGGGAGCGCAGGAGGCCCTCGATCCGCTCGCGTGTCGAGGGAGCGACATCGGAGCGGCCGTTGACCACTTTCGACACGGTGGCCTGGGAGACCCCTGCCTCTGCGGCGATGAGGGCCAGGGTCGGACGCTGCTCGGTCAACTTCTCTCCTCTGCGCTGACGTTCTGGGCTGCCGACAGGTATCGCAAACTTTCGAAGAGTTTCCGGTCGGCGTGACCAGGTTGTCAAGCTCCAAGTCCGGTGCTGCGGACGGAAAATCGGTAAGAAGGGTTGACCGGGGGGCCGCACGTTCCTAGTTTGTGGCAGCACCGAATCGATGGTGTTGCGAAACAGTTTCGGAATCGCACCGGCATTCCCCACCCC
>NZ_JCAXEG010000059.1:0-674 GCF_059758875.1 Streptomyces sp. GQ60 | reverse complement strand
AGGGCGACCTGGACGTCGTGCTCCTCCGCGACCCGCAGGGCGGTGTCCAGGGCGCGGGTGTGCGCGCCCATGTCCTCGTGGACCTTGAAGCCGGACGCGCCGCCCTCTGCGAGGGCCTCGACCAGCGGGGCCGGGTCCGAGGAGGAACCGCGGGCCAGGAAGCCGATGTTGACGGGCCAGGCGTCGAAGGCGTTGAACGCGTGCTTCAGCGCCCACGGGGAGTTGACGCCGACGCCCCAGACGGGGCCGAACTCCTGCCCGATGATCGTGGTGACGCCCGCGGCGAGCGAGGCCTCCATGATGCGCGGGGAGAGCAGGTGCACGTGGGTGTCGACGGCGCCGGCGGTGGCGATCATGCCCTCGCCGGAGACGATGCTCGTGCCCGTGCCGACCACCACGTCCACCCCGTCGAGGGTGTCGGGGTTGCCGGCCCGGCCGATCGCGTGGATGCGGCCCTCGCGGATGCCGATGCTGGTCTTGCGGATGCCGAGCACGGCGTCGATGACCAGCACGTTGCTGATCACCACGTCGCAGGTGTCGCGGACGGCGGCGGCCTTCAGGTGCAGTCCGTCGCGGGCGGTCTTGCCGAAGCCGGCCAGGAACTCGTCCCCGGGCTTCTGCGAATCGGACTCCACCCGGACGATGAGCCCGGAGTCGCCGAGCCGGACCCGGTC
>NZ_JCAXEG010000058.1:0-987 GCF_059758875.1 Streptomyces sp. GQ60 | reverse complement strand
GGACGGCGGCACCGTCCGCGTCAACGTTCTCCTCGACGGGATGTCGGAACTCTCCTCTGCCTCCGAGGCGGGTGAAGTCCTCGTCTCCTACGACACCCTGCCGATGGTCACCCTGCGCGTGAACCGGTCCGGCCTGGACTCGCTGAGCGCCATGGCGGGCGTGGTCAGCGTCACCGAGGACGTCCCGGTCGAGCCGACGCTGAACGAGTCCACCGCCAAGATCGGCAGCGACGCGGCCACCGCCGCCGGCAAGACCGGCGCCGGCAGCGCGATCGCGATCCTCGACACCGGCGTCGCCACCCAGCACCCCTTCCTGGCCGGCCGCGTCAAGGCCGAGGCCTGCTTCTCCGTCACCGACGCCGCCTACGGCGCCGAAAGCCTGTGCCCCGACGGCACCGCCGAACAAGAGGGCGCCGGCAGCGCCGACGCCGACAGCGGCCCCTGCACCACCGTCGGAACCGGCTGCTCCCACGGCACCCACGTAGCCGGCATCGCCGCGGGCAACGGAACCGGCGTGACCGGAGCGCCCGCCCGCGGTGTCGCCCCCGGCGCGGACATCATCGCCATGCAGGTCTTCTCCAAGTTCACCTCCGACTCCTACTGCGGACCGGGCGCCAGCCCCTGCGTCCTGAGCTTCACCAGTTCACAGATCAAGGCACTGGAGAAGGTCTCGGCCCTCAAGAGCGCCGGCACCAACATCATCGCCGCGAACATGTCCCTGGGCGGCGGCCGCTGGACGGCCGCCTGCACCACCGATGCCCGCAAGCCGATCATCGACACCCTCTTCAACCAGGGCGTCGCCACCGTCGTCGCGGCCGGCAACAACGGCTACGCGAACGCGGTCAACGCCCCCGGCTGCGTGCCCTCCGCCCTCACGGTGGGCTCCACCACCGACGACGACCAGCTCTCCACCTTCAGCAACCGCGGCCCCCTCATCGACCTGCTCGCCCCCGGCACCGGCATCGTCTCCTCCGTCCCCGGCGGCGC
>NZ_JCAXEG010000057.1:0-1267 GCF_059758875.1 Streptomyces sp. GQ60 | reverse complement strand
CCTGGGCTTGCTTCGCTTTGACGGACATCGAAGATCAGGGGTTTCGGCCCCGGAAGGATGATGTTCATCATGGAGAGCATGGGGAAGAAGAAGCCGCGCCCTCGCCGCTCGTTCACGCCGGAGTTCAAGGCCGAGATCGTCGAGCTTTGCCGGCGGGGCGACCGCTCGGTCGGACAGGTCGCCAGGGATTTCGAGCTGACCGAGACGGCAGTGCGGAGCTGGGTGAGGCAGGCCGCGGTCGACGACGGCGAACGAGACGGCCTGACCAGCAGCGAACGTGAGGAACTGGCCGCGCTGCGGCGGGAGAACCGCAGGCTGCAGGAAGACGTGGAGGTCCTCAAGCGTGCGACGGCTTTCTTCGCGAAGGAGACCCGGTGACGGTGCACCCGTTCATCGAGGCGGAGAAACTCGCAGGTCACAGCGTCAAAAGGGCGTGTGAACTGCTCCAGGTCTCCCGAACCGCCTACTACGCCCGCTGCACCGGCACCCCTGGCTCCCGTGCGGTGCGGGACGCTGAGCTGACCGAACAGATCACAATCGTCCACGAGCGGTCCCGCGGCACCTACGGTGCTCCGCGCGTCCACGCCGTCCTGCAGCGGGAAGGCGCCGGCTGCGGGCGTCGCCGGGTGGCCCGGCTGATGAGACAGGCCGGTCTGATAGGCCGCCACAGACGGCGCCGGCACCGCACCACCACCCCCGACCCACACGCGGTCACCCGCCCTGACCTGGTCCTTCGTGACTTTCGGCCTGACCCGGCAGCCCTGGATACCCGCTGGTGCGGAGATATCACCTACATCGCCACGGACGAGGGGTGGCTTTACCTCGCCACCGTGATCGACATTGCGTCTCGGCGCGTGGTCGGTTGGGCCACCGCCGACCATCTGCGGACCGAACTGGTCGCCGACGCGCTGCGAAACGCTTACCGAACGCGCCGCCCATCCGGCCCAGTGATCTTCCACTCCGACCGCGGCTGCCAATACACCAGCCATGAACTATCTATCCTGGCAAGCGAGTTCAACGTTCGCCTGTCGGTCGGACGCACTGGGCAATGCTGGGACAACGCGCTCGCGGAATCGTTCTTCTCCACCCTGAAGAACGAGCTCGGCGACGCCCGTCCCTGGCCCAGCCGGGCCGCCGCCCACACCGCCATATTCGAGTGGATCGAGAGCTGGTACAACTTGCATCGGCTCCACAGCAGCCTCGGCTACCGCAGCCCCGCCCAGTACGAGACCACCCTCGCGGCCTGACCACCACACCAAAGGTGTCC
>NZ_JCAXEG010000056.1:0-1376 GCF_059758875.1 Streptomyces sp. GQ60 | reverse complement strand
CCCCGAGGCTGCTATATCGCGTCAAGTTGATTGGCGTGATCCGTAAGGCTGGCTGCCTGGGTTCGATTCGGGGATTCGAGGATCTTGAAGATTTGCCGGCAGATGGTGCGCTTGAGGCAACGCTGTGCGTCTCGTGAGGTCTTGCCCTCAGCCATTCTGCGGGCGACGTAGACCTTCGTGACCGGGTCCAGTCGCATCCTGATCAACGTGACGGTATGCAAGGCCCGGTTGAGTTGCCGGTCACCGCTGCGGTTGATGCGATGCCGGTTCGTCAGTCCCGACGACGCCGGGATGGGCGAGACGCCGGCGAACGAGGCGAAGGCCGCTTCGGATCGAAAGCGGCCGGGGTGTGACCAACTGACCAGTACCTGGGCAGCGGTGATAGGGCCGACCCCGAGCAGGTCCAAAAGTTGGGGAGCCATCTCGCGGACCAGGCGAAGGATCTCTGCCTCGAGCTCCTTGGCTTCTGTCTGAAGCATCTGGACTCGCTGGGCGGTCGAGCGGAGGGCCCAGACGGTCATTCGATGCTCGATGCCTTGGGTCGGCCGGTCCCTGAGCTGCGCACATTGGGTGATCTGAGCGGGCCGTTTCAGCTTCCTCAGTTCGGCTCGGAGATCGTCCGGAGCTGAGACGATCAGCGCCTTGAGCTGGTTGATCGCCGCCGTCGAGGCGAGGACGGCACCCTGGCGGGTGACGAGAAGAACCCGCAGGGCCTCGCGCTCGCCACGGTGCCGGGGCGCGATGAGATGCTCGCTGGCCAGGGCTTCCTTGGCTGCCCGGATGGCATCGATCATGTCGGTCTTGCGGCCGCCGCGGACCGGTGGCCGCTTGGGACGCAGGACTTCAACGACGTGCTCGCCGGCTTCGCCGAGGAAGGCGGCCAGTCCGGCCCCGTAACTGCCGACGCCTTCCAGCGCCCAACAGCGTCGGCCGGGGATCTGCTGGCGGGCGAAGTCCAGCATGCGCCGGTACCCGCGGGCGTTGGCGGGTGCGTCGGTGGTAGCGAGGACGGATCCGATCGGGCTGACGGCAGCCGCGGCAAGCGTGTCTCGATGGGTATCGACGCCGATGACGCCGTCGACTCGTTCTGCAAGCATGGTCACGCGGTTGTTCTCCTCTTCGGCTGGACGACCGTGGTCGGCGCCGGCCTGGGTGGAGTCACCGCGTGGCATAACTGTGATGAGTCACGTCGAAATGGCGGACAAGCTGCTGATCAAGCCAACGGGGTGGGCCAGGCCGACGCCGACGTCCGGCAGACATCTCGGGGGCACGGCAGACTCTGACGAGCCGCCAATTACCGTTTCGGGTCATGCCGGACGCCGACATCAGCCTGGCAGCAACCCAACCCGGGCCGCAGGTCGACTATCACAATTACC
>NZ_JCAXEG010000055.1:0-1378 GCF_059758875.1 Streptomyces sp. GQ60 | reverse complement strand
GGGTCTGTACGGTCAACGGTGGATCTTCGAACAGGAAGTGACACCTGATGACAGACGTGACCGTGTCGGCGGAGGCCGTGGCGGAGGTACAGCCGTCCGGGTTGGCGCCGGAGGTTCTGGACGACCAGCTGATCAGTCAGCTGGTGGACCGGGCCAAGGCTGACGGGATCAAGCTGACGGGCCAGGGTGGTCTGCTGCAGCAGTTGACGAAGCGGATCCTCGAGTCGGCCCTGGAAGGCGAGATCACCGACCACCTCGGACACGAGAAGCATGAGAAGGCCTGCTCGGGCAACACCCGCAACGGGACCCGGTCCAAGACCGTGGTGACCGAGGTCGGCCCGGTCGTTCTCGAAGTCCCACGGGACCGGGAGGGCTCGTTCGAGCCGCAGATCGTCAAGAAGCGACAGCGCCGGCTGACCGGCGTCGACGAGATGGTGCTCTCGCTGTCGGCCCGCGGCCTGACCCACGGGGAGATCTCCGCTCACCTCGCGGAGGTCTACGGCGCCGAGGTCTCCAAGACGACCATCTCCACGATCACGGACAAGGTGATCGACGGCATGAACGAGTGGCAGAACCGGCCGCTCGACTCGGTCTATCCGGTTTTGTTCATTGACTGTGTCCACGTGAAGCTGCGGGACGGGAAGGTCGCGAACAGGCCGGTCTACGTGGTCCTGGCGGTCACCGTCGAGGGCACACGCGAGATCTTGGGCTTGTGGGCCGGCGACGGGGGCGAGGGTGCCAAGTACTGGCTCCAGGTCCTCACCGAGATCAAGAACCGCGGCACGGAAGACGTCTGCATGGTCGTCTGCGACGGCTTGAAGGGCCTGCCTGACGCGATCGGAGCGGTCTGGCCGCAGGCGATCACGCAGACGTGTGTCGTTCACTTGCTGCGGGCCTCGTTCCGTTACGCGGCCCGGCAGGACTGGGACAAGATCTCGAAGGCGCTCAAGCCCGTCTACACGGCGCCGACCGAGGACGCCGCCATGGAACGGTTCCTGGAGTTTCAGGAGGAATGGGGCCAGAAGTATCCCGCGATCGTGAGGTTGTGGGAGAACGCGTGGGCCGAGTTCGTGCCGTTCCTGCAGTTCGACACCGAGATACGGCGGATCGTCTGCACGACGAACGCCATCGAGTCCGTGAACGCACGGATCCGCAAGGCCGTCCGGGCCCGTGGGCACTTCCCGAACGAGCAGGCCGCCGTCAAGTGCGTCTACATGGCCATCATGAGCCTCGACCCCACCGGCCAGGGACGCAAACGCTGGACCCAGCGCTGGAAGGCCGCTCTAAACGCCTTCGACATCACCTTCGACGGCCGGCTCTCAGCCGCCCGCCGCTGAACCCCCAACAACTCCAAAACCACCGTTAACTTTACGGACCC
>NZ_JCAXEG010000053.1:0-1423 GCF_059758875.1 Streptomyces sp. GQ60 | reverse complement strand
CCTCCGTAAGTTGTTAGGTGGCCCGGGAGGGCCGGATGTGGCTGATGGGGCCTTGCCTTCAGTGGCTTCCCTGGAGTGGCCGTCCGGCTCTCCGGGGCGCCCTGACTGCTGATTGAGATGTGCGCTTCGGTCGCTGATTACGGAGATGACAGCGGGGTGTTCCTCGGGCCAACGGCAGGCTGTGCCGAACGAGGAGGGGCAAGTGAACGAGCGACAGACCCGGGTCTGGGCCGGCATCGACGCCGGCAAGGGGCACCACTGGGCAGCGGTGGTCGACGAGACCGGCGCGACACTGTGGTCGAAGAAGGTTGACAACGACGAGTCGGCGATCCTGACCGCGCTCGGCGAGATCCTGGCCCTGGCCGGCGAGGTCCACTGGGCGGTGGACATCTCCGGGACGTCTTCCGCGCTGCTGCTGGCGCTGCTCGCGGCTCACGGCCAGCGGGCCGTCTACGTGCCCGGACGCACCGTCAACCGTATGTCCGGGGCCTACCGGGGCGAGGCCAAGACCGACGCCCGCGACGCCTACGTGATCGCCGAAACATCCAGGCAGCGCCGGGACTTCGCGGCGATTGACGTGCCCGCCCAGCTGGCCGCTGATCTCGCGCTGCTGACCGCGCACCGCTCCGACCTGGTCGCCGACCGCGTGCGGATGATCAACCGACTCCGCGACGTGCTGACCGGCGTCTTCCCCGCCCTGGAGCGGGCCTTCGACTACTCCGCCCACAAGGGCGCGCTGGTTTTGCTGACCAGTTATCAGACCCCAGCCGCCATCCGCCGCCGTGGCCGCGCGAGGCTGACGGCCTGGCTCGCCCATCGCAGCGTGCGGAGCGCCGACGCGGTAGCGGCCACGGCCCTGGAAGCCGCCCAGGCCCAGCAGACCGCGCTGCCCGGGGAGGACGTCGCCGCCCAAATCGTCGCCGACCTGGCCGCCCAGATCCTGGACCTGAACGACCGTCTCAAGCGCATCGACAAACAGATCCGCGACACCTTCCGCGCCCACCCCCAGGCCGAGATCATCGAGTCCATGCCCGGCATGGGCCCCATACTCGGCGCCGAGTTCGTCGTCGCCGCGGGCGACCTGACGGCCTACGCGGACGCCGGCCACCTCGCTTCCGCGGCCGGCCTCGTCCCCGTCCCACGCGACTCCGGACGCCGGACCGGCAACCTGCACCGACCCAAGCGCTACAGCCGCCGCCTGCGCCGGGTCTTCTACATGTCCGCACAGACCAGCATCATCCACGAGGGGCCGAACCGGGACTTCTACCTCAAAAAGCGCGGCGAGGGCTGCAAGCACGTCCAGGCCGTCATAGCTCTGGCGCGCCGACGCGCCAGCGTTCTGTGGGCTCTCCTGCGCGACAACCGGGCGTTCACCTCTGCCCCGCCTGTCACGCAAGCAGCTTGATTTCGTCATTGAGACTCC
>NZ_JCAXEG010000052.1:0-1838 GCF_059758875.1 Streptomyces sp. GQ60 | reverse complement strand
GTGGGTAGGTGTGCGAGTTCGGAGATGGCGTTGGTGAGTACGTCGATTCCGCGTAGGTATTCGGAGAGGACGATGTGTTCGTCGTCGCTGTGGTCGAGGGTGCTGTCGCCGGGGCCGTAGGTTGCCATGGGGATGTCCCAGACTTCGGCGAGGGTGTTCATGTCCGAGGTGGCGGTTTTGACCTTCAGGCGGGGCTGGGCGTGCAGTTGGCGGATGCCGGTGACCAGTGCGCGCACTACGGGGTCGGCGCGGCCGACGCGGCAGGCGGTGACCGAGTTGCGGATTTCGAGGTGGCCGGCCGTCAGGCGTTCGCGGAGGTTGCGGACGAGTGCGTCGACGTCGAATCCGGGGGGGATGCGGATGCTGAGGTCCGCGGTGGCGGTGGTCAGGTCGGCGTTGAGCTGGCAGAGCGTGGCGCCGGGCTGGTCGAACACGTCGTGGCTCGCGTCGGGGCCCAGGAGGTCGGTGAGCGCGTTCCAGCAGTCGACGGCCAGTTCGGAGGCTTTGGGTTCGGGGTTGCTGGGGTGGGTGGCGGGACACTTGACGGTGTAGCGGAGGTCGAGTTTGCCCTTGTAGCCCAGGACCACGCTGGACCAGCCGCTGGGTTCGCCGATGATCAGCGCGTCGGGCTGGTCGTGGGCGGCCCGGATGGCCATGGCGCCGCGGGAGCGCGGGGTTTCCTCCTCGACGACGCCGATGACCACGATCCGGCCGGGGAAGCCGACCGCGCCGGCCGCCGCGCAGATCATCGCCGCGAGGGGTCCCTTGGCGTCCACCGCGCCGCGGCCGTAGAGCCGGCCGTCTTGGGAGCGGACCGGGAGCTGGCCCGGGACGGTGTCCATGTGGCCCAGCAGCATCAGGGTCGGGCCCTCCCCGCGCTCGATCACACCGATGACGTTGCCGACGTCGTCGATGTGGGCGCGGAAACCGAGATCGGTCATCGCGCCGACCAAGTAGTCGCTGAGCGCGCGCTCTTGGTAGGACGGTGAGGGGATCTCCAGCATCGCGCGGAGCAGTCCGGCGGCGTACGTCTCGGTGACGTTGCCCGACGAAGTGAACGCCCAGTTCATTGTTGCGCCCGTTCCCATAGATGGCCGACGATGTGGTCCGCGACATCGACCCGGTCACCGAGCGCGGACTGGAAACCGGTGAACTCGACCCGGTGGTTGACCTCCAGGACCAGCAGCCGGCCCTCACGGTCCTCGATCAGATCGACACCGGCGATATCGGCGCCGACAGCGGCGGCCGCACCCAGAGCGAGCTTCCCGATCTCGGCCGTCACCTCGCAGGGGCGGACCTGTCCGCCCAGCGCCACATTGGTCCGCAACGATTCACCGGTGCGGTAGACGGCGCCCAGTACCTGACCGCCGACCACGATCACCCTGATGTCCCGGCCGGGCTTGTCGATCAGCTCCTGCACGTACCCCAGATGGGACTGCGGCCCGGGCAGCGCCGCCACGTACTCCAACACGGCCTCCGCCGCTGCACGGTCGTGCAGCGCGACCACCAGCCGGCCCCACGAGCCGACCAGCGGCTTGATCAGAGCCGGATACCCGATGGAATCCACAGCCTCCAGCGCGGCCTGCGACGTCAGACCCAGCGCGGTCCGCGGTGTCGCCACACCGGCCGCCTCCAAAGCCATGGTGGTACGCCACTTGTCGCCGCACACCTCGGTCGCGTCCGCGCTGTTGACCACCTCGACTCCCGCCGCGGCCAGACAACGCGCCGTATACACCGCGCGGACCTGACCGATCTCCCGGTTCAGCGCGCAATTCCACGGCAGACCACGCCCGCCGGCCACGAACCACTGACGCCGCGTATCAACATGATCGAAACGG
>NZ_JCAXEG010000051.1:0-2104 GCF_059758875.1 Streptomyces sp. GQ60 | reverse complement strand
TCTGGCACGGATCTTGGTTGCGCCGTGAGGCGCTGTTGGTTCGAGTGGAGGTGGAAGACCTGCACCAACCTGCTGTCGCGGCAGTTGGGTTGAAGCTGAGGGCAGCCTGGTCCGGGTGATGCCGGGGAGGGCGAGAGCGGCCCTGACAAAGCCGGGACGTATCCAGTACTGCCAGATGGGGCGGGTCCGGCGAGCGTGATGGAGAGGAGTACGCGAGGAACCGGCGTTTTACGTCTCTTAAAGTGCCTCCGGCTCGAACCTGGTGGAGCAGGGCCGGTAGCGGTGCGTATGCAGGTCATCCTTTCGGGTGGTCTGACAACTTCTGGGTCGGTGTTCAAGAGCTGGCCGGGAGGCCACGAGGAATGTCTGCGGCGTACTCGTGGCGATGCCGCAGGGACACAGTCGGGCTCCTCCTTCATCGAGCGAACCACAGTGAACACGGGAACCGTCCCGAACCTCGCCCCGTCGCCTGCCTCCAGCAGGCCGGCCGGGCTGAGCGCATCGACCGCTGATCGGACCGGGACGGGGCGGAGCCGCCGTAGTACTCCGAGGCCGGGAGAGCCGGCCGCATGGGGAAGGGCGGCAGCGGTATCGAGAAGGGAAGGATGCTGCAATGCCGGAAGATGCCCCGCCGAATGGCGGAGCTCCGGGTCCTCGGGCCCGGGTACTGGAGATGCAGACCAAGCTTCACCGTTGGACGGTGGCCGATCCCGGCCGCCGGTTCGATGACCTGTTCAACTTCGTGCACGATCCGGCGACGCTGCTGGTGGCGTTCGACCGGGTCGCGGGCAATCAGGGAGCCCGGACTCCTGGCGTCGATGGCCTGACGGCCACCGATGTCGAGGAGTCCATCGGTGTTCCCGGGTTCCTGAACGACCTGAGGGCCGCACTCAAGGACGGCTCGTTCCGTCCATTGCCGGTGCGGGAACGCTGCATTCCCAAGCCGGGAGGCTCGGGGAAGGTCCGCAAGCTCGGGATTCCGACGATCGCGGACCGGGTCGTTCAGGCGGCGCTGAAGCTGGTGCTGGAACCGATCTTCGAGGCCGACTTCAAACCGGTCTCCTACGGGTTCCGGCCCCGACGGCGGGCCCAGGACGCGATCGCCGAGATCCACTACTTCGGCACCCGTGGATACCGCTGGGTGCTGGATGCGGATATCGAGGCGTGCTTCGACTCAATCGACCACGCGGCTCTCATGGGCCGAGTGCGTCACCGGGTGAAGGACAAGCGCGTCCTGACGCTGGTCAAGGCCTTCCTCAAAGCCGGAGTCCTCACGGAACTCGGCCAGCAGAAGGAAACACTGACCGGCACCCCGCAAGGCGGCATCCTCTCCCCGCTACTGGCGAACATCGCCCTGTCGGCGCTCGATGAGCACTTGCATAGGCCGTGGGAACCGGGCGGGGCAATGGCCACCGAAGGCAAACGCGCCTACCGACGCCGCAAGGGTCAACCGACCTGGCGGACCGTCCGCTACGCGGATGACTTCGTCGTCCTGGTGCACGGCACCGAGGCCGACACCGCGGCGCTACGCGAAGAAGTCGCTGACGTGCTTGAACCTCTGGGGTTGCGCCTGTCTCAGGCAAAGACCCAGATCACGCACATGAGCGACGGGTTCGACTTCCTGGGCTTCCGCATCCAGTGGAAACGCAAAGGAGGCACGACCAAGTGGCACGTCTACACCTTCATCGCCGACCGGCCCATCCGGTCGCTGAAGGCGAAGGTTCGTGCTCTGACAGGCAGGACATCGCAGCAGGATCTTGCCGCCGTGTTGATCAGACTCACTCAGATCATGCGCGGCTGGGCCAACTATTTCAAGCACGCTGTCGCCAAGCATGTCTTCGGCAGGCTCGACGCCTTCGTGTGGTGGCGTCTCATCCGCATGCTGCGGGAACGTCACCGATGGAATTGGAGCGACGTCCGCCGCCGGTTCACCACTCCCACCGGGAAATGGCGACCCATCGCGGCAGACGGGATCGAACTGTTCCGGATCGCATCGTTCACGGTCAGCCGTTACCGATACCGGGCCAGCACGATCCCCAACCCATGGCAGCCTGCGAACCCCGTCTGACGGCAGAAACCGTGGAGAGCCCGTTGCGTTGAGAGA
>NZ_JCAXEG010000050.1:0-2559 GCF_059758875.1 Streptomyces sp. GQ60 | reverse complement strand
CCACCTGACGTCCACCCCCGAAAATCAGCACCAGTCCCACGGGCATCGGGGACCGTGCCTGCCGATCCGAGGAGTGATCAGCATGACCGAATGCTCTCGCCGGGAAGCCGACGGCAACGGATTCCGCGTGGAAGTCCGGGGCCAGACGGTCATCGTCCAGGCCGTCGGTGAGATCGACCTCGACACCGCCCAGCCTCTGCGGCTGGCGCTCGCCGAGGCTCTCATCCACGCCACGTCAACCCGGCCGCTGGTGGTCGACTGCAGCCGCCTCACCTTCTGCGACCCGTCCGGACTCAACGCCCTCCTCGCCGCCCGGCAGACCGCGCAGGCCATAGGCGCCGTCATCCGTCTGGCCGCCCCCAACGACCAGCTGACGCGCCTGCTGGAAATGACCGGCACCCGGTCCCTGTTCCCCACCGACCCCCGCCCGCCCACGCATGGCGAGATCCCCTGGGCACACCCGGACGGCCGGCCTCAGTTATGGACTGCGGGTGCGTGCGTCCATGTGGAGGCGGATGGTGGTGCCCCGGTCGCGGGTGGAACGGATGGCGACCAGGTCGCGCAGCTGATGTCCGAGCCACAGGCCGCGCCCGCCGATCCGCTCCGCCGTAGGGCGTACGCGGCCGGCCATCACGCCGGGAATCTATCCGGCGTCCCGGAACTCACACACGAACGTCATGTCCTGCGCCCAGGCGCGCAGAGTGCCGCTGCCCCCGCCGTGCCGGATGCTGTCGGGGGCGATTGCCATGACGGCCACGGCCGGCCTCTGCAGGCCTTCACATCCCACAGCCGCCTCGGAGGCACGCTGGGCGACGCTCGAAGGGGCTGCAGGCACGTCCCCCCTTGAGCAGGTCAGCTCTTGGAAGGGATCGCACGGGTCGTCCAGGCTGTCGCAGACGCACTCCCCCGCCGAGAGGAACCCGTCGTTGCGTGCGCGGTGCCCGTCCAGGCGGATCACGCGTACCGGGCGCTCTCCCCCGCCGCGTTGCGCCATCCAGGCCGACCAGACGGCGATGAGGGCCCCTGAGCAGGTCTTGCTCCGCACCGCTGGCGCCTGCCTGGCGGCCGTTCGGACCGGCGGACGGGGCGACGTCAGGCGGGGACGCCGAGCGGCGGGTGCTCGAGCACGCGGGGCTTGTACTCGACCAGCTGAATGCGGTCGTCGAAGGTGCGGTGGTCGATCATCTCGAGGGCAACGTCCGGATAGCCGTCGTAGATGCGTTCTTCGCCCGTGGCCCCGGTGATCACAGGGAACATCACGACCCGGAAGCGGTCGACGAGTCCGGCTCGTAGCAGGGACCGGCACAGGCTGAGGCTGCCGATCGTGCTGAGGAGCCCGGAGCCGCTCGACTTCATGGCGCGGACCGCCTCGACGGCGTCGTCGCGGACGAGCGTGGAGTTGGCCCACGTCAGTGGCTCCTCGAGCGAGGAGGAGAACACCACCTTGGACGCTTGCGTGAGCTCGTCGACGGACGCCTCTTCTTCGGGCCTGAACTCGTCTTGGCCGTTGGGGACCTGGCCTGCAGCGAAGCCAGACATAAGGCGGTAGGTGTTCGCTCCCATCAGGTAGGTGGCCTCGGGCTGCTCGCCGAGCCACGCGAGGTACTCCGGGCCTTCGAGGCCCCAGAACCCGGGCCATCCCTCCCCCGACGCGTGGCCGTCGAGGGAGGTGATGAAGTCGACGAGAAGCTCCGACATGGCGGTGTCCTTTCCTGGGGTGTCACGAGCTTGGACCGGCCGGGAGCCACAAACTCATCGGCCGCGCCGTGAGTACGACAAGCCCATGACACTGCAGCCGAACAGACCGGCGGAGCGTCACCCGCGGACGGTCCGGGCCACACAGCTCCGCCGGGCCCTGGAAGTCGCGCAGGGCGAGAACCTCGAACTCCGCCGGCGCCTGGCCCGCCACGAAGCCGAATGAGCGGATGATGACACCGCGCGAGGGTAGCGAGGGTCAGCTCACTGACGCACTCCAACCGGCTCTGGCCGCGATCAGCAAGGCCCCCTGGTGCAGGTCGAGGCTGCAGGCGGCAATGGGCGCCCCCAGCTGGACGAACGCGCCGGGACCCTGAAACGCATCGATGCGAAGGTGGAAGGCATCCGGCTCGGCACACCCGACGGTACGCAGTCGCCATGGTCCCGAAGAGTTCTCGTCGATGCGGGGCGGCAGGGCGAGTTGGAGCTGCGCTGAGGCCGGACGCTCTGTCTGGTAATCGGTGTGTGCCGCCGTCCAGGCGGCCATGACGAGAGCCGCCTGCGAGGGCTTACCGGACACAGGCGGGCTGGCGGTGAGGGAGGGGATGAGGGAGCGGAGCGTTCGTTCAGGAGTACGGGGCATCTCGATGATGTCCGGGCGGCCTGCGCGTTCCCTGAGGACGGCGGCGAACCAGCGGGTGAGCTCGGGGCCGCCTTGGCCGGCCCAGGTGAGGATCAGGTCGCGGAAGGCCGCCTCACGGCGGCGGGCGCCGCGCTGCGTCCCCGCGGCCAGGATCGCTTCACCCGCTCCTGAGAAGGCGCGGCACAACGTGAGCACAGGGACTGAGCTTGCTCCGCTTTGGT